>NZ_JBTRDW010000002.1:0-711851 GCF_054823405.1 Kluyvera sp. 1366
AAAAATGGGGTTGGGTGGGCTGAGTCCGGTAGCGTACAGGACTCAGCATTACGCAGCGCTTTAACTAAACGGTCCAGGTTATGGGGTTCAGTTCAGGAATGGCGACCCTACGATCTAAGGTGCGCGTTATGCGCACCTTTTTTTATCCCGCTACGCGCGCGCGCAGCGCGGCTTTCTCTGCATCACTCAGGAACGCGATGGTTACACCATTATCCTGTGCCTGACGCATCTCTTCTGCCGTCAATCCCGCTTGCGGTGCCGCCACTTCATACTCATGGGCCAGCTCAACGCCCTGAACCGCCGGATCGTCGGTGTTAATGGTGGCGAGAATGCCGTGCTGCAGGAAGGTTTTCAGCGGATGGCTGCTCAGCGACGAAACGGTGCTGGTCTGAATATTCGAAGTGAGGCATGACTCAATCCCAATGCGCTGCTCAGCAAGGAAATCCATCAATGCACGGTCTTCAATCGCCTTCACGCCGTGACCAATACGCTCCGCGCCCAGCTCGCGAATCGCTTGCCAGATGCTTTCCGGGCCTGCGGCTTCACCGGCGTGAACGGTAATGCGGAAACCGGCGTCACGCGCACGATTAAAGTGGCTGAGGAATTCACTGCCTGGGAAGCCTAGCTCGTCACCGGCCAAATCGACGGCGGTGATGCCCTCGCGATGTGCCAGCAAAGCTTCCAGCTCGCGCAGGCAAGCTTCTTCACCAAAGGTGCGGCTCATAATGCCGGTTAGACGCACATCAACGCCGTATTGCTGAATGCCGGCGCGCACACCATCAATCACCGCCTCAACCACGCCGGCAATCGGCAGTTGATGCGTCATCGCCATGTAGCCCGGTGAGAAGCGCAGTTCCGCATAGTGAATGCCAGCGCGCGCCGCATCTTCGACGTTTTCCAGCGCGATACGACGACAGGCATCAAGATCGCCCAGCACTTTCACGCCCCAGTCGAGTTTCTGCAGGAAACTCACCAGATCCGGTTCATTAGCCGTGACCTGCACATGCGGACGCAATGCATCAAGCGTTTCAGCGGGCAGCGCAAGATTATGCTGACGACCTAAGTCGAGAATGGTTTGTGCGCGGATATTGCCATCAAGGTGGCGGTGAATGTCGGTAAGGGGGAGTTTTGGATCAATCATGGCGCACTCGCTTAAGTTTCATTAAGTGCAGAGGATTATAAAAACATCTTGCGCAACAGCGCCAGCGATTTGCGCAAACAGCAAAACGGATGCTGAATTAATCAGCATCCGTGGCATTTTAGAACGATTTTAGCCCGGCAATCAGGCGATCCAGTCCATCATCCAGTTTGCTGCGCGGGCAACCGGCGTTGAGACGCAGATAACCGCGACTCGCCGCGCCGTAGGTCGAACCCGGCATGATCGCCACTTTGTGTTGATGAATCAGACGCTGTTGCAGCGCCTTTTCATCAATGCCAAGCGGATTGAGATCGATCCACGCCAGGTAAGTCGCGGCAGGCGGTTGCCAGTTAAGCTGCGGTAAAGCCGTGTTCAGGCGCTGCGCGATATGCTGCATGTTGCCACGCAAATGGGCGCGCAGCGCATCCAGCCACGGCGCGCCCGCGCGATAAGCGGCGATGGTAGCGGCAAGCGCCATTACCGCTGGCGAGGATAAGCCATCCTGCTGCTTCAGCGCATGGAACCACGCCTGACGATCGCGCTCATCAGGGATTATGCCCCACGCGCCGGTCAGCGCCGGAATGTTGAAGCTCTTGGAGGCCGAGGTGAACAGCGCCCAGGCGGACTGCGCTACCTGGCTCCAGGGCGTATGCTGCGCATCACTCAGCACCATGTCCATATGAATTTCATCGCTGATCACCTTCACGCCATGCTTTCCGCACAGCGCTGCCATCTGGCGCAGCTCATCTTCGCGCCACACTTTGCCGCTAGGATTGTGCGGACTGCACAGCAGCATCACTTTACAGCGCGGACGCGCCAGCAAACTTTCCAGCTGCGTCATATCACACAGCCATTCGTTAGCGTGGCGCTGCAGCGGCAGCTCCAGCACCCGACGCTGATTGCCATTGATGGTGTTATAAAACGCATCGTAAGCGGGGGTGTGAATCAGCACTTCATCATCCGGCTGCGTCCAGTGGCGCAACAGCTGCGCCACCATGTAAATCACCGACGGGCCATAAACCAGCGATTCTGCCGCCACTTCGGTAGCGAAACGGCTGCGCATCCAATGTTGAATGGCAGAAAGAAAATCATCATGCTGCCAGCGGCTGTAGCCAAACACACCGTGTGCGAGGCGCTGTTGCAGCGCCTCGAGGATGCATGGCGCGGTGGCGAAATCCATATCGGAGATAGTGAAGGGCAGCAAGTCCGCCACGCCGAAACGATCGGCCACGAAATCCCACTGCGTACACCAGCTACCGCGGCGATCCACCACCTGATTGAAAGCGAAATCCTGCATCATTACACCGTCGCGCTCATCAAGTGTGCCATCTCATCTTTGACCGACTGCACCTGCGGGCCCATCACCACTTGCAGATTGGTCGCATTAACATGCACCACGCCAATCGCACCGTTGGCTTTCAGTGTTGCATCATCCACCTTGCTCATATCGACCACGGTAATGCGCAGACGCGTCAGGCAGTTATCCAGTGAGGCGATGTTTTCCACGCCGCCCAGCGCCGACAGAATCGCTGGCGTATTAAAGCCGGATTTGCCCACAGCCGCGCGATTAACCTGCTGCGCTACGCTGTTGGTTTCAACTTCGCGGCCTGGCGTTTTGATGTTGAAGTGACTGATAGCAAAGCGGAAGATGGCGTAATAACCCACGAACCACACCGCAGCAATCACCGGCACCCAATACCATTTGGTGGAGAGGCCGTGCAGCACGCCGAAGACGAAGAAGTCGATCACGTTGCCGTCGGTGTTACCGATGGTGACGCCCAGCATCGCCATCACGGTGAAGCCCAAGCCGGTCAACAGCGCGTGGATCAAATACAGCACCGGCGCGACGAACAGGAACAGAAACTCCAGCGGTTCAGTAGTACCGCCCACCACGCAAGCCACCACGCCGGAAATCAGCAGGCCTTTAATTTTATGACGGTTTTCCGGACGGGCGCAGTGATACATCGCCAATGCCGCACCCGGCAAACCCCCGAGGAAGGCTGGCATTTTACCCTGCGACAGGAAGCGCGTGGCGCTCTCGGCGAAGCCGTGGGTATCTGCACAGGCCAATTGCGCCTGGAAGATAGTTAACGCACCGCTAACACTTTTGCCGCACACATCCATGGTGCCGCCCGCATCGGTAAAGCGGATGATTGCCACCAGAATGTGCTGCAAGCCAAAAGGTAAAAGCAGACGTTCGCCAGTACCGAAGATCATCGGACCAAATTCACCGGCGCTGTTAATCACCCAGCCGAGGCCGGTAATCGCGCGTGCAAAGAATGGCCAAATCAGCGGAACCACCAGGCCCAGCACGCCCATCGCCATCGCCGTAACGATCGGTACAAAACGCGTACCACCGAAAAACGCCAGCGCATCTGGCAGGCGAATGTTGTGGAAGCGCTCATGTAGCCAGAACACCACGATACCGACGATCACCGCGCCGAGAATACCGGTGTCGATGGACTGAATGCCGAGGATGTTTTGTACGTTATTGGCTTTCAGCACCGCCGCATCGGTGGTTGGCAGAATGCCGTTGATGTTGAGCCAGAAGTTGATACTCAGGTTTAGCACCGCGTAGCCAACAAAACCGGCAAAGGCGGCGACGCCTTTATTTTCGCGCGCCATACCGAGCGGAATGGCAATGGCAAACATCACCGGCAGATAGCTAAAGGCAAAAGAGCCAATCTTCGCCAGCCAGATAAACAGGTATTGCAGGAAAGGCTGATCGAGAAGAGGAATTAGCGTCAGGACGTCATGACTGCTGAGAGAACTGCCAATTCCTAACAGAATGCCGCAGAACGACAGCAGGGCGACGGGCAACATAAAGGTTTTACCCAGACTTTGGAAAAACTCCCAAAGTGACATTTTGGGGCGGCTGGCGGACATAGATTCTCCTGGCAATAAAAAGTGAAAGGCTTCAATGTGGTCAAGGATGATAAAACGTTTTACCACTTATTTTTGTGGCTATAATCACAAAGAGTGACTAATTGCAGGCTTTATTTTTGGTGCAATCAGTGTAACGTTTTATCTCTTTGAATTTGGACGTCGGTAACGGAACACTATGTCCCAGCAGAAAACCACTATTCATGATGTGGCGTTGGTCGCCGGGGTGTCGGTCTCTACCGTGTCGTTGGTGCTCTCCGGCAAAGGGCGCATCTCGCCCGCTACGGCCATACGCGTTAATCAGGCGATTGAGCAGCTTGGCTACGTGCGTAATCGCTCAGCCTCGATTTTGCGCGGCGGCGAAAGCGGCGTGATCGGCCTGATCGTGCGCGATCTCAGCCAGCCCTTTTATGCCGCGATGACGGCCGGACTCAGTGAAGTGCTGGAGCAGCAGGGCAAAGTGCTGGTGCTGACACAAAGCGGTCAGCACGGACAACACCTTAAACGCTGTTTTGACACGCTGGTGGCTCAGGGCGCGGAAGGCATTGTGCTCGGCGGCGCGGCGGCGCAAGCAGAAACGCTAGTGCCGCAGGCGCAGGAGCAAAACATCGCGTTGGTTTGCGCTTCGCGCGCCAGCAGCCTCGACAATGTCGACTCACTGCGGCCCGATAACAGCCAGGCGGCGCGCATGGCAACGGAGTATCTGATTCGACAGGGACATCAGCGCATCGCCTGGATGGGCGGTTTGGGATCGTCACTGACGCGCGCCGAGCGGATTGGCGGCTATTGCGCCACTTTGCTGCAATATGGCCTATCGTTCCGGTCCGACTGGATTATCGAGTGCGACGATCGCCAGCAAAGCGTGTCGGCGTTAACGCTGCAGTTGTTGCGTCAACATCCCGGCATCACCGCGATTCTGGCGCATAACGGCAGCACCGCGCTCGGCTGCTATTTTGGCGCGTTACGCTGTGGGCGAACCTTTGGTGAAGGCGCGGTGGATAGCTACTACACGCAGCAGCTGGCGCTGGTGGGCTTTAATGACGATCCGCAGCGGGAGTTGCACGATCCCACCATGACCTTTGTCAGTAGTGAAGCGCGTGATGTGGGGAGAAGGGCGGCGGAGCGGATGTTGCAGCGGCTGGCGCAGCCGGAAGCGGAGATTCAGAGTTTGATTGTGCCGCCGCAGCTAATGCGCGGCGAAGTGTAAGGGCGGCCAATTGGCCGCCCCATGAATTACTCTGGCATACCTTCGCTGGTTGGTGCGCCCAGCATATAGCGTGACAGGAACTGCTCCAGCGTCATCTTGTCGCCATTCATGGTGACCTGGCCGTTGCCGTACTGCAGGCTGGTGACGATGTTATCATCCTGCTGCTGCGTCAGGCGGAACATCTGGCCCATCGCTGCTAAACCCTTAACCTGCTGATCCGCCAGTTTCTGCGCATCGTCACCCTGATAACCTTCCGCCAAACCGACATGACGCATGGTTTCGGTTGCCATTGGCATATTGATCGCCAGCTTGCCGTCGAGGGTTTTCAGCACGCGATCCACTGCGGCACCCAAACTCTGCGCCTCGCCGCTCACGGTGGCCGGATCGTTAAAGCCCACGTTCAGGTTAAAGGTGCTTTCACCTTTATCATTTTTCCAGCTCAGCGGCGCGATGCTCAGCGTTGGCGAGCCTTTCAACAGCGTTGGCAGGTTATTACGCAGAATGGTTTGCACGCTGGCCTGATAGCGAATCGGATCTTCCGCCACGCCCGGCTGGTTCAGCAGATCCTGCATCTGGGCGTTGTAAGTATCGGAGAAGGCTTTCACCGCCTGCGCATCAAACTGCGCAAACTTCATCGCCAGCTTAGCTTCACCAAACGGCTGCTTCTGCAGGGTAATCTTGTCAACATCGACATCCAACTGCCCACCAATCTTGCCTTCTTTATTGTCAAAGGACGAGGTGGTTTTCAGCTTCTCCAGCGACAAACCTTCCTGACCGTTGATGCTGGCATCCAGTTTATCCAGAGAGATCGACTGATCGCCGACGCGCACGCCTTCCGGGCTGAGATGGGTATCGCCGCTCAGCTTCAGGCCATTCAGCGTAAACAGCACCGGCAGCTCAACCTGGTTTTTGCTGGTGACCGCGATGCTGGAGAAGTCGCCGTCGAGGCTGACTTTGTCACCTTTGCTGTCGGCGCTGATGTTCAGCGTGCCGCCATTGGTGGCCAGACGATCGCCGGTCTGCGGATTGTTGTAATCCACCGCCAGCAGGTTGAGATCGGTATTGGTCGCACCGCTGTAGCCGACGCGGGTATCGGCGTTGACCAGCGATTTGCCGTTGGTCAGTTCAAACAGTTTCTTCACCGCATCGGTGTTTTCCAGTTCGGTATGCACAGACGCCATACTTGGGATCAGGCTGCCGCGCTTCAACTGGGCGAACGGGAAAGGACCGTGATCGATCGTCTCGTTCAGCACGATACTTTGACCAGGCTTCAACAGCGGATTGTCATTGGTTTGCGAGCTGGCCTGTACCACCAATTTGGTTTTGCTGCTGAACACGCCGCGCTGATAATCCTGATAGCTCAGCGTCAAACGGCTGTTCGGCGCGTAAGCATTTAGCTGCGCGTTGGCGTTCTGCAACATCTCATCCATATGGCTTTCCAGTTGTTTACCGGTAAACCATGCAGCACCAGTCCAAATCACGCCGAGCGCCACAATCACACCTACGGCAACCTGGGTCTTTTTCATCGCTGTGTCGTCCTTATCCTTGCGTCCGCACGCCGCTGATCGGTGCGCGACGGGTGAAGAAAAACGCCCGCAGGCGTTTTAAATTAATAGTTTAAAAGAATAGCAGTTAATGCTGGCAGCGTCAGCCGGATCTCAGTTGAGCGTATTAAACACGCGCGCCAGACGTCCGGTGCCTGCCGCGTTGACCGGCGACTCATTGGCGGCCACAAAGCAGGATTCACCCGGCTTCAGCACCAGCTGTTGCCCGGACTTCTCAATTATCGCCTGACCTTCAATGCAGAACAGCAGAGCAGCGCTGTTTTGTGCCAGCGTTTGCGGCGCAGCGGAAAGCCCATGAATGGCAAAGGCAAAGTCTTCAACCGGGATCGGGAAGTTCAGGGTTTCGCCGTCGCGCTGCGGCTGCGTCAGCAGCGTCGCGGCCGGTTTTGCCTGAAACTTCAGGTTAGCCAGCAGTTCAGGGATATCGATGAACTTCGGCGTCAGACCGGCGCGCAGCACGTTATCGGAGTTCGCCATCACTTCCAGCGCCACGCCTTTCAGATAGGCGTGCGGCGTTTCGGCAAACAGGAACATCGCTTCGCCGGGCTGCAGGGTAATAACATTGAGCAGCAGCGGCGAAAACAGACCGCTGTCATCCGGATAATCGATGGCGATAGATTTGATGGTCTGCCACGGCTCGCCTTCACGCGCGTTGATCGCCGATTTCAGTACGCCGATGGCGCGCGATTTAGCCTCGTCTTGCAGCGACAGCAGCGTGGCGAACAGTTTGGCCAGATTGGCTTCGTTAGCGTTTTCGAGGAAGTGAGCGATTTGCGGATGCGCACCTGCCACCGGCTCCAGCAGCGAGACAATCTCATGCAGCTCACGGAAACCGTTCATCGCCTGGAAGGGTGTCAGCGCATACACCAGCTCGGGCTTGTGATTAGCGTCTTTATAGTTACGTTCGGCGGCGCTGAGTGGAATGCCAGCAACATTTTCACGCGCAAAACCCTGTTCGGCAGCAGCTTTGCTGGGATGTACCTGAATCGACAGCGGCTGATCGGCGCACAGTACTTTAAACAGGAACGGCAGCTCGCCGAAACGTTCAGCCACCGCTTTGCCGAGCATGGCGACTTTGTCGGCATCAATTACCTCACGCAGCGAACGCACTTCGCCATTGACCTCAACGGTAGACGGGCTTTTCGGGTGCGCGCCCATCCACAGTTCCGCCATCGGCAAACCTTGTGGATTTTCGATGCCATAGAGTTCGGTCAGCGCAGTTTTGCTGCCCCAGGCGTAATTTTGCAGCGAATTGTTCAATTTTTGCATCGTTTACCCTTAATAACCGTAAGTAAATAGGCTTATTAAAGCAGAAAGTGCCATAGAAAATACACGAACAAGTGCAATAAAGGCGATAGGCTCGCATAATGTTAAATTCTTGTATGTGACAATCTTGCTCGCTCAACGGCGTCGCGGGAAGGCGTTTAGAGCGGAAACCTCAAAATCTGAGCTAAGGAGACGTAGTCATGGCAGCCAATCGCATTGAAAAAGACTCAATGGGACCGATCGAAGTACCGGCAGATAAGTTGTGGGGCGCACAAACCCAGCGTTCGCTGGAACATTTCAAAATCTCAACCGAGAAAATGCCCGTGGCATTGGTGCATGCGCTGGCGCTGACCAAACGCGCGGCGGCGCAGGTGAACCAGGATCTCGGCTTGCTTCCGGCCGATCGTGCCCAGGCGATTCTCAAAGCCGCCGACGAAGTGCTGGCCGATAAGCACAGCGAGGAGTTTCCGCTGGCAATTTGGCAGACCGGCTCCGGCACCCAGACCAACATGAACATGAATGAAGTGCTGGCCAACCGCGCCAGTGAAATTCTTGGCGGCGAGCGTGGCATGTCGCGTCTGGTGCACCCAAATGACGACGTGAATAAAAGCCAAAGCTCCAACGATGTGTTCCCCACCGCCATGCACGTGGCCGCGGTCATCGCCGTGCGGGAGCAACTGATTCCGCAGATTCACGTGTTGAAAAAGACGCTGAGTGAAAAATCCGACGCCTTCAAAGATATCGTCAAGATTGGTCGTACCCACTTGCAGGATGCGACACCGCTGACTCTCGGTCAGGAGATCTCCGGCTGGGTAGCGATGCTTGAGCACAATCTCAAACATATTGAGAACAGTATTCCGCACGTAGCGGAGCTGGCGCTGGGCGGCACCGCGGTCGGGACCGGCCTGAATACCCATCCGGAATACGCGGTTCGCGTGGCTAAAGCGCTGGCCGATTTGACCAAACAGCCGTTTGTCACCGCGCCGAACAAGTTCGAGGCGCTGGCGACCTGCGATGCGCTGGTGCACGCGCACGGTGCGCTGAAAGGCCTGGCGGCTTCGCTGATGAAAATTGCCAACGACGTGCGCTGGCTGGCCTCAGGCCCGCGTTGCGGCATTGGCGAACTGGCGATCCCGGAAAATGAGCCAGGCAGCTCGATCATGCCAGGCAAAGTGAACCCCACGCAGTGCGAAGCGCTGACCATGCTGTGTTGTCAGGTGATGGGCAACGACGTGGCGGTGAATATTGGCGGCGCGTCCGGCAACTTTGAGCTCAACGTGTTCCGTCCGATGGTGATCCACAACTTCCTGCAATCGGTGCGTCTGCTGGCCGACGGCATGGACAGCTTCAATCACCACTGCGCGATTGGCATTGAACCGGTACGCGAGCGCATCGATCAGCTGCTGAACGAATCGCTGATGCTGGTGACGGCGCTGAATACCCATATCGGCTACGACAAAGCGGCGGAAATCGCCAAGAAAGCCCATAAAGAAGGCCTGACGCTGAAAGGCTCGGCGCTGAAGCTGGGCTATCTGACCGAAGAGCAGTTCGATGAGTGGGTGCGTCCGGAGGAGATGGTGGGCAGCATGAAGCAGTAAACCGCTGTTAAAAACTGGCAGACGTAGCACCCTCGTAGCGGCGCAATTGATTGCGCGATAAATCGCGCCGCTACGGATTGTGCGGTGATTTATAGCTGCCCGCTATACAACACCGGACCGGTTGGCTGCCCGGTTGGCGAGCCGCCGCGCGGTTCAAGGCTGATGGCAATGATGCCTGAGCGGGAAATCGTGCTATTCAACGCCACATCCGTTGCCTTCTGGTTATCCAACAAACCCAATGAAATCGGCGCTTTGCCTGGCGGAATCAGCCACAGCTGCAAACTGTTGTTATCGGCGATGGTCACAGGATGTAACGGCGTCAGGCTCAGCTGTGCCAGTTTGCTGTCCGCGCTGACCACCCATTGCTGTTGATGCTGGGCGTCGTTCAGTACCGTCAACGGCGTCAACGTCGGCTGCTGCAGGAACAGTGAGGCGAGCAGGGCGAACGCCGCGACACTGGCAGCCGCCAGCCAGCCCGCATAATGGCGTTTGGGTTGAATGACGCGTTGCTCGGGCAAACTCAATGTAATCTTTTTCCACACCTTTTCCGGCGGCGTGACGGGCGCAAGCTGATTATCCAGGCCCGCTAGCAGGGCTTGCCAGCGCGCAACATTAGCCGCGAGCGCGGGCTCGTTTCGCAACCTGCGTGCAAAGCGCAAACGCGCCAGCCCACTCAAGGTGCCCAGCGCATACTCAGCTGATAAGGCATCATCGCGTTGTAATTTATCGTTCATAGGCCCACACACTCCCGCAGATGCTCCAGCGCGCGGCGAATCCAGCTTTTTACCGAGCCAACCGGCTGTTGCAGCCAGGCGGCAATATCACTGTGGGACATCCCCTGATAATAGGCGAGCGTGATGCTTTGCTGCTGTTCGCTGCTCAGATGGCCAATGCAGTGTCGCAGGCGATCGGCTTGTGCCGGATCGTGCAAGTTATTCTGTTCGTCTTCGCTGGTGATTGGTAGCAGGTCGCTAAACTCTTCTGCCTCCAGCATCAGGCGCGCCTGTCCGCTGCGTAACCCGTCAATGCAGCGATTGCGCACAATGTGCGTCATCCACGTCATCGGCGCGCTCAGGGCAGCATCGTAAGAGGCGGCGCGGTTCCAGATGGTGAGGTAGCAATCGTGCAGCACCTCTTCCGCCCAACCTTGCTGACGCAGCATGCGCAGGGCGAGGGCGAACAGGTGCGGCGACGTAAGTCGATACAGTTGCTCAAACGCGCGGCGATCGCCTTTTGCGATCGCCGGCAATAAGTTGTCTAACCGTTCTGCAAGCCTGTTATCCATCATCTTCCCGGTTGGCTAAAATGCCCAATCCGAGTATAGGCAATTACTTAGGCATCAAGACGGTATCAATCACATCAATCACACCATTTTTCTGATTGACGTCATAAGTGCTGATATTCGCCACATTGCCTTGACCATCTTTCAGCTGAATATTGTGCGGGCCATTATTCATAATCCACAATGGTTGGCCGTTGACGGTTTTCAGCTCGGCATGTCCGCCACCTTGCTTAATTTTTTTCTCCAGCGCTTTCATGTCGTATTTACCGGCCACCACATGATAAGTCAGGATGCTGGTCAACTTCGCTTTGTTCTCCGGTTTGACCAGGCTATCAACGGTGCCCGCAGGCAACTTGGCGAAGGCCGCATTGGTTGGCGCGAAGACAGTAAACGGACCTTTACCTTCGAGGGTTTCCACCAAACCCGCCGCTTTAACAGCAGCAACCAGCGTGGTGTGATCTTTGGAGTTCAGCGCGTTTTCAACGATGTTCTTTTGCGGATACATCGCTGCGCCGCCGACCATCACGGAGTCATTATTCATGGCGGCAAATGCACCTGCGGTGAACAGTAAAGTGCTGGATACGACTGCAATGCTCATTAGCTTTTTCATCATAAATCCTCGTAGTAGGGAGCGAAGAAGTTGCTCACACTCTGATATACGAGGGCAGCCTGCGAATTGGATGCAGCGATTTAAAAATAAATTTTACGCCAGCCGATCGCTCCACAAATGCAGGCGCGGAATGATCAGATGCAGCGGCTCGGCCAGCGGTTTATGACGCCAGGCAACGTTATCGGCATCGTAGTTCAGCAGTTCTCCCAGAATCGGCACCTGCGTGCGATCGCGGCACAGCACCAGCAGCGGAGAAGGGCAGGCAAGCTGCACCTGTTTCTTCTCGCTGGCGCGCCATACGCGGGCAATCGGCTGCACCTTCACCGGACGCTTGATTTTCAGCTTCGCACCGGCTGGCAACGCGAGGATTGCTTCAAGCTCTTGCTGCACTTTCTCCGCCCACTGTTCCCGCGTCCACGGTGCCTGCGCACGATTGGCCTTCAGGCTGCGCTCCAGCTGTTCTACCACCGCATCACGCGTGACGTTTTTGATGATGTTTTTATTCGCCCAGCCAAAGCGCAAACTGTCCGGCGCGTTGAGCAGCGTGACGCTGCGGTAGGCGTTAAGCGTAATTAACCCGCGCAGATGCTGGTGGACGAACTCAAAGCGCGCCTCGCTCGGCAAGCCCGACTCCACGGTGATCAGCTGTTCCAGCCGCTGCTTCAAAGTATTAATCTCGGCAACCTGCTGCGTAATCTGCGCATGCACATCGCCGTCGGCTTCAATGCAAATCGCGCCCGGCAAGCGCACGGCGGCTTTGGTGCTGAGCTTTTCCGATTGATGCTGCATAAACAGGCGGCAGTAATGCATTAGCGCCATGTCGCGTGCCGTTTTACCAAGATGCTGCGTCACCGCGATGCGTTCAATTTCATCATGTTCGCGGCCTTTCTCGATTTCCGGCAGACTAAACACGCGCGCAATCAACAGCGGTTGCTGCTCAATGTGTTGACGTAACGCGCCCAATCCCGCCTCCAGCGCATTAACGCATTCGTGCAGATCGGCAACCAAATCATAACGAGCCATAAAACGCCTCCATAGTTACAACATGCTTTCAGTGTACTGGCTTGGGTGCCGGTCTGCCAGCATTGCGCAGGGATTTTGTTAAGCAGGGAAACGTGGGATTTTTCAAGCTGGATGAACGTGTTATAACAATGCTTTGCCTGCTAACGGAATAATGTTGTGAAGCCTCAGCCAAAGCCACCTGCCGCCGCCATAGTTACGCTTGGCGTAGTACAAATCCTGTCGTGGGGCGGATCCTTCTATTTGATGGCGGTGATGGCCAATCCGATCGTGGCGGAAACCGGCTGGTCGCAGCAATGGGTGTATGGCGCGCTATCGCTCGGCATGCTGATTTCCGGTTTGCTGGCGCCGCTGAGTGGGCGACTGATTTCCCGCTCCTATGGCCGCGCATTGCTGGCGGCGAGCGGGGCGGTGATGGCAATCGGTCTGGTGATCATGGGATTGAGCCACAATCTGCCGCTGTTTCTGTTTGCCTGGCTGATTATCGGCGTGGGTATGGCTATGGGCCTGTACGATGCGCTGTTTGCCACGCTCGGCACGCTCTATGGCGGCCAGGCACGCGGCGCGATAACCGGCATTACGCTGATTTCTGGCTTCTGTACCACTATCGTGTGGCCGGGCACCGCGCTGCTGATTCACTGGCTGGATTGGCGTAACGCCTGTTTTGCCATTGCCGGATTGTTATGTGTTTCAGTGTTGCCCGCCTATCTCTACGCGCTACCCGCGCCAGAAGCGAAAATCGCCGCCGCTAAGGTAAAACCGACCGCGCAGGGCGACGAACTGGCACCGACACTGTTTTGGCTGCTGTGCAGCATTTTCACGCTCGCATCGGTGATCATGACGGCGATTTCGGTGCAGCTGATCACCCTGCTGCAGGCCAGCGGCCACACGCTGGCGTCGGCGCTGGCCATCAGTGCGATTCTCGGTCCGTGTCAGGTGGCATCGCGCATCGTAGACATCGCCTTCAAGCGCGGTCACCCGATCTGGACCACCTTTTTCTCGGTGGGATTGGTGGCGCTCGGCTTGTTGCTGCTGGCGTGTTATCCGCAGTTTGCGGTGCTCAGCATGGTGCTGTACGGTGCTGGAAATGGTTTGCGTGCCATTGTGCGGGGAACTTTACCGCTGGTGATGGTCAAACCAGAGGCCTACGCGATTGTGGTAGGGCGCATGGCGCGTCCCGCCTTAATTGGTCAGGCCTTGACGCCGCTGGTTGGTGGCTATGTGTTTCAGCACCTCGGTGCCAGCGCCACGCTGTGGTTGTTATGCGTTCTGGCGTTGATTAACGTGCTGTTGGTCGCGCTTTTGCAGCAGAAATTGCCGCAGGCCAGCCCACAGTCGGAAAGGGGAGTGATAAACTAAGCAGCCTGTGCGCTTCTGCCCGATTAAATGGGGAATACGTGCCTGGATCACGGGCGTTGACTTCTAAAAAGCAACAGTGTTTGTTATATTTATTGCTCATTGATTACTCATTGTCGCGGCATAAAAACAACAAGATAACCGCAACTCAGGATATTGAAATGCTTGATTACCGCTTCCCGACAGCTTTGCAGATGGTTTTGAGCGTAGCGATGGCGGAGCAACTGGGCAAACGCTCGACCAGTGCCATATTGGCTTATGGTCTTGAAGCGAACCCCAGTTTCATTCGGAAACTTATGGTTCCGCTCACGCGTGACGGCATCATCGTCTCAACGCTTGGCCGCACCGGTTCCATTCATCTGGGTCGCCCGGCCGCCGAAATCACACTGCGCGACATTTATACTTCTGTGATTGAAGATAAAAAACTCTGGGCGTCACGTCCCGACGTGGCACCGCGTTGTCTGGTCAGTGCCAACCTGTGTTGGTATTTCAAATCGATTGCTGAAGAGGCTGAAGAAGCGTCGCTGAAAGTGCTGGAAACCCGCACCGTAGCTGACGCGCTGGCCGAACTGAAGCATAACGACACCAGCAACTGCGAAGAGTTGCCCGATCTCGAACTCGCCGACCTGTGTAAAAAAGGCCGCTAAAACCACTCTCATCCGTAAGGGCGTCATTCATGACGCCCTTTTTTATTGCCTCAATCTGCACGCAAAAAAAATCCGGGCACATCGGCCCGGATTGTTCATTTCACCTAAAACCCTTACACAGTTTGCACTTCCGCCTGTGGTTGCTTGCGCGTCACCAGCTTACGCAGCGTCACATAGAACACCGGCGTCAGGAACAGGCCAAACAGCGTCACGCCCAACATGCCGGAGAACACGGTAATCCCGGTTACGCCGCGCACTTCTGCGCCTGCACCTTCACCAAGAATCAGCGGAATAGTACCGGCGATAAAGGCAATCGAGGTCATAACGATCGGACGCAGACGCAGACGACAGGCTTCCAGCGCTGCATCGACAATGCTCTTGCCTTGCATCTCCAGCTCGCGCGCAAACTCGACGATAAGAATCGCGTTCTTACACGCCAGTCCCATCAGCACTACCAGCCCAACCTGCACAAACACGTTGTTATCGCCACCGGTCAGCCACACGCCGACCAGCGCCGAGAGCATAGTCACCGGCACAATCAGGATCACCGCCAGCGGTAGCGTCCAGCTTTCATACAGCGCCGCCAGCACCAGGAATGCGAGTAGGACCGCGACCGGGAAGACGATCAGCGCGGTATTGCCCTGCGTTGATTGCTGATAGCTTAGGTCGGTCCATTCAATGTTCATGCCGTTCGGCAGCACCTGCGTCGACATATCCTCCAGCTTCTGCATCGCCTGCGCCGAAGAGAGCACGCGCGGATCGGCATCACCAATCAGGTCAGCCGCCGGATAGCCGTTATAGCGAATCACCGGATCCGGGCCGTATGTAGTGGTGATATTCACCATACTGCCAATCGGCACCATTTCGCCGCGATCGTTGCGGGTACGCAGGTTACCGATATCCTGCACGCTATCGCGGAAATCGCCATCCGCCTGCGCCATCACGCGCCAGGTGCGACCAAACTTATTGAAATCGTTGACGTACGACGATCCGAGATAGGTTTGCAGCGTGCTGAACAGTTCGGTCAGCGACACGCCTTGCGCTTTGGCTTTATCCCGATCCACCTGCACATCCAACTGCGGCACGTTGGCCTGGTAGGATGAAATCGGGAACATCATGCCCGGCGTCTGCAACACCGCACCGGTCAGGGTGTTGATGGCGGTTTGCAGCGCACCGTAACCGAGCCCCGCGCGATCCTGCACATACAGCGAATAACCCGAACCTTGTCCCAGACCTAAAATCGGCGGGGGCATAATCGAGAAGCCAAAACCTTGCTGGATTTTCGAGATCTTAGCGTTGATCTCAGCATTAATTTCCGCGGCGGTGCGCGTACGTTCACTGAACGGCTTCAAACCGAAGAACACCGTGCCGGTATTCGGCGTGTTGGTGAACTGCAACGCGTTCAAACCGGGGAAGGCGACCGAATAAGCCACGCCTTCGGTGTTCATGCCGATCTCGCTCATCTTGCGAATCACTTCATCGGTACGCGCCAGCGACGAACCTTCCGGCATCTTCACGCCGCCAATCAGGTAGAGCTTGTCCTGCGTCGGAATAAAGCCGCCCGGCACGGTATGGAACATAAAGCCCGCACCGGCCAGCAGCAGCACGTAGACGCCGAACACCGCGCCGCGACGACGCAAGGTTTTACCCACCAGCGATTCATAGCCATCCGAACTGCGCTGGAAGAAGCGGTTAAACGGACGGAACAGCCAGCCGAGCAGGCGATCGATAATGCGCGTCGGCATATCCTTTGCGGCATCATGTGGCTTCAGCAGCAGTGCTGCCAGCGCCGGTGACAGCGTCAGCGAGTTGATGGCGGAAATCACCGTTGAGATGGCAATCGTCACCGCAAACTGCTTATAGAACTGACCGGTCACGCCGGACAGGAACGCCATCGGCACGAACACCGCACACAGCACCAGCGCGATGGCGATAATCGGCCCGGACACTTCCCGCATCGCCTGATGCGCAGCCGCCGTCGGCGACAAGCCTTGCTCGATATTACGTTCGACGTTCTCCACCACGACAATGGCGTCATCCACCACGATACCGATCGCCAACACCAGCCCAAACAAACTTAAGGTATTGAGCGAGAAGCCGAGCAGATAAAGGATGCTGAAGGTACCGACCACCGAAACCGGCACCGCCAGCAGCGGGATAATCGAGGCGCGCCAGGTTTGCAGGAACAGAATCACCACCAGCACCACCAGCACAATCGCTTCGAACAGCGTTTGCACCACGGCACGGATCGAGTCACGCACGAATACCGTTGGGTCGTACGGCGCGGCCCACTGCACATCGTCCGGGAAACGGGTGGCCAGTTCGGCCATCTTGTCGCGCACCGCATTTGACAGATCGATGGCGTTGGCGCCCGGCGCCTGGAAGATACCGATGCCGACCGCATCTTTGTTGTTGAGCTGTGAACGCAGCGCGTAGCTGCCAGAACCCATCTCGATGCGCGCCACGTCACGCAGGCGCACCAGCGTGCCGTCATCAGCGGTTTTCAGGATGATATTGCCGAACTGCTCTTCGCTCTCAAGACGACCCTGGGTGTTGATCGACAGCAGAAAATCGCTCTGTTTCTTCAGCGGCTCCGCGCCAAGCTGGCCGGCAGACACCTGCACGTTCTGCTCCTGCATCGCGCTGACCACATCGGAGGCGGTCAAGCCACGTGCCGCCACCTTATTGGGATCGAGCCAGACGCGCATCGCGTATTCACCGGCACCGAAGATCTGAATCTGACCGACGCCAGGCAGGCGCGCCAGTTCATCCTTCACCTTCAGGGTGGCGTAGTTACGCAGATAGAGGGAATCGTACTTGCCGTGCGGCGAGAACATGTGCACCACCAGCGTCAGCGTCGGCGACATCTTCTGCGTGGTGAGGCCGAGTTGGCGCACCTCTTCCGGCAGACGCGCTTCAGCCTGCGCCACGCGGTTCTGCACCTGAACCTGCGCCTGATCCGGATCGGTGCCCGGACGGAAGGTCACGGTGGTGACCAGCACGCCATCGGAACCCGCCACGGATTTCATGTACATCATGTTTTCTACCCCGTTGATGGCTTCTTCCAGCGGCGTCGCCACAGAATCTGCAATCACTTTGGGGTTGGCACCGGGATATTCCGCGCGCACCTGCACGCTCGGCGGCACCACGTTGGGATATTCACTGATCGGCAGCAGCGGAATGGCGATCAGTCCGGTGGTAAAGATCAAAATCGACAGCACCGCGGCGAAAATCGGTCGGTCGATAAAAAAGCGGGAGAAATCCATAAAAGGCAGTCTCGAAGGTTATTGAGCGGAGCGCATCGCCACCGGTTGGGCGTTCACCGGCATGCCAGGCATAAAGACTTTCTGCAAGCCGTTAACGATCACCTTGTCGCCGGGCTTCAGGCCTTGCTGCACAATACGCAGACCATCGGCTAACTCGCCGGCCTGAATATCGCGGCGCTGGGCTTTACCTTGCGCATCGACCACGTAAACGTACTTACGATCCTGATCGGTGAGCACGGCTTTATCATCAATCAACAGGGCGGTGAAGTCGGCGCGGCCCGGCAAGCGCACGCGCGCAAACAGGCCCGGTGTGAACTGACGCTGCTGATTATCCAGCGATGCGCGCATGCGGATGGTGCCGGTGCTGGCGGTCAGCTGGTTATCGAGGAAATCCACGGTGCCGCGATGCGGAAAACCCTCTTCGCCGGTCAGCGCTACTTCTACCGGCAGCGACCCGCGATTTTCGCCTTTACGCGCCATCGCCTGATAATGCAAATAGGTGGCTTCATCGACGTCGAAGTAGACGTACATACGTTCCTGCGATACCAACGTGGTCAGCACGCTGGCGCTGTCACCGGCGGTCACTAAGTTGCCGGTGGTGATCATCGCACGGCTGGCGCGACCTTCAATCGGCGCGGTAACGCGGGTGAAATCAAGATTCAGCTGCGCCATATCCACCGCCGCCTGTGCTGACAGCACGCTGGCCTGCGCCTGATTAGCCGCCGAGCGACGCTGTTCCCACTCTTCGCGTGACACGACATTGGTGCCGATCAGTTTATCGGTACGCGCCGATTCACTGCGGGCCAGCGTAGCCTGGCTGCGCGCGTTGGCGAGTTCGGCCTGCGCCTGCTCGAGCGTGGCGCGGTAGGTGCGATCGTCAATGGTGAACAGCACCTGACCTTTTTTCACCTCATCGCCTTCGCGATAATTAACCTGATCGATATAGCCCGAAACGCGCGGCCGCAGCTGCACGCTCTGCACCGCTTCGAAACGGCCGTTAAAGCTATCCCATTGGCTGACTTTCTGCTCTACCACCTGCGCGACACTTACTTCGGGCGGTGGCGGCGGGGCGTTTTGCGCCACACCGCGATCGCAACCGGCCAGCAGGCTTCCCAGCAACATCACTCCTGACAGGCTTACCGCCCATTGAACCCTGTACGTTTGCAGATGCATTGTTGTTATTCCGCTTTGGTGAAAATGAAAGGAGACGTACGAAAAATCTGCAACTTTTATGATTGCATTAAAACGCCACGAGTGTAGGCTTGCTCAAACTGCATCTGCAAGAATATCTGATACACTTTATGTGCGGTTTTGATCATTACGTTGCAGAAGGATCAAAGCCCCTACGCGCAGTGCGGCATTTAATGCAATAATAAAACTTGCATTAACTGGCATAGTCGTTCAACCTTAAAGTGTAATTGCAACTGATACTGATACTGTTCGCAACGGCGACCGGAGAAAACGAGATGATGACCACCGCATTTATTCACGATTTGATCGACTGGATTGACAACAATATTGAAACGCGTCTGGATCTGGATACCGTAGCGGGGCGCGCCGGTTATTCGAAATGGCACCTGCAGCGTATGTTCAAAGAGCACACGGGTTTGCCTCTGGGCGAATACATCCGTGAGAAGAAGCTGAAGAAGTCAGCGGATCGCTTGACCACCAGCAATGAACCGATTCTTAACGTGGCGATTTCACTCGGTTTCGACTCGCAGCAGTCGTTTAACCGCAGCTTTAAACGCCAGTATGGCGTAGCGCCGGGGGCATGGCGTCGTCACGCCGCGCCATCCGCCAGCGCGATGCAGTAAACCCCGCCAGGGCCAGCTTTGCTGGCCCGCGTTTTTCCCTGCCCTAAATCTGTTATTATCGTCGTCCTGTTTTTCAGGATGCCACCATGTCAAAAAAACTCTGGATTGCCTTAATTCTGATCCTGGCCGCGTTGTGGCTCGGGCTAAAACCGCGTTTGTCCGATAAATGGTCAGCTAGCCACCCCGATATTTCGCAGCTCACCGATGCCAACACCGTGGCGCGTTGGGTGCAGCAGCATCACACATTACCCGATCTCTATCTCACCAAAAATGAAGCGCGTCGTCAGGGCTGGAATCCCAGCAAGGGCAACTTGTGTGAAGTGTTGCCGGGCCGCGCGATTGGTGGCGATCGCTTTAGCAACCGCGAAAGAAGGCTGCCGATGCAGGCGGGCAGGCAATGGTATGAAGCTGACGTGAATTACGATTGCGGTCACCGCGACGCCGATCGTCTGCTTTACTCAAATGATGGGCTCATTTTCCTCACCACCGATCACTATCGCAGCTTCAAACAGGTGCCTTAACCATGTTGACGCTCCATTTTGACTTTGAAAACTTATCGGATCGTCAGGCGTTTTACCGCGCGCTGGTGCAGCAGAGTGCCTGTCCAGTGGATTTCGGTAACAATCTTGATGCGCTATGGGATTGGCTGACCGGCGGCATGGCGCTGCCGGCCACCTTCTATTTAGCGCATGCCGATGACGCCAGCGTGAGTGCAGAATTCGCGCCGGTGCTGGCGTTACTGGAAGAGGCGCAGCAGCAGTTAGAAGGCGAGCTGCGCCTGGTGCGTGGAGAATAAATTACGCGTGCAGCGGTAACAGCAAAATCGCCAGCATCTGGCGGGCATTAGCGGGCAAATCACCACCGCCGGTGTAGCCGTTGTTCTCAACGATCACCGAATTCAACCCCACCAGCCAGTCATAGATGTAGTAAGCGGTATGATTGGCGGGCGCGGCAGACAAGCGCGTCAAACGCTGTCCCGGCGAGAAGCTGACGCTCGGTGCAGGCGGACGGGCGAAAATCGTCTGACCGCGATTGACGCGGCTTTCAGGACGTTCGCTCTCCGGGCGCTGTAAAAAGCCCAGCCACGCCACAAAATCCCCCAGCACCGTCATGGCGCGTGAAACCTGGCGATCGGTACGCGCTTCATGGGCGCTGGCCTGCGCATCCGGCTCGTTAAGCGCGCTTTGCAGTTTGCTCAGCACCTTGAGACGGAAGCTAGCGGTTATTAACTCTTCCACCAGCATCTCCAGCGTCGGCTTATCGACGTTGAGCAGCGCCAGCAGGCTGCGGCTCTCCGGCAACTGACGCAAGTGCTCCAGCCACAGCGCAAACACCTGCTGCGGGAACTGCTGATCGCGTTGCCCGCCCGAACTGCGCGGCTCAGCGGCAGCTACCGGCTCATCTTTAAACAGATCGAACTCGAAGCCGATGCCGAAATAGCTCTGCTCAGCGGCCGCCGTTTTGGCGCTGTGTTGAATGTGATGGCTGCTGCTCTGGCTCAGCCACAGCTGACGCACCGCTTCACGCGACGGCTGCAAACGCTCCAATAGTTCGCCGTGCAAACCGGTGCGATGTTGCAAGCATTTCAGCAGCGTATCGGAAATCGCCTGCTTGCGAGCTGCCTGTTCTGGCGTGGCGCTGGATTCGGTCCACGGCTGCAAACGTTCCACCAGCTTGTGCTGTAGCGCGCTGAGCTGCAACGCTAAACGCTCACGGCGCGCTTCCGGCTGCATCTCATCCTGCAACCAGCTGCCCATGCGATCGACGCCCGCGCGATCCAGCGCCAGCATCGACCCCCAACTCTGTCCCGGCTGACCAATCTGGCGTTGCACCGCTTCATCAACGTTAATCTGCTGCTGCTGATAGCGCGCATCATGTGGCGTGATCGCCCAAATCAGACGCGGCTTCTCACCGCTGGCGGCGATGGTTTGGTGTATGTGCCACTCGCGCAGCGCGCTGGCGGCGACATCGGTGTCGTGACGCTGGCTGGCAGCGGTACAGATCAGCATCAGATCAATGCCCTGACGCGCGGCGTACAGGCCCGGCAGCAGTGCGCGTTTCTGTTCCAGCAGCGTGGCGCGCAGCGGATCGCGCTTGCGCAGCTGCGCCAGTTCATCCTGTTGCGCGCGATCGGCTGGCGTGCCCGGTGCAGGCAGCTCCAGCATATCCGCATCATCGTACAGCGCCTGACGCGGCGTGGAGCTGAGCGGCAAGGTGATCTCCAACGTCAGCAGCGACAGCAATCCCAATGGAACATGCTGCGCTTTCCCCACGCGATTGGCGACGATCGGACACACTTCGATCATCTCCTGCCAGTCGGCATCATTGCCAATCAGTTTTTCTGCTGGCAGCGCGGCATCGTCCACCAGCACGCTGAGCGGCGCTAACACGCGCGGCGCATGGCGCAGCTGGTGGCGCAAATGCATCAGGCTGCGCAGGCTTTCGTTTAGTGCGTTTTGTCCCGGCCACAGCAGGGCAAACAGCTGCACACGGTCGTCCACGTTGAGCCACGGCGCCAGCGCTACCGCCTGCGGCCAGAAGTGACGATCGAGAATCTCGGCATGACGATGGTGACGACGGCTCCACGCCCATAGCGTGATCAGCGCATCGCTGTCGAGGCCAGGCTGAGCTTCATCCTGACGGTGGCGCTGCAAACGCTGCAATGCGGCATCGATCTGCGCCGTGTCCGGCTGAAGCTCGGTGTTGGCACAGGCCAGCATTAAACGAATCAGTTCCACTTCGCTCAGCAGCGTCATCTCCAGCGGCCAGGCGTTGGATTGCGTTTCACGCTGGTGGCTGAAGCGGGTGGCGATGGCGAAATCGAGATTGCCGGGATTGATGTTCTGAAAATAATTCAGGGTTTTATCGCCAAGACGCGCGATCAACTGGCCTTGCGCATCGCCGACCATCTCACTCAGCAGCCAGGCTTTGCCCGCCTGCGACTGGCCAAACAGCGCCAGCGTCACCGGACGCGCCAGCTGGCGCGCCAATGCATGGCTCTCCACGCGCGCACGGCGCAGCTGCAGCGTCAGCGTTTCAGCTTCCATCGCCAGACGCGGCGCGTGCGCCAGATGGGTTTCCACCCAGTTCAGCGCGCCATCCAGCGTTTCCTGCATCAGGCTAAGACGTTTCGCGGGCGTAACCGGCGAGGCTTTTTTGGCAGTTCTCATCGTTTGCAGACGCTCCCGCTGTCGATCCAATATTGCGCATTCGCGTTGCCGGTGGCAGAAAGCGTGTTCAGTTTCAGACTCAGCTGCTCCAGCGGCACGCGCGTGCCGTCATCCATGCGCGCATCGCTCAGCACCAAACGCTCCGGGCCGAGATTATCCGGGCCGGGCTGCACCGCCAGCTTAATGCGCAGTACGCTTTCGCCGGCAACCTGACGCGCCAGCGTCGGGTCCACAATGCTCAGGCTATACAGCGGCGAGGCCGGCCAGCGATCGTTCTCCAACTGGCGGAAGCCGAGGCAGACGTTGCCGCGAATGCGGAAGCTGCTTTTGCGATCCAGCGCGAAGCTGCTGCTGTCGAGATCGATCTCGCTATAACACAGATTATCGTCGCTGAGCGCCGAGGTCTCATCCAGCACGCCGAGATAGCGAATGGTGGAGTACGGTTCGAAATCACCGGCGCGGAACCAGAAGCTGCTGAGGCGCAGATCGAGCGCCAGCAGGCACAGCATCGCGCCGACTGCGGCGGTGGATTTCGGGTTATCAATGCGGCCTTGCTTGTTGAACGGATACCAGTCGCTGGTGTGATAGCCTTCCAGCGACAAAATACGGCTGCCCGGCAGCGGTTGCAGATGGCGCACCAGCGCCTGAATGCCAGGAAAGCGTGACGGACGACCGGTGAGCAGCAGCACATCGCACTGATACAGCGACACCACTTCACACATCGCGCGCAGCGCCGGAATGATCGCCATACGGTGTTGCAGGAACTCGCCGTGCAGTTGCGCCATGCTGACCACCAGCGGCACTTCGAGCAGATCGAATCGGCTCTCGCCGCCGAGCGTGCGCTGAATTTCGCCGTTCACAAACGCCAGCACGCTGCTGGCCGGTTTTTGCGGCACCAGCTCGCCGAACAGCGCATTGATCTCGCTGTGGCTGTCGAGCGGATCCCAATTTTCATACTGCTCCAGCACCGCCTGCGCCAGCGGAATAAACAGCTGCAGCGTCACTTGCTGACGCAGCGTGGCTTGTCCGTCCATACGGCTGTCGTGACCGAACAGCTTGTTCATCAACGGTTCGGCCAGCTGCAAACCGGCTTTCTGCAAGCTCTGCTGCAACGCTGGCAGAATCCACAGCTGAATCACGTCCAGCAGAATATCGTCACCGGCGACTTTGAAGCCTTCGCGGAACAATAAGCGCGGGGTGATTTTGACATTGTTGCCCTGGCCGTCATCGAGGCGATATTGGGTAATGGCTAAATCGGTGGTGCCGCCGCCGATATCAATCGAAGCGATGCGCAGGCTTTTACCCGGCAGCTCGTCAACTTCACGCGGACGATCCGGGCGCGCCATGCTGCTGAAGAAATCTTCTGCGCGGCCGGCAAAGTTGACCTGGGTTTCGTTGAATAGCCACACCATTTGACCACAGGTGGCTTCGTCCCACTCCATCTGCACATCCGGTACCGGACGCAGGCTGTTTGCCTGGCTGGCGGCGGTAAATTCCTCTTCGGCCGGATGCCAGCCCTCGGCTTTCCATACCAGCGCGATGGCTTCCTGCATGCGGCGACGGAAAATCTCACGCTCCGGCTTCGGCATCGCTGACGGTAGCGTCAGGATCACATGACGCAGCTGGCGCGGCGCCTGGCTTTGCGGCATGCGCTGGCGCTGTGCCACGCTGTTCATCTGCATCATCGCCTGCGCCAGCAGTTCGCACAGCATAAAGGTCATCAGCGAACTGCGGCTGTAGCTGGCGGAGAACACCGGCAGACGATCGTCTTCCGCCAGCGCGTGCAGCGGCTGGCCTTCGTCGTTAATCAGTAGGGTGAACGGCAGCGCGGTGGCTTGCGGCTCATCGCTGCTGCCGTTGGCGTTGAAGCGCCAGCCTGGCTGATAGCGCGCTTCATCCCACAAATAGCGGCGCGGACTGGACAAACCGGTGCTGCCTTCGGTGCCGGCACGCAGCAACGCCAGACGGCTGGCTTCCCGGCCTACGCGCGTCAGCGACGGCCACATAAAAGCGTTTTCGCGGCCGCTCTCCAGCGAGAAGTTGGCCTTACCGAAACGGGTTTCAGCAAACTCCAGACGGCTGTCGAACAGCTCGTTGTAAACCTGATGCGGCTCGGAGAGATCGCGCAGCTGCAGCTCGTAGGTTTGACGCAGGCCGCTGCTCTCTTCGGCGTGATCTTCCACCAGAATGCCGCAGGTATGCGAGTTGCCGACGTCGAGAATGATATCGACGTTGACCGCCGGGGTTTGCAGCGAAGTTGCCTGAATATAGATTTCCGCCAGATCGAGCTGTTCGCCCAGCAGTTCCAGCAGGTTGAGATAGTGCGCCTGATATTCGAATTCACGCAGCGCCTGGTTCAGCTCCTGCTCACGGCGTGATTCCAGCGCATGCACCTGCTGGCTAAAGGTTTCACGCAGCCAGCCATCAACCCACGTATGGTCGAGAAATTCGCCCAGCTCGTAGTTGTGCCAGGCGAGGGCGAAACTGACGCCGTTCTGCGCATCGGCTTTGCTTAAACCGTGCTGCTCGCCGCCATCCTGCTCAGACACAATGCGCGTATCAAAGGCGAGGGTGATGCGATGGGTGTTGCCTGCCGCGTCAGGTTGCGCCAGCGGCGCCAGATGCAGACGCGCCCAGTTGTCCGGGCCGCCGATAAAACGACGTCCGCTGGTGCAGCGCAGCACCGGCAGCGGCAGCCATTGATGGGCCAGCAGTTTCAGGGAATCGGCCAGCGCGATATCCGTTTCCGGTCGCACCACTTCCGCTGCGCCGCCATCTTCCGGATAGAGCAGGAACTTGCCGCTGTTGCCGTCGACGTTGAGGCGCAGCAGCGGGCCGTTGGCGGTTTGCCGCACGAACTGGCGGCGTGCCTGCAACGCAGGTAAACGCAAACCGAAATCAAGAAACTGCACACCGCTATCTTCAATCAGCGTGATTTTCTGTTTGTCATCGATGAGGGGAGCCAACATGTTTACTTACTCTCACGCTTAATCGTCAACGGGAAGACCTGATCTGCGCCGTATTGCGCAGTACAGCTGGCGATGCCATCACCGGCTTTACACACCAGTTCCGGCATGCGGTAACGCGATTTATCGCTGCAGGTCGCAGTATAGCGGCTGCGCACTTCCATGCTGCCGGCACTGGTCATCGCGGCGGTGACATCGGCTTTACAGCGGATGTTGTCGCCCTGGGTAATGGTGGCGGTGCCTTTGCCGTTGCGGATTTGATAGCGCAGGCTTGGCGGTTTGCCGGTCGGCAGATTGGTTTGACGCAACGTGACGCGCCAGGTGCCGTTAATAAATTTCACCGATCCAACGCGCGCATCTTCGGTGGTCATCACCAAATCATCGGCTTTGGCCGGTTCGGTGTGTTCAGCCACCACCTCAGGCGGCGCGACAGGTGTGGCAACCGGCGCGGCGGCAACGACGGTGGCGGCGGTTTGTGGCAGCGTGGCGGCGAGTTTTTCCGCTTTAACCATCACGGCAGGCGGCTTACTCACCGGCACCGGCACATCCGCAACGCGAATCGCAGCAGGTTGCGGCGCGCTGTGCAGCCAGTAGGCGACGCCCGCAGCCACCAGCGCCGCAACCGGCAACAGCAGCATCAGCGGACGCACGGCAAAGGCGCGACGTGGCGGCGCGACAGGTTCGGGTAGCGGTTCAGGCGCGGCCTCAGCAATGTCCTCAACCGCCGGTTCTTCGGCTTCAGGTTCCGGCTCAATCACCGGTTGAGCAGCGGCAGGCGGCACCTCGATCAGCGGCGCAATTACCGGCGCAACCATCAGCGGAGCAGGTGCTGGCGGTTCTGGCAGCAGCGGCGGCAGCGCATCTTCCAGCGAATCGCGCAGGCAGGCCAGCGCGTCATCACGCGAACGCGCCTGCGGATCAACAAAGCCCCAGAAGGTGATCACCGGTTTGCCATCCACCAGATAAACGTACTGCTGATCCGGGAACTGCAACGTTTTGCTCAGCAACGCACCAAACAAGCGCATCGCCGGATTCTCCGCGTCGCGCGCGCGCAGGCTCAGCGCCTGCAGATCCTGCTGGTTTAGCGTCAGCAGTTCCAGCGCCTGACGGCGCTCGTGATCGCTGGCACCCAGCCAGGATTTTACTTTGCCAGTAAACGGGGCGTACCAATCGAGGCGGTCACCGCGCTCGTTGACCTGCGGGATCGCGAGGCAATTGGCCAGCGTGGTTTGGCGGCGCAGGCGCAGGGTTTCACGGATTTGCAGCGCGGACGTCCAGACCGGCTGGCCGTTTTCACCCAGTGCCAGTACCGTGTCCAGATTGCCGCTGCGCAGAAAAGTTTTTGCCACTCGTTGGGCCCTTATCGGTGGTTGTCTGAGGCAGAACAGTGTGTGTTTTTGGCGATGATAGTGATCTTAAGCCAAATGCAGCGAAATCAAACGGCTGATAAAGGGGGAAAAACAGGGCGTTTTTCCCGCGTGCGGAGAAGATTGCTGAAATTTTAAGCGCGGCTGCGCGGGGAAAGGATCGCATAGGTCAGCATGCCGCCGAGCAAACCCCAAAAGGCGGAGCCGATGCCGAGCAGCGAAACACCGCTGGCGGTGATCAGAAACGCCACGATGGCGCCGTCGCGCTGATCCGGTTCGGCTAAGGCGCGCTGCAAACTGCCGGACAGCGTAGCCAGCAGCGCGAGGCCCGCCAGCGTGGCAATCAACACCGGCGGCAAGGCGCTCAGCATGATGGCGATCAATCCGCCGGTAAATCCGGTCAGCAGATAGAACACGCCCGCCAATGCCGATGCCATCCAGCGGCGCGCCGGATTCGGATCGACATCGTCGCCCATACAGATAGCAGCGGTAATCGCAGCGATACACACCGAAAACCCGCCAAATGGCGACAGCACTAAAGCGATAAAGCCGGTCCAGCCGGTGAGCGCTGATACCGGCGGCTGATAGCCGTGCGCCTGCAAGGTGGCGATGCCGGGCGCATTTTGCGACGCCATAGTGACGAGAAAATAGGGCAAACCCACGCCAATCAGCGCCGCCAGAGTAAACTGCGGCATGATGAATTCCGGCCGACTGATCGCCAGCGCATGCGGCGGAAAGTGGATCGATTGCTGGCCGAGCGCCACCAGCACGCCCGCGAACAACGCCAGAATGATGGCGTAGCGCGGCAGCCAGCGGCGGCTCAGCAACCACACCAGACACATGCTGCCGCACAGCGCGAAATTGCTCTGCAAACCGCTAAAGGTGCCGATGCCAAATTTCAGCAGAATCCCGGCCAACATCGCGGCCGCCAGCGATTGCGGAATGTGATTCATCAGGCGGGCGAACAGGCCGGTAACGCCGCATAACACAATCAACAGGTTGGTGGCGACAAACACGCCCACCACTTCATTCAGCGTCAAACCCTGCACGCTGGTGGCGAGCAGCGCCGCGCCAGGCGTCGACCAGGCTGCGAGGATCGGCAGGCGTGTCCATAGCGATAAGCCGAGCGAGGCCAACCCCATACCTACGCCGAGCATCGACAGCCAGCCGCCAATCTGCGCCGGCGAAGCGCCCGCCGCCTGCGCCGCCTGGAAGATCAGCGCTGCCGTGCTGCTGTAGCCCACCAGCACGGCGATAAAACCCGAAATCAGCATCGGGAAAGAGAAGGCACTGCGTGTGGTGGCGGTGGTCATCAGGTCACATCCGGTTGTGCGTTATAACGCACATTGTGGCATGGAGCGTTATAGCGCACAAGTGCTACACTGCGCGCGAGCTTTTCGGGAGAACACATGGAAAATTTGCATCAACATTTGAGTCTGGCGCTGAAACAGCTGCGTCAGGCCAACGGCTGGAGCCTGACGCTGGCAGCGGATCGCACCGGCGTGAGCAAAGCGATGCTCGGCCAGATCGAGCGCGGCGAATCGAGCCCCACGGTGGCGACGCTGTGGAAAATTGCCACCGGCTTTAACGTGCCGTTTTCCTTCTTTGTGCAGGGCAGCGATCAACCGCCGGGCAGCGTGGCGACCTTCAGCGAGCCCAACGCGCAGATGCAGGTTAAGCCGCTGCTGCCGTACGATGCCAGACTGCATTTTGATCTGCTGGAAGTGACTCTGGCGGGTGGCGCGCAGAGTGATTCATCAGCGCATGAAAGCGGGGTGATTGAGCAGGTTGTGGTGCTGGAAGGCGAATTGTTGCTGGGCGTGGAAGGCACATGGCGTCGCTTGCTTTCGGGCCAGGCCAGCCAGTTCGCCGCCGACACGCCGCACAGCTACCGCAATCCTCTCAGCACGCCGCTGCGTTTCCACAGTTTGATTCATTATCTGCAGCGCGCCTAGGATCGCCATGCATGGCGGCCACCTAACAATCTGGCACAATTACAAATTGATACGAAGGTAAACTACACAGTTTGCCTTCGTATTTATATACTCGCGGCTCATCAGTAAGGAGAAGGTGCCATGAGCGACCTCAACAGCGCGGCGGCGTTACTGCGCAGCATCAATGGCAAACTGGCGCGTCGCCTGCGTGAATCGGCGCCGCCGGGCGATCTCACCTGGCCGCAGGTGTCGGTACTTGGCTATCTGGTGCGCGATGGCGCTATGACGGTAACAGAATTGGCTACGCTGGAAGGGGTGCGCACGCAGTCGATGGGTGCCACCGTGGCAAGCCTGCAGACGCTGGGTATGGTGCAGGGCGCAGCCGATCCGCTGGATGGCCGCAAAACCCGCTATCAACCCACCGATGCCTGCCTGAAACTGATTGCTGCCAACCGCGCACAGCGTGATGACTGGCTGCTCAACAGCATTGCAACGCAACTGAACCCGCAGGAACAGCACACGCTGCTGGCCGCGCTTCCCTTACTGCAACGACTTGCCGACCAATAATCCTGAGAGGACTCAACATGGCTTTAACTACCCTTGACGACAACACCGCGCTGATTGTGATCGACCTGCAAAACGGCATTGTTGCGCTGCCGGTCGCACCGTTAGAGGCGCATGAAGTGATTGAGCGCTCAGCGCGTCTGGCCGATGCATTCCGCGGGCAAAAGCGCCCGGTGGTGCTGGTCAACGTTGCGGGCGGCGCGCCTGGCCGTAATGAGCAGCCGAAACACGCTGGCGATTTGCCAGCCGATTGGGCGACGTTGGTGCCGGACCTGGCGCAGCAGCGCGGTGACATCATCATTACCAAAAAAACCTGGGGCGCTTTCCATAACACGGATCTGCACGAGCAGCTGCAGCAGCGCGGCATCACACAAGTGGTGATTTGCGGCATCGCCACCAGCATCGGCGTGGAATCCACGGCGCGTCAGGCGTATGAGCTGGGTTACAACGTCACGTTGGCAACCGACGCCATGACCTGCCTGAATGCCGAAACGCATAAAAACAGCGTCGAGCGTATCTTCCCGCGGCTGGGCGAAACCGGCACAACCGATGATGTGCTGGCGTTGTTGAAGTAAGGAACATCGTAGGGTGCGCATTCATGCGCACCTGGCTTGCAGGACGCCATGAATGGCGAGCCTACCGTTCCTGCCATGGATTCAGCAACATCACGCCAGTGGTATCAAAATCCCGTACGTTACGCGTGACCAGAATCAGCTCGTGATGAATCGCTGTCGCCGCGATCAGCGCATCGGTATGTGGGCGTTCATCAGGAATATGCAGCTGAGCGCAAAGGCGGGCCACGCTGCTATCAATAGAGAGTGTACGCCAGGAAAATTCTGTCAGAACCTGCTCTTGATACCAGCGCTGTAAATGATGGGCTTGCTGAGGGTCTTTACGGGCGAACTTAAGGATACCTTTTTCAATTTCCATCAGCGTCAATGCTGAAATAAACATCTCTTCAGCATCAATACTTTTAGCCCAGGCAATCACCTGAGGATTGGCTTTAGGCGTCCCTGCCTTACGTAATTCTGAAATAACATTGGTATCCAGCAAATAGCGCATTAGAACTCCACATCCCTGTTGATTATGGTCGCACGTTCTGGCTCAAAATCGATATCTACGCCGTCCGGCATGGCGAGTGAATCTACGATGCTTCGGTTTGAACCCGTGAGTTTTTTATACGCTTCAAATGTCAGTAAAACATGTGCAGGATTGCCACGGTCAGTAATATAAACCGGGCCTTCCTCGGCGGCTTTCTTGGCCCGGGATACCTCCTGATTAAAAGCTCGACTGCTGATTCTCGTCACTGTCATCACGACCTCCATGATATGTAGAGATGTTGCTACATAACTATAAAGCAATATGCCGTGCTGGACAATATTCAACCAATAAAAAGCCCCGCAAGCGGCTTGCAGGGCTTTAATATCATCTATCCAACGCGTTTATTTACTGAAACGCATAACTCACCGTCAGGCCCACGCTGTAATTGCGACCCGGCGCCGGTTCGTAATAGCGACCGTTGCTTTCATTCACGATAACTGAACCGATGTAGTTGCGGTCAAACAGGTTATCGACGCGGCCAAATAGATCCAACGTCCAGTTCTGCACCAGCCACTTATAACCGCTGTTCACGCCGACCACGATATAAGACGGCGCTTTCACGTCATTCTCATCATCCGCCGCGATATCGCTCAGGTAGCGCACATCGGTTCCGGCATACCAGCCTTGGTCGGGCGCGTAAGCCAGTCCGGCGTAAGCCATGTTACGGGCAATGCCGGGAACCGTGCGCTAACCGAACAGACCATCCACGACTTTACCGATCTGCTGGCCATGCTTAACGCAGAAACGCGCATGAACGGCGGCAACCACACCCGCAGCAACACAGAGGATGTGCTGATAGCGACACGCGGTACCGGACTGGAACGCGCCAGCGCATCGGTTAAGCAGGTTGTGTATTCCTGCCTTGGAGAGCACAGCGCTAAGCCGTGGGAAGTGAGAAACCGTCTGGAGCAACTTTATGGTGACGTGTCACGCATTGAGCTGTTTGCGCGAACCGCCGCCGAGGGTTGGGATTGCTGGGGCAACCAGTGTGACAGCAGCGTGCAACTGATCGCCGGGAGGGTGGCATGAGCTGGAGGAATTTATATCGCGGCAACAACCAAGTGATTCTCACGAGCTACAACCTAGATGTGAAAGAGGGTAACAGCCGGTCAGTTTATTTGGTGAAGCACCACAGCAAGATTTGGAACACCACACTTGAGCAGAGCATCACGATTGAGCGAGATGCTTACGGAAGAGTGACACCAACGATCGCACTTGATGATTTCCCGCAGCGACTGAGTGAGCGCGAGACCATGCTTAAGCTAGCCGACTGGCTTCATCGCCTCGGCGTTTCGATTGAAGATCATTGGAGTAAGCCATGAGTGACGAAGAAAAGCGCGCTGGCGAAAACATCCTGAAGTTCATCATACCCAAGAGTAACGGCGATGACTGCCGTGTAAACAGGCGCGAGCAAACCACAGGCAGTGGTTCAAATTTTAGTGACATGACCGATCTTGAATTAAATATCGAAGTCGCAGTTGCTATCGGATACATAAGAGACATGTGCGAGCTCGCTAAATTAGGGAAACCTTGGGTTGGTGTTGAGTGGGATGAAGATAGAGGGACGGCAACTAAAACTTTCGATTTCTGCAATTCCTGGGCAGATGCTGGGCCCATAATTTCTGAGCATGGCATAGGGCTGATGCCGTTTAAAAGCGAGCTGCCAAAGGCGTGGGATATATCGACCGGCTTACTTGGCTCAAACGTTTATTGGCATGAAAACATTTTACGCGCCGCGATGATCGTTTTCCTAGTGAAGCAGGAGGGGTAATGATTAGCATTGAAACAATGATTGGCGCTCTCGTATTCACTGCCGCCTATTTTTTCGTGTCGGGCTTGGTCGCTGAGAGTAGCTGCGCCAATAAGCACAAAGACATCAGCAGCCCAATACCATCGATCATAAGGGGCCTGCTGTGGCCGCTAGTGGCGGTTAAGCATGTGCTGATTTGGTCGTGGGGTAGCCTATGAAATTAACCCTGCCATTTCCTCCAAGCGTAAACACTTACTGGAGAAACACCCGTAAGGGGGTATTAATCAGCGCCTGCGGGCGCTCTTTCCGATCCAATGCTATTGCAGCGGTATACCAGCAACTAAAGCGCCGCCCAAAGCCGATTACAGTGAATGTTGCTGTACCCGGTAAACGGTGACACGGTGCTGATTGATATGTCAGGTATGTATGAGTGGGCGATGATCATGATTCAGCCGCGCCGTCTGATTACCGACGATGGCGCATTCCTAATGGATGACCTGCTGGAAGATATTGCAGTGGTGGGAGTGGTAACGCACGAAATCACGACCATGCATGAGGATGACAGGCCGACTATTTGAAAATACCTCGCGTGAAGCATTTTAAGAGGTTTTAATACTCAAGCACCCAATGCTAGGTTTATTGGCAAAAAAGCCCGCAAAATTGCGGGCAGGTGCCTTAACGGTTAGAAATGTACAGAGTCACTTCCAAGCCGAGGCGCATATCAATAAATGCTGGCTTCTTCCACATAGGATTTCCCTCCAAAGTAATTAATCACACCCAATCAAACCTAAGTAAGAATGAGTACATAAATGAGTACAAAGTTAATGTGCTCATTAGCATGTTATCTCCTATTAATCAGAAGATTACATGATAATTGGACATGGCTCTGCCTGTTATGTTCGAAATTCTGGCGGTTTTGAATTTGCAAACCGGGCACGCTGCTGAGGTTTTCTGACAAATTGACGCGCGGTGCCGCGTGGCGCATATCGTCGCCGGACACCACACTAACTGCCGCTGGCGTATCCAGTTCAGACAGTCCGGATGCGGACGGCGCCGCGCTCACCACCATGGTATTGCTGGCCGCGTTTGCCGCCAGCGCCGAGACCGGTAACATCGCAGGCAGCATCAGCAGCGAAGCCTGTCGCAGTAAAGCTATTTTCATTATGAAAGACCGTAAAAAGGGCGTGGAATGTACCGAATGGAACATTAATGGCACGTATGTTAATCGTTTTATCATTTGTTTGAAAAGCGTAAATAGTATGACGGATTATTCATCATTGCGGCGTTGAAAATGTTTTTTCATCGCATCTCTGGCCTGGCTGCGACAGGGAAATTCTGTCAGTCTGGCGGTTTTGTCTTAAGGCACAAAAGAGAGGGAATGATGAGTCAACAACCTGTGGTCGCGGTACTGGGATTGGGCGCGATGGGGCATGCGTTTGCCGCTAACCTGTTGAAAAAAGGCTTCACGGTGCGCGGCTGGAACCGCACGCGTGCCAAAGGCGAAGATCTGCTGGATGCAGGCATCACGCTGGCCGACAGCGCTGCGCAAGCGGTGAGTGGCGCGGATGTGGTGATCGCCATGCTGGCCGACGGCGATACCACGCGTCAGGCGCTGAACGACGCCAGCTCCGCGCTCAAGCAGGGTGCGACAATTTGCCAGATGGGCACCATCGGCGTGGCCGCCACCGATCAACTGATCGCGGAATTCAAAAGCACGCGTCCGGACGTAGTGTTTATCGATGCACCGGTTTCCGGCACCAAAGCGCCAGCAGAGAATGCGCAAATCCTGGTGATGGCCAGCGGCGATCAGAGCAACGCGCAGGCCGCAGAGCAGGTGTTCGCCGCGATCGGTAAAGGCACGCAATGGCTGGGCGAGGCGGGCGCCAGTTCGCGCATGAAGCTGGTGGTGAATAGCTGGCTGATTGGTCTGATGCAGAGCCTGGCGGAAAGTACGCGTCTGGCGGAAGAGTTTGGTTTCAGCACCGACGATCTGTGGAAAGTGCTGGATGGCGGTCCGCTGGCGGCACCGTACGCCAAAATGAAACTTGGCATGATTGCCAGCGGCGATTTCACGCCGCAGATGCATCTGGTGTGGGCGCTGAAAGACGCCAAACTGGCGCTGGATGCGGCGGGCGATAGCAAACTGCCGGCGCTGGAAAACATTGTGGATGTCTGGCAGCAAGCGGTAGATGCCGGTTACGGCGAGCAGGATCTGGCGGCGGTTTATCAATATCTGAAACGCTAACATGAGTGCGCGGCTCAACTTCGACTTCGCCTATCGTCCGCTGGTGCCCTATGCGCACGATTATGCGCATGGCGACGCGGAGCCGTGGCATCACCACGCTTGCGCCCAGCTGATCCACACGCTGAGCGGCGTGGTGAAAGTGGAAACGCAGCACGGCAGCTGGATTGTGCCGCCGAGTCGCGGCGTCTGGCTGCCGGCGGGGACGCGTCACGCACTGCACATTGTTGGCGCGGTGGCCGCACGCACGCTGTTTGTGGATCCGCTGGCGCGCGCCGATCTGCCCGCCAGTTGTCAGGTGGTGCAGATTTCGCCGCTGCTGCGTGAGTTGATTGTCAGCGCGCTGGCGCTGCCGGAGCAGTACGTTCCCGGCAGCCGCGCCGAGCGGATTTACGAGCTGATCCTCGATGAGATCCGCGTGATGGACGTGCTGCCGTTTGGTCTGCCGCTGCCGGAAAGCGAGCGGCTGCTGAGTTTGTGCCAGCAGATCCAGCAAGCGCCCGGCGAAAACTGGACGCTGGCCCGCGCGGCTACGCAACTCTGCGTGGCCGAACGCACGCTGGCGCGCCATTTCAGTCGCGAAACCGGGTTACAATTCAGCGACTGGGTGCGCCGCGCGCGACTGAGCGTGGCGTTAACCCGCTTAGCGCAGGGCGATAGCGTGCTGACGGTGGCACTCGATCTCGGTTATGACAGCCCGAGCGCCTTCAGCGCGATGTTTCGCCGCGTGCTCGGCGTCACGCCAGCGAACTACTTTCCTGCGGCAGAAAAGCGTGCGCTGCGTTGAGCAGCGCCTGCAGTGAAGCGCGCGCCACATCATTATCAATGCCTACCCCCCATGCGCGTTCCCCGCGTGCATTAATGCAACTGATGTAGGTCACCGAACGACTGTCGCTGCGTTTGCCCAGCGTGTGTTCGTGATAATCCTCAATGGTGATGATTACGTCATAGCGCTGACGCAGCGCGGCAACGGCGGCTGAGAGCAAGCCGTTGCCTTTACCTTCCAGCATCAACTGCTGCGCGCCCTGTTGCAGCCGCGCCCTAAGGCGCGTTTCGCCTTTATCGTCGCTGTGACTTTCCGCTTCCAGCAAACAACGCACGGGCTGCGTTAAGCCGTAATGCTGACAAAACAACTGCCACAGCGCGTGATGGGTCATCTCCTGACCGTGCTGGTCGGTTTGCTGTTGCACCAGACGGCTGAAATCCTGCTGCAAGCCGCGCGGCAGCTGCAGACCGTGATTCTGCTCCAGTAGCCAGGCGGCGCCGCCTTTACCCGATTGACTGTTAACGCGGATCACCGCTTCGTAGCTGCAGCCGATATCCAGCGGATCGAGCGGCAGATACGGCATCTGCCAGATTGCTTCTTCACGCTCAGCACGGGCGGCAAAGCCTTTGCGTATCGCATCCTGATGCGAACCGGAGAAGGCGGTAAACACCAGTTCACCGGCATACGGATGACGCGGATGCACTGGCAGCTGGTTGCAGCGCGTCACCACTTCCAGCACCTGCTGGATATCGCTGAAATCGAGCTGCGGCGCGATGCCCTGAGTGTAGAGATTGAGCGCCAGCGTAACGATATCGACGTTGCCGGTGCGCTCGCCGTTGCCAAACAAACAGCCTTCCACGCGATCGGCACCCGCCAGCAGCGCCAGCTCGGCGCAGGCGATGCCGGTACCGCGATCGTTATGCGGATGCACGCTGATCGACACCTGCGATCGCTGGCTGAAGTGGCGACAGAAAACCTCAATCTGATCGGCATAGACGTTCGGCGTGTTCACTTCGACGGTCGCGGGCAGGTTGATGATCATTGGACGCGCCGGGCCCGGTTGCCAAATCGCCGCCACCGCTTCGCAAATCTCCAGCGCAAACTCCGGTTCGGTAAAGCAGAAGGTTTCTGGCGAATACTCGAAGGTCCACGCGGTATCCTTTTGCGCTTCGCAACGGGCGCGAATTTGACGCGCACCGGCGCAGGCCAGTTCGATAATCTCGGCTTTGCTCTGGCGGAACACGCGCTCGCGGAACAGCGGTGCGGTGGCGTTGTAGAGATGAATAATGGCGTTCGGCGCGCCACGCAGCGCGTCGAAGGTGCGATCAATCAGATCGCTGCGCGCCTGGGTCAACACCTGAATCGCCACATCGTCTGGAATGTGCTTCTGCTCAATCAGCAAACGGACAAAATCAAAATCGGTCTGCGATGCCGCCGGAAAGGCCACCTCAATCTCCTTAAAGCCACAGCGCAGCAGCAGTTGCCAGAACTCCAGCTTGCGCGCGCTGTCCATTGGTGTCGCCAGCGCCTGATTGCCGTCGCGTAAGTCGGTAGAGAGCCAGCGCGGTGCCTGCGTCAGTTGGCGCGAGGGCCACTGACGATCGGGTAAGTCGATAACCGGAAACGGGCGGTATTTTGTAGCGGGTTGCGTGAGCATAACGATCTCCTTGTAATGTGGCGTTCAGTCTCGCCCAGCATCGCGCGGCGCGGCTCGCGCATTGCTGACAACCACTCGCGCAAAAGTGACAACCGGGTTCAGACTCTTGCGCGCACACTCTGTAGCGGCGCGATTAATCGCGCATTTTTCAGGCGACACCGCGCTCCTCCCGACATTGCGCAATAAATTGCGCGGCTACGATAATTGCGGTGATTGCATGCATAGTCTTTATGCGCCACGCGGCATATCTCATGCGAAATCGGCATCGGTCATTTGGCGCGCGCGGGTTAGGCTGGGGTTTTGCGCGATGGGATAAAACACAATGAAAAGAGCAGCTTTGGCACTATTAATCGTGACAGCCAGCGGTGCGGCGACGGCAGAAACCGTGACGCTGCGCATTGCCGATCAAAAGGGAAATATGCACGCCGAAATGGAAGCGGCGCAGCAGTTGAACAACCTCAATTATAAAATCGAATGGGCCGAGTTCCCGGCGGCGGCACCGCTGGCGGAAGCGCTAAATGCCGGTGCGGTGGATGCCGGTATTATCGGCGATGCGCCGCTGCTGTTCTCGCTGGCGGCCGGTTCGCAGGTGAAAGCGGTGGCGGTGAGCAAATCGGTGCCCGAAGGATTGGCGGTGCTGGTCAGCCCGGATTCACCCATCAAAACCGTTGCTGAGTTAAGGGGCAAAAGCATCGCTACCGGACGCGGATCGATTGGTCACTTTGAGGCGCTCAAAGCGCTGGAGCAGGCGGGCGTCAGCGATAAAGAGGTTAACTGGCGCTTCTTAACGCCTGCGGATGCGCGCATCGCGCTGGCAAACGGTTCGGTGGATGCCTGGTCAACGTGGGATCCTTATACCGCGCTGGCGGAAGTGACCCACACCGGACGCGTGCTGGTGAACGGCGTTGGCCTGTCCAGCGGCAACAGCTTCCTCGCGGCCACCGACGCCGCGCTAAACGATGAAGCCAAACGCGCGGCGCTGCAGGATTACGTCAATCGCTTAGCCGCCGCCGATCGCTGGGCTAACAGCCATGTCGATGAGTACTCGACCACGCTGGCAAAAATCATCGGTTTCCCGAAAGAGGCGGCGGCGAAATCCTTCTCACGCCGCAAATCGCACTGGCAGAGCATTGATGATGCCACCATCGCCCAGCAGCAGGAGACCGCCGATTTCTACCAGAAATACGGGTTGATCCAGCAGCATCTTGATGTGAAACCGACTTTTTATCACGGCTTAAAGGTTGCGCAGAACTAACCCTTTGTGCGCCCGCATTTGGCGAAACAGCAGCGCGCGCGTAGCATGGCGCCATGTTGTTTCGTCAAAGAACCCCTCATGTTGCTAAAAACCTTCGACGGTCATAACGACCTGCTTCTCAATCTGTGGCTGCATCATCGCGATGATCCCGCGCAGGCCTTTTTTCACGGCATCGAAAAGGGCCACCTCGATTTTCCGCGCATGCAGCAGGGCGGTTTTGCCGGTGGGCTGTTCGCGATGTTTGTGCCGCCAGCGCGCTATGTCAAAGAGGTCGCGCCGCAGCGTGCGGAGGAAAATTTCGATCCACTGACGATTCTCTGGCAGCAGCTCGACATCCTGAAAACGCTGGCGGCGCAATCTGATGGGCGGGCGCGGTTATGCCTAAACACCGCTGATATTGCCGCCTGTCGCGCTGACGGCGTGCTGGCGCTGGTGGCGCATATTGAAGGCGCAGACGGGTTTGATGGCGAGGGTGAAGCGCTTGATGCGTTTTACCAGGCGGGCGTGCGCAGCATCGGGCCGTTCTGGAATCTGCCCAATCGCTTTGGCGAAGGCGTCTGCGGATCATTCCCCAACTCACCGGACAGCGGGCCAGGTTTGACCGAACAAGGTGAGCAGCTGATCGCCGCTGCCAATCGACATCGCATGCTGATCGATATGTCGCACATGAACGAGAAAGCCTTCTGGGACACCGCACGCCTGTCAACCGCGCCGCTGGTGGCGACGCACTCCAATGCGCACGCGCTCTGCGCGCAGCCACGCAATCTGACCGACGATCAGCTGCGCGCCATCCGCGACAGCGGCGGCGTGGTGGGCGTGAATTTTGGCAACGCTTTTCTGCGCAGCGACGGAAAACGCGATAGCGACACCGCATTGATCGAAATTGTTAAACATGTTGAGCACCTGATCGCGATAATGGGCCGCGATCATGTGGCGCTGGGCTCCGATTTTGATGGCATCAGCGTGCCTGAGGCGCTGAAAGACGTGAGCGGATTACCGCATCTTTATGCGTTGTTGCGTTCGTTCGACTACGATCAAACAGCACTTGAGCAGCTCGCATGGGGCAACTGGCAGCGCGTATTGCAACAAATTTGGCAGCATTAGCACCATTCCCTTACCGAATCAGGGTTGATCTGCTCGCTACATTGGCGCAACATCTGCGCGCGTACGGATTGCGATGTGATCTAAGTCACAGCCGCAATCCTCTTCAGCAGAGATTTCTCTGCGTTTTTGTTTTATGAGGAAGACCATTATGTGGAAAAAACCTGCGTTTATTGACCTGCGTCTGGGCCTGGAAGTGACTCTGTACATCTCCAACCGCTAAGACTTCTGCCCGCCGTTCGTGCGGGCATTTTGTTTTCTCTCTTTGGTCAACGTCCATGTTTATTAAAGTCCTCGGTTCAGCGGCGGGCGGCGGCTTCCCGCAGTGGAACTGTAACTGCGCCAATTGCAGCGGCCTGCGTAACGGCAGCATTCAGGCGCAGGCGCGCACCCAATCTTCGATCATTATCAGCGACAACGGTGAAGATTGGGTGCTGTGCAACGCCTCGCCGGACATCAGCCAGCAAATTGCCCACACGCCAGAACTGATCAAAAAGGGTGTGCTGCGCGGCACGGCGATTGGCAGCATCATTCTCACCGACAGCCAAATCGATCACACCACTGGCTTGTTGAGCCTGCGCGAAGGCTGTCCGCATCAGGTGTGGTGCACGCCGGAAGTGCATGGCGATCTCACCAGCGGTTTCCCAATTTTCACCATGTTGCAGCACTGGAATGGCGGCTTGCAGCATCATGCGTTAACGCCGCTGGAGCCGTTCCGCGTCGATGTCTGCCACCGTTTGCAGTTCACCGCGATTCCGATTCTCAGCAACGCGCCGCCGTATTCGCCGTATCGCGATCGCCCGCTGCCGGGCCACAACGTGGCGCTGTTCATTGAAAACACCGCCAACGGCCAAACGCTGCTCTACGCGCCGGGACTCGGCGAGCCGGATGCGGTGATCATGCCGTGGCTGCAAAAAGCCGATTGCCTGTTGATTGATGGCACGGTGTGGCAGGACGACGAGCTGCTCGCCACCGGCGTTGGCAAAAATACCGGCAAAGCGATGGGCCACTTAGCGCTGGCCGAAGAACAAGGTTTAATGGCGTTGCTGGCTGCGCTGCCGGCCAAACGCAAGATTTTGATTCACATTAACAACACCAATCCGATCCTTAATGAGCAATCGCCGCAGCGCGCCTATTTGACGCAGCAGGGCATTGAAGTGAGTTGGGATGGCATGGCGATTCATCTGCAGGAGTTTGCATCGTGATCATCACCGAAGCATTATCGCCCGCCGCGTTTGAGCAGGCGCTGCGCGACAAAGGCGCGTTCTACCACATTCATCACCCTTATCACATTGCCATGCACAATGGCGAGGCGACGCGCGAGCAGATTCAGGGCTGGGTGGCGAACCGCTTCTATTATCAGACCAACATTCCGCTGAAAGATGCGGCGATCATGGCGAATTGCCCGGATGCGGCGACGCGGCGTAAATGGGTGCAGCGCATCCTCGATCACGACGGCAGCAACGGTCACGAAGGCGGGATTGAAGCCTGGCTGCAGTTGGGTGAGGCGGTGGGGCTGGATCGTGACGTGTTGCTGTCCGAGAAGCTGGTGCTGCCGGGCGTGCGTTTTGCGGTGGACGCCTACGTGAACTTCGCGCGCCGTGCTAACTGGCAGGAAGCGGCCTGTAGCTCGCTCACCGAGCTGTTTGCGCCGCAGATTCATCAGTCGCGTCTCGACAGCTGGCCGCAGCACTATCCGTGGATCAAAGAGGAAGGCTATTTCTACTTCCGCAGCCGTTTGAGCCAGGCGAACCGCGATGTGGAGCATGGGCTGGCGCTGGCGCTTGAGGTGTTTACCCGCGCCGAACAGCAGAACCGCATGCTGGAGATCCTGCAGTTTAAACTCGATATTCTCTGGACCATGCTCGATGCCATGACCATGGCGTATGCGCTGCAACGTCCGCCTTATCATACGGTCACCGATCAGGTGTCCTGGCACAGCACAAGACTGGTATAACAACATGAAAGATAATGTGATTCCGGCTTTCCGTCGCGGCTACCGCATGCAGTGGGAAGCGGCGCAGGATAGCCATGTGGTGCTCTATCCGGAAGGCATGGCCAAACTGAACGAGACCGCCGTGGCGATCCTCGAACTGGTGGATGGCAAACAGGATGTGGCGGCGATCGTTGCCACGCTGGATGCGCGTTTTCCGGACGCGGGCGGCGTCGGCGACGACGTCAAAGAGTTCCTGCAATCCGCCATCGAACAAAAATGGATACAGTGTCGTGAACCCGAGTAAAAGCGTGACGCCACCGCTGTGGCTGCTGGCAGAACTGACCTATCGCTGCCCGCTGCAGTGTCCGTATTGCTCCAATCCGCTGGATTTTTCCCAGCAGGAGAAAGAGCTGACCACCGAACAGTGGATTGAGGTGTTTCGTCAGGCGCGCGCCATGGGCAGCGTGCAGCTCGGTTTTTCCGGCGGCGAACCGCTAACCCGTAAGGACCTGCCGGAGCTGATCCGCGCCGCGCGCGATCTCGGTTTCTACACCAACCTGATCACCTCCGGCATCGGCCTGACGGCGAAAAAACTCGATGCCTTTGCCGACGCCGGACTCGATCATATCCAGATCAGCTTCCAGGCCAGCGATGAAACGCTGAACGCGGCGCTGGCCGGGTCAAAAAAGGCCTTCCAGCAGAAGCTGGAGATGGCGAAAGCGGTGAAAGCGCACGGCTATCCGATGGTGCTGAATTTCGTGCTGCATCGCCACAATATCGACCAGATCGACAAAATCATCGATCTCTGTATCGAACTGGAAGCCGACGATGTCGAGCTGGCGACTTGCCAATTCTATGGCTGGGCGCAGCTCAATCGTGAAGGATTGCTGCCGACGCGCGAGCAGATCGCCAACGCCGAAGCGGTGGTGGCCGATTATCGTCAGCGCATGGGCGCCAGCGGCAATCTCACCAATCTGCTGTTCGTGACGCCGGATTACTATGAAGAGCGGCCGAAACCCTGCATGGGCGGATGGGGATCGATCTTCCTCAGCGTCACGCCTGACGGCACCGCGTTGCCGTGCCACAGCGCGCGTCAGCTGCCGGTTGCGTTCCCGTCGGTGCTGGAGCGCACGCTGGACGATATCTGGTACAACTCGTTTGGTTTTAACCGCTATCGCGGCTTTGACTGGATGCCGGAACCCTGTCGCTCCTGCGATGAAAAAGAGAAAGACTTTGGCGGCTGTCGCTGTCAGGCCTTTATGCTGACCGGCGATGCCGATAACACCGATCCGGTGTGCAGCAAATCGCCGCATCACGGCAAGATCCTCGAAGCACGACGTGAAGCCAACTGCAGCGACATCAAAATCCAGCAGCTGCAGTTCCGCAATCGCAGCAACTCCGAACTGATCTTTAAGCAGCGCGTCACCTGATGCACGCGCGCCAGCTCACGCTCGCCAACGGCCTGCGCTGCCATCTTTATCATCAGCCCGACGCGCGTGAGGCGGCGGCGCTGATGCGCGTGCAGGCCGGCAGTCTGGATGAAGCGGATCGCTGGCCGGGTTTGGCACATCTGCTGGAACATCTGCTGTTTTGCGGCAGCGAAGCTTTTCACGGCGACGATCGCCTGATGCCGTGGCTGCAGCTGCAGGGCGGCCAGGTGAACGCTACCACGCAGTTGAGCCGCAGCGCCTATTTCTTTCAGCTCCCAGCTGCAGCGTTGTCAGCGGGCGTGCAGCGGCTGTGTGACATGTTAGCGGCACCGTTGCTAACGGCGCAGGCCATTCAGCAGGAAGCGGCGGTAATTGAGGCTGAGTATCAACTGCTGCAAAACCATGCCGACACGCTGAGTGAAGCTGCCGTGCTGGAAAAGTTGCCGGGACGTTTTCAGCGCTTCCGCGTCGGCAGTCGGCAGGCTTTTGGTGACAACGTCACGGAGTTGCAATCCGCACTACGCGATTTTCATCGCCGCTTCTATCGCGCTGAAAATATGCAGCTTTGGCTCCATGGCCCGCAATCACTGGATGAGCTCGAACAGTTGGCGGCACGCTTTGGCGGCAGTTTGCTGGCGGGTGGAGAACGCGCTGCGGCTATTGAAGCTACGCTGTTGCAAGGCGATCGTTTACTGCAATCAGGCGGTGAAGAAAATTTCTGGCTGACGATGTTGGTGGCGGGCGATGAGCAGACTGTGCGTGACAATGTCACATTATTAAAAGCATTCTGGCAGGACGAAGCGCCCGGCAGCTTGCTGGCGCAGTTGCGCGCTGAGGCGTTATGCGAAACCTTTGACGCGCATTGGTTATGGCAAGATGAGCAACAAGCTTTACTGGCGCTGCGCTTTAGCGCCAGGCGCATTTCCCCGGCGCAGGCGCAACAGATTGAGCAACGCGTTTGGCAGCATCTGGCTGCGTTAGCTGAATGTACGGCGCTTCAGCTGCGGCACTACGCACAGCTCGCGCAGGAAGATTTCGCGACCTTGTCGCCGCTGGAACAGTTGCGCGGCCGGGCGTTGGGCTTCGCGCCGGGTTGCGCGCTGCCAGAAAACTTCACGGATTTTGCCGCAGCGTTGCCAGATTGTCCGCGCACACGTCTGCTCACGCAGCAACAGATTGACGGCGCACCGCATCACACGCAGGGCTTCACCTTGCAGCTGGCCGAGTGGCTGCCGCCGTCGTTGGCTGCGACCAAACCCGCAGCGTTTCACTTCTATCCTGCTTCAGCCGCTGTTCCGCTCCCTCGTCTCCCGCCCGTGGCGCAGTCGTTGCCGCTGATTGCACCGGTAAAACAGGTTGAAACGCTGCTGCTGCGTCCGGCGTTTTATCAGACCTTGAGTGAGGAAGACGCGCAGTCGCGGCAGCGCCAGTTACGCCCGTTGCTGGCGGAATTGCGCCACGCGGGTGGCAACGGCAGCTGGCAACAGACGCATGCAAGCTGGCAGCTGCTGCTCAATCTGCCCGCATCCGCCGATCGCGCGTTGTTTAGCGTGCATCAGGCAATACAGGCGCTGAACACGCCGGTGCTGGCGCAACCCGCAGCGAATACCCCTTCGATTGTGATTCGTCAATTGCTCGCCGCGTTGCCCACTCGCTTGAGCAAGCCATTACCCGCGCCACAATGGCTGGCGGCATGGTGCGGCACCAATACCGCATTAAGCCAGCGCGTGGCGCATCTGCTCAGCGATTTTACGCCGGATCTGGCGCGCGACACGCCGCCGGCACGACTGCAACACGGCATCGTGCCCATCGCCTGCGACGGGCGCGATCAGGCGCTGCTGCTGTTTATGCCGTTACCGCAGGCCGATGATGCCAGCCTGGCCGCTTTACGCGTGCTGGCGCTGATGCTGGAAACTCGCTTCTTCCAGCGGTTGCGCGTGGATCAGCAAATTGGCTATGTGGTGTCGGCGCGCTATCAGCGGGTGGCGGATGTGGATGGCTTGATGCTGGCGCTGCAATCACCGGATATCTCCTGGCGTGCGCTGCTGGGTCACTGCAAACGCTTTATGCGTGAGATGGTCGCCGAGATCGCGGCAATCTCGCCGCAAAAGCTGGCGGCATGGCAGGCGAGCTTAATGACGCAGTGCGTAAGCAAAGATAATGGCGAGGCCGCACTCGAAACTCTGCGCCAGCAGCACGGCCTGGCCACTCTCAATCGCGCGGCTATTCAGGCACTGACGCTGCCGCAGCTCGAGCAACTGCATCAGCGTCTGCTGAGCGAACGGCATCGCTGGTTGATTTTGGTCAATCAAAGCTGAAAGATTCAACCGAAACGTACGTGAAATCATTCGTCATTACGTAGGGTCGCTATTTATGGTGACCGAGTGCGCATGAATGCGCACCCTAAGTGCGATGCTACATCTCCCGCCAAAACTTCTTCTTACTGGTTTTACCAATCCCTGGATTACAGCTGTTGGTGGGATCAAGCTGTTTCCAGTGCGCGACATGCTCACACGACGCCTGATAAAGGTGCCCGACATTGTGCTCGGCGGGATATTTCGCGCCGCGCTGTTCCAGATACCGTTTCACCTCTTCCTTAAACACTTTCGCGTCGTAGCCGGGTTTCAGCACGTAATCCTGATGATTGACGAAGCAGAAGAAGTGCCCGCAACACGAATCAACCTGTACCTGCGCCGCCAGATGATCGGGCAGCGTCAAACGCCATGCATCGTCATTACGGCGCAGCGCCACGTCGAAGGCTACCAGCCGCTCGTTGGGGTTGTAACCCAGCGCGTCGCAGTAGGAAATGGTGCAGCCGCCCACGCCGAAACGCACCAAAAACGCATCTGCCGCTTCACGCGCATTGCAGCGGAAAAAGCCGCCTTGCTGCTCAGCAAAGAATTGCTGCAGTAAACTCTGCAACTCGGCGGTTTGCGGCGACTCTACTTTGATCATCAGATGATGTTGATACTCGCTGCGGTAATCCATGATGCGCGGCGCGATAAAGCTCGGCGTCAATTGGTTGAAGAATTGCAGCACCCGATCAACAAAATTGCGCGGCAGGAATTTAAGATGGCTGAAGCGCACATCCCATTTGGCTTTATTGGCCATCATCTGCGGAATGGCCTGCGGGCCCAGTTTGCGGATCGCCAGATACATATGCTTGGCATAGCGCACGGTTAAATCGAAGGCGTTGCGATGAATATATTCCGCCTGCAGCGGCAGTTCGCTCATTTCGGTTAGCAGGAAACGGCGCAGCGCCACCAGCACGTTCTCATCGTTAGTGCCGATGTAGAAGGTGTCGCTGCCGGCGCTGGCTTCGAAGGTGGGCAAGCGTACAGCGAAAACCACCACTTTACCGGCGCTGCCCGAGCTGTCGTGCAAGTAGCGCAGATCGCCATTGAAGCGTGCTGGGGAATCCGCGGTCACATCTCGTAAGCGGTCGGCGTAGTCATCGGCCCAGATTTTACCCTGCCAATCGGCTTGCTCGCCGGTTTGATACTGCTGCTGCGCCAGGTTTGCCAGCATCACTTCTGGCGTGTCGCCCAACTCGATGCCGAGATGATTAACCATCTCCAGGCGACCATCCTCATGAATACGGGCGAACAAGGATTTTTCGGTAAACGCGGGGCCGCGCCGAATCAGCGAGCCACCGGAATTATTACAGATCCCGCCGACCACCGAGGCGCCGATGCAGGATGATCCAATCACCGAGTGCGGCTCTCGACCGAGCGGCTGTAAGGTGTGTTCCAGTTCAGTCAAGGTGGTGCCGGGGAAGGCGATCACCTGGCGCGCCTGATCGATCACCTGCACGCCTCTGAGCTGGCGGGTGCTGATGATCACGATATTGCGGTCGTAATCATTGCCGTCGGGCGTTGAGCCGCCGGTGACGCCGGTATTTGATGCCTGCATCAACACAATCACATCGTGCGCCACGCACACCTGCAGTGTTTGCCACAGCTGCAACAAGGTTTGCGGTAACGCCACCGCCAGCGCGTCACCGCGCCCGACGCGGAACCCCTTTATGTACCAGGCTTTATCATCCGCATGGGTTAATAACTGTTTGTCACCCACCACCGCGGCCAACTTAAGCAAAATATCCTTCTGCATGCTCATTTTTCTCTTCTTTATTCTTTATCTGCCACGGTATTGGACAAGCGCAGCTGCACTGAGTCAATCATTCACTGGCCCTGACGCGTAAATAACGCACGGAATCATTATCCCTTTTTACTTTACGGAATAATCGGCAGGAACCGATAAAAATGCGCGGGAAATCACAAAATAGATCGAAATAAAAATCGCGAAGAGGGCGTTTATTTGGGTTGCTGATTTCACTACGCAAAATAAATATAAACCTATGATTTTATTTGTTATTAAGGTTTTAAGGTAAAAAATGCCATGTGATTTACATCACAAAAATAAGCCTTTGTTGGATGCTGTCAATTATCTCACTCGGGAAATTCATCGCAAAAGTGTGACATTCGTTGCAAATAACAATGCGGTTAATCGGAAGAATGAATTCCAGACGCACAGCATAAAGGATGATGACAATGAGAATTGGCATGGTGATCAGCGGTGGCGATGTCACCGGGATTAATAACTTTGTGTATCAAATATCGCGCTTAACTCAAGCGGAAATGGTGTTATTTAATGGTGGTATTCCAGGTTTGCTGGAAAACAATCATCAGGAAATATCCCGACGTGATTTAGTGGATTACGCCATCGCCGCTATTCCGGTGATGCAATCGGGACGAACCAGCAGGAAATTAATTCGCCCGGAATATGAGATGATCGCCAAACACCTTAAATCGCTGCGCATCGATGTATTAATTATGGCGGGCGGAGATGGTTCATTACAATTCCTGCATACGCTGAGCGAATTTGGTGTCAACTGTTTTGGCGTCGGCATGACCATCGATAACGATGTCTTTGGCAGTGATTACAGCATCGGTTTCTCCACCGCCTGTGAGCAGGTGTTAAAAGAGGTGGCGAAGTTACGTAATACCGGCCGCGCCTTAACCGGTCGTGTATTTATGGTGGAGCTGCTGGGCGGTTATTGCGGTGAATTAACCTTGCAGTCAGCGATTAAATCCAATGCCGATTTCGCGCTGATCCCGGAATGCCAGATTGCACCGCAGGAGCTGGCGGAGCGCATCACGCAGCGGCTGGCGGCGCAGAACAGCGTAATAATTTTGTGCTCGGAAGGTTATACCCGTGAATATTCGCCGGGCTTTCAGGGCGCTATCGATACCTTAATTAAACAAATTGAACCGTTAATTGGTGTGCGTATTCGTAAAACGATTATCGGTTATGGCCTGCGTAATGGCGATCCTACCTGTGAAGAGATTTATCAGGGCACCATTATGGCCAGTGAAGTCGCGCGTTGTATTCAGTCGGGAATGCGCAATAAAGCGGTGATTATTAATGGCAGTAATCGACCGATTCCGATTGATTTAATAAGCATGAAAAAACGCCTGGTCGATACGGAAGGGCATCATTATAAACTCGCTAAACAACTACAAATTCTGTGAGGAAATAGCCATGCTGAAAATATTATGTGTCTGTGGATGTGGTTTGGGTTCAAGCTTTGCGATTGAAATGAGCGCCAAGTCAGTATTAAAGAAACTCGAAATTGATGCTGATATTGATCACACCACCATTTCTGAAGCCAACGCCTTTAAATCCGACATGATTTTAACCCAGAAAGCCTTTGCTGATGTGTTAAATGCCGATGCCAGCCCGGAACAGATCAAGCGGGTGATTATTCTCAATAAGCTGACCGACAAAGCAGAAATTGAAGAGAAAATCGTGGCGTTTATGAAAGAACGTAACTTAAAGGTTGCTAATCATGAATAGTGTCATCGACTTCCTGGTAAAAGACTTATTGGGGCAGGCATCGATACTGATCGCCTTTATTGCCCTGATTGGTCTGCTACTGCAAAAAAAATCGGCGGGCAAGGTGGTGGAAGGCACCTTTAAAACCCTGCTCGGTTTCTTAATTATGATGGCCGGTATCAACATTATTGTCGGTACGCTGACCTTCCTGAACACCATTTTCACCCACGGCTTTGGCATGCAGGGTTATATCACCGATGTTGCCGCCATTGCCGGGTTAGCAAACCGCGAGCTGGGTTCAGAAGTGGCGCTGACGCTGTTGGTGATCTTTATCGTCAACATCATCATTGCGCGTCTGACACCGTTCAAATACATCTTCCTTACCGGTCAGGCGCTGCTGTGGATGGCGACCATCGGTGCGGTGATTGGCTATAAAGCGGGGCTGACAGGTTTACCTCTGATCCTTACCGGCGGCATTTTTGGCGGCATTATGGCGGTGGTGATGCCTGCGCTGGCCCAACCGGTGGTGCGCCGCATCACCGATTCTGACGACGTGGCGCTCGGGCACTTCTGCACCATTGGCTATCTGCTGACGGCGGCGGTGGCAAAGGTGGTAGGCAAAGGGTCGCGCTCCACCGAAGATCTCAAACTGCCCGATAACTTTAAATTCCTGCAGGACACCTATCTGTCGATGGCGGTGGTGATGGTGCCGATGTACCTGATCCCTGCGGTCGCCGCCGGTCCGGAATTTATCGGCCAGTACAGCAACGGCATGAACTACCTGATGTACGCCTTTATGCAGTCGATTCAGTTCGTGTGCGGTGTGTTCGTGCTGTATAGCGGCGTGCGTCTGTTGCTGAACGAACTGGTGCCGGCTTTCCGTGGTATCGCCATGCGTCTGGTGCCGGATGCAAAACCGGCGCTCGACTGCCCAGTGATGTTCCCGTACGCCCCGAACGCGGTGATCGTCGGCTTCCTCGCCACCACGCTGGGTTCGGTGGTTGGCATGCTGGTGTTCCCGATGTTTGGTCTGGCGATGATTCTGCCAGGATTGCTGACTAACTTCTTTGCCGGTGGCACCGCAGGCGTGTTCGGTAATGCGCTCGGTGGGCGTCGCGGCGCAATGATTGGCGGTTTCGTGCACGGTCTGTTCATTACCTTCCTGCCGGCGATTCTGGTGCCGATGCTGGAAAGCTACGGTTTTACCGGAGTCACCTTCAGTGATTCGGATGTCATCAGTACCGGCCTGGTGCTCGGCCATGCATTCCAGAATAACTGGCTGTTCGTGGCGCTGTTTATCGCCTTTATTACTCTCATCGCCTGGTTTGTTAACGGAAAATCCACCAAGTCTAAATCCCATGAGGAAAAGCTCCATGAAACTTTATAACTTTACCGATCTGTTACAGGTGGCTAAAGAACGTGAATTTAAAGCGCTCGGTTCCTTTAATTTGCACTGTCTGGAAATGTTGCCCGCCTTTTTTAAAGCAGCGGAGAAAACGAATAGCCCATTAATGATTCAGATCTCAACCGGAACCGCCAAATATCTCGGACATAAATTATTGGTGGATGCGATTCGCTCATTGTCTGAAAGCCGTAACGTGCCGACCTGTTTGCACCTCGATCACTGTTCGGATTTGGACGCTATCCAAACCGCGCTGGATGCGGGCTTCAGTTCAATTATGTATGACGGTTCACATTTACCGATTGAAGAGAACATCGCCAATACGCGCCGTGTTATTGATATGGCGCGCCCGCTGGCGGTTTCGGTTGAGGCGGAATTGGGCGCGATTGGCGGGTCGGAAGATGGCAAAGAGGTGGAAATGAACGATGCGGCGTTTACCACCGTCGATGAAGCCAAACGCTTTGTCGATGAAACCGGCGTCGATATGCTGGCGATCTCCATCGGCACGGTGCACGGCTTGTACACCGGTAAAGCCCATATTCAGCATCAGCGCCTCGCGGAAATTACCGATGCCACTAAGACGCCGCTGGTGCTGCACGGCGGTACCGGCGTCAGCGATGAAGATATGCGTCTTGCGGTGCGCAGCGGGATTGAGAAAGTCAACGTTGGCACCGAGATGAATGTGCAGTGGGTTGCAAACTGCAAGCAGACGTTTGAAAAGGGCAAGGTCAACGACAGCGTGCGTAATTTCCTTGTGCCGGCCAACGATGCCGTGACCAATGTGCTGGTAGAAAAGATTCAACTGTTCCGCTAGTTCCGACTTACTCATGACGTAATAACCTGAGGTGCCCGGCGCCATTCGGGGCAGGAGATGCTATGTTTGGATTCTTGAAAAAGGGCTCTGATAATAAGAGCCAGGATTCACAGGAAATAGATCTTCAGGCTGAAACCATCAGCGGGAAAATAAGCGAACTGGAAAAACAGTTGGCCAATAATCCGCAGGCGACAGACACGCAAAAACAATTAATGCTGGAATATAATCGTGCATTAAATATCTTTGCCAAAAGTCGACACTATCGTCAGGAAATTGATCCGTTGTTTGTCAAAATTGATGAACTGCGTAACACCATTCGCAAATCGTTTTAAGGAGGCAGTATGAGTATTAAACAGCTGCTGCAGGAGGCAAGTGCGATTCAGGTGGGGATCAGCGCCAGGGATTGGCGCGAAGTGATCGCGCTGGCGGCGCTGCCGCTGGTGAACGGCGGTTACATCAAAGCCAGTTACCCGGAAGCGGTGATCGCTAACACGCTGGAGCATGGCGCCTATTACGTGTTTGAGGAGGGCATCGCCATTCCCCATGCGCGGCCGGAGACCGGCGTGCTGAAAGATTGTTTCAGCATGATTGTGCTGGATGAGCCGATCTCATTCGACGGCAGTGACAAAGCCGACATCGTGATTATGTTCGGTGCGCGTGACAGCAACGCGCACATTGAAGAGGGCATCCGCGCGATTGTTACGCTGCTGGAGGATGAGGAGACGCTGGTGCGCTTGCGCAACGCCAGCAGTGCCGCGGAGGTGATAGAAATCCTATGACAACCGACACTGAAGAGAAAATTGTCGTGCTGGTGAATGGCATTCCGGCTTCCGGCAAAAGCACGCTAACGCGCGCGCTGGCCGAGCAGTTCGGCTTTCCGGTGCTGACGCTGGATAGCCTGAAAGAGCCGTTTATGGCCAGCTTTGCGCCGGTGGATCGCCTGCGCAATCGCCAGTTAGGTTGTGCGGCGTATCAGGCGATCTGGCAAGTGGTGGCGCAAGCGCCGACGCGTTGTATCTATGTCATCGATGCCTGGTTTGGCTTCCAGCCGAAAGAGGTGCTGCAGCAGGGATTGCAGCAGGCGGGCGTGATGCGGGTGCTGGAGCTGTGGCTGGCGATCACGCCGGATGAGGCGGTAGCGCGTTATCAGGCTCGTTTAACCGATCGCATGCCGGGACATCCGGGCGCGGAGTATCTGCCAGAACTGCGCAAGTTAGCAGAAACCGCCCAGCCGATGGCGCTGGGTCCGGTGTTGCAGCTTAACGCACGCAATCCGGATCAGGCGGCAGCCTGCGCCTGGTTACAGCGTCAACTGCGGCTGCCGATCAGCGCTCAACCGGCTTTATCGGCCTCGGGCTAAATAATGTCGGCAGCAGGCTGAACGCACATCAGCCCTGTGGCCGACAGCACCATCGCATGATTCGTCAATGCATCTTCTCCTGCCTGAACCAGGCTTTGTGATTACGCTCACAGAGGAAAGCACGATGAATATCGATTTACACGGAAAAACAGCCTTAGTTACCGCATCAACTGGCGGTATCGGTTTTGCCATTGCACAAGGTCTGGCGGCCAGCGGCGCGGAAGTGGTGCTGAACGGGCGCAGCGAAGCATCGGTGAGTCGTGCGCGGGAGAAGCTTAACGGCGTAGTGGCGGGGGCCAAAATTCACACCTTTATCGCCGATCTCGGCAGTGCACAGGGCGTTAAGCAACTGCTTAACGGCTTGCCGCCGATCGATATTCTGGTGAATAACGCCGGGATTTACGGTCCGCAGGATTTCTATCAGGTGGATGACGAAACCTGGGATGCCTATTGGCAAACCAACGTGATGTCCGGCGTGCGTCTGTCGCGGGCTTTATTGCCGGAGATGGTGCAGCGTGGTTGGGGCCGCGTGGTGTTTATCTCCTCTGAATCAGCCTTGAACATTCCCGCCGATATGCTGCATTACGGCGTGAGCAAAACGGCGCAGCTGTCGCTGGCGCGCGGTCTGGCGAAAGTGGTGGCGGGCAGCGGCGTGACGGTAAACAGCGTGTTGCCCGGCCCAACGCTCTCTGATGGCTTTGCCGCGATGATGGAAGATGAGGTGAAGCGCACCGGTAAGGCGCTGGAAGAGCTGGCGAAAGAGTTTGTGATGGCGCAGCGGCCAGGTTCGGTGATCCAGCGCGCCGCCACGGTGGAAGAGGTGGCGAATATGGTGGTGTATGTTTGCTCGAAACAGGCGTCGGCGACGTCCGGTGCCGCGCTGCGCGTCGATGGTGGCGTGGTGGATGATATTGTTTAACGCCGTGTAACGATCAAATTTTGATGGCCGCAATCATCGTAGCGGCGCCATTTATTGCGTCGTGTTTAGGTGGGTAATATGCCTTCGTTGAGATGCGCGATAAATCGCGCCGCTACGATGCAGGATCTGGGTTGAACACCACAAAGACAAAAGTTTACACAGCAATGCTTGGTGTTTCTGCTGCAGATGCTTAAAATGTCCGCACTTTTCTCTGAGGCTGCGGCATGACGATATCGCTATCACGCGCAAAATGGATTCTGGCACTGGTTTGTCTGGTGCTGGCGTTTTGTCTCGTCCAGCGCAGCTTCAATTTGCCTTCCGCACCTTTAGCGCAGGTCAGCGCGTCCGCGCACACCAACAGCAGTGATGATGCCAGCGCCAGCGAAAAACCCTGTGCGCTAAGCGCCAAATCGCTGAGTGCCGCCGCGCCAATCCTTGATACCGCATTGCCTTTCCTGCTGTTGCTGCTGGCACTGATCGCCACTTTCACACAAACTACCACTTGCGTCGGCTATCGCCGCGCACCGCTGTTTCCGCCTCTGCGACGGCGGCATCTGACCTTTTGCGTCTTCCGGGAATAACACCTGCGCGTTACATCGCGTAAACCCTGTTATTCACTGGAGAATTCACATGACTGTATTGATCAGGAGCCTGCTGCTCCTGCTGGCGAGCTGCGCAATCACTGCGCAGGCGGCAGACACCGGCTGGCTGCGCAATGCGCAAAACAGCCACGCCGAAGTGCGCTTGCGCAGCGCCAGCCACAACGATAATCAGCAACTGCTGCTGGATATTCGCCTGCAACCCGGCTGGAAAACCTACTGGCGCACGCCTGGCGAAGGCGGCGTTGCGCCGGAAATCCGCTGGCAAACCCCGGCGGTCAAGGCGCAATGGTTCTGGCCCGCGCCCGAGCGTTTTGACGTCAGCGGCTTGACCACGCAAGGCTATAAAGGCGATATCACGCTGCCGATCGAGCTGGCGAAACTGTCGAGCCAGCAACTTGTGGGAACGCTGACGCTCTCAACCTGTAGCGATGTTTGCATCCTCACCGACTTCCCGATCAGCCTCGATCTGACCCAGCCCGCAGACGCCGATTTTGCCCGCGATTTCGCCGAGGCGATGGGGCGCATCCCGGCGGCTAGCGGCTTAACCGATCAACTCCACGCCAGCTTTGTAAATGGCGAATTGCAGATCCGCGCACAGCGTCAGGGCGGCTGGCAACAACCTGAACTGTTCTTCGATTATCCGCCGGGCAGCATGCTGGCGGCACCGACGATCCGTGTGAATGGCGACACGCTCAGCGCGCGCGTAGCGGTCACCGATGAATGGGGCGAAGCGGCACCGGATCTGCGCGGCAAAACGCTGTCGCTGGTAGTTGCGGATGCTGGCATTGCGCAGCAAAGCGCGATAAATATCGGCGCGGAAACGCTGGTGTCCGGCGATGCGGCGCAAACCTTATGGTCGGTGTTGCTGCTGGCGCTGCTCGGCGGCTTGATCCTCAACCTGATGCCGTGTGTGTTGCCGGTGCTGGCGATCAAGCTCAGCAGCCTGGTGCAGCAGCAAGGGCAAACGCAGCGTCAGACGCGCCAGCAGTTTCTCGCCTCTAGCGCTGGAATCATTTTCTCCTTCCTGCTATTGGCGCTGCTGATGACGGGACTGCGACTCAGCGGTCAGGCGCTGGGCTGGGGCATTCAGTTCCAGAGCAGCGGCTTCCTGCTGGTGATGGTGCTGGTGATGTTCCTGTTTAGCGCCAGCCTGTTTGATCTGCTGCATTTCCGCTTGCCGTCGGGTTTGAATACCAAACTGGCGACGCAGGGCGGCGACGGCTTGCTCGGCCACTTCGGCCAGGGCGCGTTTGCCACCTTGCTGGCCACGCCGTGCAGCGCGCCGTTTCTCGGTACGGCGGTGGCTTATGCGCTGACGGCACCGCTGCCGCAGCTATGGCTGCTGTTTGTCGCGCTCGGCGTCGGCATGAGTTTGCCATGGTTGCTGGTGGCGGCGTTACCGGGCATGGCGCGCTGCCTGCCGCGTCCGGGGCGCTGGATGCTGCATCTGCGCAGCGTGCTCGGCCTGTTGATGCTGCTCGCCACCTTCTGGCTGGTGACGTTGCTGGTGCCGCATTGGGGCAGCACCTTCGCGCTGGTGCTGGCGGGCGTGTTACTCGTGGTGTTGTGTGGCTGGCTGGTGAAACGTCGCGCGCTGCAGCAGGCGGGCGTGGTGTTTATCACCCTGACGCTGGCCGGAGCGCTGCTCCTGATGACGCGTGTCACGCCGGAAGAGGAGACGCTGCACTGGCAGCCGTTGACCGAAGCGGCGATCCATCAGGCACTCGAGCAGAATAAACGGGTGTTTGTCGATGTCACCGCCGACTGGTGCATCACCTGTAAAGTGAATAAATCCCGCGTGTTAAATCAACCCGATGTGCGTGCTGCGCTCAAAGCCGATGACGTGGTGCTGCTGCGCGGCGACTGGACGCAGCCCGATCCGGCCATTGGTGAATTCCTGCGCCGCCGCGACCGCGTGGCGATCCCTTTCAACCAAATTTATGGCCCGGCACTGCCGCAAGGCCAGATTTTGTCACCGCTGCTGAGTCGTGAAGCGGTGATCTCTACTCTCTCTGAGGCGAAAAAATAATGAAGAAATCCCTGTTACTGCCACTGATGTTCCTTGCCATGCCTGCACTGGCGGCCGCGCCTTTTACGCCTGAGCAGGAGGCGCGCATCAAAGAACTGATCCGTGAAACCCTGGTGCAGAATCCGTCGATTCTGGCGGAAGCCGCCGATGCCTTTGATAAAGAAGCAGCGCAACAGCAGCAAAACGTGGTGGCGCAGATGGTGAAGAAAAACCACGATGCGCTGTTCAACGACGCCGGTTCACCGCGCATTGGCGCTGAAAAACCGGCGCTGACGCTGGTCTATTTCACCGATTACAACTGCGTGTTCTGCAAGAAGTTTGAAGCCGATATCGAAAAACTGATTAAGGCTTATCCGCAGGTAGCGGTGGTGATCAAACCGCTGCCGTACCGTGCTGAAACCTCTCTCACCTCGGCGCGTCTGGCGCTAACCGTGTGGGAGCAACAGCCGAAAAACTTCCTGAAGCTGCATGAGCGTTTGATGGCGAAAAAGGGCAATCACGATAACGCCAGCATCGACGCGGCGCTGGAGAAAACCGGCATCAAGCTGAAAGAGCCAAGCAAAGTGAGCCTCGATACCATCAACAGCAACTTGACGCTGGCGCAGCAGCTCGGCGTTCAGGGCACGCCAGCCACGCTGGTGGGCGACCAGATGATCAGCGGCGCGGTGCCGTATGAGCAGCTGGAAGCGGCAGTGAAAGGCGCGCTGCAGGCGAAGCAATGAGTCGATTAAAGCGCTGGCTGCGTGAGGCGCTGCTACTGGTGCTGATTGTCGCGGCAGCGCTGTGGGGCATGGATTGGCTGCGGGCACCGCAGCTGCCTGCCGACCTGGCGCAACAACCGCTGACCTCGCTGCAAGGCGAGGTGAATCTGGCGGAACTCAGTCAGCATCGGCCACTGCTGGTGTACGTCTGGGCAACCTGGTGCGGCGTGTGCAAACTCACCACGCCAACCGTAGCGGCGATGAGTCAGGAAGGTGACAAGGTGGTGAGCGTGGCGCTGCGTTCCGGCAGTGACGCGCGCGTGGCTACCTGGCTGGAGAAAAAAGGGCTGCAAGGCGTGGCGATCAATGATGAGAGCGGGGCGATCGGCCAGCGCTGGGATATCAACGCCACGCCGACCTTTATCGTGCTGCATCAGGGCAAAGTCATCAGCACCAGCAGCGGCTGGACCAGCGGTTGGGGGCTGAAACTGCGACTTTGGTGGGCTTCCCGCTAATCGTTCTGGCGGCACGTTACGGTGCCGCCAGAAAATCCTCGCGTTGTGGCGTAAAGGTATCCAACAGTACGCCCGCTTCCAGACACACGCAGCCGTGCACAATATTCGGCGCTTTATACAGCGTATCGCCGGCGCTGACTTCTTTTGTCACGCCATCAATGGTGAAGGCAAAACGTCCGGACAGCACATAGGTGAGCTGCTCATGCGGATGGTGATGCAGCGGACCGACAGCACCCTGCTCAAAGGTGACTTCCACCGCCATCAGGGTGCCGCCGTGCGCCAGTATTCGGCGCGTTACGCCGTTGCCTAAATCGTCCAGTCGGGTTGCGCTTTTAAAGATAAACATGATTTCTCCTTGCAGGTTGCATCGTCAATATGTGACTTAACTCACAGTCAAAAAGGCATTTAAAGGCTGCATTTTAACGTTCTTTGATTAAAATGAAACGGTGTTTCAATTTAATCTGAGGATGGATCATGAAAATCGCTTTGATGATGGAAAACAGCCAGGCTGCGAAGAACGCAACGGTGTTGAAAGAGCTTCAGTCTGTGGCGCAACCGCTCGGGCATCAGGTGTTTAACGTCGGTATGAGCGACGAACAGGATCACCATCTTACCTATATTCACCTCGGCATCATGGCCAACGTACTGCTTAACAGCAAAGCGGTGGACTTCGTGGTAGCCGGTTGCGGCACCGGCCAGGGCGCGTTGATGTCGCTGAACCTGCATCCCGGCGTGGTGTGCGGCTACTGCATCGATCCGGCGGATGCCTACCTGTTTGCGCAAATCAACAACGGCAATGCGCTGTCGCTGCCGTTCGCCAAAGGTTTCGGCTGGGGCGCGGAACTAAACCTGCGCTTTATCTTCGAAAAAGCCTTTACCGGTGAAAAAGGGCACGGCTACCCGCCAGAGCGCAAAGAGCCGCAGGTGCGTAATGCGGGCATTCTGAACGAAGTGAAAGCGGCGCTGCTGAAAGAGAATTACCTCGATTCACTGCGCGCCATCGATCCTGAGCTGGTGAAGACCGCCGTGAGCGGCCCGCGCCTGCAGCATTGCCTGTTTGAACATGGGCAGAATCAGGAGATCGTGGGTTTTGTGCGTGAACTGACGCAGTAATTCCCCCATGATGTTCGTAGGGTGCGCATTTATGCGCACCTGGTAAAGTGGTCACCATGAATGGCGACCCTACGCTAAAATCCCGTTATCCTGCCGGCTCGCATCCACCAGCATCTGCGTATACGCCACCTGCGCGCGATTGTGCACCAGCGCATCGACATCCAGCGTCTCCAGCACTTTGCCGTGTTGCATCACCGCCACGCGATGGCACAGATGCGCCACCACGCCGAGATCGTGCGTCACCATCAAGTAGGTCAGCTTCTCCTGCTGCTGCAGATCACTAAGCAGATTGAGGATCTCGGCTTGCACCGAGACATCCAGCGCCGAGGTCGGTTCATCCAATAGCAATACGCGCGGTTCGAGAATCAGCGCGCGGGCGATGGCAACGCGCTGGCGCTGACCGCCAGAAAGTTGGTGCGGATAGCGGGTTTGCCACGCGCGATTGAGGCCAACTTTCTCCAGCATGGCGATAACGCGCTGCTGACGCTGGCCGATGCCGTGAATCTGCAGCGGCTCCTCGAGAATATCGCCGATGGTGTGGCGTGGATGCAGCGATCCGTACGGATCCTGAAACACCATCTGCACGCTGCGGCAGCGCTCGCGTGCGATACGATGCGCCAGCGGCACGCCATCAATCGCCAGCTCGCCGTGCCAGTGGGTGAACAGCCCGGCGAGGCACTTCAGCACCGTGGTTTTGCCCGATCCGGATTCGCCAACCAGGCCAAAGATTTCACCCTGATGAATCGACAAATTGACGTCGAACAGCACCTGATTACGTCGCTCCTCCTCACCAAAACTGAGGTTGAGATTACTTACGCGGATCATCTCGTTCATCATTGCTCCTTAGGGTTGCAGCCAGCTGGCCTGACGTTGCAGCACCGGCAGACGCGCTCGACGCTGATCCATATCGGGCAGTGCAGCGAGGAGGCCTTGCGTATAGGGATGCTGCGCCTGAGCGAGTTCGCTGGCCGCCAGCGACTCCACCACGCGCCCGGCATACATCACCAGCACGCGGTCACAGAAACGCCGCACCAGATTGATGTCGTGACTGATAAAAATCAGCCCCAGACCGCGCTGTTTCACTAAATCATCCAGCAGCGCCAGCACCTGCAAACGCACCGAAACATCCAGCGCCGAAGTGGGTTCGTCGGCAATCAGCAGCTCAGGCTCGGTAATCAGCATCATGGCGATCATCACGCGCTGGCCCTGACCACCGGAAATTTCATGCGGATAACATTGATAGATGCGGCCCGGATCGCGCACCTGCACCACGTCGAGCATCTCCATTGCCCGCTGCCGCGCAACCTCGCGCTGGCCGGGATGATGACTGCGCCAGGCTTCAGCAATCTGCTCACCCACGCGCACCACCGGATTCAGCGAATATTTCGGATCCTGCATAATCATGGAGATGCGCTTGCCGCGAATGGCGCGCATCTGCGCCGGCGTGGCACGCAGCAGGTCCACGTCACCAAACTGCATGCGCTGTGCCGTGACCTGCGCGCTGCGCGGATGCAGCTGTAACAGCGCGCGGCCAACGGTGGATTTGCCGGAACCGGATTCACCCACAATCGCCAGTTTCTCCTTGCCCAACTGGAAGGAGATACCGCGCACGGCGGGCGTCACCAGCCGGCCATTGACGAAATTGACCTGTAAATCCTGCACGTCGAGCAACGGTGCAGCGCTATTCGCTGCGGGGATCGAGGATGTCACGTAAGCCATCTCCTAAGAAGTTGAACGCTAAGCTGTTGATCAGAATCGCCAGACCTGGCACCGTCACCACCCACCAACACTCCAGCATGTATGTGCGGCCGCTGGCGATCATCGCGCCCCATTCCGGATCCGGCGGCTGCGCGCCCAAACCGAGAAAACCTAGTCCGGCAGCGGTGAGAATGATGCCCGCCATATTCATGGTGATGCGGATAATCACCGAAGGCAGGCACAGCGGCACAATGTGTTTCCACAAAATGCGCAGTGACGAGGCGCCCTGTAAGCGCACCGCGGAGACAAAGTCGGCCTGACGCAGCGACAGTGCTTCAGCGCGCGCCAGGCGGGCAATCGGCGGCCAGGCGGTGAGCGTAATGGCGATCACCACATGCTCCAGCCCCGGACCGAGCGCGGCGACAAACGCCAGCGCCAGCACCAGGCTAGGAAAGGAGATGAAGATGTCGGTGACGCGCATCAACACGCTATCCACTTTGCCGCCGAAGTAACCGGCGGTGACGCCGAGCAGCAAGCCCAGCGGACCCACGGTGATCGACACCAGCAGCACGATATACAGCGTGATGCGCGCGCCCCACACCAGACGGCTGAAAATGTCGCGGCCAAATTCATCGGTGCCAAACCAGTGCTGCGCGTTGGGCGGCGTCAGCGCGTTGTTGAGATCCTGAATCAGCGGATGGTAGGGCGCGATCCAGGGTGCGAACAGCGCCACCACCAGCAGCAGCAAAATGATGCCGCCGCCAATTGCGGTTAGCGGGTTGCGCGCCATTTGCCCGAGAAAATGGCCGATGCGCGCGCCGGTGCGGCGACAGCGCGCCAGCCGTTCGCGCGTCTGGCTGGCTAACGGCGTATCGAGAGAAATCGTCATACTTTGGTCCTCGGATCGAACACCTGATAGAGCAGGTCAGAGAGAAGATTGAGCAGCACGAAAATCAGGCCGACCACCAGCACGCAGCCCATCACCGCATTCATATCGCCGAGCATCAAACTGCCGGTGAGATAGGAACCAAAACCGGGCCATGAGAACACGGTTTCAATCAGCACCGCGCCTTCCAGCAGCGAGCCGTACGCCAGCGCCACCACCGTGAGCAGCTGCACCAGAATATTGCGGAACGCGTGCTGCCAAATCACCTGCCATTCGCTGAGTCCTTTCACCCGCGCCGTCAAAATGAACTCCTGCGACAGTTGCGCCAGCATAAAGCTGCGCGTCATGCGGCTGATGTAAGCCAGCGAGTGAAAGCCGAGCAGGGAGGCAGGCAGAATCAGATGATTAAGTGCATTGCTGAACACCGTGAAGTCGCCCACCAGCAAGGCATCGATCAGCAGAAAACCGGTGCGACGCGGCACAATGCCATCGAGACTGAAATCAACACGGCCCGCGCCGCCGACCCAGCCGAGATGGGCATAAAACAACAGCAGACCCACCATGCCCACCCAGAAAATCGGCGTGGAGTAACCCGCCAGGCTGATGATGCGCACCAGATAGTCAATCACGCTGTTGCGGCGTGCGGCGGCCCACACGCCCAGCGGGACGCCGAGGCCGGTACCAATCGCAATGGCCAGCGTCGCCAGTTCTACCGTGGCCGGGAAGACGCGCAGGATATCGTTGATCACCGGCTGCCCGGTCAGTAGCGCCAGCCCGAGGTTGCCGTGCAGCAGGCCTTGCAGATAGATACCAAACTGCACCCACAGCGGTTTATCGAAGCCGAGTTGGTGATAAACCTGCTGATACGTATTGTGATCGGCATCCGGTCCGACAATCGCCAGCACCGGATCGAGCGGCATCACGCGACCAATAAAGAAGGTCAGCAACAGCAGGCCAAACAGCGTGATCGCCACCTGAACGGTGCGGCTACGCAGGCGCCGCCAGTGGCTTTTTGTCAGCTTCATTGCGCACCTCCCGCCAGGCTGTCTGGCGTTTTCCATACGTCACGCAGGAAAGTGGTGGCCGACGGATGCGGCACGTAATCCTGCACCCGATTATTCACCACCACCGAATCGGTCATTTGCGAGATCGGCATCAGCGCCGGAATCAGCTGGTCGTAGCGCTGCTGGATAGCGAAGTAATCCTGCTGCTGCTGTTTTACATCGCGCTCCAGCAGCGCTTTATCGATCATGCTGTTCAGCTGCGCGTCATAAAAACCGGTGCGCCAGCCCTGAAAATTGGTGAGGCGCGCGCTGTCGGCGTTGTTGGGGTTGTACACCAGCGCGCGCAGGCTGGAGTGCGGATGCGGCTCCACGCCGCTGCCGCCGCGCCCGACCAGCAGATTGAACTGACGATCGCGCATCGCACCGTAGATCTGGTTACCGGTGCCGGTAATGATTTTGGCGCGAATGCCGCCCTGCATCAGCGTGGACTGAATCGCGATGGCGACATTGAGGAACGGCTGATCGGCCAGCACGCGCAGCGTGGTATCAAACCCGTTGGGATAACCGGCGGCGGCCAGCAAGGCTTTGGCGCGCGGCACATCCAGCTTGTAGCCAGGATCGGGCAGCGTTGCCGGCATGCCGGCTTGAATTGGCCGCTGATGCAGCGTGCCGTAACCGGCCATCAGCGTTTTGTTAATCCCCTGATAATCCACCAGATAACGCAGCGCTTCGCGTACCTGCGGATGGGCGAAGTGATCGTCCTTCATGCTCATCGCCAGGTAATAAATCGTGCCTTTTTGTACCGCGTCGATGGTGAGGTCGGGATCGTGGCGCAGCGCTTTTACATCGGGGATCGCCATGTTGCTGGCAATATCGAGGTCGCCTTTCTCCATCATCAGACGCAAGGTTTGCGACTCCTGCAGATGACGGAACACCACACGCGTCAGCTTCGGCGCACCGCGCCAGTAGTGGGCATCGCGGCTGATGCGCAGCACATCTTTGGCCTGCCACACATCCAGGCGGAACGGTCCGGAACCCGCTTCGTGGGTGGTGAGCCAGCGATTGCCCCAGTCGTTATTCACCGCCTGCGCCTGCACGGTTTTACTGTCGAGTACCACCATGCTGCCGAGCGCCGCCAGCGAATAGAGCACCAGCTTGGGATCGTTAGGCTTGGGCAGGCGAATCACTACCGTGTGCGCATCCGGCGCGCTGATCATCTGATCCACGTTCTCTTTGCTGAAACCGTAAGATTTCCATACCGAGGCCTGTGCCAGATTCAGGTGCAGCACGCGACGCATCGACCAGATTACATCGGCGCTGCTCAACGGATTGCCGGAGTGGAAGGTAACATTGTCACGCAGATGAAAGGTGAGTTGACGATTGTCGGGGCTGATCTCCCAGCGCTCCGCCAGCGCCGGGCGCACGTTGGTGAGCTGTTGCGGATCTAACTCGACTAAACCGTCATAGAGATTGACGACAATGCCGACCACTTCGTTGCCGGTCATGGCGGCGGGATCGAGCGTGAGCAGGTTATTCATGTTCATGCCCACAATCAGCTGGTCGTCTGGCGTGGCCGCCAGCATCGATGGGCTACAGGTGAGCAGCAGCAGCGCGGCGCACCACGCTCTGCAGGGGTTCATCAGGTTCATAAGCAAAGTCCAGCAGGTCAGAGGTTTATCGTTTTTATGCCGTACTGCTTGTGTTGGGCGCTTACCAGCGATTTAGCGTGTGTGTCTCAATCCACGCGAAATTGATGTCCTCCCCAAGTCCGGGACGCGTTGGCAGATGGACAAAACCCTCTGCGTCCATGGGATCGACCAGCGCGTTGAGATAGGCCGGCGGCTGTTCGTAATCGAGGAACGGATGCAGTAGACCGCGTTCGTACCAGCGGCAGTTGCGGATAGCGCCGACCACCGCGATGCTGGCGGCACCGTTGCCGTGTACTTCGCAATCCATACCAAAGGCTTCGGCCAGGCTGGCGACCTTCATGGTGGCTGAGATGCCGCCGACGCCGTTAGCGCCAGCGCGTAGAATGTCGCAGGCACCAGCGCGCACCCAATCGGCGCGGCTGTGGTGTTTGCCGCCGAGACTTTCCGGGCCGAGCACGTCAATGCTGAGGTTTTCCGCCAGCCACGCGTATGACGCCATGCTTTCCTCTTCCATCGGCTCTTCGAACCAGGCGAAATTGAGTTTTTCCAGCGCTTTGCCGATGGAGAGCGCCTCGCTGCGGCTGTACCAGTGATAGCCGTCGAGCATCAGGGCGATGTCCGGGCCGACCGCTTCGCGCACCGCGGCGCAGGCTTTGATGTCCATTAGGGTGCTGGGCGCGAACGAAACCGGCGGCATCCAGGTGTGCAGTTTGATGGCCTGATAACCGCGCGCGACCAGTTTTTCGGCAAACTGCGCGTATTCATCGGGCGTGGATAAACCGCCTTCCAGCTCATCGCCGCACATGGTGCTGCCGTAAGCGGGAATTTTCTCGCGATAACCGCCAAGCAGTTTGTGGACCGGTTGTTTGAGCTTGCGACCAATCAAATCCCACAGCGCCTGTTCCACCGCCGATAACGCGCGTTCGGTGAGCTGATGGGCGCTACCGCGCTGCCAGTGCACCAGATCCTGCCACAGACGCTCGCGATCAAAGGCATTTTGCCCAATCAGCACTTTGCGGAAGAAGGCGTTCACCACGTGCGGACGAATCACTTCGGCGGGGGCAAACGCGTAGCCGCAATCGCCATCTTCGCTGGTGATGGTCAGCAGCGCCATTTGGGCATCGGTCTCTGCACCGGGATGCGAATGTCCGGCGCTGTCAGAGACGCGCCGCGTGGGGTAGCTAAACAGGGTGACATCAATGGCACTGATCTTCACGGTAACTCCTCCTTCAACTCAGTGGCTTGCCCAACTGGGTATTAACATAAAAAATAAAACGTCGTTTCATTTTGTAATTTAGCGTTCACATTTTGTTTACGCATTAGCCAAAGCGCGGGATAGCGCGGCGATTAATTGGGCATTTGCCCGGTAAGCTGTGAGGTTTTTCACGAATGAAGGGCATTTTGTGAGCGATTGCACAGTGGGAAAAAGCGCGGGGAATGTAAAAAAATGTGTCTCCGGGGCTTTTCATTTGCTGTCAGCCAGGTAATAGTGACGCCGCGAAATTTAAATAATAATCATTATCATTCTAGGTGTAATAAATGAAATCATGGCTGATAGCACTGGGATTACTGGCGGTGGCGGGGCACGCTGCGGCTAAAACCATTACCGATGTGGCTGGACGACAGGTCGAGGTCAAGGAGGAGTCTAAACGCATCATTCTCGGCGAAGGGCGTCAGATGTACTTGCTGGCGGCGTTTGACACCGCTGCGCCGTTCCAGCGCGTGGTGGGCTGGCGTGACGATTTCCATAAAGCCGACTACGACGGCTATATGGCGTATGAAAAGAAATATCCGCAGATCAAAAAGCTGCCGACCTTTGGTGGCGCCAAAGATGGCACCTTTAACGTCGAACAGGCGCTGACGCTGAAGCCCGATTTGGTGCTGATGAACCTCGAATCCAAAGCCGCGACCGACGAAGGCAAGCTGATCGAGAAGTTACAAGCGGTGGGCGTGCCGGTGGTGTTTATCGACTTCCGCGAGAAGCCGATGGAACATGCTGAGCAAAGCATCCGCATCATGGGCGAGTTGGTGAACAATCCGCAGCGCGCCGAAGAGATTGTGGCGTTCCGCCGTGCGCAAATCGAAAAGGTAACCGATCGCCTGAAAAACTTTAACGGCACGCGCCCGAAAGTGATGATTGATCGTGCTGGCGGCTACAGCGACGAGTGCTGCATGTCGTTCGGTAACGAGAACTTTGGTCAGATGGTAGAACTGGCGGGCGGCAGCAACATCGCCAAAGCGTTGATTCCAGGCACGTTCGGCACACTCAATCCCGAGCAGATCATCGCCAGCCGTCCCGATGTGGTGGTGGTGACAGGCGCGAACTGGAAAAACTACAACACCGTGGGTAAATGGGTTGGCGTGGGGCCCGGTGCGGATGTGAAAGAAGCGACGGCGCGTTTACGCCTGCTAATGATGCGTGATGCCTTCAAAACACTGCCGGTGGCGCACAACGGTAACGCGCATGCCATCTGGCATCAGTTCTACGACAGCCCGTATCAGTTTGTCGCGATTCAGGCGCTGGCGAAGTGGCTGCATCCTGAATTGTTTGCCGATCTCGATCCGGACGCCACGTTCCGTGAGTTTCATGAAAAGTTTCTGCCCTTGCCTTATCAACCGGGTTATTGGGTAAGCCTGCCGGCAGATAAGTCTTAAGTTAGAGTGTGTTAGATAAGTGTTAAACGTTACTGTTTATCTTTACTAATATTTCACAGGTGGCTGCACGTTGTTTTATAAAAGCGAAACGCGTGCACCATCTGACAATAATACGGTAAGGGAGAGAGTAATGTTTCATACCTCAGGAAGATCGGTGTTCGGTGTGACGTTGTATACGCTGCTGGAACCGTTGCCGCTGGGCTTTTTTGTCGCCGCCTGGTTTTTCGATATCCTCTATTTGCAAACCTTCGTCATCATGTGGACCAAATCCGCCAGTTGGCTAATCACTATCGGTCTGGTGCTGGCCATCCTGCCACGTTTAATCAGTTTGGTTTATTTATTCCGCGGCGCGCGGCCGAACGAGAAAACCCATTTCTGGCTGTCGCTACTGGCGATCGTGCTGGCGGTGGTGAATGCCTTTATTCACAGTCGCGATGCTTACGCGGTGGTGCCACTGGGCATCACGCTGTCGACGCTGGTGGTGGCGCTGCTGCTGATCGCTAACGTGCAGCTGGTGTTGCGCGAACGTCGCACGCAAGGAGGTCGCGTATGAAACACTTACTCAGTGCGGTAGCCATCGCGATGCTGCTCAGCGCCTGTGACGACGGAGCGTTGATCGATCCTCAAAAGCAAATCGGTGCGAATCCTGAACTGCCGCAGGCGCAGAACTTCTTTATGCCGCCGATGCAGGTGCCGGAAGGCACGCCGTGGAAAGCCGGTGAAATGCCGAAAGTGGCGGATGGGTTAAAGATCGAAAAGATTGCCGATAACCTGCAGCATCCGCGTCAGGTGCTGGTGCTGCCGAACAATGATGTGCTGGTGGCGGAATCCAATGGCACACCGAAACCGACCACCGCACCGAAGCAGCTGATTATGGGCATTGTGCAGAAAGCGTCTGGCAAGGGCGGCGAGGGCGGTAATCGCATCACCTTGCTGCGTAACGTTAACGGCAAATGGGAGCAACATCGCTTTATCGATAACCTGACGGCGCCGTTTGGTATGCAGCTGGTGGGCAACACGCTGTATGTGGCGAACGCCGATAGCCTGGTGAAATTCCCGTATGAAACCGGGCAAACCGAGATCCGCACCCCACCGGTGGAAGTGACCGAGCTGCCGGGCGGGCCGATTAATCATCACTGGACCAAATCGCTGCTCGCCAGCCCCGACGGCAGCAAGCTGTACGTTGGCGTGGGTTCGAACAGTAACGTGACGGAAAACGGCATTGGCGATGAGTATCGCCGTGCGGCGGTGCTGGAAGTGGATGCGGCCAGCGGTGCCAGCCGGATTTATGCCAGCGGCCTGCGCAATCCCACCGGATTGCAGTGGGAGCCGCAGAGCGGCAAGCTGTGGGCGATTGTGAATGAGCGCGACGAGATCGGTTCTGATTTAGTGCCGGATTACATGACGTCGGTGCAGGACAAAGGCTTCTACGGCTGGCCGTACAGCTATTATGGCCAGCACGTGGATGAGCGCGCGCAGCCGCAGAGGCCGGATCTGGTAGAGAAGGCGATTAAGCCGGATTACGCCCTGAGTTCGCACGTCGCACCGCTCGGTCTGTTGTTCTACGGCGCGGATAATATGCCGCAGTATCGCGGCGGGGCGTTTATCAGCGAACACGGCAGCTGGAACCGCACGCCGCTCAACGGCTATCAGGTGGTGTGGGTGAAATTCGAGAATGGGAAACCGGTGGGACAACCACAGCCGGTGGTGACTGGTTTCCTCACCGACGATCAGAAGCAGGTGCGCGGTTTGCCGGTTGGTTTAGCCACCGATCGGCAGGGCGGCGTATTAATTGCCGATGATGCGGGAAATACCATTTGGCGTATCAGTTCCGCCAGATAATTAATCGCAGGTAATAAAAAAGGATTTGGCATTAAGCCAAATCCTTTTTTTTATGTTCGCTAAACGGCTGGTAACCGCGCCGCGAACGGGGTGCTCAGCACTCCTCACAACAGCGATAATAAAATGTGCGGCGAGATATTTCAAGTTTTGCCATAATACTGTATGGTTATACAGGTGTTGAGTGACGAGCGAAGCCTCATTGTTTTTCTGATGACTCCAGGGGCGCGGATAGTTAAATCCCGGCAGGTTTCAGGTGGTGCTGGCCTGTGGCTTTTACAATGAGAGCCGCTCAGCACTCCTCACAATTGTGCTTAGGCGGTCGGCGGGTGGAGTCAAAGCCCCGGCAGCTGAAAGGCGCGCTCCTCTCAGAGGAGAAGGAAAGTGATGGAACTTGTTCGATTGCTGCTGGACATCGTCCGCATCATTCTTCAAATCATCGTTGCCCTTTTGCAACTGACCGGTCAGGCACACTGACTGGAACTTGAGACAAGGCGGAGCTCACCCCTCCGCCTTTTTTCGCGTGGATCAAAATCCGCTGCGCTAAAAACGCGACTATCCTCATCTCATTCTGTAATGCGAGGAAGTGCATCATGGCAATCACGTTCGGGCCGATTACCGCGCCGATGACGTTCAGCGACGTTGAACCGGTTTTTCTCACCGATGATACGCTTGTGCAGCGCAAGAACGCGCTGCTGGCGGGCATGCAGCGCGAGGGTTTTGACTGGCTGGTGATCTATGCCGACAAGGAACACGGCGGCAATTTCGAATATCTGAGCGGATTTATCCCGCGTTTCGAAGAGGGATTGCTGCTGCTGAATCACTCCGGAGCTTGCACGCTGGTGCTGGGCAACGAAAACCTGAAAATGGCGCGCTTTTCACGCACAGCGGCCGCGCTGCTGCACACGCCGTACTTCTCGCTTCCCAATCAGCCCATGGACAATGAAGTGCCGCTGGAAAGCCTCTTCAAAGATGCTGGCTTAGCGAACGGCCATAAAGTCGGGCTGGTGGGCTGGAAGATGTTTACGCCCGCCGCCGGCAATGGGCGTGCGATGTTTGATCTGCCGTACTTTATTGTCGATGCCATTCAGCGCACGCTAAACGATGACGCCATGTTAGAAAATGCCATCCACTTGTTTATTGGCGATAACGGCGCGCGCACCACCTGCAATGCCAATGAAATCGCCCATTACGAATATGGCGCAAACCTCGCGTCAAAGTGCATGCTGGAGGCGCTGAATGCCATCGAGGTGGGCGTGCGTGAAACAGAATTGGGCGCGTTACTGCACGCCGAAGGGCAATGCAACACGGTGGTGACTATCGTCGCCACCGGCAACCGTTTCGACAAAGCGAACCTCTATCCCACCGACAAAAAAGTGCAGCGCGGCGATCCGCTCTCGCTAACCACCGCCTTCAAAGGCGGACTCTCCAGCCGCAGCGGCTTCGTCATTGCCGATCAAAGTGAGCTGCCGCCAGGCCAGCAAGATTATCTGGAGCGCATCGCCAAACCCTATTTCTCAGCCGTGGTGGCCTGGCTGGAAAACATTCGCTGCGGCATGAGCGGTGGCGAGCTGTATCAGCTTATCGAGCAGGTTTTGCCGAAGGCCCGTTTTGGCTGGCACCTCAATCCGGGACATCTGGTGGCGGACGAAGAGTGGATGTCGTCGCCGATTTATCATCAGTCCACCGAATTGCTCAAGAGCGGCATGATGCTGCAAATTGACATCATCCCGTCGGTGCCGGGCTACAACGGTGCCAGCGCCGAAGAGTGCGTGGTGCTGGCCGATGCGGCGCTGCAAAGCGACATCCGTTCTAATTATCCGGCGCTGTGGCAGCGCATCGAAACCCGCCGCCGTTATCTGCGGGAAACCATCGGCATTCAGCTCAGCGATGAAATTTTGCCGCTGTCGAATAGCGTGGCGTATTTAAGGCCGTTCTTTTTGGCAAAGGATCAGGCATTAAGTGTGGTGAGTTGATGTTGTAAGGTCGCCCTGGATGGCGTAATGCCGATCAGTTAAGCGCCGAACCGAATCACCACACCTTCCGTAGCGGCGCGATTTAGCGCGCAATGAATTGCGCCGCTTCAATGTGTGCTATCGGTAATTAGCCTTACAAGGTAAGCCGTAAACGCAAATTAGTTTGGCGGATTATGGGTGGCGTACAGCGGCCATGACTCAAACAGATAACCATCGAAATCAATATCATCAACGTCTGAGAACTCCAGCAGCCGCTGTTTCACATTTTCAAGGTGTTGCCACATCGCCAGCTTGGCGGCGCGCGCGTCTTTTTTGATCAGCGTCGCGAGGATTTTTTTGTGATCGTCGAGCCACTTTTTGCGGTAATCGTTGTTGACCAGATGGCGATGCAGTTGGCTCCACATCACGTTATCTTCACGCCACTGCCAGGATTGCTTAAACAGCTCAACCAGCATGCTGTTGTGGGTGGCTTCGGCAATCGCCAGATGGAAATTGCGATCGCCGTTTTCACTTTGGTTGACCGAACCCGACGCCAGCTCTTTCTCTTCCAGCTCCAGCGCCTGGCGCATCTTCATGATGTCTTCACGCGTCGCCTGCAGCGCGGCGAACTCGGCAATATTGCTCTCCAGCAGCTGACGCGCCTGCAACATCTCGAACGGTCCGGCATCGTTGCTGGCTTTGTGAAGCGAAACAGGTTGCTGCGGCGAATCGTGAATCACATAGATGCCCGCACCACGACGTACCTCAATTAATCCTTCCAGCTCCAGCATAATCAGCGCTTCACGCACCAGCGTACGCGTCACATTCAATAGCGCGGCGAGTTCGCGCTCCGGCGGCAGCCGTTCGCCCACCGCATACTGCTTTTGCGTGATCATCTGGCGGAGCATTTCCCCGACTTCCTGATAAGGGCGCTGTGCTGAAGTTTGAGTTTTCATCGTGCTCTTTTCTGTGTGTTAAAGGATTCACAACCTCTGATACAGCCTCACTCAGAGACGCGCACTATAGCATAGCGAATAAGAATCGGCCTGGTCACGGCGTGCAGTGACCTGGCCACCATCACTGGGCTTTCAGCGCGAAATAGCGTTCGGCATTGTTAAAGCAGATGTCGCGCAGCATGTTGCCGAGCATCGGCTCATCGTGCGGCACAATGCCGTCTTTCACCCACTGCGCCAGCAGATTGCACAGAATACGGCGGAAGTATTCGTGGCGCGTGTAGGAGAGGAAGCTGCGTGAATCGGTCAGCATACCGACAAACTGGCTGAGTAAGCCGATTTGCGACAGTTGCTCCAGCTGACGCAGCATGCCGTCGCGCTGATCGTTGAACCACCAGCCTGAACCGAACTGCACCTTGCCAGCAATACCCGCGCCCTGGAAGTTGCCCGCCATAGTAGCCAGCACTTCGTTATCGCGCGGATTGAGGCAATAGAGAATGGTTTTCGGCAGCTGATCGTTGAGGTCCATCGCATCCAGCAGGCGCGCCAGCGGCCAGGCAATATTGTTATCGCCAATCGAATCAAACCCGCTGTCTGGCCCGAGCTGGCGGAACATGCGCGTGCTGTTGTTACGGATCGCGCCGATGTGCAGCTGCATTACCCAGCCGCGTCGCGCATATTCGCTGCCGAGCCACACCAACACCGCGCTGCTGAACTGGGCGATTTCCAATTCATCCAGCGCATCGCCACGGCGACGTTTCGCCAAAATCGTATCGAGCACGCGGTCGTCCGGCACCGGCGCAAAGCGCAGGGTTTCAATACCGTGGTCTGAGGCGCGACAACCGTGGGCGGAGAAGTGGTCAAGGCGTCGTAACAGCGCGCGGCGTAGCGCCTCGAAGCTGTCGATGGCGACATCGGCGGCGGCTTCCAGACGAGCAAGATAGTCGACAAAACCCTCCAGCTCGATTTTGAAGACCTTGTCCGGACGCCAGCTCGGCGCAACGTCAATATCAAAGCTGCGGTCATCGGCGATTTGACGGTGATAGTGCAGTGAATCAACCGGATCGTCGGTGGTGCCGACCATGCGCACCTTCATCTGGCGCATGATGCCGCGCGCGGAAAATTCCGGCGTCGCCAGCTGTTCCGCGCAGCGCTGCCAGATCGCAGGCGCGGTGTCCGGGCCAAACAGCGTATCGGTGATGCCAAACGGGCGCCGCAGTTCAAGGTGCGTCCAGTGATAGAGCGGGTTACCGAGGGTTTTTGGCACCGTTTGCGCCCAGGCGAGATACTTGTCGTAGTCGCTGGTGCTCTTGCCGGTAATCAACGACTCATCGACGCCCGCGGCACGCAGCGCGCGCCATTTGTAGTGATCGCCTTCCAGCCAGATTTGGCCGAGGTTGTCGAAGCGACGATCTTCAGCAATCTCCTGCGGATTGAGGTGACAGTGATAATCGTAGATTGGCATATCCGCAGCGAAGTCGTGGTACAAGCGCCGCGCGATATCGCTCTGCAGCAGAAAATCTTCATCCATAAAGCGCATTAGTGGGCTTCCTGAGCAAAATAGGCGCGGTGGATCGCCAATTCGACGCCGCGAATTTCCGCCAATCCTTTCAGGCGACCGATCGCCGAGTAGCCGGGATTGGTTTTCTTCTTCAGGTCATCCAGCATCTGGTGGCCGTGGTCGGGACGCATTGGAATCAAATCTTCCTCCCCCGCGGCTTTACGTCGCTGCTCCTCTTCGGCAATCGCCTTGATCACCGCAAACATATCGACATCGCCACCCAAATGCGCGGCTTCGTGGAAGCTGTTGGGGTTCTCTTCCCGCTTGGTGGAGCGCAAATGCGCGAAGTAGATTCGTGGGCCGAAGCGCTTGACCATTTCGGCTAAATCATTCTCTGCCAGCACGCCGTACGAGCCGGTACACATGGTGAAACCGTTGGCGGGGCTGCTGACGGTATCGATCATCCATTGCAGATCGTCGGCGTTGGAAACGATGCGCGGTAAGCCGAGAATTGGGCGTGGCGGATCGTCCGGATGTACCGCCATGCGTACGCCCACTTCTTCCGCAACCGCGACAATGGCGCGCAGGAAGGTGGCAAAATTCTCTCGCAGCTCGGCCTTACCGATACCTTGATAACGCGCCAGCTGGGCACGGAATTGATCCAGCGTGTAGCCTTCCTCCGCACCCGGCAAACCGGCGATGATGTTGCGCATCAGGCGGTTACGGTGCTCTTCACTCATCGTTGCAAAGCGTTCAGCAGCCTCGGCGATCTCTTGCGCACTGTAATCCTGCTCCGCGCCGGGACGCTGCAGAATGTGCAGTTCAAACACCGCGAACTCAATCTGATCAAAACGCAGGGCTTTCGCGCCATCCGGCAGCAGATATTCGAGATCGGTGCGCGTCCAGTCAAGGATCGGCATGAAGTTGTAGCACACGGTTTTAATGCCGCACTGCGCCAGGTTGCGCAGCGACTGCTGATAATTGCTGATCCAGTGCTGGCAGCGGCCGCTGCCGGTTTTAATCTCTTCATGAATCGGCACGCTCTCCACCACCGACCACACCAAACCGGCGGCTTCCACCAGCGCCTTGCGCTGCATGATTTCGTCGACTGACCACACTTCGCCATTAGGGATGTGGTGCAGTGCGGTGACGATGCCGGTTGCGCCCGCCTGGCGCGCATCGGACAGAGAGACAGGATCGTTGGGGCCGTACCAGCGCCAGGTCTGCTTCATGTTGTTACCTCACTCACTATTGGTTGACCAATATTCTTTATTAGCGCATTACATCAGATAATAACTACGCGATTCCGGATTAAAACTCTGCTCTTTACGGGGTTAAGTCAACCTGGCAAGTGATTTTGGTTAACCAGATCACATTTGCGACATCAATCTGGCGACCACTTTTCGCAACTGTGGTTCACTCCTGGCGGATGGTTAGAAATGACTCACTAACGGAGAATCAGATGAACCGCAGTTTAAACCCAGGGATAACCGCCGCAGGCACCAAACGCACCTTGCGCAATCTGCGCTGGTGGGTATTGGTGCTGTTCTTAGCAGGCGTCACGGTCAACTACATCACCCGTAACTCGTTGGGCTTGCTGGCACCGGAGCTCAAAACCAGCCTCAACATCACCACCGAACAATATTCCTGGATCGTCGGCGCCTTCCAGCTGGCGTATACCTTCTTTCAACCGATTTGCGGCTGGCTGATCGACGTTATTGGCCTGAAAGTCGGCTTCCTGATCTGCGCCACCATTTGGGCCGTCGCCTGTTTGTTCCACGCTGGCGCGGCCAGTTGGGTGCATCTGGCTATCCTGCGTTTTGTCATGGGCGGCGCTGAAGCAGCTGCCACGCCCGCTAACGCCAAAGTGATTGGCGAATGGTTCCCGAAAAAAGAGCGTCCTATCGCCGCCGGATGGGCGGGCGTGGGTTTCTCGCTTGGCGCGATGCTGGCACCGCCGATTATCTACTTTGCACACGCTTCCTTTGGCTGGCAGGGCGCGTTCCTGTTCACCGGCTGCCTGGCGTTGGGTTGGGTGGTGCTGTGGTGGTTGTTCTATCGCGATCCGGAGCAGCATCCCAATCTGCAGGCCTCGGAACTGGAATTTATTCGTCAGGATAACGAACCGCCAGCAGTGAAACTGCCGTTCTTTACCGCGCTGAAAACCGTGTCGAAAAACAAACGTTTTTACGGCATCGCCATTCCCGCCTTTATGGCTGAACCTGCCTGGGGCGTGCTGAGCTTCTGGGTGCCGCTCTATCTGGCGAAAGAGCTGGGTATGGATCTGAAGCAGATTGCTATGTTCGCCTGGCTGCCGTTCCTCGCCGCCGATTTAGGCAGCGCGGCCAGCGGCTATCTGACGCGGCTCTACACCAAAATCTTTGGTTTTACCCAGGTTAATTCCGTGGTGGCGAGTTCGGTGACGGGCGCTTTCCTGATGCTGTCGCTGGCGCTGGTCGCGGTCACTAAAGATCCTTACGTAGCGATTGCGCTGATCTCGATTGGTGGTTTCGGCCATCAGATCATCTCCTGCATGCTGAGCGCGCTGGTGGTGGAGAAGTTTGATAAAGGCCAGATGGCCACCGTCAACGGCATGCGCGGCTCGTTCGCCTGGATCTCCAGCTTCCTGTTCTCACTGCTGATCGGCGTTACCGCCGACACCATTGGCTTTAATCCGCTGTTTGTCGCCATGGGCTTCTTCGACCTGATTGGCGCGGTATTCCTGATTGCTTTTATTGCTGAACGTCGCGCCCAGCGCGCATGAAAAAGTAGGTAACGATGAAAACGTTAAAAAATTGGTCATTAGCCGGTTCCGATGCACACCACGTGGCGTTAACCGTCGACGGCAAACACACGCTGTGTCTGTATGTGCTGGAAACGGGCATGTTCCGCGTGGCGATTAAACGTCATGGCGCATACAGCCTCGATCGCACCTGGAGCATCGCGCCAGAAAGTGATGTGCCGTGGGAAGGGCGTCAGCGTGACAGCCTGGCCGGATTCACCTTGCCATCGTTCACGCTGGAAGAAGAGGGCGACACGCTGGTGGTGGCCACCGATAAGCTGCGGGTGATCGTCCATCAACCGCTGGCGCTGGAGTGGCAATATTGCGACAGCCACGGCGCATGGCAGCTGCTGACCTGCGACCGCCCAACCAGCGCTTATCAAATCAACGCGCACGGCGATGGCGTGGCGCACTATCAGTGCCGCATGAATGACGATCGCTATTATGGTCTGGGCGAGAAAACCGGCGATTTGCAGCGTAATGGCCAGCGCTATGAGATGCGTAACCTTGATGCGATGGGCTACAACGCGGCCTCCACCGATCCGCTGTACAAGCATGTGCCGTTTACCATCACCCGTCGTACCGATGTTAGCTTTGGTCTCTATTACGATAACCTCAGCAGCAGCTGGTTTGATCTGGGTAATGAACTCGATAACTATCACAAACCGTATCGCCGCTGGCAGGCGGAAAGCGGTGATATCGACTATTACCTGTTTGTCGGTGACAAGGTGCTGGATGTCACCAAAGCCTTCGTGCGTCTCACAGGTAAAACGCTGTTCGGCCCGAAATGGAGCCTTGGCTACAGTGGTTCAACCATGCATTACACCGATGCGCCGGATGCACAACATCAGCTGATGAACTTCATTCGTCTCTGCGAAGAGCACGATATTCCGTGCGATTCATTCCAGCTCTCGTCCGGCTACACCTCAATTAACAACAAGCGCTACGTATTCAACTGGAACTACGACAAAGTGCCGCAGCCGGAGGTGATGAGCCAGGCGTTTCACGACGCCGGCTTGCGCCTCGCCGCCAATATCAAACCGTGTCTGTTACAGGATCATCCGCGTTATAACGAAGTGGCGGAACAAGGGCTGTTTATCCGTGACTCCGAAGAAGATGCGCCTGAATGTTCGGTGTTCTGGGATGACGAAGGTTCACATCTCGATTTTACCCATCCGCAAGCCGTCGCCTGGTGGCAGGAAAACGTCACCAAACAGCTGCTGGAAAAGGGCATCGATTCCACCTGGAACGATAATAACGAATATGAAGTGTGGGACGGCGAAGCGCGTTGCCACGGTTTCGGCACGCCAATTGCCATCAAACACATTCGCCCGGTGATGCCGCTGCTGATGATGCGCGCCTCGATGGAAGCGCAACAGCGCTTCGCGCCGGAAAAACGTCCTTTCCTGATTTCCCGTTCGGGTTGCGCCGGGATGCAGCGCTATGTGCAAACCTGGAGCGGCGATAACCGCACCAACTGGACCACGTTGCGTTACAACATCCGCATGGGATTGGGTATGAGCCTGTCCGGTTTGTACAACGTAGGGCACGACGTCGGTGGCTTCTCCGGCGATAAACCAGATGCAGAACTGTTTGTGCGCTGGGTACAAAACGGCGTGATGCATCCGCGTTTCACCATTCACTCGTGGAATGACGATCACACCGTCAATGAACCCTGGATGTATCCGGCGGCTACGCCTGCGATCCGCGCCGCGATTGAACTGCGTTATCGTCTGCTGCCTTACCTCTATACGTTACTGTGGCAGGCGCATGCTGACGATGAACCGATGCTGCGTCCGACTTTCCTCGATCATGAACAGGATGCGCAGACGTTCGCCGAGTGCGATGAGTTTATGCTGGGCCGCGATCTGCTGGTGGCCAGCGTGGTCGAACCCGGCCAGCGCGAGCGTCGTCTGTGGCTGCCCGACAACCAAACTGGCTGGTATGACTTCGCTACCCAGCAATGGTTCAGCGGCGGTCAATGGATCACGCTGGCGGCTCCGCTGGAAACCCAGCCGATGCTGGTGCGTGCCGGAGCGGGCTTACCGCTCAGCGAGCGCCTGCGTCATGTTGACACTAAAACTGACGATCGCCGCACCTTGCAGCTGTTCCCGCTGAAAGGCAAAGGGGTTAGCCACGGTGTGCTGTTTGAGGATGATGGCGAAAGCTGGGCTTATCAGCAGGGCAATGCGCTGTGGCTCAACTGGAAAATGCGCAGCGATGCTGAGGCGATTCACCTTAACTTCCAGCGCAAAGGTAGCTTCCAGCCAGCCTGGCAGACGCTGAAGATTATGCTGCCGCCGAGCGAACAGCGTCAGCTGTTTATTGATGGCGTGGCGGTGGATAAGGCGCAGGCAGAAGCGGTGTTAGCGGATATTGCTGCGGAGTAATCGGTCGCCCTGAATGGCGGCACTACATCGATGTTGTATTCGTAGGGTGCGCATTCATGCGCACCTGGAATAAAGCAGAGAGATCAGTCGATTAACCCTTTCGCCCGCGCCAACAGAAACGCGGTAACCGTTGTCGCGTCGCTGATCTTTCCTGCCAGAATCAGTTCAGGAAATGCGTCGATTTTAATTTTCTTCGCGGTTAGTCCCACCTCTTCCGCATCCAGATTTTGCCCCTGATTCGCCATTCACATTTTCTGAATTAACGTGCCATCGCCTGTTTTAGGGCGTTTAGAAAAACCGTGACGCGCGTTGGCAGATGCCGTGCGGTGGGAAATAGCGCCCAGACGCCGAGCAGCTGCGGTTGAGCATCTCGCAAGGTAATCTCAGTCAGTTCACCTGCCGCCAACTCTTGCTGCACATCCCACGCAGAGAGCTGGGCGATGCCGCTGCCCGCTACGCATAAGGTACGCACGCCTTCCACATTGCTGCCGCTAAAACGGCCCTCAACGCTGACACTGGAAATATGGTCGTCGACTATAAAACTCCATTGCGGCACGCCGGATAAGCGTAGGCAGTTATGCTGATGCAAATCGGCCAGCAGTTTTGGCGTGCCGAAGCGCGCCAGATAGTCTGGAGAAGCACAGAGCACGCGCGGATTATCCGCCAGCCGCTGCGCGACTAAGCGCGAATCCCGCAGCGGGGCGATGCGAATGGCGACATCGTAGCCCAGCCCAACAATATCGGTGACGTTATCGCTGAGCTGGAAATCGATCTTCAGTTCGGGATTCTCCGCCATCAGCGCGGGCAGCAACGGAATAATGGTGCGGCGGCCAAAACCAGAAGGTGCGGTGATGCGCAGCTGGCCGGTGGCGCCCTGTTTATTCGGCGAGAACAAACTGCGCGCGCTCTGTTCGGTTTCTGTCAGGGTTTTGGCATAGGGCAGAAACTCTTCACCTTCATCAGTTAACGCAATGGCGCGGGTGGTGCGATGCAGCAGGCGCACGCCGAGATCTTCTTCCAGCGAGGCGAGTCGGCGTGAGACCGTCATCGGCGTGGTGTTCAGTCGCCGCGCGGCCTGCGTCAGGCTGCGCGTCTGGGTGACCATCAGGAACACCTCAACATCTTTTGAGTTCATTGTAACGATTTCCGTTATACAGACGTATCATCATCGGCCATTTTTGTCCCTGTGGCGACCGAATATACTGCGCTCTGTAGATAATCCGCATCCAGAGAGCAATATGAGTGATAAACATCTTTTTCAGAGCGGCACACTGAACCGGCTGGCGCTGAAGAATCGCATTATGGTGGCGCCCATGACGCGCATCTCCGCCAGCGTTGACGGCATACCGGGCGAACGTATGCAGCACTACTATCAGCGCTTCGTGCGCGGCGGCTTTAGCGCCATCATCACCGAAGGCATCTATATCGATGAAGCCTGGTCGCAAACCTATGCGTTTCAGGCGGGGCTGATTAACGCTAAACAGAGCGCCGGCTGGCGCGCGATCACCGATCGGGTGCATCAGCATGGCGGCAAAATCATTGCGCAGTTGATGCATGCCGGGGCGATATCGCAGGGCAATATCTATCGACCGGACACGCTCGCGCCCTCAGCGGTGCAGCCGCGCGGGGAACAACTCGGTTTCTATCACGGTCATGGCGCCTATCCGCTGCCACGCGAAATGAATGAAGAGCAGATCCAGCAGGTGATCGACAGCTTTGCGCACACTGCGGCGCGGGCAGTCGGCGAAGCGGGTTTTGATGGCATCGAAATTCATGGCGCTAACGGCTATCTGCTTGACCAGTTCTTTACCGATTACACCAATCAGCGCAGCGATCGCTGGGGCGGCGATATCGTGGCGCGTTTGTCTCTGACGCTGGCGGTGATTGCCGCGGTGCGCCAGCGCGTAGGCAAGGATGTTACGCTGGGAGTTCGCCTCTCACAGGGCAAAGTGAATGATTTTCATCACAAATGGCGGGAAGGCGAAGCGGGCGCGCGCCTGGTATTCGCCGCGATTGCTGAGGCCGGCGTGGATTATCTGCATCTGACTGAATATGACGCGCTGCAACCGGCGTTTGCCGATTCGCCGCTGTCACTGGTGCAAATTGCGCGCCAGGCGGCACCGAAATTGCCGATTATCGCCAATGGCGCGTTAAGTGATGCCAGCACGGCGGCGCAGGCGCTGGAGCAGGGCGCGGATTATGTGTCGATAGGCAAAAGCGCGCTGGCCAATCCCGACTGGCCGATGCGTATTCGTGATGGCGTGGCACTGCGCGAATTTGATAAAAATCTGCTGGCGCCATCGGCGGATGTGAAAAACTGCGAATTGGTTTAACGCTGAAAGGGCGCTGATGGGTAAATGGGTCGCCATGAATGGCGACCACGCGATTATTGCGCAAAAGCCCACGTCAGTTTGCCCTTGTCGGAGACCAGCTTCTCCAGCTTCTTCTCATTCACTTTCTTGCGTGCACCTAACCGATCCGCCGTCAGCGGGCCGCTATCGCTGTGCGCAATCACCGTGTCTTTCGGCACGCTGGTCATCTTCTCAGCGATGGTTTCCAGCGCTTTGGCGTAACCGTTGCGGTTATTGAGGTCAAAGTTCTTCAGCGGCAGCTGCGTTTCCAGCCATTTGCCCCAGTAGAACTCGAGGAACGGCGGCGGATTCTGCTCCTTCTCAAAGCCAATATCGCGCACGAAATAGACCAGCGAGCGATATTCATCATTCTGCATATGCTGGCGGCCCAACTCTTTCGGCAGCGCATCCGGTTTAATTTTGCCAGCAGGCGTATCCAGCCATACCAGATGTGCCGTTTCCATTTTTTGCCAAAAGGCGGACATGGTTTTCAGGCTGCGGAAGTCATCGGTGATGCGCACCTGCACCGGCGTGTTAAGACCGCCGATATCGGCGAAATTGCTGAAAGTATGATGACCATCGGTAAGGTACAGCACGTTATCCGGCGCAATCACCGCCGTTTTCATCGGCCCCGGTTCGCTGCCGACCGGCGCTTTACAGCTGAAGCTGCTGGGCTGCGAGAGACGTGATTTACTGTCAAATTTATCAACGCCTTTCTGCCCCATGCTTTCGCAATAATCATCGAACAGCTTTTTCGGTTCGGCTTCATAACGATGCTGTTTGTAATCCAGCTGACGATAGCCAATCGCAGCCCGCGTCGGATGGAGTTGCGCTAACTGCACTTGCACAATATCACCGGCTTTGATGTCGGCGGGCAGCGCGGCGGATGCCTGTCCGGCTGACCATAACAGCGCCAGTATTGACCACGGTGTTCTCATTCCTTTTCCTCGAATCGCCTGAAACAGATACGCACAATAGCATTAGTGTCATTTTGCCGCTGTAGTGTTGTCGCTCGCGGTTGCCCAGTCGCAACCGGTCATCCAGACATCTGACCACACGGAGCTTTCATTATGGCACTTGCTGCTGTGCAACCGACAAAACTGCAACACACTGTTATCGATCCCAGCGTGCGCATGCGCGAAACCCAGATTGGCGCGCAATGTGAAGTGCTGGCCGAAACCTATATCGAATACAGCGAACTGGGCGACTTCTCCTATCTGGGAGAGCATTGCTGCGTCGCCGATGCGCAAATCGGACGCTTTACCGCCATTGCCAATCATGTACGGATTGGCGCACCCAATCATCCGATGGATCGCGCCTCGCAGCACCGTTTCACCTACTGTCCGGAATACTACGATGCGCAGGCGGAGCGCGATAATGGCTTCTTTGCCGAGCGTCGCGCCGATCGCGTGATTATTGGCAATGATGTGTGGATTGGCCATGGCGTGATCGTACTGCCGGGCGTGGCGGTGGGTGACGGCGCGGTGCTGGCGGCCGGTGCGGTGGTGACGAAAGAGGTGCCGCCATACACCATTGTCGGTGGCGTGCCAGCCAAAGTGATCCGTGCACGTTTCGCGGCGGATATTGCCGCGCAACTGCAGGCGATTGCCTGGTGGAACTGGCCGCTGGAGAAGCTGATGGCGAATCTGGCCGATTTTCAGTCCTCCGATCTCCGCGCATTTTGCCAGCGGCACGGCAGCTAACTCCGCTGCAAGCGCCATTTGTCGTCGCAGCGAATCTCAAGTAAACTCAAAATACCCTGTTTTTGAGATTGCTTGAGATGAAGCTGCGCCGCCCACCCGCTCAACTTATTGATTCGCTGAGTATCAGCGAGATTAATTCGCTCCTCGCCAGTCATGCCGAGTGGGATGAGCGCTATCTGCATTTCGATGAGTTATATCGTCGTGTCAGTGATAGTCAGACGCGTGAGAAAGTGTGGAGCGCACTGAAATTCAAGCGCCGCAGCAGCGCGCAGCACTTTGTGATCGCCGATCAAACCGTGACCTGTAATCTCACGGCCAAAATCACGGCAGCGATGTCGACAGTCGATCGTATGACCTTTGCGCGCAACGGCGAACCAACGAATGAGGACGCGGCTTCTTACCTGATGTCACAGCTGATCATGGAAGAGGCGATTTCATCCAGCCAGTTGGAAGGCTCGGCGACCACCTCGCGCGTGGCGATGGAGTTGCTGGCGGTGGGGCGTGCACCGCGCAACGAAGATGAAAGCATGATCATGGGCAACTGGCGCTTGATGCAGCACATTGCCACGCTGGGTGACGCGCCGCTGACGCGCGCCGATATTCTGGAAATTCATCACATCGCCTGCGCCGGCATTAATGATGAAAAATATCGGCCCGGCGCCGTGCGCGACAATAACGATGTGTTTGTTGCCGGGCGCGACGGCGAAATCATTCATCAGCCGCCGGATTATCAGCGGCTCAATAGCCTGCTGGACGCGTTATGCGCCGAAGTTGCCTGGCTGGAGCAGCAGGGCACGCATCCTTTGCTGGTGGCCTGCGTGTTGCACTTTGCTATCGGCTACATTCATCCCTTCAATGACGGCAACGGGCGCACCGCGCGCGGGCTGTTCTATCATCATCTGATTCGTCACGGTTACAGCGCGTTCCGCTACATCTCCATCAGCAAGCTGTTGAAAGCCGCGGCGGTAAAGTACGGCATTTCCTATCTTTACAGCGAAACTGATGAGATGGATCTGACCTATTTCGTGCAGTTTCAGTGCGAAGTGGTGATGCGCGCGGTGACTGCCTTCACCGAGCAAATCGCCACGCTGCACAAAGAGCGGGAGCGTTTAGTGACGTGGGTGGAAGAGCATATGACCTTAGCCAAAGGTGAGCTGGATATCATGGCCATCGCGCTGAATGCGCCGGGTTCGTTACTCAGCTCTGCCGGGATTAAATCGCGGCTCGGCATCGCGGATAACACCGCGCGTGCGCGCCTGAAAAACCTCACCGAACAGGGATTGTTGCGTCCACTAAAGGAGGGGAAAGGAACGGTGTACCAGGCGCCTGTTTCACTGCGCAAGCTGCAGGAGTGGCTGAAAAAGCGCGAAGGGTAACAGCGTTATCGCAAGCAATCTCAAAATGCCCTATTTTTGCGATTACTTGCGATGTGGATTAGATCGGCGGATGCATTACCATCGCCGATAGCACCGCTTCCTGCGGCAACCCGACATGCAGCAAAATCTGCTGGCGATAATGATCGTCGGCGTCGCGCGCATCGTCGCTGAGTAACACGCCCACTTCATTGACGTTCTTGCCGGCCACCTGCACCTTGTCACGCGCGGCACTGCGCATCCATTCGTACTCGATATCAATGTGGCCGGTATCAATGCAGCGAATGCCATGCTGGCTGAGATCGTAAGCCAGCACCGTGGCGGTGGGGCCGAGCGACATCAGCACCATATCGTAATCGCGTGCGTGCGCCAGCACCGAGCTGTAGAGCTCCTTGTAGACCGAGAAGGCGTTGCGATTGAGCGTGGTGATGCGTTTAATCTCCCGCGCGCCATCGAGCAGATCGTTACCGATGCCGAGACGCGTGCCGCTGCCTTCCACAATTAATATCTTTTTATCGCTGAACAGCTGCTTGAACTTATTAAACACGCGAACCGCCTGCTGCTTGTCCTTATAATCGTGATAGGGACGCGTAACGGAGGTATTGCCGTAGCGGTAATCTTTCTTTAATAAGCTTTCATAATGGCGAAAATAAAACGCTTTATGAAAAAACCAGAATAGGGCCGAACCAAAACGCATATTCGCGGTGCCGCGAAAGGCATCGGGCATACATAATAAACACGGATTTTTCGGCTGACTTCCGCGCCGTAATATCTCTTTAAGGCGAATAGAGAGTCGTTCATCAAAAGATTGAAAACCGATATTCTTGAACAAGGTCATTTCCAGTTCGCCGTCGCCATAGCGGCTGATGGATAGATTGTGGTTGCTAAGCAGCAGGTCGATGGACTGTTCAGGCGACATCACCTGATATTGCCGGGCTCGCGCATTGGCAACCGGAAACTTAAAAGCAGCGTGTGTGAGTTTAAAAGGAAAACGTAATTTACGATAAAAGAAATCTGCGCTGATCATCATAACCTTCTTTTTATTAGCGGCCTTGCCGCAGAGCAGTTACGTGATTTATATCACGCTTAATCCGGGATAACAGGCTGAGGAAACTCTCAAAAAGTCATTGCGGCGCAATGGCTAATCAATTTAAAAAAGATTAAATGAAGAGGGAATAAATAAAACTGTAATAAAACCGCACTTATTCGCGCTGCTATGATAATTGTTGCCAGGAATAATCGCAGCAGCGCATTAATGATTAATTAAGTTATTTCAATTAATGACGAAAGGTTAAAGCGATTTTCCGGCTTTACTAAGCCTAAACGATCGCGCAGCGTGCCCGGTTGATAGTCGCTGCGGAAGACGCCCGCAGCCTGCAGGCGCGGGACAACCTGTTCGAGGAAGCGATCTTCGTTCTCGTCAATGTAGGTGGGCAGAATGACAAAACCGTCGCAGGCCTGATGCTGATACCAGTCAATCATCTGCTGCGCAATGCTATCCGCTGTGCCGGTCGGTGCCGGGAACGACAAGCTCTCGGCGTAGCGTTTCGCCATCTCGCCCAGTGTCAGGTTCTGCTCAATGGCGCTGGCGATCACATATTGAAAACGGCCTTTGCTGCCGGTGATCTTTTCACGCAGGTCAGGCACCGGCCCGTCAATGGGGTACTGCGAAAGATCGATATTCATGCTGGCCGAAACAAAGCTGAGGCCCGATTCCACGGTAATCAATGATTTCAGGTACGCCGCACGCTCCTCGGCATCGCGCTGCGTATTGCCGACAATCGGCACCATGCCGGGCAGAATGCGCAGTTGATCGGGCTGACGCTGATACTGCAGCGCACGCTGTTTCAGGGTTTGATAAAACTGCTGCGCGCGTTCCCGATTGGGTTGCACCACAAACAGCACTTCCGCCTGTTGCGCGGCCAGATCGATAAAGGCTTCCGATACGCCAGCCTGAATCACCACCGGATGGCCTTGCGGCGGACGCGGCAGATTAAGCGGTCCCTGCACGTTGAAAGATTCACCCTGATGATCAAGCCTATGGAAGCGTGCCGGGTCGGCAAAGTGCGCCTGCGCTTTATCCAGAATCAGCGCGTCCTCTTCAAAGCTGTCCCACAGCGCTTTCATGACATCAATAAATTCGGCCGCGCGGCGATAGCGATCTTCATGGCAGAAGTGCTCGCTGCGACCAAAGTTGCGCGCTTCGGCGTGGCTCAGCGAGGTAACCACATTCCACGCTGCGCGCCCGCCGCTAATATGGTCGATGTTTGCCAGCTGACGCGCGGTGGTGTAAGGCACCGAATAGGATGAGGAAACCGTGCCGCCAAGGCCGATGTGGTCAGTCACCGCCGCCAGCGCGGCTAATAATGTTAAGGGTTCAGACCAGCCAACCTGACGATTCTGCACGGTGTGCGCCAGATGCCCGCCGTAAACATCATCAATCGCCAGCTTGTCCGCGACAAAAATCATGTCCAGCTTCGCGTCTTCGGCGCGCTGGGCGATTTTGCGGTACAGCGGCCAGTTACTGCCGCCGGTCGCAGCTGAATTGGGATGGCGCCAGCCGCCCTGATGAATGCCGGAGTCGAGGTAGAGCGCCAGATTCATCATGGTTTGGCGGCTCCGTTGACGTTGAAGAAGGAGGCATCCACCAGTTTGTCGGCTTTTAAGCCGGGTTTGATCAGGCCGCCACGGGTGAAGGTATCAATCGCCAGTTGCTGGCGTTTCTCTACCAACGCGTAATCTTCTACCGGCGCGTTGTTTTCACGCTGTACTTTACTCAGCGCCACCGCATCTGGCAGACGCAGCAGTTTGGCGATCTCGCTGGCGTAGGCTTGTGGATGCGCCACGCCCCACGCACGTGCGCGAATCAGGCGCTCGCGGAAGTCCGTGAGCTGTTCACGCTTGCTGGCGATGGCGCTATCGGTCGCCACCAGATAGTTTGAAACCGGCGAATTTTTGCCGTCGATGGCGATGCGATCGCCGGACTGCGCCACGGCAAAGGACACATAAGGTTCCCAGGTTGCCACCGCATCCACCGCGCCATTATCCAGCGCCAGCGTGGCTTCCGACGGCGTGGTGAAGACAAAATTGACGCTGTCGTCGGGCAAACCCGCTTCGTGCAGCGCATTCAGCACCATGTTTTGCCCGGCCGATCCTTTTACCGTCGCCACTTTCTTGCCTTTTAGGTCGGCGATGCTGTGCAGGGCGCTGTCCTTTTTCACCAGGATGGCATTGCCGAGATATTGCGATGCCTGAATGGCGCGGATCTGCGCGCCTGCGGCCACGGCAAACGACAGCGGACCATCGCCGACTAAGCCGGCATCCAGATGCTGGGAGTTGAGCGACTCCAGCAGCGGCGCAGCGTTGGGGAACTCATACCATTTGATTTCATACGGCACATTGTTGAGCTCGCCAGCGGCGGACATCACCGCGCGAGCATTGCCTTTTTGATCGCCGACGATCAGTGGGTCAGTTGCAGCGTGAGAAGTTACCGCGAGGAGCAACAATGAGCTGGCTAATAAAGTGATTTTCATAACGTTTCCCGGGTAAAAAGAAAACAGCGTAAGTTTTCTACTACAGCGGGCGTAGTAACAAATCTGCGCAAGGTTATGTCTCAGGCGCAAATTCCCCCAAAATCGCGCATCCTCGCCATTTTTCGTTATCAAAAAATGCGAATTTTCCTCACTAATGATTAATTCTCTCAACGAAAATGAAACGTGATTTCAGTCACAGATTGAACCAGGCGGTAGCTGGCAGCCATTAGCCAAACTACATTCATTAGCGGAGCTAACGACACACCTCGCAACGGGTTTTTACTAAACGGTAACGTAAGTTAAAATTCTGTTGATTTTATGTGGGGTTATTTTTGAGGTTTTTCGATGAATATGGTTGAGGGATTAGCATGGTTAACAAATTAACCAGTATCGTGCTCGCGATTCTGGCGATTGCCTTGCTGTACATGGGCGGCAAGCTGTTGATGCTGGGCGGCAGCGCCTTCTATGCGCTGATGGCGGTGGGATTACTTATCACCGCAATATTACTGTTCCGCAACCAGCGCAGCGCGCTGGCGCTTTATGCGGTGCTGATGTGGATTACGCTCGCCTGGATTATCTGGGAAGTGGGCTTTGATAAATGGCAGTGGATCCCACGCGGTGACCTGTTCGGCGTGATCGGCCTGTGGCTGGCGATGCCGTGGGTGGTGAAACCGCTGTATCGCGGTGAACGCCGTTTCCACGCCTTCCTCGGCGGCACCGTGATTATCATGATCGTGGTGGTGATTGGTCTGTGCTTCTACGATCCGGTTCCGCAGCAAGGCACCATCAGCATTGCCCGCGAGCAAAACAGCGAGCAGGGCGCCGCTAACGACTGGACCGCGTACGGTGGTTCGTCTGACGGCCTGCGTTTCTCGGCGCTGAATCAGATCAGCAAAGACAACGTCAAAAACCTCGAAGTTGCATGGACCTATCACACCGGTGATTTGCGCCAGGATGCGGATGCCACCGAATACACCTTCGAAGCTACGCCGCTGAAAGCCAACGGTATGCTGTATTTCTGTACGCCGCATAACGAAGTGCATGCGCTTGATCCGGAAACCGGCGCGGTGAAGTGGAAATTTATGCCAAATAAAGACCGCTCTTACCTGCAGCAGCATCAGACCTGTCGCGGCGTAAGCTACTACGAAGAAACCCCGGTTGCCGCACAGGATAGCGCCGCAAATCCGGCCATCTGCCGTAAGCGTATCTTTAACGCCACCACCGATGCGCAGCTGATTGCGCTGGATGCCGATACCGGTAAACCGTGCGCAGATTTCGGTCAGAACGGTGTGGTTGATCTGCACGCCAACATGGGTGAAGTACGTCCACATGCGCTGATGCAAACCGCAGCACCGCTGGTGGCGGGCAAGCTGGTGATCGTTGGCGGTTCCGTGATGGATAACGGCTTCAACAGCGGCAACCCGTCAGGCGTGATCCGTGCCTATGACGTGCAAAGCGGTCGTCTGGTGTGGAACTTTGATCCGGCTAACCCGGATAACACCGCGCCAATTGCTGCCGGTCAAAACTACCCGCAGGACACGCCAGTGGCGTGGGGCACGCTGAGTGCTGACCTGAAAAATGGCGTAGTCTATGTGCCGTTTGGTAACGCTTCACCGGATGAAGTGGGCATTGAACGCGATCCGAACAGCAACACCGAGAAGTTCCGTGATGCGCTGGTGGCGCTGGATCTGCAAACCGGTGCGTTCAAATGGCGCTATCAGAGCTCCAACCACGATCTGTGGGACCGCGATAATCCGTCACAGCCTTCGCTGGTGGACATCGATTATCAAGGGCAGAAGCAGCCTGTGGTGATCCTGCCGACCAAAACCGGCAACCTGTTTGTGCTGAACCGTCTTACCGGCCAGCCGGTGTATCCGGTAAACCAGGTGAAGGTTTCGACTGAAGGTGGCGTAGCGGGTGAGAAATTTGCGGCGACTCAGCCGGTTTCCAGCCTGAACTTCATCCCGCAGCCGTTGACCGAGAAGTCAATGTGGGGCATCACGCCGTTTGACCAGATGTCATGCCGCATGGATTTCCGTAGCCTGCGCTATGATGGCAATCCGTGGACGCCAGCAACGGAAGGCGGTTCACTGATCTTCCCTGGCAACATTGGTGTGTTCAACTGGGGTTCTGTTGCGGTTGATCCGCAGCGTCAAATGCTGATTGCCGCGCCAGTGCGCCTGGCCTACAAGTACAACCTGATCAAACGCACCGAGCAGACCGCCACCGAGCGCCTGTTCACCAAAGATGGCACGCCATACTGGAACGAAAACTTCCACGGTGACTACGCGATCCATATCCAGCAGATGGCGTCAGGCCTCGGCATTCCCTGTGTAGCGCCGCCTTGGGGCCGCATGGTGGGCGTGGATCTGAAGACCGGTAAAACCGAATGGCTGCGCCGCGTGGGCGTCACCAAAAACCTGAAGACCAGCTTCCTGCCGGGCCGCTTCCCCATCGGCTTCCCGATGGGCATGGTGGCGCACGGTGGTCCATTGCTGACCGCAGGGGATTTGGTGTTCCACGGTGCAACTGCGGATAACTTCTTCCGCGCCTACGACAGCACCACCGGCGAGCTGCTGTGGCAGACCGAGCTGAGTGCCGGTGCGCAAGCCACGCCGTCTACCTTTATGGGTAAAGACGGTAAGCAGTACGTGGTGATTGCCGCAGGCGGTCACGGTTCGCTTGGCACCCAGGCGGGTGACAGCGTTGTGGCATTCCGTTTGAAGTAATTGCAGTGAAATAGAATAAGGCGCCCGCTGTGGCGCCTTTTTTTGTTTTTGTCAGGTTATATTGAGCATCCCTAAGAGACGCCACTGATCAGGAATTCTATGACTATCGCCTGCCTGCATACCGCCGCCAGTAATATCGCTATTTTCGATGACGCCGCGCACTCATTGGGCATGAGCAACGGCGCACTGAGTCATATTGTGATGCCACATTTGCTGGCGGAAGCCGAGCTGACCGGTGGCATGACCGCTTCTCAGCAGCACAAACTGGAACAGCTGTTACGCAGCCTGACGCCGTGGTTCGACGCGATTCTGATTACCTGCTCGACGCTGGGTCCGGTTGCCGATGGTTTTTGTGTTCAAGGGCATGATTGCCCGGTGTATCGCACCGATCGCATGCTGGCCGATGAGGTGCACCGTTTGCCGGGTAAATCTCTGGTGCTGTGTGCGGCGGAATCCACGCTGGCGGCGACGCGCGCGCTGTTTTGCCCAGCGACGCTGCCGGTTGAACAGCATCCTGTTGTGCAGCTGATTCCTGGCGCATGGGCGGCGTTCAAAGCGGGTCATCAGGATGCGTATCTGCAAATGATTGCGCAAGCGGTGGCAGACGGGAAACAGCAGGGCGCAGATCATGTGGCGCTGGCCCAGGTTTCCATGGCGGCGGCGTCCAGGCTGTTTAGCGCCGGTAGTCAGCCATTAACCAGCCCGCAGCTGGCGTTAAAGGTGGTACATAATTTTTCGTAGGGTGCGCATGCAAGACCGCGCATCAGGTTAACGTTTACTTTCATGTAAATAATAATCATTTGCATTAGTGGTTATAACTCATTATCGTTAGCAACACTTTGTAACCCATAGCGATTTAACCCCTAAAAATCCTCAATCAAAGAGGTCGCTATTCTGCTGTCGCTTTTCAGGAGCGCTCTTTTCATTTTCCTGACATACGCCCACATCCGCGATTTGGTAGACTCAATATTGAGAATGAACGTTCACTACAGGATTATTCATGAAGAATTTTCAGCGCACGGCCATCGCCGGGCTGGTGTTATTGCTCGCCGCCTGTGACCAAAATAGCGCCCCGCCAGCGGGCGACATGACCACCGAAGTTGGCGTGAAAACGCTGCAAACTGAGTCGGTGACGCTCGATAGCCAACTCACCGGACGCGTGGTGGGCAGCATGGTGTCGGAAGTGCGTCCGCAGGTGGACGGTATCATCCAGAAGCGCCTGTTTACCGAAGGCGACGAAGTTAAAGCCGGTCAGGTACTGTATCAAATCGATGCAGCCAGCTATCAGGCCAGCTACGATCAGGCCGTTGCGCAGTTGAAAAATGCGCAGGCGCTAGTGAAAAGCAGCCAGTTAAAATCTGCGCGCTATAGCGCGCTGGTTAAAGAGAACGGCGTATCGCGTCAGGATGCCGACGATGCGCTGGCAACCTATCAACAGAACGTGGCGTCGGTTGATCAATATCGTGCCGCCGTCGAAAGCGCCCGCATCAACCTCAACTACACGCAAATCAAAGCACCGATTTCTGGCCGCATCGGCATCTCGTCAGTGACGCCGGGCGCGCTGGTGACCTCGGCGCAAACCACGGCGCTGGCGACCATTCGTGCGCTCGATCCGATCTATGTCGATCTCACGCAATCCAGCGTGCAACTGCTGAAACTAAAGCGTCAGCAGGCTTCCCTTCAGCAGAGCAGCGATGTGGTGCCAGTAACGGTAAAACTGGAAGACGGCAGCAATTACGATCATCCCGGCAAGCTGGAACTGACCGAAGTGGCGGTTGATGAAGCCACCGGAACCGTTACGCTGCGCGCCATTTTCCCTAATCCGCAGCATGAATTGTTGCCGGGCATGTATGTGCGCGCCAGCGTCACTAACGGCGTTAAAAAGGATGCGATTCTGGCCCCGCAGCAGGGCATCACGCGTGATGCTAAGGGCAACGCCACGGCGCTGGTGGTGGATAACGAGAACAAAGTGCAAAGCCGGGAAGTGGTGACCGATCGGGTTATCGGCAACACCTGGCTGGTGACCAGCGGTTTAAACAGCGGCGACAAGCTGATTGTCGAAGGCACCGCCAAAGTGCAGGCCGGGATGACGGTAAAAGCAGTTGAAGTGACGCCAAACAGCGCCCGCAGCGGAGGCCAGTAATTATGTTGGCTCAGTTCTTTATTCGCCGCCCGGTATTCGCCTGGGTGATCGCCATCTGCATCATGATGTTTGGCGTGCTCAGCATTAAAAGCCTGCCGATTGCGCAGTATCCCGACGTTGCACCGCCGCAGATCAGTATTCAGGCCACTTACACCGGCGCGTCGGCGGAAACGCTGGAAAGCAGCGTCACGCAGGTGATCGAGCAGCAGCTCACCGGCCTCGACGGCTTGCTCTATTTCGATTCCACCAGCACCGCCTCAACCGGCCAGGTAAAAATCAGCGTCACTTTCCAGCAGGGCACCGATCCGGATATTGCGCAGGTGCAGGTGCAGAACAAAGTGCAGCAGGCCGAAAGCCGCTTGCCGACCTCCGTTACCACGCAAGGCGTGACGGTGGAGAAGGCGCAAAGCGACTTCCTGCTGATTCTGGCGCTGTACGATAAAACCAACCAAAGCACCTCGGCCGATGTGGCGGACTACATGGTCAGCAACATGGAAGATACGCTGGCGCGCGTGCCGGGCGTCGGTAGCGTGCAGGTGTTTGGTGCCGAATACGCCATGCGCATCTGGCTCGATCCCGCCAAACTCGCCTCCTTTTCGCTGATGCCGTCCGATGTGACCAGCGCGCTGGAGAGCCAGAATACCCAGGTTTCCTCCGGTCAGCTGGGCGCGCAACCGGCCAGCAAAGAGCAGCAGCTGGTGGCGACCGTGCGTTCGCGTTCACGTCTGCAAACGCCGGAACAGTTCCGCAATATCGTGCTGAAAAGCCAAAGCGACGGATCGGTGGTGCATCTGAGTGATGTGGCTCGCGTGGAAATGGGTGACGAGGATTACAGCGCCAACGTGCTGGCGAACGGTCACCCGGCTTCAGGGATTGCGGTGCAGCTGGCGTCCGGCGCCAATGCGCTTTCAACCGCCGAACAGGTGAAAGCCACCATCGACGAGTTCCGCAGCAGCATGCCGCCGGGCTATGAAGTGGCGTATCCGCTCGACAGCACCGACTTCGTGAAAATCTCGATTGAAGAGGTGGTGAAAACCCTGATCGAGGCGGTGATTCTGGTGGTGATCGTGATGTTCGTGTTTCTGCAGAACATCCGCACCACGCTGATTCCGGCGATTGCCGTGCCGGTGGTGCTGCTGGGAACCTTTGGCGTGCTGTCACTGTTCGGGTACTCGATCAACACCTTAACTATGTTCGGCATGGTGCTCGCCATTGGGCTGTTAGTGGATGACGCAATCGTAGTGGTGGAAAACGTCGAGCGTGTGATGCGCGAAGAGGGTTTGCCGCCGCGTCAGGCCACTGAAAAATCGATGAAGGAGATCACCGGCGCGCTGATTGGTATCGCGCTGGTGCTGTCGGCGGTGTTTCTGCCGATGACCTTCTTTAGCGGCTCAACCGGCGTTATCTATCGTCAGTTCTCCATCACCATTGTGTCATCGATGGTGCTGTCGGTGATCGTGGCGTTAACGTTGACGCCGGCGTTGTGCGCCACGCTGCTCAAACCGCACAACGAAGAAGGCGGTCAAAAGGGCTTTTTCGGCTGGTTCAATCGCAGTTACGAGCGCGTGCAGGCGCGTTATCACAACGGCGTGGGTCATGTGCTGCACAGTTCGGTGCGCTATCTGCTGCTCTACGCGGTGCTGCTGATCGGTTGCGCGGTGCTGTATATACGTTTGCCGACCGGCTTCCTGCCGACTGAGGATCAGGGCTATATCATGGTGCAATACCAGCTGGCACCGGGCGCGACGGAAAACCGCACCAGCGCGGTTCGTCGTCAGGTGCAGGAATACTTCGCCACCAAAGAAAAAGACAACATCAACGTCAGTATGCTGGTGAATGGCTTCAGTTTTGCCGGCAGCGGCCAGAACGCCGGGATTGGCTTTATCTCGCTGAAGAACTGGAGCGAGCGTAAAGGTGCTGAAAACAGTGCCGATGCCATTGCCGCGCGTGCCATGGCCAATCTTGCCAGCATTCGTGATGCGCAGATCTTCGTGCTGTCGCCGCCGTCGGTGTCCGGTTTAGGGCAGTCAGACGGATTCACCTTTGAGCTGCAGGCGCGTGGTGCCACCGGGCGCGATCAGCTACTGCAAATGCGCAATCAGCTGATTGCTGAAGCCAATCAGGATCCGCTGCTCAGCGCGGTGCGTGCCAACACCTTGCCGGATTTGCCGCAGCTGCAGGTCAATATCGACGATGAAAAAGCGCAGTCGCTGGGTCTCACCATCAGCGACATCAACGACACGCTCAGCGCGGCGATTGGCGGCAGCTACATCAACGACTTCACCGATCGTGGCCGCGTGAAGAAGGTTTACATGCAGGGCGATCAGCAGTTCCGCAGCAAGCCGGAAGATATCGATCGCTGGTACGTGCGCGGCAGCGATAGCAACAGCAATACCACCATGGTGCCGTTTGCGTCGTTTGCCTCCTCAGAGTGGGCGTACGGCCCGGATGTGCTGTCTCGTTATAACGGCCTCGCGTCCTACGAAATCGAAGGTTCGGCGGCGGCCGGCAAGAGTTCCGGGGATGCGATCAGCGCGATGGAAAAACTGGCGGCGAAGCTGCCGGCGGGCACCACTTTTGCGTGGAGCGGCTTGTCCTATCAGGAAAAACTCTCCGGCAACCAGGCGATGTCGCTGTATGGCATCTCGCTGATTGTGGTGTTCCTGTGCCTGGCGGCGTTGTATGAAAGCTGGTCGGTGCCGTTCTCGGTGATGATGGTGGTGCCGCTCGGGGTGATCGGCTCGCTGCTGGCGATCAGCCTGCGCGGGCTGGAAAACGACGTCTACTTCCAGGTGGCGCTGTTAACCATCATTGGCTTGTCGGCGAAGAACGCGATTCTGATCGTTGAGTTCGCCGAAGACAATTACCGCAAAGGGGAAAGCCTGGTGAAGGCGGCGACGCACGCGGCATCGATGCGCCTGCGGCCCATCATTATGACTTCGCTGGCATTTACCGCTGGCGTATTGCCACTGGCGATTTCCACCGGCGCGGGCGCCAATAGCCGTATTGCGATTGGTACCGGTATTATTGGCGGCACGCTGACCGCTACCTTGCTGGCGATCTTCTTTGTACCGCTGTTCTTTGTTCTGGTGCGTCGCGTGTTCCCGGCGATACCGCATGACGATAATCATGCATCTGTGGCCAAGGCGGGGGAATAACATGTCGGCAAAACTCTTAATGGTATTGGTTCCCGCGCTGCTGTCGGGTTGTGTGTCGCTCGATCCGCACTATGAGCGCCCGCAAGGCGCGGTCAGCAGCGAGATGCCGAGCGGTGAAGCCTATCGTTCATTGCAAGGCACACCAGCCAGCAACTACCGCGACCTGAGCTGGCAGGATTATGTGCTCGACGCCCAACTGCGCCAGGTGGTGGCGATGGCGCTGGATAGCAGCCGCGACTTGCGTGAAGCGGTGGCCAGCGTTAAATCCGCGCATGCGCAATACGGTGAAGAGCGGGCCAATCTGTTCCCGGCTATTAGCGCCGGCGTGAGCGGCACGCGTTCGCGCGCGTTAACAGGCGAAGGCAATCAAACCGCCATCAGCAACAGTTATTCGGCAGAAGGCAGCGTCAGTTCGTTTGAACTCGATCTGTTTGGCAAAAACCAGAGCCTGACGCGCGAGCAGTATGAAACCTATCTCGGCACGCTGCAGGGCGCACGCAGCACGCGCCTGACGGTGTTGTACAACACCGTGGATTACTGGCTGCAGCTCGCCGCCGATCGCAGCAATCTGGCAATTGCCAAAGAGACCGCCGAGAGCGCGCGACAATCGTGGCAGGTGACGCGCAAGCAGATGGAAAATGGTATCGCCTCAATGGTGGATGTCTCGTCTGCGGAAACCACCTATCAATCCGCGCAGGCCGATGTCGCCAGCTACAGCACGCTGGTGGCGCAGGATAAAAACGCGCTGGATTTGGTGGTGGGCCGCAGCGTGCCGGATAACCTGCTGCCTGACAGCATTGAATCGATAGGTAACGCACTGCGCGAGGTGCCTGCGGGCGTCTCATCGGAGGCCTTGCTGAATCGCCCTGATGTGTTGCAAGCCGAGCATAATCTCAAGTCGGCCAACGCCAGTATCGGCGCGGCGCGTGCCAACTTCTTCCCGAGCATTACGCTGACGGGCAGCGGCGGCGTCGGCAGTAGCGATCTGTCGACGCTGTTTAAAAACGGGGCGGGCATTTGGTCATTTGCGCCGAGCATTTCGCTGCCGATTTTCCAGGGCGGCTACAACGTCTCTTACCTGAAATACACCAAAGCACAGAAGGAGTATTACGTAGCGGCGTATGAGAAAGCGGTGCAAACCGCCTTCCAGGAAGTGGCGGATGCGCTGGCGCGTCGTGGCACCATCAACGATCAGCTCAGCAGTCAGCAGCGTAATGTAGCGGCATCGCAAACCTATTATCATCTGGCGGATCTGCGCTACCGCAACGGCGTTGATAGCTACCTCAATGCGTTAACCGCGCAGCGCACGCTGTACAGTGCCCGAACCAATCTGGTGAGTACGCAGCAAGCCTATTACCTGAATTTGATCACCTTCTATAAAGTGATGGGTGGCGGCACGGCGTTGAAAGAATCTGAAATAATGAGCGCGCAATAATTGCACTTTTCGTAGCGGCGCGATTTATCGTGCAATAAATTGCGTCGCTACATGGCCTGCGTGCGGGGAAGCAAGAATTGGAAACATTGTCTGGGTTTATCACCGGAAACGCATCACGTATGATGACGGGAATAAAAGCTAAATTCTTTTTCGGAGCCAATGTGAGTCACTCTGAACATGACGATTTTCTCTTACAGCGTCAGCAGCAGGTGATTTCTGCGGCGAAAGTCTGTTTTAGTCGCTCCGGATTTCATGGCGCCAGCATGGCGGATATTAGCCGTGAATCTGCGTTAGGGGCAGGGCAAATATATCGTTACTTTAGCAGTAAAGAGCTTATTGTGATGGAAACAATAAAAAGCATCGCGCACAACTGGCGCCTGTTTTTAATACAACACTTGCCCGCACAACAATCGACTCAGGATATTATCAACGCTGATTCGCCATTCTGGCATCATTGGCCGAGTCAGGACCGGAAATTATTACTGGAAATGTATTCTGAGGCGTCGCGTAATGAATCGGTGCGTACCATTCTGGCCCATCAGGAGCAATTATTACTTGCTGAGTTAGCGGCTATTTTTCGCGCGCAACAACCTGATATCGATCCAACACAGCGCGCCAATCGTATTCAATTTTTATTGCTGCTGGTCGATGGCGTCGCCTGTCGCGCCTTCGGCGATAGCGACCTGGACCAACGTGAAATGCAGCGGGTTAACGGCGTTCTCAGCCAGCATCTGTTCGGCTGAATTTACATCGCACCGTGCGGATAGACATCATTCACCACCGCATTGAAAAACGGCATAAAGCCCGGCGCCATATCGCGCTGCTTCATGCAGCGGCGAATAATAATGCCGTCAATAATCAGCGACATCACATATAAGCGGGTGTGAATGGCATTGGCGTCCTGCTCGGGGTGCAGCGTCTGCTCCTGAGCAATAAAATTATTTTTAAGATCATGCCAGGCATCGAGCATGATTTGTTGGATGCGATTATTACGCGTGGCTTCAGATGACACTTCCATCAGCAGAATAATACTGTTTTCCACTGCCGCCGGCACAATATCCTCCGCTTCGTGATAATGTCCTTTCATATGCGCGATACGTTCAAAGTCTGCATTGAGTAGCGTGATCATCCGCTGCACCACATTGGTGACTAATGCCTCAATGATCGCCTCTTTGTTTTTATAGTATTTATAAATTAAACCAATACTAACGTCGGCCTGGCTGGCAATATTCTGAATCGATGTCTGGTGAAAGCCTTTCAGCCGCATGCATTGCTCGGCGGCGGCCAGGATCTGTTCGCTTCGGTTCATGATTATTACACTCGCAGAATAAAGCGGCTATTTTACGCAATTAAAGCTGTACTCGCGATGAATAAAAACATTAACCCAACCTGATTATTTCGGCGCTGTAGCGTTGTTCAGTTTTTTTGATTCAAGCGAGCAGTTTTGCCTGCTGTTCATGATTTTTCAGACCTCTATGATGGTGGACAGAAAAAATCATCAAGGAATAACATCATGAACATCCTGCGCGCCCAACGCGATCAGCTGTTTGAATATGGTCCTTTCACCATTCGCCGTCAGCGTCCCGGTGAAGCGTTTGGACCGCTGGCGATTGTCGACCAAATGACGCTGCAACTGGATGCCACTATCCCGCTGCATTCTCATCAGGATAGCGAGATTTTCAGCTACGTTTGGCGCGGTTCGCTGCTGCACAGCACCGAGCAGGGTGAAACGCACTCCCTTAACGCCAAACGCGCGCTGCTGCTGAGTGCCGGTAGCGGCATGCGCTTTGCCGAGTCTGCGCCTTTTATCGAAACCGAAATGTTGCAGGCCACCATTAATCCAGCGCAAACCGGCGGTGAGCCGCAGGTCAATACCTTTACCCGTGCGGACGGTGCGGCATTAAACGCATGGACGTTACTGGCAGGGCCGCACGGCAGCGAGGCGCCACTGGCGCTGAATCAGGCGGTATACATTTATGACCTGAAACTGGAGCGCGGCAAACAGGTGGATGTGCCGCAGCGTGCAGGCTTTTCCAGCTGGGTCAGCGTGCTGGACGGCATTGTGCGTATGGATAATGAACGTTTGCACAAAGGCGATTCCGTCAGCGATAACAAGGCTTTGCCAGCGTTGATGGGCGAGCGGGATGCAACGCTGATTGCGTTTCTGGTGCAGAAAAGCCTGTAGAGCCGCCATTCATGGGCACCTAACCCTTCCTCCATATAACATCGTGCTATCATCTGCGGATAAAACATCGGAGGAGGGTAATTCAATGAAAAAGAAAGAGTTCGTTACCCAGGATTTGCTGAGCAAGATCTATCAGGAAGATACCTCCGCGCCACGCAAATTACCGCCTGAACGCCAGCTGGCCGAAGAATATGGCGTATCGCGTTTCACTATCCGCCAGGCGCTGGAGAAACTGGTGAGTATCGGCGCGGTACGTATCGTGCAGGGATCAGGTATCTGGATTAATGAAACGGTGCGTAATAACCCGCTGGTTTATAATTCAATCACCGAAAAGCGCTTTGATCAGATGCATTACCGCTCACTCAGCCTGCGTAAAAGACGCCCCGATAGTGATGAGCAACAGATATTTGCCATTAACGACAACGCCTTTATCTGGGAGTTTTCCCGCCTGCGCTATGTCGATAATGTGGCGGTACAAATTGAAATATCGCGTATGCCCGCAACCTTATTTACCGATCTCAACGGTGAGGTTATTGAGCGCTCGATACAGCAATATGTGTTGTCCAAAGGCTACCAAATCTCACATTTACTCACCAGCTATCGCGCGATTAGCGTTAACCGCGAACAGGCGACGCTACTGGGTTGTAAAAAAGGCAGTCCGGCGATGCACATTATAAATCGTGGTATTTTGCAGGGCGGGCAGGTGTATGAAATCAGCGACATCGTTGATATTCATTACACCTGCACCTATCTGATTCCGCATAACCCGGATAATCTGCGTTTCCGCCAGCAACAGCGCTAACTTATGGCGTGTGCATGGTGCCGTCTGGCAGGCGACTCTGCGTCCATTCATGCGGACGATAAACCACCGGATATTTTTCCGCTAATGCCTGATCAAAGCCAACGCCAATACCTGATGCTTGCGGCGGATAGAGATAGCCATTTTTTATTTCCGGCGCGCCAGGGAAAATGGCATCCGTCAGCGTTGAGCGTGGAATAAATTCCTGAATCGCAGCATTGTGCAGGTGAATATTCAGATGTGTATTAACCGCCACGCCAATCGGCGTCATATCGCCCGGTCCGTGCCATGCCAGTCGCACACCAAATGCCTGACACAGTGCAGCCAGTTTCAATGCCGGCGTAATACCACCAATCTGCGAGACGTGACAACGAATAAAGTCGATGCGACGATTGACAATTAACTCGTGCCATTCTGCGGGATTATTAAATAATTCGCCTAACGCTAACGGCACCGCGCTTTGCTGACGCAACTGCGCTAGCCAGCCAGTTTGCGCGGGTGGGAGCACATCCTCAAGGAAGTAGGGCATATATGGCTCAAGCTGTTTTACCAGCTGAATGGCCTGCTGCGGGAATAAGCGCTCATGCACGTCATGCAATATTTCAAAACAGTGACCGTATTTCTCCCGCAACGCGCGGAACATCTCGAGCGTATTCGTCATGTACTCTTGCTGCGAGTAGTAAGCGCCGGAGGTGCTATTTTCCGGTGCGTGGAGTTCTTTCGGCGTTCCGCCGTAAAAGCCCAGCTGACAGCGGATATGGCGATAGCCTTTCTCTAAGGCGTTATCAACGGAGGTATAAAGTTCCTCCAGCGTTTCACCGCTGGCATGGGTGTAAGCTGCAATCGCATCGCGCGCTTTGCCGCCCCACAGCTGATATAAAGGCATATCGGCTAACTGCGATTTAATATCCCACAGCGCCATATCCACGCCCGAAATGGCATTGTTGGTCACCGGACCGTTACGCCAATAGGCATTAACGTTCATCATCTGCCACAGGTCTTCAATATTGTTGGCATCGCGTCCAACTAATAGCGGCACCAGATACTCATCCACCATGGTTTTTACCGCCAAAGGACGCTGTTGAAAGGTGGCGCAGCCGTGACCGGTAATCCCTTTATTGGTGGTAACACGTACGGTAATAAGGTTATGGCGATCGGGGCGGGTAATAAAACACTCAATACTTTCAATGAGGGTTGGGGTCACGTGAAATACTCCTGTGGCGCAGTGACTGCGCTCAATTTCAAGGCCTGTTGATAAGCTATTTTGGCGTATCATTACCGGGTTTTTATTGAGACGCAAACCCTTTTTCAGCCAATAAATATTGGTCAGTAAAAAAGAGTGTTTATCGCGATAAAACAGACCAATTTGCTATTTTAAAACTTAATGGCCCTGTTGCAACGGGTTTTGTGATCGCAGTCATAATTTATTGGTTTGTTTTGTTGAGTGTCATTTATTACCATCCAGTGCAGATTTCATCAGGCTGTTTTTCTTCCCTCAGGAGCACGTATGGGAACGCAGGAAGTAATAAAAAATATAATCCACTTAGTGGGTGGGAAGAATAATATCAATAAAGTCTGGCATTGCATGACGCGTCTGCGCTTTGACCTTATTGATGACAATAAAGTTAACCAGAGCGAAATTAAAACCTTGCCCGGCGTATTGGGCGCGCAAATGCAGAGTGAACAATTCCAGATTATTATCGGGCCCAAGGTCAATAGCTGGTATGAGCAAATCGTTCCGGTATTAAATAACGACGGCGTTCAGCCCGCGCAAAACGAGAAAGCGCACAAAAGCCTGGTATCGCTGTTTATGGATACCGTTTCGGGCGTATTTGGCCCGATTGTTCCCGCCATTGCTGGCGCCGGAATGATCAAAGGTTTGCTGGCCGGATTAGTGGCGTTACAGCTGGTCTCGGCCAAAAGCGATACGGTGATGGTGATTGATTTAATTGCCAGCGGCGTGTTCTATTTCCTGCCGTTCTTTTTAGCGGTCTCTGCCGCCAAAATATTTAAAACCAACGAGTATTTAGCTGCAGCCGTGGCGGCGTGTTTAATGTATCCCTCTTTAATCGATGCGGCAAAATCGCTGGCGGCGCATCAGGAGGGCGCAGTAAGCGCATTTTGGCTGATGGGCGTGCTGCCGGTTTCGGTATTTAATTATGCTTCCAGCGTTATCCCGGTCATCTTCTCTATTCTGGCTCTCAGCTATATCCATCGCGGGGTGGATCGTATTATGCCGGAAGTATTGAAAACCGTATTTACCCCAACCTTAACGCTGTTCCTGGCGGCATTAACCGCGCTGGTGGTAATTGGCCCGATGGGTATTTGGCTTGGCAAAGGTTTGGCGCTGTTTATTGAGGGCTTATTCAGTATCTCAGCGAGCTTTGCTGGCTTAATTGTCGGTGCCATTCGCCCCGTTGCGGTGCTAACCGGCATGCATCACGCGATGACACCGATTGCGCTGCAGAATTTCAGCGATCGCGGTTATGACATGTTGATGCCGATGATGTTTATGGCAAATATGTCGATTGCCGGAGCTACATTTGCTATCTGGAAATTGACTAAAAATCGTCAGGACAAAGTGGTCACACTTTCAGCCGCCATTTCAGCATTATTAGGCATTACAGAACCGGCGTTGTTTGGCGTGCTAACGCGCTACAAAAAAGCCTTTATTGCGGCAACGGTTTCCAGTGCGCTGGCTTCGGCCTTTATCGGTTTCTTTGGCGTGCGTTTATACGGCTATATTCTTTCCAGTATATTCAGTTTGCCGGCCTATATTGGCCCGTACTTTATCTGGGCCATTTCCGGCGTCGCCATTGCGCTTATTATGTCGTTTAGTCTGACATTGATGTTGGTAGGCAAAGAACCGGATTTAGTCGCACAGCCCAAGAATAAGTAATGTTTGGTCGCCATTTATGGCGACCAATTTACGCTTAGCTCACACTCGCCACCAGCCAGTTTTCCAGCTCGCTCAGCTCATTCATCTGCTGAGGATATTCTGCTTTCAACTGCGCTAATTGCGCCAATACGGTTTCAGGTCGATACACCGCGCCCTGCAGACGCAACGCCAGCGTTTCTAATGGCGAAGGGTTCAGGCTGTCGGTGAAAATCTGGCAGCGAGAAATCACGCCGCGTTCGACATCAAAGTGGATCTCAACGCCGCCCCAGACAAAACGCTCATTCAGCAGATGCGAGAAATCCGGTGCGTTACCAAAATTCCATTCCCAGCTGCTTAGCCGCGCAAACTGCTCTTCAAAACCAGGCAAATCAGGCAGTGCGGCCGGGGAAATATGCTCCGGCTCGCACTCTTCCTGGTAGTAATCGAAATAAGCGGCAATCACCTCATGGCAGATCGCCTCAAAGCTGATGCCTGGCACCAAATCGGCAATGTTGGCCACGCGCGATCGCACCGAGGTAATGCCTTTCGCCTGTAATTTTTTAATGTCTGGATTGAGGTAATCGGCGAGACGCGACAAATCAGCATTCATCAAAAAGGTGCCGTGATGAAAACCGCGATCCGGCGTTTCACGGTAAGCAGATCCGGAAATCTTGCGCACTTCGCCATCTACATTCACCACGATATCGTTGCGACCGGAGGCTGTTGCCGGAATGCCGAGCTGTTCCAGCGCGCGCAGGATAATCGCCGTGGAGACTGACTTATCGTATTCCGGTTTACCGGCCATAAAGGTGAAGCAGCAGTTGCCCAAATCGTGAAATACCGCGCCGCCGCCGCTGCTGCGTCGTGCCAGCTTGATGCCGTCTTCCGCCATGCGTCGCGTGTTGCACTCTTTCCACGGATTCTGGGCGCGACCGACAACCACGGTTTCGGCATTCTGCCAGAGAAACAGCACGCGCTGCGTTGTCGGCATCTGGCGGAAAATACACTCTTCTACTGCGAGGTTGAACCAGGGATCGTGTGAGTCAGAAATGAGTAATCGTAGGGTGGACATGATTTTTTCGGTTCCGTGAGAAAGGGCAAACCGGGACAGAGTACGCTGAAGCGGATCGAAAGGTAAGAAACAGCAGCGCATTCCATTTCAATAATAAAATGAATTAACCTCTAGACGACTGGTCTATTAGCTGTTACTTTGAATTCAAGCGCTAGACGACTGGTCTAGTTTAGAAGTTTAAACCCAGCAAGCAGGAGATGGATGATGAAGATTCTGATGGTTCTAACCTCACACGACCAATTGGGTAACACCGGCCGCAAAACCGGTTTCTGGCTGGAAGAGCTGGCCGCGCCTTACTACGCCTTCAAAGATGCTGGCGCAGAAATCACGCTGGCGTCACCGAAAGGGGGCAACCCGCCGTTAGATCCTAAAAGCAATGAGCCCGATTTTCAGACGGAGCACACGCATCGCTTTGAAGCGGATGCAGCAGCAACCGCGCAACTCGCCGCCACCGTGCGTCTGGACAGCGTATCGCCAGCCGATTTCGACGCGGTGTTTTACCCAGGCGGTCACGGTCCGCTCTGGGATCTAGCAGAAGATCAGCACTCAATCGCGCTGATCGAAGGCTTCCTGGCCGCCAACAAGCACGTTGCACTGGTGTGTCATGCGCCGGGCGTGCTGCGCCACGTCAAAACCCCGCAAGGAAACCCGCTGGTAGCAGGCCGTAAAGTCACCGGTTTTACCAACAGCGAAGAGGAAGCGGTCGGCCTGACTCAGGTGGTGCCTTTCCTGGTGGAAGACGAACTGATTGCGAAGGGCGGTCTGTATTCGAAAGGCGCGGACTGGAGTTCCTATGTCGTCAGCGATGGTTTGCTGATTACCGGACAAAACCCAACGTCTTCAGCAGAGACGGCGCAACAGTTGATCAAGCAACTGGCGCAATAAACGCATCGGGAGGCGAACCGCTGTCCGCCTCCCTTATCGCAGCAGTAAACGCATGCTTAGCGCCTAGACGACTGGTCTAGTATTTGGTAATCTAACGCTATGACGACTACATCCCAATTGCATAACAATGAAATCCGCGATCACATCCTTGCCACTGGCCAACGCATTATGGCCGGCAAGGGTTTTTCGGCTGTCGGATTAAATGAAATCCTCACCGATGCCGGTGTGCCAAAAGGCTCGTTCTATCACTACTTCAGCTCGAAAGAGGCTTTTGGCGTGGATATGCTGGCGCGCTATTTCGATGATTATCTGGCTGAGCTAGACGCGACCTTGAGCGAGCCGGGCCTGACGATGGCGCAGCGGCTGATGAACTACTGGCAGCTGTGGCGTGAATCGCAATCGTTCTCCGATTGTCAGGGCAAGTGTCTGGCGGTGAAGCTGGGCGCGGAAGTTGCCGATCTCTCGGATAGCATGCGCGGCACGCTACAGACCGGCACGGCCGGCATTATCGCGCGACTGGCGCATGCGCTAGAAGCGGGTGTTGAGGAAGGTTCGCTGTCTATCGATGATAAACCGAGCCGTGTGGCGGAAAGCCTGTATCAGCTGTGGGTGGGCGCCAGCGTGATGGTGAAAATCGTGCGCAATACCGGCCCATTTGATTCCGCCATGAGCATGACGCAAAAAATTATTCGTATCACCGCGTAGTAAAAAGGGCGACTCAACAGAGCCGCCTTTTCTTTTGTTGGGTCGCTATTTAGCGACCTCAAATCACAAAACCGATCTCGCCGTGTTAACCACGTTCTCAACCGTAAAACCAAACTCTTTGAACAGCTGATCCGCAGGCGCTGACTCACCGAAGGTGGTCATGCCGACGATCGCGCCGTTTAGGCCGGTGTATTTGAACCAGTAATCCGCGATACCCGCTTCAATCGCCACGCGTGCGGCAACGGCTTTTGGCAGCACGGATTCACGGTACGCCGCGTCCTGCTTGTCGAAGGCGTCGGTGGATGGCATAGACACCACGCGCACCTTGCGGCCTTCCGCCGTCAGCTGATCAAACGCAGCCACTGCCAGTTCCACTTCTGAACCGGTGGCGATCAGGATCAGCTCTGGCGTACCTTCGCTGTCCTTCAACACGTAACCGCCGCGCGCCACGTTAGCCAACTGCTCAGCGCTACGATCCTGCTGCGCCAGGTTCTGACGCGAGAAGATCAGCGCCGACGGGCCGTCCACGCGTTCAATCGCGTACTTCCACGCCACCGCTGACTCAACCTGGTCGCACGGGCGCCACAGGCTCATGTTTGGCGTCACGCGCAGGCTGGCCATCTGCTCAACCGGCTGGTGCGTCGGGCCATCTTCGCCCAGACCAATCGAGTCGTGGGTGTAAACCATGATCTGACGGATTTTCATCAGCGCGGCCATGCGTGCGGCGTTGCGCGCGTACTCGACGAACATCAGGAAGGTGGCGGTGTACGGCAGGAAACCGCCGTGCAGCGCGATACCGTTGGCGATGGCGGTCATACCGAACTCGCGCACGCCGTAATGGATGTAGTTGCCCGCCGCATCTTCGTTGATTGGCTTCGAGCCGGACCACATGGTGAGGTTGCTCGGCGCCAGGTCAGCGGAGCCGCCCAGATATTCCGGCAGGATTTTGCCAAAGGCTTCGATGGCGTTCTGCGAGGCTTTACGGCTGGCAATTTTCGCCGGACTGGCCTGCAGCTGCTCGATGAACTTCTGCGACTCGCTGGCCCAGTTCGCCGGCAGCTCATTGTTCACGCGACGTTTGAACTCGGCAGCCAGCTCCGGATGCGCGGCGGCGTAGGCGGCAAACTTCTGGTCCCACGCGGACTCCTTCGCCTGGCCGGCTTCTTTGGCATCCCACTGCGCGTAGATGTCTGAAGGGATTTCAAACGGACCGTGGTTCCAGCCGAGCTGCTTGCGGGTCAGCGCGATTTCATCGGCACCCAGCGGCGCGCCGTGCGAGTCGTGCGTGCCGGCTTTGTTTGGCGAACCGAAGCCAATCACGGTTTTGCACATCAGCAGTGAAGGCTTGTCGGAAACCGCTTTGGCTTCTTCCACCGCTTTCTTAATCGCGTCCGCATCGTGACCGTCCACGCCGCGCACCACGTGCCAGCCGTAGGCTTCGAAGCGTTTGGCGGTGTCGTCGGTGAACCAGCCGTCAACGTGACCGTCGATGGAGATGCCGTTGTCATCGTAGAAGGCAACCAGTTTGCCCAGCTTCAGCGTACCGGCGATGGAGCAGACTTCGTGTGAGATGCCTTCCATCATGCAGCCGTCGCCCATAAACACGTAGGTGTTATGGTCTACGATGTCATGTCCCGGACGGTTGAACTGCGCCGCCAGCGTGCGCTCGGCAATGGCAAAACCGACGGCGTTAGCGATGCCCTGACCCAGCGGGCCGGTGGTGGTTTCAACGCCTGCGGTGTAACCGTATTCAGGATGCCCCGGCGTTTTGGAGTGCAGCTGACGAAAATTTTTTAATTCACTGAGCGGCAAATCGTAACCGCTCAGGTGCAACAGGCTGTAAATCAGCATCGAACCGTGACCGTTCGATAACACGAAGCGGTCGCGGTTAGCCCAGTGAGGATTGCGTGGATTGTGCTGCAAAAAGTCGAGCCACAACACTTCAGCGATGTCCGCCATGCCCAGCGGGGCGCCCGGATGCCCCGAATTGGCTTGTTGTACGCCATCCATACTCAAAGCGCGGATGGCGTTGGCTCTTTCCCGGCGTGTAGACATAAGGTTCTCCAGAGGTGCGACATCGGCGCTTATTTAGCGTGGGATACTTGTTCGTAGTAACCGATCTTGTCTACTTTGGCAGTTGAGCCGCCACCTTCAAACTCCGATGCCAGCCAGGCATTCACGATGTTCTTCGCCAGCTCAGGACCAATGACGCGCGCGCCCATGGTCATGATCTGCGCGTTGTTGCTCTTGCGAGCACGCTCGGCAGAGAAGGTGTCGTGGCACTGCGCCGCGCGCACGCCTTCCACCTTGTTGGCGACAATCGCCACGCCGATGCCGGTGCCGCACAGCAGAATGCCGCGCTCAAATTCGTTCTTCTGGATAGCGGTGGCGAGCGCAAATGCCACATCCGGATACATCGGACGGTCGTTTTGCGCGTCATTGGTGTAATCCGTCACCACATACTCTTTCTCTTCCAGCAGCTTTTTAATCACATTTTTCAATTCGATAGCCGCATCATCGGCGCCAATTGCGATAGTTTTCATCGTCGTTCTCCAGCAGGGTGTGCAATGACGCCTGCACGTTTGTTCAGCAGGCGAGAAGATGTTCATAGTTAGCCTGCCACAAACTCAATCATATGTTCAATGGTTGTTCATATGAATTGCTATCAGGATCGCGCCTGAATACCTCATTGAACCCATTGAAATCGCTTGTGCGCCGGCGAATGGGCGTAGTAATCCGATAAATTGACCAAAATCAAATCTTATGCGGCTGCTCACACTTTCACGTGTTGCAGTTGAGAGATGCACAATTATCCGTGTAGTGTTCATATGTTCGCATGACTATACCAATGTACAAGAAGACCCATCGAGGACTCGAACATGTGTCATTTACACCGTACCTCTCAGTACTCCTGCAGCCAGCGCCTCTTTGGCGATTGGTCAACACCACATAAAGAAATGATCACTCACGCACGTCGTGGAGGTGCGTTATGAACCAACCATCAATGACAGCGGTGGAACAATCCACCATCAGAAAAATCTCCTGGCGCTTAGTGCCGTTCGTGGCGCTGATGTTCTTTATCAACTTCCTCGATCGCACCGCGATTTCGTTTGCCGGCCCCAACGGCATGACGCAAGACCTCGGCCTCACCGCACTGCAGTTTGGCCTGGCATCGGGCATCTTCTTTATTGGCTACATTCTGCTGGAAGTGCCAAGCAACCTGGCGCTGCATAAGTTCGGCGCGCGTCGCTGGCTGGCGCGCATCATGATCAGCTGGGGCATTGTCTCGCTGCTGTTTACCTGGGTGAGCAGTGTGGAAGGCTTGTATACGCTGCGTTTGCTGCTGGGTATCGCCGAAGCTGGCTTCTTCCCAGGCGCGATTCTCTATCTCAGCATGTGGGTGCCGGGACGTCATCGCAGCAAAATTCTGTCGCTGTTCTACCTTGCCCAGCCGCTAACGGTGGTGTTCGGTGCGCCATTAGCCGCGTCCCTGATTCAGCAGCACGGCCTGTTCGGCATGGAAGGCTGGCGCGTGATGTTTATGGGCGTGTCGATTCCCGCGATTTTGATTGGTATCGTCGCGCTGTTCTGGTTGGTGGATTCGCCGCGTCAGGCCAAGTGGCTGACCGCCGAAGAGAAAACCTGGCTGACCACCGAACTGGAAGCCGAGCATCAACAGAAGCAGGGCCATCAAAAACACAGCCTGCGCTCGGTGATGGGCAACGGCCGCGTCTGGATGCTGTGCCTGATTTACTTCGGCTTTATTTATGGCCTGTATGCGCTGGCGTTCTTCCTGCCAACCATTATCGCGGGCTTCCAGCAGCAGTTCGGTACCACTTTTAACGTGATGCAGAAAGGGCTGATTACCGGCGTGCCGTACCTGATTGCGGCGGTGGTGATGTTCTTCTGGTCAAAAGATGCCACGCGTCGCGGTTGCAAAACCTGGCATATCGCCATTCCAGCGCTGGCAGGCGGCATCAGCGTGCCGCTGGCGCTGTATATGGATTCGCCGTTCACCACCATTATGGTGATTGCGATTACCGCCAGCTCCATCTTCGCTGCACTGCCGAATTTCTGGACCTTACCCACGCAGTTCCTGACCGGCGCGTCTGCCGCCGCAGCCATTGCTTTGATCAATACCTTAGGAAACGTAGCGGGCTTCTCCGCGGGCTACATCACCGGCGCGCTGCACGACGCCACCAACAGCTACGCCTTGCCGATGTTTGTGGTGGGTGGATTCATGCTGCTGTCCGCGTTCCTCATGCTGTTACTTAATCGCCGTCGCTCGCCGTCTCAGCCGACCTCTTTAGCTCAGGAGCATTAATATGACGTACCTGTTTAACCAACCTTCAGCCTTTGCCGCTGAGCTTATCGAAGGCTTTGTCGCCGCCAACGCCGATAAAGTCCGTCAGGTCACCGGAGGCGTGGTGCGCAGCACCCGCAGCCAGCCGAATACGGTGGCGGTGATTGTGGGCGGCGGGTCCGGTCACTATCCGGCGTTCGCCGGGTTGGTTGGACAAGGTCTGGCACACGGCGCGGCGATGGGTAACTTATTCGCTTCGCCATCAGCGCAGCAGATCTACAACGTAGCGCGTGCGGCCCATAACGGCGCGGGCGTGTTGCTGATGTTCGGTAACTACGCCGGGGATGTGCTGCACTTCGGCCAGGCGTGCGAGCGTCTGCGGGCGGAAGGTATCGCCTGCGAAGTGCTGGCGGTGACCGACGATATCTCCAGCGCGGGTAAAGATGAGCTGGAGAAGCGTCGCGGTGTGGCTGGCGATCTCTGTGTGTTCAAAGCCGCCTGCGCCGCGGCTGAAGCGGGTCACGATTTATCGCAGGTCCTGCAGCTGGCACAGCACGCGAATCAACGCACGCGTACGTTTGGCGTGGCGTTTTCCGGTTGCAGCCTGCCGGGCGCTTCGCATCCGCTGTTCGAAGTGGAAAAAGGGCGCATGGCGCTGGGACTTGGCATTCACGGCGAGCCGGGGATCAAAGAGACCGACATGCCGAGTGCGGATGAGCTGGCCGAGATCTTCGTGGAGCGCTTGCTCAATGAACTGCCAGCCGATATCCCGCAGGCCGAAGGTCAGCGCGTGGCGGTGATCCTCAACGGTCTGGGCTCGGTGAAATATGAAGAGCTGTTTGTTGTCTATCGTCGCGTCGCGCAACTGCTGGAGGCCGCCAACCTGCAGGTGGTTGAGCCGGACGTCGGCGAGTTTGTCACCAGCTTCAATATGGCCGGTGCGTCACTGACGCTGATGTGGCTGGACGATCAGCTGGAAACCTTGTGGCGCGCGCCGACCAATACGCCAGCGTACCGCAAAGGCAGCGTATTGGTGGCCGAACCGTTAAGCGCCGCTGAGCGCATTGAAAGCACGGAAGAAGCCTTGCCAGCAGCCACCGCGGAATCGCAAGAGAGCGCGAAACGCGTACTCCAGTTGCTCGAATCCGTGGCGGAAATGTTACAGCGTAACGCTGAACGCCTTGGCGATATCGATGCGGTGGCCGGTGACGGCGACCACGGTATCGGCATGGAGCGCGGCGTGCTGGGCGCGGTTGAGAAAGCGCGTGAAGTCGCTGCGCGCGGTGCCGGGGCGGGCAGCTTGCTGTGCCGCGCGGCGGATGCCTGGGCCGACAAAGCCGGTGGCACGTCCGGCGCGTTGTGGGGCGTGGCGCTTACTGCATTGGGTACCGCGCTTGGCGATCGTCAGACACCAGATGCACAGCGTGTGGCCACCGGCGTACGTGAAGCAAAAGAAGGCATTATGCACTTTGGTAAAGCGCGCGTTGGCGATAAAACCATGGTGGATGTGCTGGTGCCGTTCAGCGACAGCCTGAATGAGGCGGTTGCCGCCGGTGCGTCGTTAACGGACGCCTGGCTGAAGGCGGCGCAGGTGGCTGATAAAGCTGCGCAGGACACCGCGCAGCTGGTGCCAAAAATGGGGCGTGCGCGTCCGCTGGCAGAAAAAAGCGTTGGCACGCCGGATGCCGGAGCTATTTCGCTGGCATTAATCGTCAATACCGTCGGCGATCTGCTAAAAGAACACAGTGCCTCTGAACAAGGAGCTTGAAGCATGTCTCAGCCAAAAATCTGGCTCGGCGTCAGTTTAAAAATGTACTTCGGCTATCAGCAAACCTTGCAATGGTGTCGTGATGTAGCGGCATTAGCCGACCATGCTGCGGTGAAAAACGGCGACGTGGGCTTGTTTGTGTTGCCGGCTTATCCGGCGATTCCGGCGGTTGCAGCCATCTTCGCTGACACGCCGGTGCGCTTGGGCGCTCAGGATGTTTGCCAGGCCGAGAACGGAGCCTGGACCGGCGAAGTCAGCGCCAGTATGTTGCAGGAGTTAGGCTGCTCGCTGGCCGAAATTGGTCACGCCGAGCGCCGTCGTCATTTCCATGAAGACAAAGTGCAAATTGCCGCCAAAGTGGCGATGTCGCTGCGTCACGGCATCACGCCGGTGCTGTGCATCGGTGAAGAAGTGCAGGCAGAACCGCAGCAGGCAATCGCGCTGTGCCAACAGCAGCTGGCCGAAGCGCTGGCTGAGTCAGCGCAGCAGGGCTTAAAGGGCGAGGTGTTCTTTGCCTACGAACCGCAGTGGGCGATTGGTGCGCCGCAACCGGCACCGGACAGCTACATCCGCGCCGTGTGCGCCGGATTGCAGCAGCTCGCCACGCCGCCCGGCATCACCCTGAAAATCATTTACGGCGGCAGTGCCGGTCCGGGACTGATTCAGCGCCTTGGCGCGGACGTAAATGGCCTGTTTCTGGGTCGCTTTGCCCACGATCCCAAAGCGCTGGCAAAAATTATTGATGAAGCCAGTGAGCTGGCTCAGGAGCGCTGTTAATGAGCCGTATCGGACTCAGTACCTACGCCTTTTTCTGGCGCATGTCATCGAAAGTCCCTCATCCGCTGACGCTGGAGCAGATGCTGCAACAGACCGCCGAACTGGATGTGTCGGTGTTTCAAATCTGCGATTATCCGGCGATTGAAAGCTGGACTGACGCACAACTGCTGACGCTGCGTCAGCAGGCTGATGCGCTCGGCATCACGCTGGAACTCGGCACGCGCGGCCTCGGCACTGCGCATCTGCGTCGTTATCTGCACATGGCGGAGATCCTTGATGCGCGCGTCATACGCTCGATGTTCTACACCGCCGATCACCGTCCCACGCTCGACGAAGCCGCCGAGCTGATTGGCGCGGTGTTGCCGGATTTTGCCCGCCAGCAGGTGCGTCTCTGTCTGGAGACATACGAGCAGGTGAACAGCGGCGCGATGATGTCAGTGATCAACAAGTTCCTGTCGCCGTGGCTCGGCGTGTGTCTCGATCCCGCCAACTGTGTCGCCGGCCTCGAACTGCCAGAGCAGGTGATTGCCAACACCGCCGCGCGCGTCGGCAATCTGCACATCAAAGACTTTGCCTTCACGCGCCGTGATGGCTGGATCGGCTTTACCTTCGCCGGCTGCCCGATGGGCGAAGGCTTGCTGGATTACGACCGGATGATCGCCAGCGTGCGCCCGGCGGATAAAGGCATTAACCAAATCGTCGAACATTGGTTGCCGTGGCAAGACGATGCCGCTGTAACCTGCGAGCGAGAAGCCGAATGGACTCGCCGCACCGTTGAATTCTTACGTAGTAAACAAGATCAGGAGTAACAACATGAGCGTGCAACTGAAAACTATCACCGTGATTGGCGCGGGCGGCAAAATGGGTATGCGTATTTCTGCCAACTTCCAGAAAAGCGATTACCAGGTGTTTTACTGTGAGAACTCACCCAAGGCGCAAGAGCAGGTGAGCGCGCAGGGGCGCGAACTTTCTGATGCCGCCTTCGTGGTGCCATTGAGCGACGTGGTGATTCTGGCGGTGCCGGATATCGTGCTGGGCAAAGTGTCTGAAGGCGTGGTGCCACAGATGAAACCGGGCGCGATTCTGCTGACGCTGGATCCGGCGGCGGCCTACGCCAATCTGATCGCCCATCGTGATGGTATTGAATACGCGGTGGCGCATCCTTGCCATCCGTCGGTATTCCTTGAGCGTTACACCAAAGAAGAACATGCCGATGCCTTCGGTGGTATCGCGGCGATTCAGCACGTGGCGGCTTCCTATGAAACTGGTTCTGATGAGCAGAAAGCCGAGCTGAGCAAGGTGATCAGCGTGATGTACGGCCCGGTGGAGCAGGTGCATTGGGTCACCGTGACGCAGCTGGCGTATCTGGAACCGACGCTGGTGGAAACCGTAGCCTGCATGGTGGGTGCGTTTATGAAAGAGGCGCTGGATGAAACCGTGAAGCACAGCGGCGTGCCGGAAGAAGCGGCTAAAGCGATGTTGTACGGCCATATTCAGATCGCGCTCGCCGTGGCGTTCCGCGCGACCAACCCGTTCTCGGATGCCTGCATGATCGCCATGGAGTACGGTCGTGAGAAGATTGTGAAACCTGACTGGAAACAGATCTTCGATCAGAAAGAGCTGGATATCGTGATTGCCCGTATGCTGAAAATCGACGCCATCAAGCGCTAAGCGTGACGCTCGATCGACTCGCGGCGCTGTGGTCTGGCGAAGCGAGTCGTATCAATGATATAACTCCCTGCCAAAGTCAGATCTCGCCCCATTTTGTAGGGTCGCCATTTATGTTGACCTGGTGCGCATCAATTCGCACCCTACATGGCGTGGTCGCAACATCTTCATATAACGCCCAAAAAGACAGGTTACGGATGGAAAAAAACACGCTTTCTCAGGACTCCGAGCTGCTGACGGAAATAGCTGTCGCCTATTATCAGGACGAAATCACCCAGGAGGAGATTGCGCGTAAGTTTGGTATTTCCCGCATTAAAGTCGGCCGGCTGCTCAAACGCGCACGCGAAGAGGGCATCGTCGAAATCAACGTGCGCTACCATCCCGTCTTCAGCACCCGCCTCGAACAACAGCTGCAAAATCGCTTCCCACAACTGCAACGTGCGCTGATAGCGCTCGATCAGCCCGATCAGGAAGAGCAGCGACGTCAGGTCGCCGCGCTGGTGTCGTCACATTTAGCGCAGTCGCTGAAAGACGACGCCATTGTTGCCGTTGGGCAAGGACGCAACGTGGCCGCTGTCGCCGATTATCCCGGCCAGGTGCCGACGCGTAATTGTCTGTTTATCAGCGGTATTGGCGGCACGCATCGTCCCGGTGATGCCATTAACGCCGACCATATCAGCCGTCGTCTGGCGAAGAAGTTCGGCGGCATCAGCGAAACGCTTTACGCGCCCGCTTATGTTGAGAACCGCGCGTTGCGCGATGCGTTTATGCAAAACGGCACCATCAAAGAGACGCTGGACCGCGCGCGCAAAGCGGATGTGGCGCTGGTGGGCATCGGCGACATGAATGAAAACAGCTACATGGTGAAACTCGGCTGGTTCACGCCGCACGAAATCATTGACGCCAGCGTTAATCAGGGCGTGACGGGCGATGTCGCCGGCTACGACTTCTTTAATTCGCAGGGCCAGCACGTGGATACCGTGATGAACGATCGCGTCATTGGGCTGAGCATTGATGAACTCCGCAAGATTCCCTGCGTGATCGCCATTGCCGCGGAAAATACCAAAGCGATGGCGATCCTCGGCGCACTGCGCACTGGCGCGATTGATATTATCGCCACCACCGCGCAGAACATCCGCACCATTCTGAGTTTGTCGCAGGAGAAGGTTTAGTTAAACGGCCAACCATTGTTATGAGGCGATTAACAACGGTCTGCTCGATGTCGGCTATATGCCTGACTATCATCCAGAACCGACGTCTGCGCTGGCGTATGACTTAGATTAACCGCGAATTTAATGATGGTCAGTCGTAAGGATGAATGCAGCGGCGCGGTGTTAGCGTATCTTACTACCGCGCATGAAGCCTAATGCTAAATAATTTTCAAAACGCTCTTCAATTTATTAACTGCCGCCACATGTTTGGATTTTGGCATATTCGCTAAATTTTGCAGTTTCCAGCGAACGGCAGGAAGTTGATCGATATTCGATAACTCAAGAAGCGACCAATCGGGTTGGCCATTTTTGAAAGAGAGGAGAAACTTACGCTCTTTATCTGTAATTGCAGCATTAATCGTTTCAATTAAATGACGTCTGGCTGCTTCAAGTTCCTGCAGAGGCACATCTATCTCCGCCATGTTACGAAATTCGCCATCATAGATGCCTGAAATGTCTTTTAACTGTGGTTGCAGCAGTTCAGAAAGCGGGCGAGGGTGACTGATCAAATAAACCAGTAATGCTTTGCGGAGCGCCTCCGTTAAGCCTTCATTTTCGAGCAGGAATTTGACATCGAACAAGTCTCTGGGATGCTGACGATCAAGTGCTGCACAAATCTTTCCTGCATACAGGTCGGCGAATGAAACGACGTTGGTTTCACTAAAACCAAACTCATCTTCAACCAATTCACAGACCTGCATTATTCTGGATTCATATACGGTTCCCCGTAACACCGGCGATAACTCAATTTTAATTTGCACGCCTGCATGATTCACGATCAGTCGCAATGCATCATTTTTATCTTCATAAGAACGAATAACGTTGCTGCCGACCAGCTTGGTGCTTATTTCTTCAGCAATTTCATCAAGTGCCCTTTTTATCGCGGCTAATGCTGCGATGCGATCTAATGCTGGTAAAAACACGAGATCGATATCCACAGATAAACGAGGTAATTCCCGGATGAAAAGATTGATGGCTGTTCCACCTTTTAAGGCGAAGCAGTTATGCAGAGAGACCAATGGCAGAATTTGCAGCAGCAGTTGTACCTGCCGATAATAGATACTCGTTCTGTCCATCGATCACATCTCCTTTGGCACTGTAATGTTCCACTTATTATCAAGTCGGCCAGCTTTGGCAAGTTCACGTTTTCCGCTGCCAAAATCATATGCCTCCGGATGCAGGTGTTTAAGCCAAGCATGATTATGTCTTTCCGCCAGCCACATAAATAATCGCTTTGCTTTAATACTGGAGCAGGCTCGCAAAAGTGCGTCTATTTTACGCGGTGACAGCGTTGAGAGTCCTTGCATAAGTTGATCGGCATGTTCAAAGCTGATCGTTTTGGGTACGTCGTTTAACACTTCCAGCATGGCTTTTTCGGGTCCGGAATAGTGCAAGGCTGGCAAAGAGTCATGCCACACCTCTTCGCGGAGGAATTTCTTCTCATGCATGAGTGATTCTGGCCAGATTTTACGTGTACTGTGGTAATCAAAATGCGTATTGATGTCGAGTTTGTTTAACCAGGTCGGCATCGGCGCCGCCGAGTAGAGCTGAACACTGGCTAACTTGCCACGCGACTGATAGTGCGCCAAACCGTCTAACTCCAGAGCGGTTAATCCGCCGACATGAACCGGATGTTCCTGCATTCTTTGCAACGAAGTCACCACGCCTTTCCATAGTAGAGGTGCAGGTTCACGCATATAAACACCGGGTTTAAGCGATATCAACGTGCCGCTCTTCACTGCATTATCAATGAAGTGCGGGTTTAAATCGTTCTCCTGCAGCCATGTTTTCGTCGCGATTAAGCCAGCAGGAATCAAGCTTCTCAGCCGCTTTCTACTTTCAGCATTCAGCATAAGCCACCCGTTTGCGAATCATGTAACTGGCGGCGATTATTGCCGTCGATATGAAATAATATAAACCAATGATACAAAAAAGTTTATCATTTTACGATTCAACGGCGATCATCGCCGTTAATACGGCGTATTTTAAACCTGGCGTACAGCCTTATGCCGCCACGCGCAGTGCCATAACTTAACGGTCTTGTTCGTGCTATGTTCAGGATATATCCTGTATTTTTCCTTGTTGAGAATCCCTGCCTGATGACTAACGCGCGCTTGCTCTCGGTTGAAAATCTCTCGCTGCACACTCACGATCAGCGCTTGCTGGTGGATAACATCTCTTTTCATCTCGATCGCAAGGAAATCCTGGCGTTAGTTGGCGAATCGGGATCTGGCAAAACCTTGACCTCGCTGGCGCTGATGAGTTTGTTGCCGGCGGGCGTGCAGCAGAGTGGCGGCCGCGTGGTGTTCAATGGCGAGCCGCTGGATGCGCGCACAACCCAGCAATTGCGTGGTTGCCGCATCGCCACGGTGTTTCAGGAGCCGATGACCAGCATGAATCCCACGCTGCGTATTGGTGAACAGATTGCCGAAGTGCTGGTGCGGCATCGTCAGTTTGGCTGGAAACAGGCGCAGCAGGAAGCGATAGCGCTGCTGGATCGCGTCGGCATCGTCAATCCAGCGCAGCGCGCGCGGCAGTATATTCATCAGCTGTCGGGTGGCATGCGGCAACGGGTGATGATCGCCAGCGCCATCAGCGGTCAACCGGAGTTATTGATTGCCGATGAGCCGACCACCGCGCTGGACGTTACTATTCAGGCGCAGATTCTGGCACTGTTGCAGGAGTTGCAGCAGGAGATGGGCATGGGGATCTTGTTGATCACCCACGATCTCTCGGTAGTGGCGCGCTACGCCGACCGCGTCTGCGTGATGCAGCAAGGGCAGCTGGTTGAACAGGGTGCGGTGCTGAGTACGCTCGGCGCGCCAACGCATCCTTACACGCGCAAATTGATTGCTGCTTCGGCAGCGCAAATCCCCGAGGCGACTGCGCCGGTTGCACAGCCGCCGCTGCTGGTGCTGCGCGACATCAGTAAAAGCTATCCGCTGCCGCGCCGCATGCCGCTGTGGCCGGCCAAACGGCAAACCGTGTTGCATCCGGCGAATCTGTCGATTGCGCAGGGCGAAATTGTCGGACTGATTGGCGAATCCGGCTCCGGTAAAACCACATTGGGCAGTGCGGCGATTGGCCTGATTACGGCGGATGGCGGCGAAGTGCATTTTCAGGGTCAGCATTTGCAGGGCCGTCAACTGCATAGCTTACGTCGCCACACGCAGATTATTTTCCAGGATCCTTATGCCAGCCTGAATCCGAAAATCCCGGTTGGTGAGCAGATCGCCGAACCGCTGCGCGTCTGGCAACTGCGCAAAGGCGCGGCGGTGGATGCGCGGGTCAAAGAGCTGCTGGCGTTGGTGGGATTGAAGGCCGAACATGCCACCCGTCTGCCGGGCGCGTTCTCGGGTGGCCAGCGTCAGCGTATTGCCATTGCGCGCGCGCTGGCGATGGAGCCGAAGCTGCTGGTGGCGGATGAAGCGGTAGCGGCGCTGGATTTATCGGTGCGCGGGCAGATTCTGGCGCTGTTTAATACGCTGCGCCACAAGCTGGGATTATCGGTGCTGTTTATCAGCCACGATCTCGGCGCGGTGCGTCAGTTGTGCGACCGCGTGGTGGTGATGTATCACGGCAGGATTGTGGAGTCCGGCGCAACCGCCAGCGTGATTAACCATCCACAGGACAATTACACCCGCCAGCTGCTCGCCGCTGCGCCCGACGTGCAGCAGGCGCTGGCGCTGCGATCAACTGCCGTGTAACAGCGGCAGTTCGTGATGTTCAGCCCATTCGTGCCAAGAACCGACGTACACCGAAACATGGGGATAGCCCGCCAGTTTCAACGCCGCCAACACCGTGGCGGCGCGGGCACCACGATGGCAATAAACCTGCAACTTCGCGTTTTTACTCAGTCCTGCCGCCGCGGCGCGTGCGGCAATCTGCTGCGCTGATAAGAAATGGCCGTTGGCGATGACATCTTCCCAGAACAGCAGCTGAGAATGTGGAATCCGTCCCGCGCGCTGGCAGCAGGCATGCGCAAAGCTGCCGTCAAACTCGCTGGGGCGACGGGCATCCACGTTGATCACCGCCATGCCATCCGCTGCTAGTACCTGTTCACGGCTGCACACCAGCTCGCGATTCCACGCGGGTGCGTTGGCTGCAGGTGGATGCGCCACGGTACGGCTTAATCCCAATCCCGGCGTGAGTTCATAGCCTGCCGCAATCCACGCATCGACGCCGCCATCCAGAATCAGCGCATCATCACGCTTGAGCAGCCATGCGAACCAGGCGCCGCGCGCTGAACGCATGCCAACCTGCTGCTCAAAAAACACCGGCGTGGCGTTGGGATACGCGGTAAACATCGGCTGCAGCGCGGTGGTGGCTTCGGCTGCCATCACCGCTAAACCTGTCTCGCTGCAATCCTCAATAAAATAGTCGTAGACGTTACAATGCTGCGCGCCAGGCAAGGTGGCGCGTTGCCAGTCGGCAAATTCGCGGACATCGATCAGCAGAAACGCTTCGCCGTGCGCCTGGCGCTGATGCAGTGAAAGCACATCAATGATCATGCAGGACTCCTGAAAACAGCGACTGCAACGAACCGAGCTCGTCGTGCTCGGCGGCCTGCAACACGCGGGCGGCGAGGGCGATATCAAACACGTTGAGGCCAAATGAGGAGAAATAGACACTGTCATCGTGCTGTGGACGCCAGTGATCCAGCAGTAGCGCGGCGAGATCAGCCGCCACATCCTGCTCAGCAAACTCCCCGGCGCGGAACATCTGGAACAGGCTTTTGGCGCTGCGCTGGGCAAAATCGCCCCACGCATCCACCACCACCTTGCTGCTGGCTTTGATGGCGGCAAAACTCACTTCGTGATAACCGACCTGCACAATGATCCTGCCGGGACGTACCGCTGCGACGTCGACAATCGGCTGGTCGGCGCTGGTACAGGTCAGCACGGCGTCATAAGGCTGCGCCAGAGCGAGCTGCAGATCGGTTTCGATTTGCACTTCGCGCAACGCACTGAGTTTAAAAGGAGAACGATTCCACACGCCAATCTGTTCCAGCTGCGGAAACAGCTGCTGCAGCATGCGTAGATGCGCCTGAGCATGTAAACCGGCGCCGAGCAGCAGCACGCGTTTTACCGGACGCGGTGCGGCCAGCTGTAACGCCAGTGCGCTCACCGCCGCAGTGCGCGCCGCGGTGAGTGCCCCGCTGGCCAGCAAGCCGCGCGGAATGCCGCTCTGCGCATCGTTAATCAGGGTCAAGGCTAGGGCGGCGGGCAACGCATCCGGTCGCTGTGGACGATGTGCCGTCCACTTCACGCCTGCGGCATTGTAGCTACCGCCGACGCGCGCCGGTAAGGCATACGCTTTACCGAGCGGCGTACCGAGATCGATGTGATTTTCGGCGGGCATCTGCGCTTCGCCAAGACGCATCAGCTGAATCACCGCTTTGACGTCTTCCAGCGCCAAAGCGACATCCCCGCCGCCTAATTGCGCGACGGTGGCTTCATCCAGTACACGCAACAAGGCTTCCATTACTGCTCCAGCAGGCGATCGGCGAAGGGATAAAGCGCCGGAGAACCGCCACAATGCACGAAGGTGACGCGCGATCCCTGCGGAATGCGCCCTTGCTCGACCAGCGAGAACAGGCCGTGCATCGCTTTGCCGGTGTAGACCGGATCCAGCAGCACGCCTTCCAGTTGGGCGAGTTGATAGATGGCGGCAATGCCGCCGTCCGATGGCACGCCGTACGCCTGACCGACATAACCATCTTCAATCCAGATATCATCCGGCTGCCACTGCTGCGGCCATTGCAGCAGATCGGCACAATCCTGCGCCATGCCGGCAATGCGTGGCTGGAACCAGTCGGCTTTGGCGCTGACGCTCACGCCAATCACCTTAGTATTGGGCCAATAGCGACGCGTGCCCACATGCAATCCCGCCAGCGTGCCGCCGGAACCGGTGGGCGCGACGATGAAATCGGGTGCGGGCATCTGGCTGGGTGCCAGCTGCGCCGCTAACTCTTCCACTGCGCGTACATAACCCAATGCGCCGAGTGGCGTTGCGCCACCCAGCGGAATAATCATGGGGGTTTCACCTTGCGCGAGAGCCGCATCCGCGTGCGCCTGCATCGCACCTTCAATCTGGCTGAAATAGCCGTCGGGATCGAGGAACTGCACCTCGGCCCCGAACAGCTTATCCAGCAGCAGATTACCCTGCCAGCTTGCGGGCGGATTGCCTCGCAACACCAGCACCGGACGCATACCAAACTTGCGTGCGGCGGCAGCCACCATGCGGGCGTGGTTCGACTGATGCCCGCCGGTGGTGATCACCACATTCACGCCTGTTTTGCAGGCCTCCGCCATCAGATACTCCAGCTTGCGGACTTTGTTGCCGCCGCCGCCGAAGCCACTGTAGTCATCACGTTTGATCGTCAGCGTAATCCCAAGTGCCTCACTGAGCCGCGGCAGCGGCTCGTGAGGAGTGGGGAAGAAGCCGAGCGGAACGCGTTCAAACTCTTCTACTGATTTCATTATTTACTACCTTTATTTTTGTGTACTGCGGTGTTTCCCTGGTGAGGCGCGACCCGGCCAATGGCCGAATCATTGAATGCGTTGAGCCATAAGCTCATGGATTGCTGGAAGCGTTCGAGTCCCGCCAGCGTGACAAACTCATTGACGGCGTGCGCGTTGCCGCCGTGGCCTAATCCGCCAATCAGGAAAGCGGGCGCGACGGCCGCGAAAGCGTAGGCGGGCGCACAGCCCGGCGCCCACGGCCAGATTTGCGGTGCCGCGCCCAGCGTTTGATAGCTGGCGATTAGGGCATCGACGCCGCTGGCGCTGCGGCTAAAGCGCACGCCGGGATAACGATCAAACAGGTGCAGCTCGCTGCCGGCTAAATCGGCTTGTGCCAGCCGCTGCTGCACGTCGGCAATCATCGCGTCCTGATCGAAACCCGGCGGGATGCGAAACGCCAGTTCCGCGCTGGCACGGAACGGGATGACGCCGCGTCCGCCCGGCGGATCGCTGTGCAATTCCGCCAGCGTTAAAACCGCGCTGCCGAGCAGCGTTTGCAGGCAGCTCAGCGTGTCGCCTGCGATCATCAGGCGCTGACTGCGACGGAACTGCAGTTCGTCATCGATGCTGAATTCGGCGGCTAAGGTCGCCAATAATTGATTCGCCTCATCGTCCGTGGCGTGACACGCCAATACGCCGCTGTGTTCTGCTGGCGCGATGGCATCTAATGCCTGTACTAAGCGCCACGCCGGATTGGCGATCCAACCGGCATTGCTGGCATGAATCGCGGAGGACGGTCCGCCCCATGCGCCGCCGGTGACGCTGAGGCGTCCGCTGGCCAGTCCGGTAAAGCCGAGATAGACGCGCGGTGCGCCGCCACCGTATTCACACAGTGACGGAAACAGCACCGCTTCAGCGGGAGCAATCGGGCAAGGCTGTTGCGCCAGATAACGCCGCAGCGCGCCGCTGCCCACTTCCTCTTCACCTTCAAGCAGGATTTCGATATTAAAATCGAGCTGCTGGCTCTGCTGCAGTTCGCGTAGCAGAATCAGCAGGGCGGCGACCGGGCCTTTATTGTTCTCTGCACCGCGTCCGACAAATACCGCGCCGAGATCGTCCCAGTGACACACGCCACCGACAAACGGCGGCACATCCCAGCCGGCATCATCCGCAGGCATTACGTCATACATGTTGTACAGCACCACGGTTTTGCTGCTGCCGTTATCGATGCGTACATGGACCAGCGGCGGGACATCATCGGTTTGAGACGCCACCGGATAGACGATCGCGGCATTCAGCTGCGCCACCATCCACTGTTCCAGCCAGGCAGCCAACCCGCGCTGCGAGGATAACTGACCGGCCACGCTTGGCCAGCGCGTCAGTTCACTCAGCAGTTCAAGCGTGGCGTCAAGGCGACTCATAAACGAATCCTCGGGTTCAGCACCAGATAGAGCAGGTCGATCAACAAATTGATCGCTACAAACACCACGGCGGCGAGCAACACAATCGCCTGCACCAGCGGGAAATCGCGGTTTTGAATCGCCTGAATCGCCAGACGACCAATGCCGGGCCAGGCAAAAATAATCTCGGTTACCAGTGCGCCGCCGAGCAGCGAGGCGAAATACATGCCCTGTACGGTGATCACCGGTATCAGTGCGTTACGCAAACCGTGGCGTACCACGATGCGCCAGGCGCTGAGCCCTTTGGCGCGCGCGGTGCGGATATAATCCTGTTGCAGCACATCCAGCAGGCTGGCGCGCGTCAGGCGTGCCACGGCGCTCATGTAAAACGCACCCAGACTGAGCGCCGGCATTACCAGCGCGGCGAAAGTGCCGTAACCGCTGGAGGGCAGCCACTGTAACTTCAGGCTGAACAGCAGAATCAGCAGCAGCCCGAGCCAGAACACCGGAATCGCCTGGCCGGAGAAGGCCAGCAGACGGCATAACAAATCCCACAGGCTGTGCGGCCGCAGGGCGCTGATAATGCCGAGCAGCAGACCGAGCAGCGAACTCCATGCCAGCGCACTCACCGCCAGCAGCGCCGTCGCCGGCAGACGTTCGGCAATCAACGCTAATACCGGCTGGCTGTAGCGCAGCGATTCACCAAAATCCCCGTGCAGTACGCCGCCAAGATAGTGGCTGTATTGCCACAGCAGCGGACGATCAAAGCCCATGCTATGACGAAAAGTATCGATCTCCTGCTGGCTGGAGCCGGGCGGCATCATCAGTGCCGCCGGATCGCCCGTCATGTGCAGGCTAAAGAAAATCAGCAGCGACACGCCGAGCAGCACTAATACCGATTGGCCAAGGCGATTGAGCAGAATGTTCAGCATCTTAATCCAGCCTTGTATGCGTGCGACGTAGCAGCGCATCGCCGAGCAGGTTGCAGCCAATCACCAGCGCTGCAATCACCAAACCGGGATAGAGCACCAGCCATTGCGACAGCAGCATGTAAGAGCGACCTTCGCCAATCAGGTTGCCCAGCGTTGGCGTGGGTGGCTGAATGCCCATACCGAGAAAACCCACTGAGGCTTCGAGCACGATCAGGCGTGGGATATCCAGCGTTAGCAACACCACCAGCGGCGTCAGCAGATTGGGCAGGATATGCCGTAGCAGTATGCGCAGCGGCGAAAAGCCCATGGCGCGCACCGCCTGAATATATTCCAGTTCCCGAATCTCTAAGGTTTTGGCGCGCGCCACACGGGCATAAATCGCCCAGCTGGTGCAGCCCATAATCACAATGATGTTGGTCAGTGACGCGCCCATCAGCGCAATCACCAGCAGAATCAACAGAATAAAGGGTACCGCCAGCTGGATGTCGATCAGTCGCATGATCAGCGCATCAACCCAACCGCCGGCGTAACCGGCGATCATACCGAGCGCGACGCCAATCACCGCGCCAATCGCCGCCGCGACCAACACCACCAGTAGCGACAAGCGCGTCCCGGAGAGAATGCGCGCCAGCAGATCGCGGCCCAGTTGATCGGTGCCGAGCCAATGCGTGGCTTGCGCACCGGGCGAACCCGGCGGCAGGAACATCTCATTGAGATTGTTACTTAAGGCATCGGGCAACGGCAGCCACGGAGAGAGCAGCGACGCGGCAATCACCACGATCAGCAAAAGGCTGCCGATCACCGCATCGCCGTAAATCAGGCGGCGCGGACGGCGCTGCAGCACGGTGCCCGGTGAAATCATTTCAGCCTCAGATCAAACAGCGGGATGCGAGCATCGACGCGGCCTTTGAAGTTGAGCGACGTGCTGTGCGCATACAAGGTATCTTCACGGTACAGCGGCAGCAGCGGCTGTTGTTCCGCGACGCGTTGCTGAATCTGCTCTAACACTTTTTTGCGCGCAACGGGATCGACAATCTGGCGGCTTTGATCGAGCAGCTTATCCAGCTCTGCATCATGCACGGTGGAATAGGGCTCGCCGCTGCGCAGAATCGGGAACAGCGCGGCATCGGCATCCAGCGTCTGCGTGGATCCCCACGCCAGCATATACATCGGAGCCTGTTTCTGGGACGCGACCTGCTGGGTGTAAACCGACCATTCCGGTACCTCCAGCTCGGCTTTCACGCCAATGGCGGCTAAATCCTGCACGATGGCTTGGGCTACATCGGCGCTGGCAATATAGCGGCGCGGCGCCTGGAAGCGCAGGGTAAAGCCGTTGGCGTAACCGGCTTCAGCCAGCAGCGATTTGGCTTTCGCCACATCCTGCGCGGTGGCTGGAACCGCCAGATAACCAAAGTCATTGGCTCCGGCCATGGTACCGGTTGGCGTGCCAAAGCCGTGCAGCAGCTGTTGGGTATAAGCCTGACGGTTTAACGCCAGCGAAAGCGCCTGACGGACGCGCACATCACTCAGCGGTTTCTCATCATCTTTAAGGCCGAGATAAATCGTCAGTCCGCCGCCTTTCACCTGTTCCAGTTCGACATTGGGGCGATTTTTCAGCGCGGGCACTAAATCAGCAGGCACGCTTTCAATCAGCTGCACTTCGCCGGTCAGCAGCGCGGTGAGGCGTGCGGTGGCTTCGGGAATCGGACGCCAGGTAACGCGATCAATCGCCGGTTTGCCGCGCCAGTAAGTTTCATTGGCGACCATCACCACTTTTTCATCCGGGATAAAGCTATCCAGCTTGTAAGCGCCGCTGCCTACCGGTTTGCGTGCGAACTCGCTGGCGCCGACTTTCTTCACGTACGCTGGCGGCACAATGTAAGCCGGGTAGCGGCTCATGCGCGTGGGCAGCAGAGGATCCGGGCCGTTGGTGTGGATCTGCACCTGATAGTCGTTGATCACGTCCACTGATTTGATGGTGCGGATATAGGAAATCGTCGGTGCGTGATTGGCGGGGTCTAAAATACGATCGATGGAGAACTTCACCGCTTCGGCGTTCACCGGCTCGCCATCGGTAAATTTCACGCCCTGGCGCAGGGTAAATTGCCAGGTGGTGTCGTTAATCGCTTTCCACTCAGTGGCTAAGCCCGGCTGTAATGACATGTCATCGGCGCGGCGCACTAAGGTATCGAAGAGGTTGTCAACTAAGGTGGCAGATTCTTTGAGAAAGCCGGGATCCATCGCCGTGGCAGACGTGGGTTGGCCAATGGTCAGTTCCGCTGCCTGTACGGCTGGCATCAGAGCAAATAGCAACGCGGTGGTGGCAAACTTCACTGCAGGTAATCTCATAACGTTTCCCAAAATTGCCAACGGCAAGGTAGTGAAAAGAGTGGATACTGCCAGAATCAAGACTGTGCTTATTTGTAATACATGATATATCCTATAATCTGGCAAGTTGGCAATAAAACATTAAAAATAACTTACCATTTGCGAATTTCAGTAGAAGGCCCTCAACGTATGATCGAAATGGATAAAGCGCAGCGCATGAGTTTGACCGCGCAGGTGGAATCGTCACTGCGCAGCGCGCTGATTGTTGGCAAGTTAAAACCTGGTGCACGGCTGGTAACGCGCGATCTGGCGGCGCAGCTTGGCACCAGCATCACGCCGGTACGCGAAGCATTATTGCGACTGGTTTCTGCCGGAGCGCTGGATGCCACGCCAGCTGCGGCGTTTCTGGTGCCGGAAATGACACGCCAGCGCTTTGATGAGATTACGCTAATTCGTAAGCAGCTTGAAGGATTAGCGGTGAGGGCGGCGACGCCATTTTTGGGAAAAAAACAGATTTCCGAGCTGAAAAAACTCTGCACGCGCTTTATGCAAGCCAAACAAAGCGGTGATGCCGAGGCGGCATTAGAAGCCAATCGCGCGTTCCGTTTTACGCTCTATGGCTATGCGCAAATGCCAACGCTGAAGGCGCTGATCGAACAGCTTTGGGTGCAGATCGGTCCGTGCTTTAACTATCTCTATCCGCAGCCGGCCGAGGTGGTGAATGGGCATCATAACTATGATCACCTGCTGGAAGCGTTACAGGCCGGCGATGCGGTCACCAGTGAAAAGATATTGATGAAAGCGATTGATGATGGTGCTGCGATTTTGCATCAGCACTATTTTAATCAGTAGAAAGTCATAAGAGCGCAATTCATTGCGCATCTGATTAACCGCGCGGTCACCGCAATGACATAAAACCTTCATTTCCTTCCGCTAGCTTACCGCCATTCTGATTTCTGGATTGCGGATGCATGAGCCACCTTTCGCTTCACCACATCACTAAAGCCTGGGGCGAGAAAACCGCCCTGGACGACATCAGCTTCGACGCGGCAGAAGGCGCGTTTGTCGCGCTGCTCGGTCCTTCGGGCTGCGGTAAATCGACGCTGCTGCGCACCATCGCCGGGCTGGAAACAGCCGATCGCGGGGCGATCCACTTTAAACACGCCGACATCACACATCTGCCGCCGTCGCAGCGCAAGCTATCGATGGTGTTTCAGTCCTATGCGCTGTTTCCCCACCTTAACGTGCGTGAAAACCTGCTGTTTGGTTTGAAAGCGCGCGGTGAGGAGAAACAGTCTTTTGCTGCACGCCTTGATAACGTCAGCAAGCTGATGGAGCTGGATAAGCTGCTGGATCGTTTGCCGTCGCAGCTCTCCGGCGGACAACAGCAGCGCGTGGCGCTGGGCCGTGCGGTGATCGCCAATAACACGCTGTGTTTAATGGATGAGCCGCTGTCGAACCTCGACGCCAGGCTGCGGCAAAGCATGCGCCGTGAAATCCGCGCGCTGCAGAAAAAACTCGGTTTGACCATGCTGTACGTCACGCACGATCAGACTGAAGCGATGAGCATGGCCGACAGCATTATCCTGCTCAACGATGGCCACATCGAACAGCACGGCACGCCAGACGATCTCTACAACAATCCCGCTAGCGTGTTTGCCGCACAGTTCATTGGCGCACCGCCGATGAATATCCTGCCGCTGCAGCGCAATGGCGCGCATCACTATCTGCTGCATCTCACCGCGCCGGTAGTGGAATACCGCGACGCGCCGCTGAGCCTTGGATTGCGTGCCGAAGATATCCAGCTGATAGCCGCAGAACAGGCGGCGCTGACCGCGCGGGTGATCAGTTCTGAATATATGGGCGCTGATACCTTGCTGGTGTGCCTGCTTGCTGGCATCAGCGAACCGCTGACCATCAAAGTGCCGGGCATGCAGCGCTTCACCGATGGCAGTGAAGTGGGATTGCAGTGGTCCGCCGCGCGGCAATATCTGTTTCATCGCGAGAGCGGTAAGCGCTGCGTGCCAGCAGAACAACAGATGTTTGCTTCACAGAAAAAATACGCTGTTTAACCGTTGTCATTTGCCCAAGGGAAAATCATGTCTGCGATTCGTTATTCACGTCTTTCTGCATTAGTCCTCGCCGTCACCACCTCAGCTTTTGCGGCTGAACCGGTCAAGCTGCAAATGTATTACCCGATTGCGGTGGGTGGCAAAGTGAGCCACACCGTCGATTCGCTGGTGGCGGATTTCCAGAAAGTGCATCCGGACGTGAGCATTCAGCCGGTGTATACCGGTGACTACGCCACCACCGTGACCAAAGCGCTGACCGCCTTTCGTGGTGGCAACGCGCCGCAGCTGGCGGTAATCGGTGATATCGAAGCGTATTCACTGATTGATGCCGGTGCGATTGTGGCGGCCAGCGATTTAGCGCAGGGCGAGGAAGGCAAAAAATGGATCGACGGTTTCTACCCGGCGTTTCTGCGTCACATTGACGGCAAAGTGTGGGGCGTACCGTTCCAGCGTTCAACCGTGGTGATGTACTGGAACAAACGGGCGTTTGAGAAAGCCGGTTTGAATGCCGATACGCCACCGGCCAACTGGCAGCAGCTGGTCGAGTTCAGTAAGAAACTCACGATCAAAGATGCCAACGGCGTCAGCCAATGGGGCATCGAGATTCCGTCCACACCAAACGGCTACTGGAACTTCCAGGGCTTGTCCGCCACCAACGGCGGTCGCCTGGATAACGGCAAAGGCACAGCGGTGCACTTCAATACGCCGGGCAACGTGGAAACGCTGCAGTGGTTGACCGATCTCGGCCAGAAAGAGGACGTGTCGCCAAAGGGTGCCATTGCGTGGGGCACCACGCCGCAGGACTTCATCAGCGGCAAAACTGCCATGATGGTGACCACCACCGGCAACCTGACCAACGTGCGTGATAACGCGAAATTCCCGTTCGGTGTGGCGATGCTGCCGGAGAAAACCCAGCGCGGCAGCCCAACCGGCGGCGGCAACCTGTATGTCTTTAAAAATGCCTCGCCAGAACAGCAGAAAGCGGCGATGGAGTTTATCCGTTGGGTAACCTCACCCGAGCAGGCGGCGCGCTGGAGCATCGCCACCGGTTATGTAGCGATCTCTCCGGCGGCATGGGATACCACGGTGATGAAGGATTACGTTAAAGAGGTTCCTCAGGCATTGGTGGCGCGTGAACAGCTGAAGTATGCGCAGCCAGAACTCTCGACTTACAACAGCGTGCAGATTCAGGATGCGCTCAATCACGCGGTAGAAGCGGCGGTGACGCAGGCGAAAACGCCAGCCGAAGCGCTGGAAGGCGCGCAGAAGCAAGCCGATCGTCTGCTGAAGTCTTATCAATAATGACGAGCACGATTCTCACCGCCGCGCCGGTTCGTCGTCCCCGGTTATGGTCGATGCAGCTGTATGGCTACCTGCTGATTTTACCGGCACTGAGTTTTTTACTGCTGTTTACGCACTATCCGGCGGTTGCGACAGTATGGGAAAGCCTGTTCAGCGCAGCACGTAACGGTCGTCCAGCCCATTTTGTTGGGCTAGATAACTATCTTGCGCTGCTGGATGACGACATCTTCATTCAGTCGCTGTGGAATAACCTGCTGTATGCGTTGATCACCATTCCGCTGGCGGTAACGCTGGCGCTGCTGATGGCGCTGGCGGTCAATCGTCACATGCGTGCCAATGCGCTGGTGCGCACTGCGTTCTTTATTCCTTCGCTGCTGCCAATGATCGCCATCGCCAATCTGTGGCTGTTTTTCTACACGCCGCAGCTGGGTTTGCTGAATAAGCTGCTGGCGCTGTTTTCGCTGCCGGCGATGAACTGGCTCGGCGAACCGGGTAGTGCCTTGTACTGTTTGATGGCGGTTTCGGTATGGCGTGAAGCGGGCTTCTTTATGATCTTTTATCTCGCCGCTTTGCAGCAGATCGATCCGCGCCTCAGCGAAGCCGCGCAGATAGAAGGGGCGTCACGCCGCTATTTCTTCCGGCGCGTGCAGTGGCCGCTGCTGATGCCCACCACGCTATTTGTGCTGATCAATGCCTCGATGAATGCGTTTCGCATCGTCGATCAGGTGATCGCGATGACCAACGGCGGGCCGAATAACAGCAGTAGCCTGCTGCTGTTCTACATCTATCGCACTGCCTTCAGCTTCTGGGATATGCCCGCCGCAGCGGCAATGACGGTGGTGCTGCTGGTGATCCTTGCCGCGATTGCGCTGCTTAAATTCAACCTGCTGGACAAGCGAGCTCATTACCAATGAAGCCGACAATCACGTTTGGTCGCGTGTGTCTGAATATGGGCATTGGGCTTGCCGCGTTGCTGTGGTTTTTACCGATTCTGGTGGCGATCTGGGTGGCGATTCATCCGGCATCCGATCAGGCGAGCTTTTCGCTTTTTTCGCCGCTGACCTTACAGAACTTCGTTAATGCCTGGCACGCCGCGCCCTTTGGTCGCTACTTCCTCAATACCAGCTTGCTGGTGCTGATGATTGTGGTGGTGCAGCTAATTCTGGCGACCATGGCCGCTTACGCATTAGTGCGCTTCCGCCTGAAATTCTCCGGCGCGATCTTCGCGCTGATTTTGCTGCAGCTGATGATCAGCCCCGACGTGCTGATTCTGAATAACTACAAAAGCATCGGCGCGCTGGGTTTCCGCGATACGCTGACCGGCATCGCGCTGCCGTATTTCTCCTCGGCCTTCGCCATCTTTCTGCTACGCCAGACCTTTAAAAGTATTCCGCTGGTATTGGAAGAGGCGGCGATTGTGGAAGGTGCCAGCCGCTTTTACATTCTGCGCAAGATTTACATCCCGCTGGCGAAGCCGATCTATGTGGCGTTTGCGCTGGTGTCGATCAGTTTCCACTGGAATGATTTCCTCTGGCCGCTGGTGATCACCGATTCGGTCAACGTGCGGCCGCTCACCGTGGGCCTGCAACTGTTCTCGGCGCCGGAGCAGGGCGTGCAATGGGCGTTGATTGGCGCTGCTACGTTAATGACGACGTTGCCGCTGTTAGTGCTGTTCCTGATCTTCCAGCGTCAGTTTATTCAATCGTTTATGCGTGCTGGTATTCGCTAAGGAGTGCTTTTCGTGTCTTATCCGCATCCGCTGACTGAACTGCAGCGTGAACTGCTGGGCGATGTCGCCGAGCTCTATGCCTTGCCCGATGTGCGTTCCGCGTCGCTGAGCAGCACGCTGCGTTTTGGTTTGATTGCCGATCCGCAATATGCCGACATCGACGCCGATATGGCGAAAAATCTCTACTATCGTCACGCGCTGCATAAGCTGCCGCAGGCGATTGCGGTGTTGAATCAGCAGCCGCTGGATTTTGTCGTTACGCTGGGGGATTTAGTCGATCGCGACTGGAACAGCTACGCGGCGATATTGCCGATTTACGATCGCCTCGAACATCCACATGCGGTGGTGCTGGGTAATCACGATGCGCAGACCATCGCGCAGCATCTCAACGAAGCCGCTGCGCTACCCAAAAGCTATTACGCCTTTGGGCTGCAGGGCTGGCGTTTTATTGTTTATGACGGCAACGACATCAGCCTCTATTGCAACACGCAGAACGGTGACGATCGCAAGCAGGCGGAGGCGATGCTGGTGGACCTGACCGCGCGCCAGCAGCCGCAGGCGAAACCCTGGAACGGTGCGGTAGGAACGCAGCAAATGGCGTGGATTGAGCAGCAGTTGCAGCAAGCCCAGCAGCAAGGGGAGAAAGTGGTGGTGTTTGGGCATTATCCGCTGGCGCCGCATAACAGCCACAACTTACTCAACGGCAGCGCGCTGGCAGAGCTGCTTTCTAGTTACAACATACAATGCTGTTTCTCTGGGCACGATCATCGCGGCGGCTTTGCGCGCATCGGTCAAACAGGCTTCTATACGCTCAAAGGGATGCTGGATGGGGCAGAAGAGGTGCCGTTTGCGGTGGTTGAAATTGAGGGCGATGAAGTCATCGTGAAAGAATACGGTGTCGAGTCGCCATTTATGGCGACCACTCATGATGATGCCGGCATCTGCCCGCGCTGACGAAGTGTCGCAATCTCTTCGGCGCGTTGGAGCAACTGCTGCAAATCATCCTCATCGATATCCAGCACTTCACCGCTCTCCAGCGCCTGATGCAGGTCTTCACGCGTAATCGCTACGTCGATCACCACAGGCGGCGCTTTGGTTTCCGTTGCCGCCAGCGGATGCGGGTAACGGCGTCCGGCGAGATTGTTAAACAGCAACGCCAGCAGCGCGAGGCAAACCGAGTTCAACAGCACCGGCGTCAGAATAAAGTGGTAACCCAGTTGCTGGACGCCGTTACCGCCCAAAATTGCGGTCAGCGCCACCGCGCCGCTCGGTGGATGCAAACAGCGCAGTTGAAACATCAACGCGATCGTCACACAGGCCGCGATACCACACGCCAGCGCGGGATGGGGAACCCACAGCGCGGTGGTGACGCCAACAACGCCCGCCACCAGATTGCCGCCGACAATTGACCACGGCTGCGCCAGCGGGCTGTTCGGCAGACCAAACAGCAATACTGCTGAAGCGCCCATCGGCGCGACAAACCACAGATTCACTTCACCCAGCAGCCAGTGGCTGGTCAGGCTGGTAATCATTAAACCCAATCCCGCGCCAATGCTGGCGATGACCATCTGCTTTCTGCCTCCCGGTAACGGATGAGGCCAAAGGCGGGCCAGAAAGGTGCGCACGGAGGTTATCCACGTCACCGATGGCTGATTTGTCATTACGGAATCACTCTGTCATAAGAAAAAACGATGGGTGCGAATTGTCGCTGATCGATCCGCTGACAACAACCACATTGTTAGTGTGCTGTTATATCGTGGTAAGAGAAATGCTGATGATTGTCGCGATGCTTAACCAACGCCCAAGGTTGCTGTATAGTCCGTTTTTTTTCGGAGGAACCATGCTGCCTAACTCATCCACACGCCTGAACAAATACATCAGCGAGAGCGGAATCTGCTCACGCCGCGATGCCGATCGTTACATCGAGCAAGGCAACGTTTTCATAAACGGTAAACGCGCTGCTGTCGGTGCGCAGGTGTTTGCAGGGGATGAAGTCAAAGTGAACGGGCAGCTGATTGAGCCGCGTGACGAAGAAGATTTAGTGCTGATTGCGCTGAACAAACCGGTTGGCATCATCACCACCATGGAAGAGGGTGAGCGTGACAACATTGGTGATTTCGTTAATCACAGCAAGCGCGTGTTCCCGATTGGTCGCCTGGATAAAGATTCGCAGGGACTGATTTTCCTCACCAACCACGGCGATCTGGTGAATAAAATTCTGCGTGCCGGTAATAACCACGAAAAAGAGTATGTGGTCACCGTTGATAAACCGATCACCGATGAATTTATTGCCGGAATGGGCGCGGGCGTACCGATGCTCGGCACCGTCACCAAAAAGTGCAAAGTTAAAAAAGAGTCGACCTTTGTCTTCCGCATTATTCTGGTTCAGGGGCTGAATCGTCAGATTCGTCGAATGACCAAGCACTTCGGCTTTGAAGTGACCAAGCTTGAACGTACGCGCATCATGAACGTCAGCCTGAAAGGGATTCCGCTCGGCGAGTGGCGCGATTTGACCGATGACGAGCTGATCGATCTGTTCAAACTGATTGAAGACTCATCATCCGAAGATCAAAAAACGCAGAAGACGCAGGCGAAAAAGAAACCCGCCAGCGCGGCGAAAAAGCCCGCGACGGTTGGCGCTAAACCGGGTGAGAAAGCGGGGGCAAAACCGGCTAATCGCCAGCGTTTCGCCCAGCCAGGTCGTAAGAAGAAAGGGCGTTAATTCTCTTTCCCCGCGCACAGCGCGCGGGGAAAAACCGTCACTTGTCGTTGCCAAACCCTTGCTTCTTCAGCGCGTCCAGCACGTGCGGGAAGTAAATCTTGTGATAATAACCGCTAACGCTTTCACTCCAGCTCTCGCCATCCTCACGTCCGGTATTTTTCCAGTGCTGCACCATCTCCTGATTGTAGGCAGCGATGTGTTGCTCCAGTCCATCACGTTGATAGCGCTCTTCATGACGGAAGGTGGCCAGCGGCAGACGCGGCTTCTGATGCGCAGGCTGATCGACATGGCCAATCACCACGCCCGCAACCGGGAAAGTATATTCCGGCAAATCCAGTAAGCGGATTAACGCCTGCGCATCGCGACGAATACCGCCAATCGGCACAATGCCCAAACCTTCTGCACGCGCTGCCGCCATGATAGAACCCAACGCAATACCCACATCGGTTGAGCCCGACACAATGCTTTCGATGCTCTGCTGCGCGATCTGCTCGCGGTCGATAGCGTTCATCGCCAGACGCGATTTATGCATATCCAGCACCAGGGTAATAAACACCGGCGCTTTGGCAATCCACGGCTGACCGCCAGCAATCTGGGAGATTTGTGCGCGTCTTTCAGCATCGCGCGTCACCACCAAAGAGACCTGCTGCGAGTTCACCGAGGTTGGCGCGCGATAGGCGGCCGAAATGATGCGATCCAGCACCGCATCCGCAACGGGAAGGTCGGTAAAACTGCGATCGCTTTTATGACTGGTGAAAATATCGATTAATGAACTCATGGATCCTCCTGATTGGGAGGCGAGAGCGTAGCAGAAGAGAGAGTGATGTGACTTAACCGTTGTTGCCGTGGCTAACTACTTCTTTTGAATAAGCAAAGTGCGGAATGGGATAAGCGATGAGACCGGTGCATAAAGCACCGGCTAAGCGACTCTGGCTTCAGCGACAGCCGGATGAACGCTGCGATCGGGTCCGCTCAGCATCACCGGTTTACCGGAGCGTAATCCGCGTTGGAACTGGGTCATGCGTTCATGGCTGATCCCGGCACCGCACCACAGCAGGTGATGATCGTGGCGGCTTTCTGAACTGTACAGCATCGGTTGTGAGGTTTGATCCACCTCGACGCAGAACCCTTGTCCGGTAAGGCGAATGGCTTCCAGCCACACTTCCGTTTCATCGCCGGTGCTGACCACTTCCAGTAACAGTGGCATCTGCTGCTGACGAGCTGAAGCGCGTTTTACACAGTCGCTGTGATGAACGATCGCTTCATGAAAGCGCGTTAACCTGCGTGATGCCCCGCGACGCGTATCATCACGCAGCCAGCGGTTGAGCGGTTTCATCAGCACATTGACGAAATCGTCGCTGCTGTAGTCGCCCGCCAGATTGCGCACAGTACGCGCCAGTTCTCGATCAGAGCCTAACTCCAGCTGCCGTAACAGATCGCCGCGGCGTGCCACCCAACCAGACGAAGAGTAATCGAGCCCGCAGTGTCGGCCTTGATAGATTTGCCACAGCGTGGCGCCACCCGAGGTCAATGCCATCATGGCGAGCACTTCATCAACCTGATGTCGGCTCCAATCCTTATTGACGTGATTCTCAGAAATTAATCCACCGCGCAACCAGCGACGTAAATTGGCGCGGTTAGCACCGGTAATGGCGCAAACGGTTTCAGTTGAATAAAAGTTCATTACGAGCCCTCAGATAGAGGGTGAATGGCCGTGGGTGCTAATCCAGGATGAGTGACCATCCTGAACCTTATCTGTATGGATTACCAGTATCTTTACGTAACTGTGCATAAAAAACCGACAAAGCGCAGCGGGAAAAAATGCACCGAACTAGTGCGTATTGGCTATTACCAATCGCCAGCTAGCCTAAGGAGAAAATAGCATTATGGATAAAAAATGGCTGTGATAATTTTTATTTCACACGCCAGATAACAGGCGTCACACAACATTATTTTATTGTTTCCAGGGATATTAAGAATGAAAAAGCACCGCCTGGCAGGTCTGTTATTGGCTTCTCTATCACTATTATCAGGAATGGCGCACGCCGAGGATCAACCGATTCCGTCGCTGGCGGGTAAACGCATTGGCATCACCGTCGCGGGTACCGATCACTACTGGGATTTGAAAGCTTATCAGGGACAAATCGATGAGGTGAAGCGCCTTGGCGGAACGCCGATTGCGCTGGATGGCGGGCGTAAAGAGTCGCAGCAAATTGCGCAGATTCAGACGCTTATTGCGCAAAAACCGGATGCCATCATTGAAACCCTCGGCACAGCGTCGGTGCTGGAACCCTGGCTGAAAAAAATCCGCGAAGCGGGCATTCCTTTATTTACCGTCGATACCGCCAGCCCATCCAGTATTAACGTCACCACATCGGATAATTTTTATATTGGCGAACAGTTAGCGTTAAAACTGGTAAATGACCTGCGCGGCGAAGGCAATATTTTGGTATTTAACGGTTTCTATGGCGTGCCGGTAGTAGCAATGCGCTACGACCAGTTAAAAGCCGTGCTGAAGTGGTATCCGAAAATTAAAATTATCCAACCTGAATTGCGCGATGTCATCCCGAATACCGTGCAGGATGCGTATGCGCAAATCAGTCAATTACTGAATAAATATCCGAAAGGTTCAGTGCAGGCGATTTGGGCGGCGTGGGATGTACCGCAAATCGGCGCCACGCAGGCGGTAGACGCTGCCGGACGCAACGAAATCAAAACGTACGCGGTGGATGGCAGCCCGGATGTGGTGTCGCTGGTTAAAGATCCCAAATCCAGCGCGGCAGCGGTGGTGGCGCAGCAGCCGTATGTGATTGGCCAAACGGCGGTGCAGAACGTAGCGAAATACCTCGCTGGCGATCGTTCGTTGCCGCCCGCAACCTATGTGCCGTCGATTCTGGTGACCAAAGAGAACGCTGCCGAAGCGCAGAAAACCCTGGGTCAAACGGATGGTAAATAACGCGCCACTACTGCAACTGCATGCCATCAGCAAAGCCTTTGATGGCGTGCCTGCGCTGCAATCGGTGTCGCTCAGCGTGCATGCCGGTGAAGTTCACGGCTTGATTGGCCATAACGGTGCGGGTAAATCGACGCTGATCAAAGTGTTAGGCGGCATCCACGCCGCCGATCGCGGCAGCATCGAGCTGGATGGCCAGCCGCTTACGCTCGCTACGCCCGCGCAGGCGCAACGCCAGGGCATCGCCATCGTGCATCAGGAGCGATTGTTGCCCGGCTCGCTAACGGTGGCGGAAGCGCTGTGGCTTGGCAACGAACCGCGCTTAGCCGGTACGCCGTTTATCCTGCGACGTCGTATGCGCCAGCAGGCAGAGCAGCAGCTGCAGCAGCACTTTGGTTTGCAACTCGATCCTGATGCGTTGATCGCCACGCTGAGCGTGGCGGAGCAGCAACTGGTGCAAATCTGTCGCGTGCTGCAAAACGCGCCGCGCGTGGTGGTGCTGGATGAACCGACCGCCGCGCTGGCGCGCCATGAAGTGCATGCGCTGTTCCGGGTAATTGAACGCATGCGCCAGCAGGGCATCGCGCTGCTTTATGTTTCGCACTATCTCGATGAAATTCAGGAGCTGTGCCAACGCGTCACGGTGCTACGTGACGGCAAAGACGTGGCGCAGTTCAACGCAGATCAACTATCACCGGCGGCACTGATCGCGGCGATGGTAGGCGACGCGCGTCATGAACTGGCACCGCGTCATTCGCGCCGCGCCGGTGCGCAAGTACTGCAGGTTACTGCGCTCAGCGCGCCCGGCAGTTTTCACAGTGTGTCGTTCACCGGCCGACAAGGCGAAATCATCGGCATCACCGGCTTGTTAGGTTCCGGCGGTAAAGCGCTGATTCGCGCGCTGTTCGGGCTGGAAAACGGCGTCAGCGGCAAGGTTACGCTGGGCGAAGTGAGCGGCGTGCCGGCTTCACCGCATGCCGCAGTGAAACGCGGTATCGCCTTTGTACCGGAGGATCGCCGCGCCAACGGCGTCGCGCTGGATCTGTCACTGCGTGACAATGTCACCTTAACCACGGTGCAGCGCTTGCTGCGCTGGGGTGGCGTTTCGCGTCAGGCGGAGAGCGAACTGGTGGCGAAGAACATTCAGCAACTGGATATTCGCACGCCGGGGCAGCTGGCGGCGCTGCGTCAGCTTTCGGGCGGCAACCAACAGAAAGCGGTGCTGGCCAAATGGTTAAACACCGGTGCGCGCCTGTATTTGCTGGATGAGCCCACGGTGGGCGTTGATATTGCGGCTAAGGCGGCGATTTATCACACATTGCAGCAGTTGGCTGATGATGGCGCCCTGATTCTGGTGTTCTCCACCGATTTACTCGAACTGCAAACGCTGGCCGATCGCATTATGGTGCTGGCGCGCGGCGAACATGTCGCCACGCTGGAGGCACAGCACACCAGCCATCAGGAAATTCTCTCCTGGGCTTCGGGCACCGGCGCGTTAACGGAGCGAGCTTCATGAGTGATATTACCCAATCTGCACCGGTTGCAGCGCCACGCAGCGTGCGCGGTCAGCAGTGGCTGCAACACGTTTCGCTGCTGATTATTGTGCTGGTTTTAGCCGTCTTTGCCTGGCTGTCGCCGATTTTTCTTACGGTGATGAATCTTGGCAACGTGCTGCAGCAGACCGCGGTGGTTGGCACGCTGGCGCTTGGCTTAACGCTGGTTTTAAGCGGCGGCGGCTTGCAGGGTATTACCGGCGGCATTGATCTGTCGATTGCCGCCAACCTTGGCCTAAGTGCGGCGGTGTTTGCCAGCCAGCTCAACGCCGGTCAGCCCATCGCGATTGCCTTGCTGCTGACGCTGTTAACCGGTGCGGCTGTGGGTTTGTTTAACGCGCTGGCGATTGTCTGGCTGGGGATTTTGCCGCTGCTGACAACGCTCACCAGCATGAATATCGCTATCGGCCTGGAAATGGTGCTGACCAGCAACGCCTCGGTGTCAGCCAGCAGCGATCTGCAAAATCTGTTGTTAGGCAACGGTCCGCTAGCGGTGTCGTGGCTGGGCTGGTCGTTTCTGCTGCTGGCGTTTGGCGTGATCGCCTTGAGCCGCCTGACGTCCTTTGGCCTGCGCTTGCAGGCGGTGGGCAGCCATCCGCAGGCGGCGAATGCGGCGGGCATCGGCGTTAAACGCTATCAGGGTTTGAGCTACGTGTTGTGTGGCGTCAGCGCGGCTATCGCGGCAATTGCGTCGGTGTCGCTACTAAGCGGCAGTTCGCCTGGCGCCAACGACAATCTGTTGATGGTGATCGCGGCGGCGCTATTGGGCGTGGTGTTTTCCCGTCGTCTGGTGCCGACACTTGGCGGCGCACTGATTAGCGCGCTATTTCTCAGCCTGATTGCCAACGGCTTTCAGCTGATCAATGTCTCAAGTTACTGGATAAACGGCGTCGAAGGCGTGTTGATCCTGTTAGTGGTGGCGTTAACCGCGCTGTTACGTCGTCGCCAGTCAAGGAGAACGCAAGGTGTCTGACTCTTTGTTATCACCTGTCGCGCCACGCCCGCGCCAGACCGGCTGGCTGCGCGCCATCATCGTGCTGACCTTTGTAGCGCTGCTCGTGTTCTTTATTGTCGCGGCGCCCGCTTTTGCCACTGTCTCCAATATTCGCAGTGTGTTGCTCAATAACGTCGCGCCGCTGGCGATCGTCGCCCTGGCGATGACGTTGGTGACACGCATTGGCGCGATTGATCTCTCGGTGGGCACGGCGATCGATATTGCCTGTCTGGTTTTGGTGACACTGGTGCTGCATCAGGTCAGTTTGCCAGTGGCGCTGTTCGCGGCATTAATTGCCGCGCTGCTGGTTGGCGTGTTTAACGCCTTTTTGGTGACACAGTTGGGCGTGGAGCCGTTTCTCGCCACGCTTGGCACGCTGTTTATCGGACAAAGCGTGCAGCAGCTGTCGTCAAATGGCGGACAACCGGTTTATCTGCTGAGCCAGAAACTGCCCGATGGGTTTTCGGCGATAGGTCACGGCGCGCTGCTCGGCATTCCGCTGCCGTTGTGGCTATTGTTGCTGGTAGCGCTGGCGCTCTATCAGTTGCTGCATCGCAGCGCCACCGGCCGTTCATTGCGGGTGATGGGCGAGCAGTACAGCGTTGCGCAGCATTCGGGCGTGCCAGTGAAACGACTCACTGCGCTGGCGTTTATTCTCGCAGCGTTGATTGCCGGTATCGTCGGTTTGATTCTGGCGGCCAACGTCAAAGCCTGGGTGCCGCTGTCGGGCAATGCCTATCTGCTGAATGCGATTGGTGCCAGTTTTATTGGCGCCACCTTCGCGCCATCACGTCGGCCCAATGTGTTAGGCACGCTGCTTGGCGTGGTGCTGCTGAGCTTTATCGCCAACGGCTTGCTGCTGGTCGGCTGGAATTTTTACTGGCAACAGGTCGCCACCGGCGGATTAATTTTCATTGTGCTGGCCGTCGGGGCTCTGCGCGCGCGTCGTCACAGCTGAGAGAGGTCAAAGATGAGCCGGGCACCGTTTTTACTGTTTGGTTTTATGATGAATGTGCCGGGCCACATCTCCGCAGGATTGTGGCGGCATCCGCAGGATCAGGCTCATCGCTATACCGAATTGCGTTACTGGACCGATATTGCCCAACAGCTGGATCGCGCCGGGTTTGATGCGCTGTTCATCGCCGATGCGCTGGGCCAGCTGGACGTGTGGCAAAACAAGCCGGACGCGGCGTTGCGTCTGGCGACACAAATGCCGGTTAACGATCCACTATTGCTGATTTCTGCAATGGCAGCGGTGACGCAACATTTGGGCTTTGGTATTACCGTTTCCACCACCTACGAACAGCCGTATCTGCTGGCACGCAAATTCACCACGCTTGATCACCTGAGCAACGGGCGCATCGCCTGGAATGTGGTGACGTCAATGCTGGATTCAGCGGCACGTAATCTGGGGCTGACGCAGCAAATTCCGCACGATGAACGCTACGATCGCGCGCAGGAGTTTCTCGATATCACCGGCAAGCTGTGGGAAGGATCGTGGGAAGAGGACGCGGTGCGGCGCGATAAGCAAAACAGCGTGTATAGCGATCCGGCCAAAGTGCATGCTATCAAGCATGCCGGGCGCTGGTATCAGGTACCGGATGCGCACCTAAGCGAGCCCAGTCCGCAGCGCACGCCGGTGCTGTTTCAGGCGGGAACCTCCAGTCGCGGGGCGCAATTCGCTGCACGCAACGCGGAAGTGATATTTCTCGGTGGCGTTACGCCGCAGGCCATTGCTGCGGATATCCAACGCATTCGCCAGTTAGCCGCAGCACAAGGGCGCAATGCGGCTTCGCTGCGTTTCGTCACGGCTATCACGGTGATCACTGCAGAGAGTGATGAAGCCGCGCAGGCTAAATATCGCGATTATCAGCAGTACATCAGCGAAGAGGCCGCGCTGGCGCTGTTCTCTGCGTGGACCGGTATCGACTGGTCACAGGAGGATTTGGATACGCCGCTGGCGTTTCGTGAAACCGATGCCTGTCGCTCAGCCTTAGCCAGCCTGACGCGCATTGACGATCAAAAACGCTGGACGCTGCGTGATGCGGCGCGCTACATCGGCATTGGCGGCTTGCATCCGCTGCTGATCGGCGGCCCGGAGAGTATCGCCGATCAGCTGGAACAGTTTGCCGCGGAGTCGGGTGTTGATGGTTTCAATCTGGCGTGGGCGATTAGTCCCGGTAGCTTTGAGGATTTTATCCAGCATGTGATGCCGGTGCTGCGTAGCCGAGGGCTTATCCGCGAAACGCCTGCGCACGCCGTGACGTTGCGCGAACGGTTGTTTGGTCAGCCGCGACTCACGGCTGACCATCCAGCGGCACGCTTTCGCCGCCATTAATTCCAGGCATGGCGCGGCGGCGGGGTGCCATTGAGGTAATAATTGCCAACGTGGTAATACTTCCAGCGCACCGGATCGTGCAACGTGTGGGTGCGCGCATTGCGCCAGTGGCGATCGAGGTTGAATTCCTGCAGCGTTGAGCGCGTACCCGCCAGTTCGAACAGCTTGTTACCTGCCAGAATAGCGATTTCGGTAGTTAACACTTTGGCTTCAGCGGTAGCAACCGTTGCTGCTGCAACCGTGCTTTCATCGGGTTGCCGCAGCGCCAGATCAATCGCTTCGCCAGCGCGCCACAGCAAGGCTTCAGCGGCGTGCAGGCGAATTTTCAAATCCCCGACTGCCGCCAGCGTAAAGTGATCATCGGATGCGCGCTCCTGGCCGCTATCAATCCACGGACGTGACCGCTCGCGCACAAAATGCAGCGTGTCTTCAACAGTGCCGCGAGCAATGCCCACATCCACCGCCGCCTGAATAATCTGCGAAATCGGACCGGCGGCAGTCGGGCGCTCAAACGCCTGATAAGCCGGGATCACGCGGGATTGCGGGGCGCGCACGTTTTCCAGTAGCACGGTGCCCGATGCCGTGGTGCGCTGACCAAAGCTCGACCAGTTGTTAATGATGGTCACGCCCGGCGTGTTGCGATCCAGCACGATCAGATGCGCGCGATCCTGGTCGTCGAGCGCCACTGCGTGAATCCGATGCGCCAGCAGCGCGCCGGTGGCGTAGAATTTCTCGCCGTTGATCACCACGTCATCACCTTCACGCTGAAAACGCGTCTGGAAATCGGCGACGGTGCGCGAATTCTTCTCGGAGAAAGCGTTGCCCCAGCGCAAGCCAGCCAGCACTTCGCCCAGTAGTTCTTGTTTCTGCGCCTCGCTGCCATCCGCCACCAGATGCGCCACGCCGGCTAAATGGTTCTGCGGTAGCTGACCGAGTGCGGAATCTGCCGCCGAAATGATGGCGATGACTTTCGCCACCGTCACCCAGGATACGCCCGCGCCGCCATAGATTTTAGGGATCGCCATCGCCCACAAGCCACTTTGTGAGAATGCATCCAATTCGTTGAGCGGCAAGATGCCTTCGCGGTCGCGCAGTGCGGCGTCACGCGCAAACTCTGTGGCCAGACGTTGAGCAATCTCAATGGCTTCGGCATCATCACGAATGATATGCGCCGGTTCAGCAGGTAAGGGAATGGGTGCTTCAGGCTGTTGGGAATTGACCTTCAGGATGTGGGTTTGGCTGAGCGACATGAGAACTCCCGATAATGACGATGTAGGGAAAATATCTTCTCATGCGCTCAGCGCGCGCCATATCTCAATTGCGGCTATGCAAAGTGAAAAATAGCGTTAACACAACGGTTTACTGCGCGACTTTCACCACGGTTTTACCGAAGTTTTTGCCTTTTAGCATATCGAAAAACGCCTGCGGGGCATTTTCCAGCCCGTCGATCATGTGCTCGCGGTAGTGGATTTTTTGCTGCTCCACCAGCGGCGTCATCGCTTTGAGGAATTCAGGATAACGATCGCCGTAATCCTGGAAGATGATAAAGCCCTGCATGCGAATACGACGTTTAAGAATGCCGCCCATGATTTGCGGGGTGCGATCCGGGCCCGGCGGTAATTCGCGGCTGCTGTAACCAGAAACCAGGCCACACACCGGCACGCGCGCTGCGGTGTTCAGCAACGGGAATACGGCATCAAACACTTTACCGCCAACGTTTTCGAAGTAGATATCAATGCCGTCCGGGCAGGCAGCCGCCAGTTGTTCCGCAAAGTCGTCACGATGGTGATCGATACAGGCGGAGAAACCGAGCTTCTCAATCGCATAACGACACTTCTCTTCACCCCCCGCAACGCCGACGACATGGCAGCCTTTGAGTTTGCCAAGCTGACCCACCGTTGCACCGACCGGGCCGGTAGCCGCCGCGACCACCAGGGTTTCACCCTGTTTTGGCTGGCCGATATCCATCAAGCCCATATAGGCCGTAAAGCCCGGCATACCGAGAATGCCCAGCGCCCAGGAAGGATGGGGCAGATCGCCCAATTTCGCCACGCCGTTTCCGTCCGAAACCGCATAGCTTTGCCAGCCGCTTTGCGCGAGGACCACATCGCCTTGCTGGAAATCCGCGTGTTTAGATTCCACCACTTCGCTCACCGTGCCGCCAACCATCGGTTGGTCGAGTTCAGCAGGTGCAGCATAAGATTTGCTGTCATCCATGCGCCCGCGCATATAGGGGTCAAGCGACAAATAGAGCGTGCGCAGCAGGATTTGGCCGTCCTTCACGTCAGGAATGGGCTGCTCCACCAGGCGGAAATTCTCTTTTACCGGTTCGCCATGCGGGCGTGAGGCTAATAGCCAAGCTTGATTACGTTGATTAGATTGCGACATTTTTACCTCTATTAGCGTTTCCACGTGAGGCAAGTGTAGACGAGGAAAAGGCATTAAGGCCGCCTGTGCAGAACTTAAGTGTTGCTATATGATAACATTTTGGTAAAAATATAGACATTGTTATCATATACCAACAATAGAGGTTTTATGTTGCCTGGTTTGCAAGCAATAGGCGCTAAATGTCAGGAAAGGCGCAAGGCTAACCGTTGGACTCAAGCCGACGCTGCGACGCGTGCAGGCATTCATCGCACGGTTATTTCACAGATTGAAAACGGCCATTACGCGGGATCGTTGAAAGCATTTACTCTTTATTTGACGTCACTGGGATTGAAACTTTCAGCCATTGATTTCTCATTTCCACAGCTAGAAGACCTAAACACTTTATTTGATGAGGATTGACCTCATCCTTGCATGAATTTTCAATATGTAACTTTTGAAGTTACTTGCTTTATCGGGAGGATTTGTCCTTCAGGTAAATTAATTATCTACATTATCTTAGTTTTCATAGCTGTAACTACCCGAATGTCTTCAAATAACAACTTCTGAGAAAGCACTTTATGGAACCTGGGCCATTTGTGTACCAGATCACCATAAATGGTGACCCTACGGGATTTATAGCGATGGTGAGTCAAATTAATGCATTGATGCAGCAGCGCGGGTGTTGAGGCGACATCCCAAACCGCTGAACGAATGAGGGATTCCAGGGCGAGCCGCATGGATGCGGCGAGAGGCGGCGCTGAGCAGGAGCGAATCGGCGCCGGTCCGTCAGGAATCGTGAATGACTGAAGGTACCGCGCAGCGGCGGATTGGGCTGGCGCAAGGCCCGGGAGTGCAGAGGGCGCGGCCAGGCGCCCTTTGCTCGGTCGCCGCACGGCAAAACTGAAACAATCTGAGCCTATGGCGAACGAAAGTCGCTCAGTTTAATGTGAGGTATGCTCAGGCACGGGGCCTGTAGTGAGCCAGCGCACAAACCAAGCGTAAACTTGTCGACGCGAATTAATATAACACCATGAATTTTAACAATCATAGGGCATTTGCCTAAGCGGTCTCGGGCAATGCCACATACACCTGGCCACACTCTGCTGCGTATACCTATAGCGATGCTTTTCTCCCTACAGGTGACGCATGACACAACAACAATACGTATTATCGCCCGATCATGACGCGCATATCGCCTCGGCTATCGGCAAGTTCTTCCGCCGCATCATTCCGATGCTGGCGCTGATGTTAATTGTGAACCAGATTGACCGGGCTAACATTGGCTTCGTAAAAGCCGAACTGCAAACGGATGCAGGCATTAGTGCGGCCGCCTTCGGCTTAGGCGCGGGGCTGTTCTTTATCGGTTATGCGCTGTTTGAAGTGCCGAGCAACATGATGCTGAAGAAACTCGGCGCACGCGTGTGGCTGACGCGCATCATGATTACGTGGGGCATGGTGGTGGTGCTTACCGGTTTTGTGAGTACGCCGCTGCATTTCTATCTGCTGCGTTTCCTGCTCGGCGTGGCGGAAGCCGGCTTCTTCCCTGGCGTGCTGTTCTATTTTCGTCAATGGGTGCCGAATGCGTGGCGAGGGCGAGCTACCGCGTTGGTGTTGAGCGCCACCGCCAGCGCTTTTCTATTCTCCGGTCCGCTCACCGGTGCCATTCTGATGATGCATGATGTTGGCGGCATCGCGGGCTGGAAATGGGTGATGTTTGTGGAAGGCGGCGGATCGATGGTGATCGGCTTGCTGGCCGCCTTTGTGCTGGTATCCAAACCGCAAGGCGCGAAATGGTTGAGCGATGCCGAGAAACAGGCGCTGGCGCAGCAGTTAGCGCTGGAAGATGATGCGCGCGAAGAGCACGCGGTGAAACACGGCCGCTGGGGCTTGATCAGCGATCGCAGCCTTTTGTCTTACTGCCTGATCTTCTTCACCATGACCATGACCGGCTACACGTTAGTGTTCTGGCTGCCGCAAATCATTCAGCGTATTCAGGGCTTCAACAGCTTTGAAACCGGATTGCTGACCGCCGTGCCGTGGCTGTTCGCTATCGTCGCGCTGTTTCTGCTCGGCAAAGCTACCGACCGCTATCGCGATAAACTGGACAAAGGGCTCGGCATCGCCATGCTGATCGCCGCGTGCGGCACCTTTATGGCCACGCTGGGTACGCCGTGGTTTGGCTTTGTGGCGATGATTGTGGCCTGCATCGGATCCAAAGTGAGCGCGGCGTTCTTCTGGCCGATGCCGCAAAGTGAATTACCCGCCTCGATTGCCGCGCCCGGCATTGCGCTGATCAACTCGATTGGCAACCTCGGTGGCTTCTTTGCGCCCACGGTATTCGGCTACCTCGAAATGCACACCGGCAGCACCACCGGCGGACTTTACGCGCTAACCAGCGTGTCTGTGGTTACCGGACTCTATTTGCTGCTGCGTCGCAAACCTGTTCCACCCGCTTTCGGTCACACGGAGAGAAACCATGTCAGACAGTCCAGTCATTAAATCGATGCGCATCGTGCCGGTTGCCGGCTACGACAGCATGTTATTGAACATTGGCGGCGCCCATAACTGCTACTTCACGCGCATCATCGTGATATTGACCGATTCCGCCGGACATACCGGCGTTGGCGAAACGCCGTGTCATGCATCCACCTTGCAGTTGCTGGAACAGTTTCGCCCGCTGATTGAAGGCAGTTCGCTGCTGCGTCTCAACGCGACGCTGAGCCAGTTGTTCAGCAGCGAGGCACGTCAGCAACAAACCCCACACACCAACGACATTCATATCCCGCAGATGAATCCGGAGAAGTTTTATAACGCCGCCGCCGCCATTGAAGCGGCGCTGCTGGATCTGCAGGGCAAGCTGTTTAACCTGCCGGTAGCGGACCTGCTCGCCAGCGGTAAACAGCGCGACCGCATTCCGGTGCTGGGCTATTTGTTCTACATCGCCGATCGCAAGCGCACCAATATGCACTATCGATCAGGGGAGCATGAGCAAGAAGGCTGGTTCCGTCTGCGTCATGAAGCGGCGATGGACAGCGAGGCCGTGGTGCGACTGGCCGAAGCGGCAGTTGAGCAATACGGCTTCCGCGACTTCAAGCTCAAAGGCGGCGTGCAGGCAGGCGAAGTGGAAGTGGCAACGGTGGAAGCGCTACTGGCGCGCTTCCCAGAAGCACGCGTCACCGTCGATCCTAACGCCAGTTGGTCGCTGGATGAGGCGATTCGCTTTGGCAAGCAGCTGGCGGGAAAGGTGCCGTATCTGGAAGATCCTTGTGGCGCTGAACAAGGCTATTCCGGTCGGGAAACGCTGGCCGAGTTTCGCCGCGCCACCGGCGTGCCGGTCGCGACTAATATGATCGCCAACGACTGGCGCCAGCTGCATCATGCGCTGCAACTGAATGCCATTGATATTCCGCTCGCCGATCCGCACTTCTGGACGATGCGTAACGCCAACGTGGTGGCGCAGCTGTGCAACGAATGGGGGCTGACAACCGGCTGCCACTCCAATAACCATTTTGATATTTCGCTGGCGATGGTGGCGCACCTGGGTGCCGCCGCGCCTGGCGATCGTCAAACCGCCTTTGATACGCACTGGATTTGGCAGGATGGTCAGCAGCTTACGCGTCAACCGCCGCAGATCCGCGATGGTTATCTGGAGTTACCGCCGGGGCCGGGATTGGGCATCGAGCTGGATATGGATCGCATCGAACAGGCGCATGCGCTATATAACGCGCTGCCGGATAAAAATCGCAACGATGCGCTGGGGATGCAGTTTTTGATCGATAACTGGCGCTATGACGCCAAACGTCCGTCATTGGTACGCTAAGGAAGCAGCATGAAGAACCTATTACGCGCGGCAACGCTATTAGCGTCGTTGGCCGCCAGCGCGCCGTTGCTGGCGCAGACTTTTGTCTACGTTTCAGAAGCCGATGATGGCACCATCGCGCGCTACGCGCTGAATGAGCAAACCGGTGCATTGCAACTATTGGGACGCACTCAGGCCGGCGGCAAGGTGATGCCGATGGCGTTGAGCGCCGATCATAAACATCTGTACGCCGCGATTCGCAGTAAACCGCTGCAACTGGTGAGCTGGAACATCGACAGCAAAACGGGCGATCTCAGCCAGTTGAATAGCGTATCCGCTGCGGCCAGTTATCCCTACATCAGCACGGATCCGCAGGGTCGTTTTCTGCTGGGTGCATCCTATGATGGCGATGTGGTGCACGTTTACCGACTCAATAACGATGGCAAGCTGATGGCGCCGCCGGTCGGCAGCTACAAAACCGGACATGCCGCGCACTCGGTGATTGTCGATGCGAGCGGCGAGCAGGCTTATGTCGGCAATCTCGGCACCGACCGCGTGCTGCAATTGAAACTGAGCGCCGAAGGCGAACTGTCGGGGTTAGGCAACGGCTATGTGAAAACGGCGACAGAAAACGGACCGCGCCATTCGGTGTTGTCGCCGGATAATCGCTATCTCTACAACATCGGCGAGATGGGCGGCATCATCACGCAGTTTCGTCGTGAAGCCAGCGGTGAGCTGGTGAAAGTGGCGGAGACGCCGAATGCGGTAGCGGAAAAATATCAACTGCAACACGGCAAAGAGCGACCGCCGGGCTACAGCGACACCACGCCGCGCATCTGGGCGGCCGATATTCATCTGACGCCCGATGGCCGTTTTCTCTATGTCAGCGAGCGGACCAGCAGCACCATCAGCGGATACCGGATTAACAAAGCAGACGGCAAACTGACGCTGATTGATAGCTGGCAAGTCGAGAAACAGCCGCGCGGCATCGCGATCACCGCTGACGGACGTTGGTTGATTGCCAGCGGCGAAAAGAGTGCGGTGACCGGCAGCTATGCCATTGATCAAGAAAGCGGGGCGCTAAAGCGCGTTGGCGAAGCACCGGCCGGCGGTGACGCCAATTGGGTGACGGTGGTGAGTTACAAATAATCCCTAAGGATTGCCATTAATGGCGACCAGGTGCGCCTTACAGTTGCTTATATTTCTCGTTAGTTAAAGTGTAGCGGTGGGCTGGCTGAATGATAATGCGCTCAAAGTTGCAAGCACTTGTGAGCGCGATTCATAAATATGATATGCGTGACAATGTCACTGATTGGGGTAAACAGAGTGCGACAAGGTCCCTCGACGATCGACCTTTCTTGCGGCTGACCACAACAGTGCGGTGACAATCCAGCCAATAATCCACGACACATCATTACCGGCAAAAATCCAGGTTAACGAACCGTGATGCAGTGGATTATCAATGAACGGCAACTGTACCAGCACGCCGCAGAAGTAGACAATTATGCCCGCCCAGTTCCAGCGACCGTAACGTCCGTTGGGCTGGGAGAGTGCCGGTACATCGACTTTACCTTTGGTGATCAGGTAGAAATCGGTCAGGCTGATTGCGCTCCACGGCACAAAAAAGGCCAGTAAAAACAGCAGGAAATGGGTGAATGATTTCAGGAAAGCGGGTTCGCTAATCAGCGCAATCACACAAGAAATCGTCACCATCAACACCACAAACAGAATGCGGCCGCCACGACTTAATGCGGTTTTCTGACGGAAGCCAGAAACAATGGTGGTGAGTGACATAAAGCTGCCGTAAGCATTCAGCGTGGTGAAAGTGATTTTGCCGAAGCAGATCGCAAAATAGATCACCATCGCCATCGTAGCGCTGCTGCCTAAACTGACAATATAGCCAACCTCGTTGCCAGAGAAAGCCTTACCGACAATCGCCGCGACAATTACACCCAACGTCATTGAAGCCTGCGTTCCTAAAACCGTGCCGAAGAAAACGCAGCTGAAAAGTTTTTTGGCTGAGACGTTAGCCGGTAAATAGCGCGAATAGTCAGAAACATACGGGCAAAATGCAATCTGCCATGACGACGACAACGAAACCGCAAGCAGGAAGTTAGCGACCGTGAAATGCTGGTTCTGCCACACCGCGGACAGATCATGGGTTGAGAGCAACGTGATAAACAGGTAAACAAAGGCAAGCACGCCAATCACGCTGGCTACTTTACCGAGCTTGTGAATCACGCGATATCCCAGCACCGCGATGACGACGATAATCGCACTGAACAGGATCATGCCTGACGCATTGCTGGTATTAATCAGTTTGGCGAGCGCCTGTCCGGCCAACACCGTGCCGCTGGCAGAGAATCCGACATACATGATGCACACCAACACCAACGGAATCACCGCACCATATACGCCAAACTGCATGCGGCTGGTGATCATTTGCGGCAATCCGAGACGCGGTCCCTGAATGGCATGCAGTGACATGATCGCCGCGCCCACAACTTGCCCAACCAGCAAGCCGATGATCGACCACACCACATCGCCGCCCAACACCACGGCCAGTGCGCCGGTTACGATGGCGGTGATTTGCAAATTGCCGCCAAACCACAAGGTGAACTGGCTGAAAGGATGTCCGTGGCGTTCGCTCGGAGGAATGTAATCAATGGATCGCGTTTCTGACAGGCGCTGTTTCTCTGCGCCGGCGTGATCTGCTGCAGGTGATTCGGCTGACATAGTTTCCTCGCTAAAACGGCTAAAGATGGGAAATTATTGTTAGTATGATGTGGCTTCTCTTGGTGGTACATGTATATACATGTGGCGATATTGTCATGCAGCATGAAAACTTACAATACGATCGGTCATTGGAAAATGTGATGACGCGGGCAAGGTTGGGAAGTTATGAAATGGATAGAACGGAGGAGTTGATATGACGTCGCTACGTGAATTCTGCAAAAAGAGCAGGGTGGAAGTTGCCGAGAATTCACGTAGCGCTGCCGGTTTTGTCGCCAGAAATTACTGATCCTTGCCCATAGTCCAGGGATTTGGCGCGGAATCATCTGCCTTATCCGCAGCAAAATCATCCAGTGAATCCAGATACAGTGCTTCAACCTCAGCGCGTGCCCAGGGTGTGCGGCGTAAAAACTTCAGGCTCGATTTAACGCTTGGATCGCTTTTGAAGCAGTTGATATTGATGAGTTTACCCAGTTCGGCCCAGCCATAATGGGCGACCAGCGCATTAATTTGCATCTCAAGCGTGACGCCGTGCAAGGGATCTTTGGAGCGATGATCGTTCATAGGAAATCCTTAAAATGTTGACGGCAAAGGTTACAAGAAAGCCACGCAAGCGGCAATGGTGCGATCTTCATTGCCGGTAAATGCTGTACACTTGTTGCCAGAAAATCACTATTGGACGGTACGCTATGAACGACAAGAAAATGATTTCCATCGATCAATTCAATCTCAGTGAACGCGTTGCAGTAGAAGAAGCGTTTAAGGGATTGATGGAGAAGTATCGCCAGCGCACTGGCAAAGAGCCGGATGCAAAGAAAGAGAAAGAGTTCACGGCGGAAGCCCGGCAGCAGATTATGACGACGAAACTGGCCAAAGAGAAAGCGCTGGCTGAAAAGGCAAAGAAAACGCCAACGCGTAGGAAGAAACCTGAATCGTTGAAAGAGAGCGAAGTCAGTGATTTCAACTGGAAGGCGTCAGTGATTAAAGGGCGCAGATAACGGCAACGTGCGTTCAACAATCCGTCGCCGGGATGATCGCGGGTTACGGATTGTTGGTGACGGAGGTGAAAGAAGGCAGGTGATGAGCGGATAATGGTTGAAGTGCGCAATGAGATACTTCATTTAACATAATATACATTATGCGCCCTTTGGTTGTAGCGGCTAAATTCGGATGTCCGCCTCTGGCTATATTGAGATGTCCGCTTTATCGTCCTCTTTCCAGGGTTTCCCGGCTGAGGACGCAACTGATGACGGCTTACGGTTCGGAGTGCTTTACGATGAATGAAGTTAACCGCCTCAAGATCCTGCAGGACGTCATTGATGGCAGGCTCACCACTTCGCTTGCATCACAACGACTTGGCCTTACGGATCTCCACTGCCGGCGTCTGCTTGCGCGTTACCGCGAGTCCGGGCCGCTGGCACTGGCGAACCGCCGCCGTGGATTGCGCGGTAATCGGCAGCTTGTTCCTGGCCTTGCTGAACTTGCTCTGGGCGTCATTCGAGATAATTACGCCGACTTTGTTCCGACGCTCGCCTGCGAGAAGCTGGCCGAACTCCATGACGTTGTGCTGGCTAAAGAGACCGTGCGTCAGCTGATGGTTCGCGCCGGACTCTGGATCCCCCGGAAAATGCGTGCGCCGAGGATCCAGCAGCCGCGCTATCGTCGCGCCTGCGTTGGCGAGCTGATACAGATCGACGGCTGCGATCACCGCTGGTTTGAGGAACGCGGTCCTGCCTGCATGCTGCTGGTCTATAGTGATGATGCAACCAGCCAAATCATGGAGCTTCTGCTCGTCAAGACGCCTACCATTACCCTGACGGGAAAAAAGAACCCCGTCTAAACGGCATTGCTCTTCCCTGCTCCACTTACGATCGGCTTTCAGAGATTGATCAGGGCGCGGTCGTCGACAATAAGCGGCTTAGCAGAGCGCTTGAATTTACCCAACTGGTACAGGAAAACGGGATGATACCCACTCCCGGTCCGTGCCTGCCGGTGATGGTCCTTAACGCAGGAGCGCAAAGACTGCCGGTAATGCCGCACTGGAGCTGGCGGCGGATAAAGAGCGTGCGGCTAAAGTCCAGCTGGTTTTTTGAAGGATAACCGGAGAGAAAGCCTCTCCGGTTATTTCCTGAAACGGACTAAATCCTTCAGGGTGGCGTGTTCGAATTCGGGTAAAGCAGCAAAAATGCCATCACCTTTCATATCATAAATTTGCTGAAAATAAAATTTTGCGCCATCAATTGCACCCAGAGCATAGAGCGCACGCGCAAGCGTCATTCGGGAAAGTATTTGGTTGAGTTGCGCTTCCCTGTCGAGGGCTTCTTTCGCCGCTTCAATTGCTTCTTGATAGCGCTGACACTGGATTAATATTGCGCCATAGCCGCTCATAATCCAGAAATAGATATCGTCATCTCGCAGATGCGCTTTGGCTAATTCAGCGGCTGCACCCCATGAACAGGCTGCAGCCTGATGCTCACCCAGCGAATCAAGTGAAATACCTCGATTCGCTAAATCGAAGGCTTTCTCATGCCAGTTTTTACGGTGGAACTCCATGTCATCACCTCATTTTGCGATAGGAACAGTATTGATATCCTATGCAGCATAAATGAGAGTGAAATAAAGTTCATAGTTACGCGAGAATATTTCCTTACCTGCTAACTTCGTGTCCGATTAAACCACCGATCGCCGCGCCACCCAATGTACCGAAGGTGCTACCACCGGTAAGTACCGCACCGCCTACCGCACCAACACCGGCACCAATCGCGGTATTTCTGCCACGATGCGACATGCCACAAGCGGTAACAGAAAACATGACCAGTACGACAATAGCAATATTACAGCTGCGTTTTAAAAGCATACAAAGCCTCACTGCCATGAATAGATGGCATGCAAAAGTGTTTATTTGATTGTTGTTAAAATACCCAATCTGTTGTGACTGGTACTGCTCGTCGGCGTGAATTTAAGGTGTTTTATGATGAGACGGAAGGTAAAAATTCTTATTTGCGGCTGGCACTAGCGAGGCGGCGAAAAAGTCGCCGCCTTGCACACGCTCCATCATGTCAGGAAGCCGCCCGCTTTACCCGTGCCACCGTTCTCACCATCGCCAATGTGGCAACAATCAGCAGTATGCCGCCGACCATCGACATGGCTTTGAAACCTAGATGTTTAAACATCATCAGGCCGACAATCCCGCCGATCAGGAAGGAAAATATCGTGGTCAGATGCGTCCACAGCTGACGTTTCTGGCCCGAGAGTTGTTTCGACGGATCGCGGCGGAACAGAGCGGCTAATACCGATGCCAGCGAAATTCCGGCATCGGTCAACGTGCCGGTAATATGGGTGGAGCGCACGCGACCATTGGATAACTGCGTAGAGGTTGAATTATGCACGCCCATCAGGAAGCCCAGAATGACAATAACTTCCCGGTTGTTGGCCGACGAATAAAAGAACATTTCAAACAGCGATAACGCTATTAAGGCCAGCCCTTCAACCCACAATATTTGGCAGAATATAATGCGATTGCCATTGGCTAATCCGCTGATCACCACCATTCTCGCCGTGACCGCACCACAAACAAAGGCAAACAGGATGGTGGCTAAAAAGGTGATATCACGGAAATTAACGTTCGATACTTCGCTGGATAATTGAGAGGTATTACCTGACATATGCGAGGGGAAAAAGCCAAACGCCCCCAAGGCGATTGCATTGAGCACGCCGGCGGCCGTGGCGAGCCACATTGCCAGATTCCTGTCCTCATCATGCGTTCGTGTGCGTTTAAGTTTAATCAGCATCAGATACCTCATTATTCTGAACCAGGGCCGAATAATAACCATAGAGCACTACGCAGCGTACATAACCAGGAAATCCCCGAATAAGACGCTGAGCAGATTAAAGAAAGTAAAAAAAATCAACGAGGCGGGATATATTTAAATTAATGTAAAGATTGGCATGCCATATAAAGGTCGCCATTTAAGGTACCCGCCTTTTCAGACATTAACCGAATGATTTATTTTCACCGGGGCGACCACCACATTTACGCCTAAATCCTGCATCCGTCGCAAAATAGGCACCGGCGTGCCCTGATTAACAATTACCACATCAAATTCACTCAGATGCGCAAAACGGTGCAAAGCCCGGCGTTCAAACTTGGTGTTATCCATCATCAGAATGCGCTTCTGCGCGGCATCAAACATCGCGCGCTTAGTCTCCACCGTTTCGGCGGATTGGTGGAACACTGCATCATCGATAATCGCTGACATGCTGACGAAAAAAACATCGGCGCGCAGGCTGGCAATTTCATCCCGCGTCATGCGGCCCATAAAAGCATTGCACCAGTGATAGAACTGTCCGCCGAGGCCCATCAAAGTGATATCGCGGCCATTGCGCAGCTCGTTCATTAGGGTCAGGGAATTGGTGATTACCGTTAGCGGCGCGCGCGCCGAGAGCAGCCGCGCCATCTGCAGCACGGTGGTGGAATCATCGAGGAAAATCGCCTGTCCCGGTTCGAGATAGGTAGCGGCGACATCGGCAATCGCCTGTTTCTCCTCCAGCTGACGCGTGGCGCGATAGATATCGCTGGATTCAACCAGGCTGGTTGGCGTCGCAGACACCACGCCGCGCGATTTATGCAGCAGGCCACGCTCAACCATTTCGTCGATATCACGATGGGCGGTCATCAAACTGATGCCGAAGCGATCGGTGATGTCTTCGATGCGAATCGCCCCTTCTGCCATCACCGCTTCGGCGATTAACTGGCGACGGGCCAGTTGACGCGCCTGGCGGCTATCGCTGGGTAAGGTTTCGGCCATAAATACGCCAAGTGAAGAGTCCTGCGGGTTATGCGCCATATTTCATCCGGGAAAGTGAAGCGAGAAGCGTTTTCGGCACTCATTACAGCGTTTAATACGGATTTTGGCAAATTGCGACTAACGTTACACTGCGTGATAAATCGCGCCGCTACGAATACGTGCGTTTCAAAGGTGGTTGTTATAAAAAACGCACATAGCGTAGTGGCGCAATTTATTGCGCAACTTTTACTGCTTCAGAACAAACGGTGAAGCAAAGTTACCGGCGTTCTCTTTAGTGATCAGGATGCAGTCAAACAGCTGCTTCTCGGAGGCCGCACCGGTCTTACCGGTTTTCAGGAAGCTATCCGCCTGCTCTACCGCTTTCTGCGCGAACTGCGCCACCGGCTGCATCACAGTGTAGGCCAGCGTACCGGCTTTCACAGCGTCAACCGCATCCGGTGAACCGTCAAAACCGCCGACTTTGATCTGATTCAGCTTGCCAGCTTCTTTCAACGCAGCGATCGCGCCCAGCGCCATTTCGTCGTTGCCGCTGATCACGCCTTTGATGTTGGGATTGGCTTGCAGCAGTGACTGCATTTTGTTGAAGCCTTGTGTGCGATCCCAGTTAGCCACTTCCTGACCGACTTTCTTCAGCGTGGGATATTGCGACAGCACCGTATCAAAACCGTTGGCGCGGGTAGCGGCGTTATTATCTGACGGCGGGCCGACCAGCTCGACATAGTTCGCACTATCGCCCACCTGCTTCACCCACTCCATTGCGCCAACCGCCGCTCCCTGCGCGTTGTTAGAAACCAACTGCGCTTTGGCGAGCCCGCTCTGGTTCAGTTCGGCATTGATGATAAATACCGGAATATTGGCGGCGATGGCCTTTTTCACCGAGCCGACCGAACCATCGGCGTTCGCCGGATCGAGAATAATCGCCTTCGATTTATTGGTGATCGCCGTATCAATCAGTTGACTTTCGGTATTGGTATCGCCTTTGTGCGCACTGACTTTGGCGCTGTAGCCCAGCTTTTCCGCCGCTTTCTGCGCTACCTGGCCTTCCGTTAGCCAGTAAGGGTTGGAAGGATCGTTAACGATGATGGTCATTAACCCGTTATCTGCCCAGGTGGGTGCAGCAAAAGTGGTGATAGCCATAGCCGCAGCCGCGATGAAGAGACGTTTAGTGAACATAGTTGGTGCTCCGTTATTATTTGGGGTACAGGTTTTACGGATATCCGCGCGCTGCTGAAACAGCGCGCGTGAGTTAGCGAGCGCGTCGTCCGTATTGCAAGGTGTTGAGCAATACCGCCAGCACGATCACGGCACCAGTGAACACCGTCTGCCAGTAAGCAGAGACGCCGATAATCACCAGGCCATCAGAGAGAAAACCAATCACGAACGCGCCAAGCAGCGTGCCGCGCACGTTGCCGCGTCCACCGGTCAGGGCCGCACCACCAATCACCACTGCCGCAATCGCAGTCAGTTCATAAGTGGTACCAGCAGTTGGGCCGGCCGAGGTGAGCTGTGAGGAGAGCACCAGCCCGGCGAGTGCCGCGCAGACGCCAGACAACACATAGACGCTGATTTTGATGCGCTTCACCGGCACACCTGACAGATCGGCCGCACGTTCGTTACCACCCGACGCGTACAGCCAGCGACCAAACGCTGAGCGGCTAAGCAGGAAACCACACGCCAGCGCCACCACGCCCAGCACCAGCACGCCAACCGGGATATTGAAGAGGCGATTAAAACCGAGCCAGTCGAAGCCGGTATTCCCCAGCGCTTCGCTGCCGGAGAGTTTGTTGTAGGTCAGACCATTAGTGATCAGCAGCGCAATGCCGCGCGCCACATACATGGTGCCGAGCGTGGCGACGAAGGCCGGAACGCGGAACCAAGCGATCAGCACGCCGTTGACTAATCCCACCAGCGCGCCCACCACCAGCGTCAAAATCGCCACCGCCCACACCGGCAGATAGAGCACCACGCCGAGCGCTTCGAGGTTGATGCCCTGCATCATAAATCCGGCCATCACTCCAGCGAGACCCAGCGTGGAGCCCACCGATAAATCAATGCCACCGTTGAGGATCACCAGCAGCATGCCGATCGCTGGCAAACCGAAGATCGCCACGTGCGACGCCATGGTGAGAAAGTTAGCGCCGGTAAAGTAGTTGGGCGACAACATGGAGAAGGTAGCAATAATCACCAGCAGCGCGATAAACGCGCGCCCTTCCAGCAGCAGACGCGCCACATTCAGCTGCTTGTCGCTTTTATTCTTGTTGACCACCGGCGGCGTGTCCAGCGTTTGGGTTCTGTCAGTCATACCTTTTGCTCCACTTTTCATGTCATGCCACCAGAGACTCGCCTGAAGCGGCCATAATGCGTTCTTTACTGACGCTTGCGTCGAAGATGGCGGAGATGCGCCCTTTGCTCATCACCACAATGCGATGGGCAATACTCAGGCATTCGCCCACTTCCGAAGTGGTATACACCACCGCCAGCCCCTTTTTGGCGTTCTCCGCCAGCAGGCGAAACACTTCCGCTTTAGCGCCGATGTCGATGCCGCGGCTCGGCTCATCCAGCAGTATCACTTTGGGACGGGTGGCGAGCATTTTGCCGATCACCACTTTTTGTTGATTGCCGCCGGAGAGCGATCCAATCGCCGCATCGCCGCCAGAGGTTTTCACCGTCACGTTACGAATGCTGTCGTTGACCAGCTGTTTTTCCCGGCTTCTGGAGAGCACCAGTCCGCGTACAAAGTCGCCGATGCTGGCCAGCGACAGGTTTTCACCCACCGACATGGTTTGTACCAGGCCATCGCGCTGCCGATCTTCCGGCACCAGCGCCAGCCCAATTTGAATGCGTTGTGAGATGGTTAGCGCGGAGATATCGGTGTCCTGCAATAGAATGTGACCGCTGCTTTGCTGCAGACGTCCGGCGATGCACTCCAGCAGCTCGGTGCGCCCCGCGCCCATCAGCCCGTAAATGCAGACAATCTCCCCGGCTTGCACCGCCAGCGATAAGTTGTCCACCAGCCGAATGCCGGTTTTACTTTTCAGCGTCAGATCTTTTACCGTTAGCGCCGGCAGCCCGAAGTCGTAGCCCTGCGGCGGCGATCCCAGATCAAAGTGATCGCCCACCATGTTGCGCACGATCCATTCGAGATCGATCTCATCGCGTTTGGCATAGGCGGTCATCACGCCATCGCGCAGCACCACCGCCCGATCGGTAATCTCCAGCGCCTCTTCCAGGTGATGCGAGATATAGACAATCGCGACGCCTTGGCTGGTTAAATCACGGATCACCTGAAATAGCACCGCCACTTCTGCCGCGCTCAGAGCCGAGGTCGGTTCATCCATGATCAGAATCTGCGAATTCACCGACAGCGCGCGGGCAATCTCCACAATCTGCTGCTGTCCCAGACGCAGGTTTTCCACCGGCGTCAGCGGATCGATCTCCTCCTCCAGCGCCGCCATCAGGTGCGCCGTCACGCGCGCCTCTTCGGCATAATCGACGCCGCCCGGCTTCATGATTTCGCGGCCCATAAAGATGTTGTCGCGCACGTTCATATTCGGCGCGAGATTCAGCTCCTGATGGATAATCGAGATGCCACAGTCACGCGCTTCGGTGGCGGCTCGAAAGGTCTTCTCCTCGCCGTGTAGCAAGATTTCCCCGGTTGTTGGCGTAATCACACCAGACAAAATTTTCATCAGCGTCGATTTACCCGCGCCGTTTTCACCAAACAGCGTGGTCACTTCGCCACGACGAATTTCGAAATTGACGCCCTTCAGCGCGTGCGTGGAGCCGTACACTTTGCTGACGTTGCGCGCTTGCAGGATCACTTCGCCTTTCAGCAAGGCGGGATTGAGGTTGAACGGTTTCATTTCACCTCCAAGCTGACCGGCGTCACCATCCAGTTTTTCGCGTTGAGTAAGCGGAACACGCCAACCACCTGCACGGTTTTTCCCGGCAACGCATCACGATCCAGCTTGTCAAGCACCGCGCTTTTCATCGCACGATTGATGGCGGAGCCGGCATTTTGATATTCGATTTGGTTCGTGAAATCACCGAACTGGATCTTGCCGTTAGCGTCACGCAGATCGGTACCAGTGATCGCTGGACCGGTTTGCAGCCGCACCTGCATATCACCTGCTAATCCATCGATTTTCATCGGGAAGATGCCCATCTGCCCGGCTTGCACCACGCCGGAGAACTTGACGGCAAAGACCGGCAGCGGTGCGCCAACGCCATATTTCTGCACCGCTTCCTGCTGATTAGTTTGCAGCGCATCGGCTAACGTTTTGGCGTCTACTGCGCGTGATGCCACATCCTGCTGGATGGTCGGGAAGGTTTTCTGGCCGTAACTCTCGGGCGAGAAGCCTTGCTCCTGCGCATCTTCGGCGGAGCCAATTTTTACCACCTTGGTGTCGAGCGCCATCGCCGCGATCAGCGCAATCACCATCACGCCGAGGGTGGCGTAACGCTGGACGCGCTTGCGGGAAATTTGCTGGGCCTGGATTGAGACATCGGACATAACGTGACCTCTCACTGACATCAGCTGCGATAATCGCGCCGATAATGTTATAAATGTGATAACTTGTGTGATGAGAATTGTGCTGATGTGACTAAATTGTCAACAGGTGACGCGCAATTTTTTCAGGAGAGCGATCTGGATCGCTTAATTGATGTCGGCCCCATCACAAAGCGCAATAAACCCCGCCTTATCAGCCTGTTCGCCGTGTTATCTCATTTCAATCTGTAAGGTTTTGACGCCTGATTCGTGATCGCAATCGCTATTTCATGTGAAATTTATTGGTTTTATCGAAAAATAATACAGTTGATATGTTATCTCAGTGAGAAGTGGTGTAAGACATTATTTAGCAAATTCATCACAGCCCGTTAACACCTTTCGGTTTTGGCGGCGATGAATTGAACTCTTCTTCTTTCGGAGGTGTATGTGGACAGTGGCGATATCATTCTGGGTCTGGATTCCGGCACCTCGGTGGTTAAAGCGGTGGCGTTTGATCTGGAAGGCACGCAACTGGCATGCGCATCGGTGCGTAACCGTTATTACCGCAGCGAAGGCGGCGCAGCGCAGCAGTCAATGAGCCAAACCTGGCAGGATGCAGTCACGGCGATACGCAAACTGGGCGAGCGTGTCGACAACCTGGCCGCGCGGGTGGTTGCGATGGCCGTCACCGCGCAAGGCGACGGCAGCTGGCTGGTGGGTGCCAACAATCAGCCGGTCGGCGATGCCTGGATCTGGCTGGATGCGCGCGCGGCACCAACGGTTGAAAAACTCAATCAGCACCCGTTAGCCGCCGCCCGCTTTCGCGCCACCGGCACCGGACTCAACACCTGTCAGCAGGGATCGCAGTTGGCGCACATGGATCACTTCTATCCCGAGCTGTTAGCTAACAGCGAAGTGGCGCTGCACTGCAAAGATTGGCTCTACCTCAATCTCACCGGCATCCGCGCCACCGACCCCTCTGAGGCCAGCTTTACCTTTGGCAACTTCCGCCACCAGCGCTATGACGATCAGGTGATTGCCGCGCTGGGGCTGGAACAGCATCGTCATCTGCTGCCGGAGATCATTGAAGGCACAGACACCACGCATCCGTTAACCGCGGAAGCCGCGCAGGCCACCGGTTTACGGGCTGGCACGCCAATCTGCCTCGGTTATGTCGATATGGCGATGACCGCGCTTGGCGCAGGCGTGCACACCGGCGAAGCCAATACGGCCTGCTCGATTGTTGGCTCGACCGGCGTACATCTGCGCAGCGTCACCATTGATGAGGTGTGGCTGAATCCGGCACAAACCGGCTACGTGATCCCGCTGCCGTGGCCGGGCTATGTCACGCAGGTGCAAACCAATATGGCCTCGACGCTCAATCTCGACTGGTTGCTGAATCTCGCCAGCGATCTGCTTAACAGCTTTGGCTGTGAAATCGATCATGCCCGTTTGGTGGGACATATCGATCGCTGGCTCAACGCGGCGAAGCCCGGCAGCCTGCTCTATCACCCGTATATCTCGATTGCCGGTGAGCGCGGACCGTTTGTTAATGCCGAGGCGCGCGCCAGCTTTACCGGCCTGAGTTACACCCACAATTTTGGCGATCTGGTGCGGGCGGTCATTGAAGGCATCGGTTTTGCAGCGCGCGATTGCTATCAGGCGATGGGCAGTTTGCCGGGAGAAATCCGTTTAACCGGCGGCGCGGTGCGTTCGCAGCCGTTACGCCAGATTTTATCTGCCTGCATTGGTGCGCCGGTGCGCATCAGCCAGCGCGACGAAGCCGGAGCGGCCGGTGCCGCGATGATGGCGGCGGTGGCGATTGGCGCGTATCCGTCGATGGAGAGCTGCGTCAAAACCTGGGTAATGCCGCTGCTGGATGCGCCCGAAGCGCCAGCGAGCGAACTGATGCAGCGCTACAACCAGCTGTTCCCCACCTATCAGCAGCTGCGTAACGATCTTCCTGCCGCCTGGCACGCGCTAAAACAGTTTTAAGGAGTAAATCATGAGTGAACACATGCTGGATCTGTTTGTGATTGGCGGCGGTATCAACGGTGCCGGTATCGCGCGTGACGCTGCCGGTCGCGGATTGTCGGTAATGATGTGTGAGAAAGATGACCTCGCGCAGGGCACCTCATCGCGCTCCGGCAAGCTGGTGCACGGCGGGCTGCGTTATCTGGAGTATTACGAGTTTCGACTGGTGCGTGAGGCGCTGATCGAGCGCGAAGTGCTGCTCAACGCCGCACCGCATATCATCTGGCCGATGCGATTTGTCTTGCCGCATAGCCCAACCGATCGCCCGGCGTGGCTGGTACGCCTTGGCCTGTTTCTTTATGACCACCTTGGCGGCCGTCAGAAACTGCCGGGCACGCGTTCGCTGGATTTACGCCGCGATCCTGAAGGTGCGCCGCTGCTGGACAGTTACAGTAAAGGATTCGAGTACTCCGATTGCTGGGTGGATGATGCGCGGCTGGTGACGCTGAATGCGCTGGATGCCGCCGAGCGCGGCGCCACCATTCTGCCGCGTACCCGCTGCGTAGCGGCGACACGTCATAACGGCAAGTGGGAAATCACCCTGCAGGATGCCAGCGGTACCTCACGCACCGTGTTTGCCAAAGTGCTGGTCAACGCCGCCGGACCGTGGGTGCTGGATATCGTTAATCAGGTCACGCACACCACAAGCAGTCGCAACGTGCGGCTGGTTAAAGGCTCGCACATCATTGTGCCGAAGTTCTGGGAAGGTCAGCAGGCGTATCTGGTGCAGAACACCGACAAGCGGGTGATCTTTATCAACCCGTATGAAGGCGATAAAGCGCTGATCGGCACCACCGATATTCCGTGGCAAGGCAAAGCGGAAGCGGTCACCGCTGACGACAGCGAGCAGCAATACCTGATCGACGTGGTGAATCGCTACTTCAAGGTGAAACTGCGCGCCAGTGATGTGATCACGCGCTTCTCCGGCGTGCGTCCGCTGTTTGATGACGGCAAAGGCAATCCGTCGGCGGTGACGCGTGATTACGTGTTTGACCTCGACGATCAACAAAACGCCCCGCTGCTGCATGTGTTTGGCGGCAAGATCACCACTTTCCGCAAGCTGGCTGAACACGCGATACAGAAACTGGCACCGTTCTTCCCCAACATGGGCGCGGACTGGACGCGGGGCGCCACCTTACCGGGCGGCGATATGCCACACGCCGATTTCGACAGTTTCTTAGAGCAGGTCAAAGCGCGCTGGCCGTGGCTACCGCAGGCGCTGCGTAAACACTATGCGCGGCTGTATGGCACGCGTATCGATAAGCTGATCGGTCATGCCAATGCGCTGGGCGATCTTGGCCGCCATTTTGGTGGGCAGCTGTACGAAGCCGAGGTGCGTTATCTGGTGGAAAACGAGTGGGCGCAGCAGGCCGAGGATGTGTTGTGGCGCCGCACCAAGCATAAGTTGCACCTCGATGACGCGCAGCAACAGGCTTTCACCCTGTGGTTCAACGCCACCTTTGCTGCTCCCGCGCCGCTGCGTGCGCATGCCGGATAAGAGGTGAATCATGCCGTTAACGCTGTCACTGAATACTAATCCGTTGGTGAACCGCTTTGCCGACCCGCAGGATTTGATTACCACCGTGGCGCAGCAGATCCGCATCCGTGATGTGCAGCTCACCCATGAATTTATCAATCCCGGCTGGCCTGCTGCGACCATCATGCGCATGACGCGCAAGATGCAGCAGGCGCTACGCGCCACCGGCGTGCGCGTGACCTCCGGCATGACCGGACCCTATGGTCGCCTCAACCATTTTGGTCATCCTGATGTCGAAGTACGCCGCTATTATGTTGGCTGGTTTAAAACCTTCGCTGATATCACCGCCGAGCTGGGCGGCGACGCGGTGGGTTCGCAGTTCGCCATCTTTACCCAGCAGGATTTCAACGATGTTGCGCGCCGCGACGCACTGATCGACATCGCCATTGATTGCTGGGCCGATGTTGCCGAACACGCCAAAGCCGCCGGATTGAAATACCTGTTTTGGGAACCCATGAGCGTGGGCCGCGAGTTTGGCGAAACCATTCCGGCCTGTCTGGCGCTACAGCAGCGTTTGAGTGCTGCCTCAATGGCGCTGCCGATGTGGATGATGGCGGATATCGATCACGGCGATGTCACTTCCGCCGATCCGCGCGATTACGATCCTTATGCGTGGGCCGAAGCGGTGCCGCGCTACTCGCCGATTATCCATATTAAACAGAGCATGCTGGATAAAGGCGGACACAGACCTTTTACATTGCAGTACAATGCCGGCGGCCGCATTCAGCCGCAGCCGCTGCTGGACGCGCTGGCGCGCGGCGGAGCGCAGGATAATGAGATCTGCCTTGAGCTGAGCTTTAAAGAGCGCGAGCCAACCGATAGCAACGTGGTGGCGGAGATCGCCGAAAGCGTCGCCTTCTGGGCCGGGCATATTGATACCGGCGTGCAGGATCTGCATTTGGCGGAGTGAGGTGCGCGGTTTCACCCTCACCCTAACTCTCTCCCGCAAGCGGGCGAGGGAACTGTCCGCGCACGCTGCTCGATCGGCCCCTTCTCCCACTTGTGGGAGACGGTTGGGATGAGGGCTTAAGCGCACCATATAAACCAAAGGACAACCCATGAAACCGGCACCAACCTCGACTGAACGCGACGAATCTCTGGCGCTGCGCGCCGCCTGGCTGCACTACGTCGGCGGTTTAACGCAGGCGGAAGTGGCGAAACGACTCGGGCTGCCGTCGGTGAAAACGCACCGCATGATTGCGCGCATGGTGGCGGAAGGCGCGGTGAAGGTGTCGATTGATGGTGATATCGTCGCCTGCGTCGCACTAGAAGATCGTCTGCGCGCGAAATTCGCGCTTAACTTCTGTCATGTCGCCCCCGATCTTGGCGAAGAAGGCTTGCCGGTGCGCGCGCTGGGCATGGCGGGCGCGGATTACCTGCGTAACCTGATCACCGCGTCGCCTTCTACCACCTTAGGTCTGGGGCATGGTCGCACCCTTTCCGCCGCCATCCATCAATTGCCACGTATTGATGCGCCGCATATGCGCTTTGTCTCGCTGCTCGGCTGTTTAACCCGCAACTACGCGCTCAATCCTCACGACGTTATGCACCGCATCGCCGAGAAAACCGGTGCGCAGGCCTACATGATGCCCGTGCCTTTCTTTGCCAATACCCAGGAAGATCGCGAAGTGTTACTGGCGCAGCGCGGCGTGAGCGAGGTGTTTGCCATGGCGGCGCAGAGTGAAGTCAAACTGGTGGGAATTGGCACCGTGGAACCCGCGGCTCAGCTGGTTGAAGCCGGCATGATTGATGAAGCGGAGATCAATGATATCTCCTCATCCGGCGCGGTCGGCGAGCTGCTGGGCCACTTCTTCGATGCCAACGGACAGATGATTCACACCAACTTAACGGCCCGCACGTTGTCGGTGGATCTCGATCTCTCGCATCGCGCAGAGATTGTCGCCCTGGCGGGCGGCGCCAGTAAGGTCGCCGCGATTCGCGCAGTGCTGGCCAGCGGTCTGGTGACCGGTTTGATCACGGATGAGGTCACCGCGCAGGCATTGGTGGGCTGAATTGCAATGATGAAATGTTCACTGTGTAGTACCAATAAGCGTAATTGGTACTACACAGTGAACATCTCTGACATTATGCGCCGTTGAAAAAATCCTTCACATCAGGCTAAGATGTTCCATATATAGTACAAATTACGTTTATTGGTACCCTGTATGGAACAAGTCATGGCTTCTATCACTTCACCCACCTCACGCTATGCTCAGGAAGCGATTGCACTATTAGCTTCCTTGATTCGTGCTGAACGTATCGAGAAGCAAATTCCAGTATCTGAGTTAGCAGAAAGAGCCGGTATTTCGCGTGGGACTTTACATCGCATTGAGCAAGGCGACGTGAAATGTCAGATTGGCAGTTATTTCGAGATTGCGGCCATATTGGGCATTCCCCTGTTTGATGCAGAGGTGAGTTTGCCATCATTGGTCAGTCATCGAAATCGTGTTGAAGAAAAGCTCAAGCTGTTACCCAAACACACCAGTAAAAAAAAGAGTAGCAGGAAGGTGAAGGATGACTTCTGAAGCGCGTTTTAGAGACGCTTACGTATGGATATGGCTGCCTGGTGAAACATCACCAGTGGTGGCGGGCAGGCTTGAGGCTGAAGGCGATACGCTGCTTTTTAACTATGGTCGTAGTTATCTGCAGCGAGAAAACCGCATTCCGCTCAATCCCAATGAACTTCCTCTGCGGACTGGCGTTATTCCGCCGCTGAATGGGTTAAACATTGCGGGATGTATCCGTGACAGCGCACCTGATGCCTGGGGACGCCGTGTCATTATCAACCGTCGAATGGGACGGAAAGGCGCGAACGTCGATACCGGAATACTCGATGAGCTGACGTATCTCATTGAGTCCGGTTCAGATCGCATTGGTGCCCTGGATTTCCAGCACTCAGCAACGGAATACATTCCGCGCTCAACTGCAAATGTCACCCTTCCTGAATTACTGGAGTCGGCTGATCGGGTTGAAAAAGGCGTGCCGCTAACACCCGAACTGGATCAGGCGCTTTTCCATGGGACGTCGATCGGTGGCGCGCGGCCAAAAGCGCTGATCGAGGCCGAGGGAAAAAAATACATCGCGAAATTTTCTGCCAGTGCGGATATCTGGAACGTGGTGAAAGGCGAATTCCTGGCGATGCGGTTGGCGCAGTTGGCAGGATTGCATGTCGCTCCGGTGACGTTAGTCAAAGCAGCAGGACGCGATGTGATCATGATTGAGCGCTTTGACCGCGAACATAAAGCCGATGGATGGACGCGAAAAGTGATGCTTTCGGCGCTGACCCTATTTGAACTCGACGATATGCTGGCGCGCTATGCCAGCTACGAAACACTCGCTGAAATTATTCGTCAACGTTTTGCCGCGCCCAAAGAGACTTTGCTAGAGCTGTATAAACGGCTTTGCTTCAATATTCTCAGCGGCAACACCGATGACCATGCCCGCAATCATGCCGCCTTTTGGGATGGTAACAGCTTCAGTCTCACGCCTGCTTATGACATTTGCCCGCAAGGTCGTGCTGGCAACGAAGCCTCGCAGGCGATGTTGATTAGTGGCAACAATAATCTGAGTCGTATGAGCAGCTGCCTGGATGCCGCTCATCACTTTGCTTTGAGTCGCGCTGACGCGCATGCGCATTTCATGCTGATAAAAACGTCGATTGAAACCTATTGGCATCATGTTTGTGATGAAGCCGATTTGAGCAAGGTGGATCGGGAAAGCTTGTGGCACAGGCAGTTCATCAATCCTTTTTCACTTGAATAGCTGATTGCGTGAGCTAGACCAAACTCACTTCCACGCCCTTCTCACGCAGCGCTTTTTGATAGCTCGCCTCCAGTTCGGCATCGGTGATCAGTTGGTTAAACGGCTGAAGCGGTGCCAGCGCAAACGGATGAATCTGGCCAAACTTTGAGGAATCCGTCAGCGCGATGGTGTGTGTAGGCTTTTCCATGATGGCGTTGACCACGTCACAGCGCAGCATATCGCGGCCGGTAAAGCCGGTGACTGCATCCCAGCCATCAATCCCAATAAACGCCTTGTGGAAATTGAGGTGCTGAATACACAGACGCGTCAGCGGCCCCACCACCGATTCACTGCTTTTCTGGAACAGGCCGCCAAGGATGATCACATCGCCGCCCTTTTCGCGCAGCAATCCGGCGATGTAATGGCTCACGGTAATGATGGTGATATCGTTGCGTTCACTCAGTTCACGCGCCAGCAAGGCGTTAGTACTGCCGCCTTCGATAAACACCGTTTCACCGCTGTTCACCAGCGACGCCGCGTACTCGGCCAGACGCTTTTTCACCGCGAAGCGGGTTTGCATACGCGCGCCAACATCATCACTTTCTGGCGCCACGGCGGAACCGTGCACGCGGCGCAGAAAGCCGCCTTTCTCCAGAAGATTGAGATCCTGACGCACCGTCACTTCTGAGACGCCGGTGGTGTGCGCCAGCTCATTTACGCTGACGCTGCCGCGCTCGCTGACCAATTGGATAATCTGCTGATGACGTGCGTTCATAACACCCGCTGCTGTGAAATTTTTGTCAAGCTTACCAGAAATTTAGCCCAATCCCAGACTGCGGCGACCATTGGCATTCAGCGCGTCGAGGGTGAAGCGATCGCGCCACTGCGTTTCATAATCCTCCTGCGGGAAATCGCCAGGCGACGCACCGCTGGCCAGCGCCTGCGCCACTTTTGTCGCGTATGCGGCATTTTTCTCACACAGCGGTGCGGCGGGAATGTACATCACATTGCCCCAGCCTTGCTGATCCTCTACCGGCGCGACCGAGTGGATCACATCGCAGTGCCACCAAACCGAATCGCCAGCCTGCAGCGCGGGAATCGAACACAAGCCCTCAATCAATTCCGGATGCCACTGCGCTGAAACCGGCAGCACTTTGCCCGGCGCAACGCCGCAAAGCTCATCTTCCGGTACATCTTTCAACAACGGACGCAGCAACAAATAGGCCATCGCTTCCGGCACCGGCACCACATGCAGCAAGCCCTGACCAATCTGCATATCCGACAGCGCGGTCCAGCCCTGGAAGGTACGGAATACCGAGCACTTGGTGGTAGTCCCCGATTGATACTCATTCACTTCAGTGCGATGCGCCGCATCCCAGGGATCGTATTGATCAAACTGGTTGGTGAAAATTTTGCTGAACACCTGCTGATATGCTGGAAGTAACCAACGCTCCAATGCGCCTGAATCGGTGTGCGCGCCAAGACCTTTGGAGGTGGTGCCTGGCAAGCGACGACGAATACGATCGGGATAAATGATGCTAACGTCAGGTTCAAACCAGCGTGTGCCGCGCGACTCAAACGTCCACAAGCGATTGAGGAAGGATTGCGTCTGGGCCATTGCCTCGCTTTGACGCGCTGACATCTGCGCATCGCTCCAGTAAATCGGATAGATTTCCGGACGTGACGCATCAAGATTGCCGAAGAAGTTATCGCCCGGCCCTTGGTAGACGCTGTCGAAATCGTTGTCATCGAGGTACTTAAGCATTGATTCATCCCAGGCCAGCGCCTGATCGCGCGGGAATGTCTGCTTCACTACCACACAACCGCGCCGACGAATATGATCCTTCACCTCATCGGTGATACGTCCTGCCGCAATATCCTGCTGGCTGACCTGCGGCCACGCGCTGCCGTTTTGCGCCTCTTCCGCGCGAGCGGCTGCAATTTCGCTGACGATTTTGCTTCTGACTTGTTCAAACAGACCTTCGACATCGCCGATCTGCTCTCTTAACACCCTTTTCAACAGGCGAACGTTATGTTTGAAATCATCAGGTTGTTGCAATGAAGTGAAAGTATGATTCATGACATGCTCCGATTCGTTAACTTGTTCTTTTCATTCGAAACTAAAGTAAGCTTCATTCATAACAAATGCGCAGCAATAAACAATAATGCGACCGCCGAATCCGGAGGTTGATCACATTAAGATCGAAGAATGGGTTTCAGGTGAAAGTGGCGGCGCGTTTTACGCCACCACTGAAAGATCAGGATTGTGACGTTTTATGCAGCGCTTGCAGAATGGCATCCACGGACTGCTGCGCCGAGAGTAAGGCGCTATCAAGCTGCACATGATCGCGCTCCCAGGCTTGATATTCGCGCTGTTCAACTGCCTGCCAATCCGGCAGCTTCAAACCTTTAATATCGGAAGCGCGATTTTCGACGCGAAAGCGATGTTTGTTACGATCGGAACAGATTACTTCGACTTCCAGCAGCGGCGCACCGCTCAACAAGGCGATATCGCGATAAGCGTTGCGGATCAGTTGCAGGTCGTTAACCGAGTCGGTAATGACTGTGGAACCGAGCAGCAAATTGTCGCGTGCCAATCCGTAGATAACGAAATATCCTTCCGGCCCGATCGCTTTCTCGCTCTCTTCACCCGATCGCAACGCCTGTTCGATAGTATCGACGCGTAAATACACCGCGCCGATCTGCTGCGCTAATAAGCGCGCAATGGTGCTTTTGCCGGTGCCGGGTAATCCACTAAACGTGATGAGCATTAATTAATTCCTATTTTGCATTGATGTTCAATCGTGATTAGCCTGACGGTGAATGCGATTTTTATTATCACTGCAGGCCAGGTTTCCTCTTTCCTGGCTGAACGTCCCAGTTGGCACGTTTGCAGCGCTGGATGCGTAAATAGCTTTCGTCACTAAATGTGTAAAGCGGTAAGAGCCCCTTGCGCAATTAGTGAACGCACTCACAAGTCAGAAACAATTCATTAACCAACGTTTGATCTTTTCCCCACCAGCTTTTATACCTTTTGAAAATTATTTCATGCATAAGAAATAATTTTCAAGGTCAACCCCGGCTCGTTTTTCCGCGTTTTGTCGTCACGGCTGAGCCATACACATTCAGCGTCAGTTCCGGGGAATAAACATGAAAAAAATCACTGTTCTACTCGCCAGTTTGTTCATGGCGGGCAGTTTCACCAGCATCACGCAAGCAGCGGATGCGCCTCAATTTCGCTGTAAACCCGGCGAAACTTACTACATGAACGTGATGGTGACAGGCGTAGAGTATTGGTTCCCGGTTTACGAAATGTTCAAGCAGGCTGCGCATCAGCTGGGCTGTAAGACCGTATACGGTGGCACACCCGCTTATGACGTTAACCAGCAACTCTCAAGCTTTGAACAAATCCTGGCACAAAAACCCGCCGGTATTTTTCTTCATCCGATGAATCCTGACCCCTTTATTGAGCCCATTAATCGTGCTGCTGAAATGGGCATTCCAGTGGTGACGTTTGCCGCCGATTCGCCTAACAGTAAACGCGTCGCTTATATCACCTCAGACAATTTCCGTGAGGGTAAAGCCGCAGCCGACGAACTAGGGAAAGCAATGGGTAAAGGTGCCGAATTTGCGGTGCTGGAAAACCCCGGTCAGGATAATCACGATAGGCGTGTCACTGCGTTTATTAATGAGATGAAAACCGCTTTTCCTGACAGCAAATTAGTCGCACGCGCTGCGACGAATCAGGACCCTTCGAAAGCCTATAACGCCGTACTCTCAATGTTGCAGGCGAACCCCAATCTGAAAGGCATCTTTATGCCGGAAGCCAGCTCTGCGATTGGTGCTGCGCAGGCAGTGGCTGAAAACGGCGGCAAAGTGAAAGTGATGACCGTGGATGTCAACGCTAAGGTGCTGGATATGATTAAAAGCGGTCAGGTATTTGGCGCAATCAATCCAAATCAGGGCATCCAGGGCTATATGGGTTTTATGACCTTGTTTCTTGCTGCTCATCCTGAACTGATCGATCCGATGAATGATGCCAAACGCAACGGGACCAATCCTTTTGCCTTCCCAATCCTTGATAACGGTTATGCGGTGGTGACTAAAGACAACGCCGATGATTTCCGCTGGGATGCTTATCTGAAACGCCGCGGCACTAAAGGCATCAATGAGTAAGGCGACGATTATGACAGCACTATTGGAATTACGTGGCATCACTAAAAGTTTTGGCGCGGTACGGGCTTTACAGGGGGTAGATCTCACGCTCCGCGCGGGAGAAATTCATGCGCTGGCCGGAGAGAATGGCGCTGGAAAATCAACGTTGATGAACATTATTGATGGCATTTTGCGTCCAGATGGTGGCGAGATATTGCTGTGTGGCAAGGCCGTGACCATTCGCTCACCACGTGAAGCACAGAGTCTTGGCATTGGTCTGGTACATCAGGAAATTGCTCTTTGTCCTGATATCAGCATTTATGAAAACATTTGGATGGCGCATGCCGCTGGCCAGCGCGGCGTGCTCATGCCGCATAAAGTACTACGTGATAAAGCGCAGCAGGTGATGAATCGACTCGCGCCGATAGCGGTGACTCAAAAAGTGGGTGAACTTTCTCTCTCTCAGCAGCAACTGGTGGAGATCGCCAAAGCGCTGACGCTGGATTGTCGCCTGCTCATTCTGGATGAACCCACCGCCGCGCTAACCGAACCAGAGGCTCAAACGCTGTTTACGATTGTGCGCCAGTTGCAGGCGCAAGGTATTTCAGTGGTCTATATCAGCCATCGCATGGCAGAGATTTTTGCGCTATGCCAGCACATCACCATTCTGCGCGATGGCCTTACGGTACACAGTTCAACGCTGCAAAACATGACGCCCGATGAAGTGATTACACGTTTGGTCGGACGCGAACTGTCGCAACTCTATCCTGATAAACGCCCAGTTAGCGCCGCTTCACCATTGCTTGAAGTGCGTGAGCTTGGCGATGGCAAACACTTCCACGATATCAATTTTGATTTGCGTCCCGGCGAAATCCTTGGCATTGGCGGTTTGATGGGGGCAGGACGCAGCGAAATTGCGCAGGGTATCTGCGGTTTACTGCCCATCAAACGTGGCGCAATCCGTATCAAGAGCAAAGCTGTGACATTGAGGGATTACGCCGCGAGTATTGCGCTGCGCATGGTCTATTTGTCGGAGGATCGCAAAGATGCCGGACTTTTTTTAACGATGCCGATCGAATGGAACATTTCGGCTCTGGATGTCAACGCAGTCAGTCATCATCGTTTGTTGATCAGTCCGCAGCTTGAGCGTCAGCAGGCAGAGGCGCTGGCAAAGCAAGTGAAACTCAAGCTTGCCAAATTAAGCGATCCGGTGTCGTCGCTATCAGGTGGGAATCAGCAGAAAGTCGCGCTAGCACGCGTATTATCGGTACAGCCTGAAATTGTATTTCTTGACGAACCAACACGTGGCGTGGATGTCAGCGCCAAGGCTGAGATCTACAGTATCCTCGCCAAACTGGCGGCCAGCGGTGTGGGTTTAATCGTGATTTCATCAGAGTTACCGGAACTCATTGGCCTGTGTGATCGCATCATCGTGATTCATGAAGGGCGCATGAGCGGAGAAGTGACCGGTGAGGCAATGAATGAAGAGAACCTGATGCGGCTAGCGGCTGGCATCATTCCAGAAGCGGAGGCTGTATGACAATGAATACCACCTTGCCTACACTGCAAAAATCGCGTTGGTCTCTTTTTGGCGGCATTCACAAACAGCGCGAAGTGGGACTGATTGCGATCATTGCACTGATCTTCATGGTGATGAGTTTCACTTCCCCCTACTTTCTCACCTGGGCCAACATGAAGGCGATGCTACTGTCGTTTTCAATTGAAGGCATTGTGGTGATTGGCATGACTATTCTGCTAATAGTTGGCGGTATCGACCTTTCGGTTGGCGCAGTGGTTTGTCTTTCAATGGTGGTCGCTGGGCAGCTATTTCTTAGCGGCGTGGATCCCTGGCTGGCTGGCGTAGGCGGCATTGCGGCGGCGGCGCTGACTGGCTTTTTAATGGGGCTGACGGTAACAAAAATCGGCCTCAGTCACTTTATCGCTTCGCTGGCGGCGATGGTTATCGTGCGCGGCCTGTGTATGATCGTCACTCAGGGAACGCCGCTATCATTATTTACCCTGCCCGTGAGTTTCAAATTTATCGGCCAGGGCGCTCTGTGGGGCGTTCCGTTCGTTATCCTGCTGTTCTTCGTGCTGGTCGCACTGTTCGACTTCTTGCTGCGTAAAGCCACGTTATTTCGCAAAGTGTTCTACACCGGCAGTAATGAACGTGCCGCCGCCTATTCCGGCATCAACATTAATCGCATCAAATTGTGGGTCACAGTACTGACCTCTACGCTGGCAGGACTCGCCGGCATTATTTATATGGCACGTCTTGGCTCTGCAACGCCAACCTTTGGTGTCGGTATGGAACTGAATGTCATTGCAGCGGCGGTCATTGGCGGCGCGAGTCTGAAAGGTGGCACTGGCTCAATTCTTGGCGCGGTGCTTGGTGTTGCATTGCTGTCGATCGTCACCAGCTCGCTAATATTAATCAACGTCTCCGTTTACTGGCAGGAGTTGATTAAAGGTTTGATTTTACTGGCCGCCGTCTCAATCGATCACTTACTGAATAAATACCGTGCTGCATAAGGAATTATCGCCCATGGAATTCGCTAATGAGCACCCTGCGTTTCATAGCGCGCGTCAGATTTACCAAGTTCTGGTGATGTATTACCTCGATGGCAAGAAACAGTCGGAGATTGCGGTTGAAACCGGCTTATCGGTTGCCAGTGTTAATCGTCTGATACGTCAGGGCAAGGAGAGCGGCATGGTGGAAATCACCATCAAATCCCCTTGGCTTTCAGCACATCAACTGGAGAGCGATCTGGCTGCCCTCGGTCAGTTGCAACAGGTGGTGGTGGCGCCGAACGTTGCACGCAGTGAGGATCATAGTCTGCAAATGGTCGGCGCAGCGGCGGCAGAATATTTGTTATCACGCTTAAAGGATGGCGATGTCATTGCTATTACTGGTGGCAAAGGTGTAAGTGCGCTGGTTGAAGCATTACAACCCTCACGTAAATACGATGTTCAAGTGGTACCCGCGCTGGGCTGCGTGCAAGGCAAACATTACACCGACGTCAATCATGTGGCCTCGGAAATGGCGGCGCGTCTTGGCGGACACGCATGGCAGATTCACGCCCCGCTTTTTACTGATTCTGCCGATGAACGCGACATGCTGATGGGCATTAGCGCCGTCGACCAGGTGCTGGATAAAGCGCGTAACGCCACGTTAGCGGTAGTGGGTTTAGGATCAATTCATAGCGACAACTCCAGCTACTACGATCTTAACCTCTCGGCGCGCCATGCTTCCTCCAGCATTGAAACCAGCGGTGCGCGCAGTGAACTGTTAGCCTGGCTGCTGGATGCTAACGGCCAACCGGCTCCGTTCGATGCCAACCGGCGTTTGGTTGGCCTGACGTTGCCTGAACTGCAACGCATTCCCTTCTCAATGGCGGTGGTGGCTGGTCGTGACAAAGTGGACCCGATTGACTGCGTGCTGCACGGTCAGTGGCTGAAAGGCATGGTCACTGATGAATCGACTGCGGCAGGCGTACTGGAATTGGCCCTGAGCCGAGGAGCATCTCATGGATAACATTAAAACCCGCGAACAACGTCTGAGCGCCCTGCGCCTGCGTTCATCGACACCGGTGTTGATTGTCGGCGGCGGCATCAACGGTATCAGTACGTTTCGTGAGCTGGCGTTACAGGGCATTCCGGCGATTCTGGTGGAAAAAGGCGACTGGTGTCAGGCCGCCAGCGGTGCGCTGTCGCGCATGATTCATGGCGGTTTGCGGTATCTGGAAACCGGTGAATTCACGCTGGTCAAAGAGTCGGTCACCGAGCGCGATCGCCTGCTGAAAAATGCGTCGCACTATGTTTTCCCCCTACGCACCACGGTGCCGATCGATAATCTCGCTGGCGGCTTAGTGAATGCTACCCGCCGTTTTCTACGCCTGAGCGATAAACCGACGCGGCGCGGGGCGTTGCTGATCAAAACCGGGCTTAGCCTGTATGACATTTACACCCGCCAATATGGATCGATGCCGAAGCATCAGGTGCGCAATGAAGCCGCCACGCGTGACCGCTGGCCAGGATTCGCGCCCTGGGTGAAATACAGCGCCAGCTATTACGATGCCTGGATCAGCGCGCCCGAGCGGCTGGGATTTGAGCTGATTGATGATGCCGAAAAAGCCTGTCCAGAGGCGCTGGCGCTCAATTATCTGCAGCTGGTCAGCGCCGAGGGCGAAACGGTTATTTTGCAGGATGCGTTGAGCGGTGAGCGATTTAGCCTGCAACCGCATGTGCTGGTGAATGCCGGTGGCGCATGGATCGACCAGCTTAACCAACGCATCACCTCCAACCGCGATCTGCCAAAGCTGATTGGCGGCACCAAAGGTTCGCATCTGATCCTCGATCATCCTGAATTGCTGCAGATGCTGGACGGCGAAATGGTCTATTTCGAAAACCAGGAAGGCCGCGTCTGCATCATGTTTCCGTGGTTTGGCAAGGTGCTGGTGGGTTCCACCGATATCCGCGTGGACGATCCCGATGCAGTGGTGTGCGAAGAGGAGGAAAAGAGTTATATCCTGGAGTCACTGCGCTTCGTCTTCCCGCATATCGAGGTGGCGGATTCCGCCATCGTTTACACCTTCTGCGGCGTACGTCCGCTGCCCGCCAGCGAGGCTAAACTCAACGGCCAAATCTCGCGCAATCACTCGTTAGTGGTGTTGCCAGCTGACGCCAATCGCGCCTGGAGCACGCTCTGTTTAGTCGGCGGCAAATGGACCACTTTCCGCCAGTTTGGTGAAGAGGCGGCAGATCGCGTGCTGCGGCTGCTCGGCGAAAAACGGCAGGTCTCCAGCGGTGATGTGCCGATTGGCGGCGGACGTGATTTCCCCAAACCTTCAGGACAAACCGCGTGGCTGGCGCAACTGGCGCAGCGTTATGGCGTGCCGCTACCGCGCGTAATGCAACTCGCCAAACGTTACGGCAGCCGCGCCCTGCCGCTGCTGGCGCTGATCCAGCAGCACGGCGAGCAAATGTTGCAGCATCACGCCGCCTACAGCGATGTCGAATTGCGGTATCTGATTGAGCACGAGCAGGTTTGTCAGCTGGAGGATTTGCTGGTGCGCCGCACCTCGCTGGCGATTTGCGGTGAACTTAGCGCGCCGCTGGTGCAGGAGATCGCGCAGATCATGGCCGCGACGCTCGGCTGGAGTGATAGCGAACGCACGCAGCAGCTGCAGCGCGGCTGCGCCAATTTGGCACGGTTGCACGGGCTTACCGGCCTTTACCCCACGGTTTTTCAGGAGGAAACACGACATGTTAGTAACCAATAAAGTGCGCATGCAGCGTCTGTTTCAGCACGGTAAATGTCTGGATGTCGCCATTGATCACGGTATCGCCAACGAGCCTGATTTTCTCATCGGACTGGAGAATATTGAGGGCGTGATGGATAACCTGATCGCCGCGCAGCCGGATGCGATTCAGGTCAACTATGGTCAGGCCGATCTGCTGCAGCGTGTGGCGGGACGCAAACCGGCGCTGGTGATGCGCACCGATGTGGGCAATGCCTACAACGCGGCGCGTCACCGGGAAATGTGGGCGGTGCTGCACAATCCGGATGAACCGATTCTTGCCGCGTTGCAGATGGACGCCGCCGCAGTGGTAGTGAATCTCTATCTGATCCCGGATGAACCGGGCATTTTCCGCATGTGCGTCGAAAATATTGGCCGCTTGCGCCAGGCTTGCGATCGCTACGCCATGCCGCTGATGATTGAGCCGCTGGTGATGGCCCCCGCTGGACAAGGCGCGGCTTACGGCTCACTCGGCGATGTCGAGAAAATTGTGCCGCTGGTGCGGCTGGCGCGTGAGTTAGGTGCCGATATCATCAAAGCCGATCCCACTGAGAACGTGGAAGATTTTCATCGCGTGGTGGAAGCGGCACGCTGTCCCACGCTGGTGCGCGGCGGCGGCAAAGGTGAACTGGCTGGCGTACTGACCAAAAGTGCCGCGCTGATGGCGCAAGGTGCCAGCGGGATGGTGTATGGCCGCAATGTTTATCAACACGATAATCCGTCACGCGTGGTGAAAGCGCTGATGGCGATTATTCATCAGGGCGCCAGCGGCGCGGACGCCCTGGAAATCTATCAGCAGGGTTAAGCCTTACCTGCACCGGCGCTTAAGCGGTGCGCCGTCTTCGCCAGTTGCACGGAGTCGGATATGAAGATAGTCGGTATTGATGCCGGAAACACCATGATCAAAGCGGTGCTGTTTGATCTCAGCGGTCGCGTATTGTCGGTGGCCGAGTGCGCGGGAGAAACCCATCGTCCGCAGGAAGGCTACGCCGAACGGCCGGTGGCGGATATCTGGCATGGCGTCAGCGATGCGGTGAGCCGTTGTCTGGGGCAGGCGGAGACGCCCGCCAGCGATGTAATTGCGGTTGGCGCGGCCGGCCACGGCAACGGTTTGTTCGCGCTGGATAAGCATCAGCAGCCACTGTTTGGTATTCAATCTATCGATCATCGAGCTTGTGACAAGGTGCACGCGCTGGAAATGAGCGGCGCGGATAAGCGCATCTACCAGATTTCGCTGCAAAAACCCTGGCCTGCGGCAACGCCGGTATTAATCAGCTGGATTAAGCAACATCAACCCGAGCGCTGGGCGCAAATCGGCCATTTACTCTGCGCGAAAGACGTTATCGCCCATTTTCTCAGCGGTGCGATTAGCGCTGATTTTTCAGATGCCGCCGGCGCCGGCTTAATTGATTATCGTGCGCGCGGCTACAGCCGTGAATTGATGGCGCTGTACGACATCGAAGAGGCGCTCGCCCTGCTGCCCGAACTGCGTGAATCCTGCGAGGTGGTTGGCCATGTCACAGAACGTGCATCCCAACTCACCGGATTACCGGCGGGCATTCCGGTGGTGGCGGGCATATTTGATGTGGTGGCCAGCGCCGTGGGTTCAGGCGTGGTGAACACCGGTCAAGCCTCGATTGTCGCCGGTACGTGGAGCATCAATCAGGTGGTGGTGGATAAACCCGACTATCTGCGCCCGGTATTTATGAACTCCATTATAGAGTTCGACCGTTATATGGCGATTGAGGCCAGCGCCACCTCGGCGGCGAATCTCGACTGGTTCCTGCGCGAATTCGACGATGGTCGCGGCGGTCAGGGCGCGGCGCGCAGCAGCGATAGCGTGGCGCACGTGCAACCCAATGCCCAGCTACCGCTCTATCATCCTTATCTCTATTCCGGACGCAAATCGGAACCGGCCAAGGCCGGGTTTTATGGCTTAGGCGGCTGGCATACGCGCGCCGATATGCTGTTTGCGCTGTTCGAAGGTGTGACCTTTGCCCATCGGGCGCATATTGATCGCTTGCGTGCGGCAGGCATCCCTTTTACGCAGGCCATTTTGTCGGGCGGCGCGGCGCGCAGTTGCATCTGGCCGCAGATGTTTGCTGACGTGTTAGGCATACCGATTCGCGTGGCGGAGTGCAAAGAGACCGGCGCGCTGGGCGCCGCCTTGTGTGCCGGTGTGGGCGTCGGCGCGTGGCGCAATCTTGCCGAGGCCGCGCAGCAGGCGGTGCAGATCAATCCCGGCGAATTGTTGCCGCGAGCGGATCGCGTTGCGTTTCACGACGTACGTTATCGGGTGTTTAAAAAGCTGGAGCTGGCGATGCGCGAGATGTGGCAGGAAGCCAGTTGATTATTGTTTATTAACAATGCATTAGTTTTAAGGTCGTATAAAAAATGACAACCCCTGCGCAGTGATGTACACTTGAGCTATCAAAATGTTCAAATGAACATTGTTCAGGAGGTTGTTATGACAACTGCATCCCCATTCAATCACGGCAATGCCGCACGCGTCTTCGATCCCACGCTGATCCAGCACGCTCAGCAATCGTTTATGGATCAAATGGGCTTACCGCGTAATCCGCTGAAAGCGCACCAGTTGATCACCGAAGGTCTGGATGTCGGCATCGTTGAACGCGCGGCCACGGTGCTGAAAGCAACGCCGCTGGATGTGGCCCAGATGGTCTCTATCGATCGCAATACCTATCGCCGCCGCGAGAAAGCCGGATCGCAACTTTCGGTGGAGCAAGGTGCGCGCGTGTATCAGGTGTTCGAAATTCTGGATGCCGTATTGCAATTATTTGCCGGTGACGTTGACGCTGCCATGCACTGGATGTATCAACCTGCGTTGGCACTGGATGATGCATTGCCGATGGAGATGCTGAGCACGCCTGCGGGTTGTGATGCGGTGTTAACGCTGATTGGTCGCCTGGAACACGGAGTAATTGTGTAATGACGCAACGGAAGGAACCGGATGCTCCCTATCGGCTGTTTTATCGACTCGTGAAAGAAGAGTACGCCAGCGAGGCATTTAGCGGCGCTGGCGCTGAAAAATGGGGCGGACGCTGGAATCCGCCCGGTATTAAGACGGTGTATCTCAGCAGTTCAAAGGCGCTCGCCACGCTGGAACTGGTGGTGCATGCCGGTAAAGCGATGCTGGAGAAGAGCCGCTTTGTGATTTTTACTCTGCCGATCCCTGAGAGCGAAATCATGGCGCTGGACAGCAATAAACTGCCCGACGATTGGCAAAAGTATCAGCAGCAGGAAGAGACACAGGCGATTGGCGCTGCGTTCCTCGATGTGCAAGGCGGCTTTCCTTTGCTGTTAACGGTACCCAGCATTTTGACCGGCGAAGACAACGCCATTCTCAATCCCGACCATCCCGCCGCCTCAGCCCTATTTGCACAAGCCACGTCATCGCCCTTCGCGCTTGATCGTCGGATTAAAGGATGAAAAGGCTTACGCAGGATAGCCATTCATGGCGAGAGACCCATCAACGCGCCGGTTTCGCTAAAGCAAAAGCCGCCGTTAAATCGACACGTTGCCAGAATGACTGATCCGCACTGTTGCCAGACAGCGGATAACCGTTTGGCAGCGCGCTTTTCACCATCAGGCTACGAATCTGCGCATCAGACAGCTGCGGCAACGCGGTTTTCAGCAGGATCTCCGCGCCCTGCGGGACTTTAACAGGCGCGTTCTGCACATTGGCTTTTGGCAGGTTATAACTCATGGTGAAACGATAGAACTGCTTCATCGCCGGTGAGCGATACGGATCGTCCTTGCCATTGCTGCGCGCACACTCTGCCAGCGACGTGCCGCACTCTTTTTCCAGCGCAGCACGCAGCTGATCGCGCGCTTCGCTAAACAGTGCCTGATAGCGCGCATCATTGAGATAATTCGCCACGTTGCGCTGCGCTACCATGCGCGAACCCATCACATCCAGCGGGTAATGCACGCCCAACACTAAACGCGAATAACCGTAGCGTGCGCCGCGCGTCACCAATGCTTCAAAACGTTCCGGCACCATTTCGGCTAACAACAAGGCATCGGTATAACCGGTGTTGGTATGGCCGCTCGGGAAAGAGCCGCCGTCGGCGGTGTAACGCACGTTGTCTTTGACCACCACATCGTCCGGCACCAGATGAATGCTGTTGCCCGCGCGCAGGAACGGTCGCGGATAGTTAAAGTGCTTTTTCGCCGCGCTGGCGCTGACTTCACTTGCTTTGATCAGCGCGGCGGCTTTGCCGATCTCACCTTTGTCGTAAGCGGCGAGGAAGGCTTTGCCAAGGCGCGGACCAAGCGCATCAGAGAGGAAATAGAGATAGCTGATGGCTTCTGCATCGGCCAGGGCCTGATGACGCACATTTTGCGTGGCGTTCAGGTTGATGTGGGTGACGGTGGCCTGGCTGGCATCAAGTACGCTGGCGGGCAACGTGCTAAAGCCCGAAAGCAGAGCAATTCCGGCCTGCTGGTTCTCTTTCATTTTGAAATCGTAGCCGCTGTTTTTCAGCCACTGCGTATCAGCTTGTTTCGCGGTCTGTTTGACTTTTTCCAGTTGCTCGCGCGTCAACGTGCTGCTGTCACCTTGCAGCGCCTGACGTTCAGCCTGCAGCGATTGCTGTTCGAGATCGCTATAAGCGGAGGTGGAACCGGTGGAGGTTAAGCCTGCCAGCGCGGCCGCATCGGGCAGTGAAACCGCATGTGCCTGCTGTGCCAGCAGAATAACCGATGCAATCAGTGTGAAGCGGGTTTTCATTATTTTCCCCTGTTATCAAAATATTACCTTGCCGGGGAAACACGCTAGCACTCGGTTATGACAGATTTATTTCATTTAACGACACTGACTGGCACAGTTTTGTACGCAAATTTGTGCCAGCGAGCCGCAGCCGCCGTTATTGTCATTTTTACACTGTGATTGCTGCACATAGCAGTTTTGCTGACAGGCTGAAACATCGCACTTCGCGGCAATCGGCGTCAGCTGCACCACCGGTGCTTTTCGCTCCGGCTGCCATTGCGGTTGTGCCAGCACGCTGGCGCTGAACAACAAGGTAAAAGCCATTATCCATTTCATGATTGAGTCCTCGCAGAACGGGTGTAATGAGTATGGCTGCTGCGGAGCCAATTACCATGCTGAAACAATCGATTCACTCTTACACAGAAGTTGCTCTGCTGCAGTGCATGGGCGTGCGCCACTGTAGTGCAGAGCGGCAAGATCAGATGCTGCTTCGTTGATTTTAAATCAATGAGTTAGCCTCCATTCGGCCAATCTTCCAACCTGGTACAAAAGTTGCAGTCTTTAATGCATAGCAAAGGAGACGGATATGAAAGCGATTGTGATTGGCGCGGGCATTGGCGGTATGAGTGCTGCGATTGCGCTGGAGAAAGCGGGTTTTGACACCGCCGTATTTGAAGCAGTGAAAGAGATGAAGCCGGTGGGTGCGGCGATCTCTATCTGGCCTAACGGCGTGAAATGTCTCAACGCGTTGGGCATGAAAGAGCCGCTGCGCGCACTGGGCGGCAACATGGCGTTTATGGCCTACAACGATGCGCACAGCGGCAGCACGCTCACCCGCTTCAGCATGAAACCGCTGGTGCAGCAGGTGGGGGAATATCCCTATCCGGTGGCGCGCGCGGAGTTACAGGCGATGCTGATCGATACCTACGGACGTTCGCGCATTAGCTTTGGTAAACGCGTCACGCAGGTTGAGCAAACCGAGCATGGCGTCACCGCATGGTTTGATGACGGTAGCCAGGCCGAAGGTGATTTTCTGATTGCCGCCGATGGTACGCACTCGGTGATCCGCCACTATGTGCTGGGTGAAAGCGTGGAACGTCGTTACGCCGGTTACGTCAACTGGAACGGCCTGGTGACGATTGATGAAGCGATTGCGCCCGCCGATCAATGGACCACTTTTGTCGGTGAAGGCAAACGCGTGTCGCTGATGCCGGTCAGCGATAACCGCTTCTATTTCTTCTTTGATGTTCCGCTGCCAAAAGGCTTGCCGGAAGATCGCGCAACGTTGAAAAATGATCTCAAAGGCTACTTCAGCGGCTGGGCCGAACCGGTGCAGCGTCTGATTGAACGCCTCAATCCGGAAACCACCAACCGTGTGGAAATCCACGACATCGAACCGTTTAGCCGTTTTGTTAAAGGTCGCGTGGCGTTGCTGGGCGATGCCGCACACAGCACCACGCCGGATATCGGGCAAGGCGGTTGTGCGGCGATGGAAGATGCGGTGGTGCTGGCGCAGACGCTGGCGTCACACTCTTTAGGGATTGAGGATGCGTTGTTGCGCTATGAAGCCCGACGCGTTGAGCGCACCAAAGATTTGGTGTTGAAAGCCCGTAAGCGCTGCGATGTGACGCACGCTAAAGACGCGGAAGTGACGGCGGCGTGGTATGCAGATTTGAAAAACGAAACCGGCGAGCGCGTGCTGGCCGGCATGTGCGATACCATTGAAGGCGGTCCGCTGGGTTGAACCAGGTCGCCATCAATGGCGGTTCTACGACTCTAATCCACGATTTTTCAGCATAGGGCCGATCTCCGGCTCTTTGCCGCGCCACGCCAGCCACAGATGCTGCAAATCGGTGCTGTTACCGCGTGACAGAATATGTTCGCGGAACTGCTGACCGTTTTCACGTGTTAATCCACCACGTTCGACAAAGGCTTGATAGCCATCATCGGCGAGCATCTGCGTCCAGATATAGGCGTAATAACCGGCTGCATAGCCGCCGCCCCAGATATGGCGGAAATAGCTGGAGCGATAACGGGGCGGAACCGTCGGCAGCGCAATGTTTTCGGCGGCCAGCGCCTGCAGCTCGAAGTGGCTGACGTCCTGCGGATTGTCGTGCGTGGTCAGTGAATGCCACTGCAGATCCAGCAGCGCGGCGGCCAGCAGTTCGGTCATGTCGTAACCTTTGTTGAACTTCGCGGCGCGCACCATCTTGTCACGCAGCTCAGCCGGCATCGCCTCTCCGGTTTTGTAATGGCGCGCATAGTTGGCAAACACCGCTTCGTTGCTGGCCCAATGCTCATTAATCTGCGACGGGAACTCGACAAAGTCGCGCGGCGTGGCGGTACCCGACAAGCTCGGATAGCGTTGCGTGGCGAACAAACCGTGCAGCGCATGACCAAACTCGTGGAACAGCGTGATCACTTCATCCCAGCTCAGCAGCGCCGGCTGGCCTGCCTGCGGCTTGGTGTAATTGCACACGTTGTAGATCACCGGTTTGGTGCCGAGCAGCGTGGTTTGGTCGACGAAATTACTCATCCACGCGCCGCCGCTTTTGTTATCACGCTTAAAGAAATCGGTGTAGAACAGCGCCAGCGGCGTGTCGTCGGCATCGAAAATCTCGTAGACGTTAACGTCCGGATGATAAACCGGCAGATCGTGGCGCTGGCTAAAGCGAATGCCAAACAGCTGGCTGGCCGACCAGAATACACCTTTTTCCAGCACGTTATTCAGCTCAAAGTACGGGCGGATTTGGCTCTCATCCAGCGCGTATTGGGCTTTACGCACCTGCTCGGCATAAAAACTCCAGTCCCAGGCGCGCAGCGGAAAACGGTGATGCGCGGCTTCAATGGCCTGCTGAATGTCGGCGGCTTCGCGTTCCGCGCGGGCCCGCGCGGCAGGGACAATATTGCGCATAAAGGCAAAAGCCGCCTCCGGCGTTTTCGCCATCTGATCCTGCATGCTCCATTCGGCATAGGTTTTGAAACCGAGCAAACTCGCCTGCTGCGCGCGCAGTTGCGCCATGCGTAACACGATGTCGCGCGTGTCGTTATCATCGCCCTGCTCGCTGCGTGTTAGCGCCTGCTGGAACAGCGCTTCACGCGTGGCGCGCACTTCCAGCGCCTGCAGCGCCGGTTGTTGCGTGGTGTTTTGCAGAGCAATCAGCCATTCGCCGTGCAAGCCACGTGCTTCGGCCGCCGCTTTGGCATGCGCCAACTCTTCCTCGCTTAATCCGGCCAGCGCCGCAACATTGCTCACCACATAAGCACCGGCTTTGGTGGCCGCCAGCAACTTATTACCGAAGCGGGTGCTGAGGCTCGCCAGCTCCTGATTGCAGGCGCGCAGCTGGGTTTTATCCGCGTCGCTCAGGCTGGCACCGGCCAGCCGAAAATGCTGCCAGGTGACTTCCGCCAGCCGCATCGCTTCGGCATCCGGGCACTGCGAACCGCGATGCTGGTAAACGGTATCGAGGCGAGCAAACAGCTGGCTGTTCAGGTAGATTTCATCATTGAGCGCGGTGAGTTGCGGGGTAATCAGTTCATCGATTTCCTGCAGGCGATCGCTGGTGTTGGCGGAAGTCATGGCACCAAACACCAGATTCACGCGCTTCAGCAACTGGCCGCTACGCTCCAGCGCCTCAAAGGTGTTGGCGAAGGTTGGCGCGTCAGGATTGCTGGCGATCGCCGCCACTTCGCGCCGTTTCTCTTCAATCCCCGCCTCCAGCGCCGGCAGAAAATCCTCTTCCTGAATCTGGTCAAATGGCGGGGTTTGATACGGCAAGGTGCTGGCGGTGAAAAACGGATTAGCTCGTGAATTCATTATCGCTCCTGATAATCAGCAACGCCGCACGGTGGCGGCGGGATGGTTCTATCCTGGCAGTTTCCTCGTCACTCAACAACTTATCGCCTGCTGCTGATAAACGCTGATGATTTCTCCCGCCACCGCGACGGCAATTTCCGCCGGTAACTTGCCCTTCACATCCGCCAAACCAATCGGGCAGCGCAAACGTGCGAGGGAATCTGCCGCAATGCCTTTGCCCTCTAAGCGATAGCGAAAGCGCTGCGCTTTAGTGGCAGAACCAATCACACCGGCATAGCGAAAATCACCGCGGCGCAAGATCGCTTCGCTGAGCGCCAGATCGAGTGGATGATCGTGCGTCATCACCACAAAATAGCTGTCGGGCGCGGCTTCCTGCACGCAGTCAATCGGATCCTCAACCTGACGCACCGTCACGCCGGGCGGCACGGCGCGAAACTGCGCGGCGCGGCTGTCAATCCACGTGATGCGGCACGGCAAAGTGGCAAGCAGATTTACCAGCGCCTGGCCAACGTGACCTGCACCGTACACCTGGATTTCCGGCTGCTGCTGCATCAGCGGTTCAAACAGCAAAGTGGCGTGACCACCGCAGCATTGGCCGAGACGTGCAGCCAGCGCAAACTCTTCACTGCGCGGTTGAGTGCAGCGCTGCTGCAGCATCTCTCGCGCCTGAGCAATGCATTGATATTCGAGATGGCCGCCGCCAATGGTGAGAAAAGTGTCAGTGGCGCTGACCACCATTTTGCTACCGCGATCGCGCGGCACAGAGCCCCGCTCGCTGAGCACGGTAATCAGTACGCAGCTTTCGCGTTTTTCCCGCAGGCTGTGCAACACGCTGATCCAGTCATGATAAATCATGGTCCGCTCCTGATAAGCGCTGAATCCCCCAGAATACTCGCTCCGGCGTGGCGGGTGCGTCCAGCTGCGGATGGCGACGATAGTTATCAACGCTGGCAACCGCATCCTGCAATGCGCACCACACGGCGATGCCCAACATGAACGGCGGTTCGCCGACGGCTTTGGAGTGGAACACCGTGTCCTGCGGGTTTTTGCGGTTCTCAACCAGCGTGACGCGCAAATCACTGGGCACATCACTGATCGCCGGGATTTTGTAGCTGGCCGGGCCATCGGTGAGCAATTTGCCCTTGTCGTTCCACACCAGTTCTTCGCAGGTGAGCCAGCCCATGCCCTGCACAAAACCGCCCTCAACCTGGCCGATATCAATGGCCGGATTCAGCGACGCGCCCACATCATGCAAAATGTCGGCGCGCAGCAAGCGGTATTCGCCGGTCAGCGTATCCACCAGCACTTCGCAGCAGGCCGCGCCGTAGGAGAAGTAATAGAACGGTTTGCCGCGTCCGGCGGCGCGATCGTAATGGATGCCCGGCACTTTGTAGAAACCGGTGGCAGAAAGCGGCACCTGATTAAGCCACGCTTGCTGTGCAACCTGGGCGAAGGTGAAGTGCTTCTCGCCGACGCGCACGATACCGTTGCTGAAATGCACCGCGTCTGCCGCGCATTGATGTTGCTGACACAGCATCTCGGTTAGGCGATCGCGCAGGATTTGTGCGGCATTTTGCGCCGCTTTGCCGTTGAGATCGGCCCCGCTGGACGCTGCGGTTGGCGAGGTGTTGGGCACTTTACCGGTATCGGTGGCGGTCACCTGAATCTGGCTGATATCAATCTGCAGCACTTCCGCCACAATCTGCGCCACTTTGGTGTTTAAGCCCTGGCCCATTTCGGTGCCGCCGTGATTGAGCTGCACCGTGCCATCGGTGTAAATCAAAATCAGCGCGCCGGCCTGATTGAGGAAGCTGGAGGTAAATGAGATGCCGAATTTCACCGGCGTCAGCGCCAGTCCGCGTTTCATAAAACGGTTGCTGGCGTTAAATGCGCTGATGTCACGACGCCGCGCGGCGTATTCGCTGCTGGTTTCTAATTGCTCCGTCATCTCATCCAGCAGATTGTCTTCCACCTGCTGGTGGTAATGGGTGATGTTGCGATCGGTTTTGCCGTAATAGTTACGTTTGCGCAGTTCTAGCGGATCTACTCCTACTTCGCGCGCAACGTGATCCATGATCTGCTCAATCGCCACCATGCCTTGCGGCCCGCCGAAGCCACGGTACGCGGTGTTCGAGGCGGTATGTGTGCGGCAGCGATAGCCGGTAATCAGTGCATCGCCGAGGTAATACGCGTTATCGGCGTGGAACATCGCGCGATCGACAATCGATCCGCTGAGATCGAGTGAATAACCGCAGTTGCCGGCCAGATCGATCTTCACGCCGCAGAAGCGACCATTGTCATCGACGCCGACATCGTAGCGGACAAAAAACGGATGGCGTTTGCCGGTGATCTTCATATCGTCGCGGCGCGCCAGACGCATTTTTACCGGTTTACGCAGCTGACGCGCGGCGATGGCACACAAACACGCCACGCCTGCCGCCTGCGTCTCTTTGCCGCCAAAGCCACCGCCCATGCGCCGTATATCAATGGTGACTTTGTTCATGGTGATGCCCATCACTTCCGCCACCAGCTTCTGCACTTCGGTGGGATTTTGCGTCGAGGAGAACACCTGCAAGCTGTCATCTTCGCCGGGGATCACCAGCGCCGTCTGGGTTTCCAGATAGAAATGTTCCTGACCGCCGATGTGAAATTCGCCCTGAATACGGCGTGACGCCCGCGCCAGCGCAGCGTCAGCATCACCGCGTTGGTGAATGTGCGGCTGCTGTACAAAGAAACGCTGTTCCAGCGCTTCACGCACGTCGAGGACGGCCGGTAGCGCTTCGTACTCAACAATCGCCGCTGCGGCGCCGGCACGCGCCGCTTCCGGTGAATCAGCGGCGACGGCAATGACGATTTGACCGAAATATTCGATTGTGTCCTGCGCCAGCAGCGGATCGCCCGGTTCGAGCGGACCGACATCGTTGAGGCCCGGCACATCGCGCCACGTCAGCACGCTGACTACGCCCGGCACCGCGTAACATGGCTGCACATCCAGTTTGGTGATGCGCGCATGCGCATGCTCGCTCAGACGCGGACAGAGATGCAGCAATCCCGGCAGATCCGGCTTGTCGTCGATATACAGCGCTTCACCGGAGACATGCTTGTCGGCACTTTCATGTTTATTGCTGCGCCCGACGCCCGTTTGCATGTCGGTGGCAAACTGGGCTTTCAGCAGCGTTTCGTTCAGTTCCGGACGGTTATGAGACATAGCGCGATACCTCAGTAATGGTCAGCTCGCCAGACGCTTGTGCGTAGTAGCGGCGCAACAGATTGCGCGCCACCTGCAGGCGATAATCGGCGCTGGCGCGGAAGTCGCTTAGTGGCTGGAAATCCACACTTAGCGCGGCGCAGGCTTTTTCGATGGCGCTGAGATGCAGCGGCTGGCCCAGCAGTTGTGCTTCAGCCGCCAGCGCGCGTTTCGGCGTGGCGGCCATACCACCAAAGGCGAGCCGCGCTTCCACAATTACCCCTTCCGCGATGTGCAGATTGATAGCGGCGAAAACTGCGGAAATATCATCATCCAGCCGTTTAGCCACTTTCCACGCCGCAAAGTTGGGTGACACCGTCACTTTAGCGATGGTGATGCTGCGAATGAATTCACCCGGCAGCAAGACCGTTTGGCGATAGGCGGTAAAGAATTGATCGAGCGGGACTTCTCGCCTCTTTTCACCCTGCTGCAAAACCAGATGCGCATTTAAAGCCAGCAGCATCGGCGCGCAATCACCAATCGGCGATGCGTTACTAATGTTGCCGCCGAGCGTGCCCTGATTACGAATTTGCAATGAGGCAAAACGCTCCAACATGCTGCTAAACGCCGGAATGTGCTGCGCTAAAAACTGATAGCAATGCTGCAATGAGGCGGCAGCACCGAGATAAAGATGCGTTTCATCTTCGTGGCAGACCTTCAACTCATCAATCTGCTCCAGCGCGATCAGCAGCGGCAAGCGCTGATATTGCTGAGTGATTTGCAGTGTCAGATCGGTACCGCCAGCCACCAGACGGGCTTCAGGATATTGCTGATAGAGCTCGGCGAGTTGCGCTACTGTTTTCGGCAGATAGCAGCGGCTGCCCGCAGCTTCGATGATCTGTACTTCATTGTTGCTGAGCGCCTGTAAACGCTGTACTAGCGCGGGTGCATTGGCGCTGAAGGCATCTGCATCAGGTTGTTCACACGCCTGCTGCGCCGCATCCATGATCGGACGATAGCCGGTGCAACGACATAAATTACCCGCCAGCGCCTGTTCTGCCTGATGACGATCCCAGCCAGCGCTGTTTTTCTGCAGAGTAAACAGCGACATCACGAAACCCGGCGTGCAGTAGCCGCATTGCGAGCCGTGGCAATCCACCATCGCTTGCTGCACGCTGTGCAGTTCGCGGCCCTGCTTGAGATCTTCCACGGTAATCAATTGCTTGCCTTGCAGGCTGCTGACCAGCGTCAAACAGCTGTTCACCGCCTGATACTGCATCTGCCCATCGACGACTTTACCGAGCGTGACGGTGCAGGCACCGCAATCGCCAGACGCGCAGCCCTCTTTGGTACCGCGACGCTGCTGCTGGCCGCGCAGGTAGTTAAGCACGGTGAGATTGGGATCAAGCTCGCATTCGGTGATTAAACGATCGTTGAGTAAGAACTGGATCATGCGATTTGCTCCTCACTTTCGCGCTGCCAAACCGGTTTGCCGCTCACCCAGGTTTGCGCGATGTTGCGGTCGTCGCCAAGCGTCATCATTACAAACAGCCGCTCCCAGATATCTTTGCTATTGGCATTGCGCAGCTTCTGCAGCGGCGACACCGCCGCATCAAGCACCACGAAATCGGCCTCTTTGCCGGGATTAAAGTTGCCGATAACGTCGTCCAGATCGAGCGCGTGCGCGCCGCCTAAAGTGGCGTGATAGAACGCTTCGCAGGCGCTGAGTTTGTACTGCTGTAGCTGGCCAACTTTGTAGGCTTCGCCCAGCGTTTGCAGCAGATTAAAAGTGGTGCCTGCGCCAACGTCGGTGCCAATGCCCATGCGCACGCCCTGCTGCCAGCAGCGTTTGATATTGAATAATCCGCTGCCGAGGAACAGGTTTGAGGTCGGGCAGAAGGCAATTGATGAATCGGTGTCATGCAGGCATTGCCACTCTTGATCTTCCAGATGCAGGCAGTGCGCGAACACGCTGCGTTTGCCGGTAAGTTGGTGATGATGATAAACATCAAGATAGCCTGCGCGCTCCGGGAATAGCGCTTTTACCCAGGCGATCTCCTGCGGATTTTCACTTAGGTGCGTGTGCATCCAGACATCAGGAAACTCCTCGCGCAGCTGACGCACTTTATCCAGCAATTCCGGCGACGAGGTCGGTGCAAAGCGCGGGGTGAGCGCATAGCTCAGGCGACCGCGCTGATGCCAGCGCTCAATCAGTTCACGCGTATGCTGATAACTCTCTTCCGGCGTTTCGGTCAGGTATTCAGGCGCGTTGCGATCCATCATCACTTTGCCAGCGATCAGCCGCATATCCAGCTGCTGCGCGGCGCTGAACAGCGAGTCGACCGACTGCTTATGCACGGTGCCGAACACCAGCGCGGTGGTGGTGCCGTTCGACAGCAGCTGGTGCAGGAAGAACGCCGACATTTTTGCCGCGTGATCGGGACAGTGATATTGGCTCTCCACCGGGAAGGTATATTGGTTGAGCCACTCCAGCAGCTGTTCGCCAAAGGCGCCGATCATCTCGGTTTGCGGATAATGAATATGGGTATCGATAAAGCCGGGCACGATCAGTTTGCCACGCAGATCGGTGACGCGCGTGGGATCAACGCGCCCTTCCGCGATTTGCCAGCTTTCAAGGCTGACCACTTTGCCGTCACGCAGCGTTAATAAGCCATCTTCGAGATAGCGCGCATTGGCAGCGATGTCGTCTGGCTGCGCGGCCAGTGCGGTGAAATCAAAGAAGCTGGCGCGCAGCAGCGTTTCGGGTGCGTAAGGCATAATGGTTCCTTGGTGCTTTTTTATGAGTGCAGGTGATTGCCTTAAAGATAGTTTGCAAAGCGCATGCCAATGCAAAGAACAAAAAATATTGTTTACTTTCAATATAATAGGTTGTTTTGATGCGTTTTTGTGTCAAGCTTGACGAGCAAACGTATGCGCAACCGGTTGCCTGCTATCGCAAACGGTTGCTATTTAACATTGCGGCGAGTTTTACTGCGTATGGCGTGATTATCGCCTGTTGGGATGCGTCTTTGTGGTGCGCCATTGCACTCGTAATGTGCAGGAAAAATCCTGCAACACGCTGCTTTGGGTTTTCATGAGCATGGGTTCGAGGTTAATGCTAAGGTGTGGCTGATAACCTGAAATCGTATAAGGAACAGTAAGATGATTATTTTTGTTACTGGCGCAACTGCTGGTTTTGGTCAAAGTATCACCCGCCGCTTCATTGCTACAGGTCACAAAGTGATCGCCAGCGGACGTCGCGCTGAGCGTTTAAAAGAGCTGAAAGATGAGCTGGGCGACAATCTGTACACCGTTCAGCTGGACGTGCGTAATCGTGCCGCCATCGATGAAGCGATCGCCTCCCTGCCCGCTGAATGGCGCAATATTGATGTGCTGGTTAATAATGCTGGCCTGGCGTTAGGTGTGGAACCGGCGCACAAAGCCAATATCGAAGACTGGGAAAATATGATCGACACCAACAATAAAGGTTTGGTGTACATGACGCGTGCGGTGCTGCCGGCAATGGTTGAGCGCAATGTTGGTCATATCGTGAATATCGGTTCGATTGCCGGCAGCTGGCCTTACTTGGGTGGCAACGTGTATGGCGCGACCAAAGCGTTCGTGCGCCAGTTCAGCCTGAATCTGCGTACCGACCTGCACGGCACCGCGCTGCGCGTGACCGATATCGAGCCAGGTTTGGTGGGCGGCACCGAGTTCTCAAACGTGCGCTTCAAGGGCGATGACGATAAAGCGGGCCAGGTTTATGAAGGCACCACCGCGCTGACGGCGGAAGATGTCACCGAAGCGGTGTATTGGGTGACGACGCTGCCGAAGCACGTCAACATCAATACGCTGGAGATTATGCCGGTGACGCAAACCACCGCGGGACTGAAGGTGCATAAAGGTTAATCGCGGTTACACGCTGTTTGATCGAAATATCCGGGGCGACCATCCTGTGAGGCGCTCCGGCGGCTTTCGCCGCGACGACCTCATCGGGATGTTTCCCCCTGATATCGCACGCCGGTGTGGCCGATGATTACGCGCGGCCCCAACCGGTCACGATAATCAACATGCCGCTCAAGGCGACCAGCGCACCGACCCAATCCCACGTACTCAGTTTTACGCCATCCACCACGCGCAGCCAGATTAGCGCCGTCAGCACGTATACGCCGCCATAGGCCGCATAAACGCGCCCGCTCGCGGCGGGATGCAACGTTAACAACCAGACAAACAGCGTAAGACTTGCCGCGGCCGGCACCAGCAGCCACGCCGTCATGCCTTTCTTCAACCACAGCCACGGCAGGAAACAGCCAACAATTTCCGCTATCGCAGTGATAAAAAACAGCAAGGCGGTTTTAACCAGCATAGAAAATCTCTCGCTAAGCTAAACAAAGCGCTCACCGCTGGTGAGCAAAGAAGCAGCGATGATATACTAGCGCCCATGGTTGTTACAGCCGCGATCCCGGCTGTGCTGGTGTTAACTGAAGGAAATGACGATGAAAAAACTGTTTTCCGCCCTGCTGGCTACCGTGGTGACGTCGAGCCTGTTAATGGCTGCGCCCATCGCTGCGGCCAAAACCGATCGCCTGATTATTGAAGATGGCAGCAGCGCCTCCAGTAATGAAGCCGCGCGCCAGAGCAAAGAGCAGTGGAACGATACCAAAAACCTGCGTAATAAGGTCAATACGCGCGTTGAGAAAGAGTTCGATAAAGCGGACAAAGCCTTTGATACCCGCGACTCCTGCGAAAAGAGCTACAACGTTAACGCCTATTGGGAACCGAATACGCTGCGCTGCCTCGACCGCCGCACCGGACGTCCAATTGCACCTTAATCGTTTATCACTGCTATAGTTTTGACAGGATTTCTGACCAAAGGAGTGAATGATGAAAAAACGTAATGCAGTTCTGCTGATGGCGATGTTGTCGCTGCCGGTATTGGCGCAAGCTTCTTGTGAAAGCGTCAAAGCGGACATCAGCAAAAAAATCATTAACAACGGCGTCGCCGAATCGGATTTCACGCTGGATATCGTGGCCAATGATCAAGCCGATCAGGTCGGCGGCCAGGTTGTGGGTCATTGTGAGAACGACACACAGAAAATCGTCTACAAGAAAAATGGCCGTGATGGTGACAGCACTGTGCCAGACAGCGCGGGCAGCTCTCAGGACACGCCAGCGCAGTAAACTTTCGGGCGGCTCTCTGGCCGCCCTGCTTTTACTCCACTTCCGGCCTTTGCCGCGGCATTATCCACGCCACCCACAACGTTAGCAGCGCAATCAGCAACGACACTACAAACACCCAATGTAAAGAACTGGCGATTTGTCCGGTCCAGTCATGCAATGTCGCCTCCGACAGCGCCTGACGGCTTTCAGGCGACATGATTTTCTGCATCGGATCGTCGGCCTGCGGCAGACGCAGCGACAAATTGAGGTTCAGCACCGCGCCCAATAACGCGGTACCAATCGCCGACCCGATCATGCGGCTGAACATGATTGAGGCGGTGCAAATGCCGCGAATATCGTAATGCGCATGGTTCTGTACCGATACCAGAAACGTGGTGCTGGTCATGCCCATGCCGGTGCCAATCACAAAGGCGGTGAATCCGGCCTGCACGATTGAGCTGTCGCTGTGCAGTAGCAGCAGCAACGCGCTGCCCGCAATCAGCAGCAGCGCGCCCAACTGCGCGGTGAAGCGATAGGAGGTGATAAGCATCAACCTACCGCTCAATGTACTGGCCAGCGGCCAGCCAATCGACATCATCGCCAGTGCGCTGCCGGCCTGCAGCGGCGTGCCGCCGGTGATGCCCTGAATCCAGGTTGGTAGAAAGGCGCTGATGCCCATCATACTGGCACCGATGATCAGGTTGCCGATGTTGCCTGCAACGATGAGCCGGCTGCGCCAGATTTCCAGCGGGAACAGCGGCGCATCAGCACGCTGTTCATGCTGTTTTAAACGCCAGGCAGCAATGACCGCCAACAGCAGGAACGGCACCAGCCAGAAACCGAGCACTTCTGCCTGCAGCAGCGCGACCAGCAACGCCGTTACGCAGATCATCAGCCAGCAGCTGCCGGTGAGATTGAGCGTGGTGGCCTGGTTTTGTTCGCGCGATGGAAGAAAACGCGCCAGCAGCAGCATGGCGATGGCGCCAATCGGCACGTTGACCCAGAAAATCACCGACCAGCTAAAGTGCTGCACCAGCCACGCGCCGCTCAGCGGACCAATGATTGCCGCCACGCCCCAGACGCTGGAGAGCCAGCCCTGGACGTTGGCGCGTTCGCGCGGCGAATAGACGTCCGCCACAATGGTGGACGTTAGCGGCATAATTGCCCCAGCACCTAACCCCTGAAAAGCGCGAAACAGGATCAGCCACGCCATGCTGTGGGCAAATCCGCACAGAATCGATCCCAGTAAAAAGAGCGAAACACCGATAAACAACAGCCGTTTGCGGCCCCACATATCTGCCAGTCGGCCATAAAGCGGCACGCTGACGGCTTGCGTCAGTAGATAGATGGAAAATACCCAGCCAAACTGCGAAAAGCCGCCAAGATCGGCAATAATGGTTGGCATGGCGGTGGCCACGATGGTGACTTCAATCGCCGCCATAAACATAGCGAGCATGCAGCCGATAAGAATCCAGTGGCGATGTTCCGTGTTCAATTCTGCAGTTTCAGTCATACGTCTCCTTAATTTCTAACAAGGCTAGCTGAAAATTCACCAGACCAGTTTCCTCTGCGTGCGCCCCATCTGTTACGACGTCACTTATTTCGATGAAAATTTTTTATTGTCGGATGATGCCTTATTCCACGCGGGTTAGATGGCGTTTTTTATTATTTCTATCTGTCTGATTTTGCCGCAAAAACTAGCGCTTATCGACAAGCATTGCTATAGGTCTAAGCGGTGCTTTCCAGATATTCACTGAAAAAGCATCTGATAACAGTCATTTTAACTGCAATTTAACGGGGTGAAGGATTTTCGTATGTGTGCGTTTTAACACTGCGCCGTCATCCTGGGAATGACATTACCTATCGAACGATTTCTTGAATCAGGGAGACACTGGCTATGCAAAATGCATCGCTCGCCCGCCGCGCTGGGCTGGCTCTGCTCGCGATTGTTGCGGTGATTGCCCTGCTGGTTTGGGGGCTGGGGCTGAATACGCTGCGCGACCGGCGGGAAGATTTGGTTTATCTCGGGCAGCAGCATCTGTTTTTAGTGTTTTGGTCAATGTTCTTTGCGTTACTGGTGGGCATTCCCAGCGGCATCCTGCTTAGCCGTCCATTTGCTCGTCGCTGGGCAGAGTACGTGATGCAAATCTTCAACGTGGGTAACACGCTGCCTCCGCTGGCGGTATTGGCGCTCGCGATGGTGATTGTCGGTATCGGCGATCGTCCCGCGCTGATTGCCCTGTTCCTCGCCTCGCTGCTGCCGATTGTGCGTAATACTTTTGCCGGTTTAAGCGCGGTACCGCCGTCGCTAATCGAAGCCGCCAACGGTATAGGTATGACCAAGTTTCAGCGTTTGCGTCAGGTGGAAATCCCTAATGCGCTGCCGGTGATTCTGGCAGGCGTGCGCATCGCCACGGCGATTAACGTCGGTACCGCGCCATTGGCGTTCCTGATCGGTGCCAGCAGTTTTGGTGAGCTGATTTTCCCCGGCATCTACCTCAACGACTTCCCTACGCTGATCCTCGGCGCTGTGGCCACCGCGCTGGTTGCGCTGGTGCTCGACATGCTGCTCGCAGCATTGGGACGTTATCTCAGCCCGCACTCTGCGGCTTAACACAAGGAGTTTTGTGATGGCCACTGCCAATAAGCTGGCGCGCTGGGTTAGACGTACTGCGCTGGCACTCACCGCGACGCTGGCAATCAGCCAAAGCGCTGCGGCTGCAACACCGATTACCATGGCAACTAAGAGCTTTACGGAGCAGCACATCCTCTCCGCGATGACGGTGATTTGGCTGCAGAAGAAAGGTTTTCAGGTGATCCCCAAGACCAATATCGCCACCACTATTGGTCGTAACGCGATGATTAATAAACAGATTGATATGACATGGGAATACACCGGTACTTCGCTAATCATCTTTAACCACATCAATAAGCCAATGTCGACGGAAAACGCGTATAAAACGGTGAAACAGCTGGATGCGAAATTGGGTCTGGTCTGGCTTAATCCTGCACCGATGAACAATACCTATGCGTTTGCCATGCAACGCGATCGCGCGGAGAAAGAAGGCATCAACACCATGTCGCAACTGGTGGCGAAGCTGGAAGAGGTACGCAAGAACGATCCGGATCATAACTGGAAACTGGGTTTGGATCTGGAATTCTCGGGCCGCTCCGATGGTCTTAAGCCACTGCAGAAAGCCTACAACATGCCGCTCGATCGTCCGCAGATTCGCCAGATGGATCCCGGCTTGGTTTACAACGCGATTCGCGATGGCTTTGTTGATGCCGGTTTGATCTACACCACCGATGGCCGCGTGAAAGGGTTCGAACTCAAAGTGTTAGAAGATGATAAGCACTTCTTCCCAAGTTACAACGTCACGCCTGTGGTGCGTCAGGATGTACTGGAGAGCCATCCGGGTTTGGATACGGCGCTTAATCAGCTCTCCGCGTTAATTAATGACGAAGCGATCACCGAGATGAATAAGCGTGTAGATATTGATCATCAGTCGCCGCAACAGGTGGCGCGTGATTTCCTTCAATCCAAGAACATGCTGTAAGGAGGCGCTGTGGATACCTTGCATTACATCATGAATAACTGGCACACCTTGATGACGCTCACCTGGCAACACACGTGGCTGGTGCTGGTTGCGGTCGGTTTCGCCATTATCGTTGGCGTACCGCTGGGCATTTTGATTGTGCGCTTTAAGTGGCTGGCCACGCCCGTGCTCGGCATCGCCACCATTGTGTTAACCATTCCCACCATCGCGTTGTTTGGTTTGATGATTCCATTGTTTTCTATGATCGGTCAGGGCATTGGCGCCCTTCCCGCTATTACCGCCGTGTTCCTTTACTCGCTGCTGCCGATTGTGCGTAACACCCACACCGCGCTGGAGAATTTGTCTCCCGGACTGCGTGAAGCCGGTCGCGGGATTGGCATGACCTTCTGGCAGCGTCTGCGCTGGGTAGAAATTCCGATGGCGCTACCGGTGATTTTTGGCGGTATTCGTACAGCGGTGGTGATGAATGTTGGCGTGATGGCGATTGCCGCCGTAATTGGTGCGGGCGGTTTGGGCCTGCAACTGCTCGACGGGATCAGCGGCAGCGATGTGCGCATGTTGATTGCCGGTGCCTTAATGATTTGTTTGCTCGCGATTGTGCTTGATTGGCTGCTGCACCGTTTGCAGTCGGCGCTGACTCCTAAGGGGATTCGATAATGATAAAACTGGAAAACCTGACGAAAACCTTTACGCAAAAGAACGGCACATCACTTAATGCCGTGGATAACGTCAGCCTTGAAGTGCCTGCCGGGGAAATGTGCGTGCTGCTCGGCCCATCGGGTTGTGGCAAAACCACCACCCTGAAGATGATTAACCGTTTGATTCCCTCCTCAAGCGGCAGGATTTTGATCAACGGTGAAGACACCAGCGGACAAGATACCGTCACCCTGCGCCGCAATATTGGCTATGTCATCCAGCAGATTGGTCTGTTCCCGAATATGACCATCGAGGAGAACATTACCGTGGTGCCGCGCATGTTGGGTTGGGATAAGAAGCGCTGCCGCGAACGCGCCACGGAATTGATGAGCATGGTGGCGCTCGATCCGACCAAGTTCCTGCATCGCTATCCGCGCGAAATGTCCGGCGGTCAGCAGCAGCGTATTGGCGTGATTCGCGCGCTGGCTGCGGATCCACCGGTATTGCTGATGGATGAACCTTTCGGCGCGGTCGACCCAATCAACCGTGAAGTGATTCAGAACGAATTCCTTGAGATGCAGCGCCAGTTAAAGAAGACCGTGATGCTGGTTAGCCATGATATTGATGAAGCGCTGAAACTCGGCGACCGCATTGCGGTGTTTGGTCAGGGGAAAATTGTGCAGTGCGCCAGCCCGGATGAGCTGTTAGCCAAACCGGCGAACGACTTTGTTGGCTCCTTTGTCGGTCAGGACCGTACGCTGAAACGTTTGTTGCTGGTGCAGGCCGGCGATGTCACCGATCAGCAGCCCACCATCACCGTGCAGCGTAATACGCCACTGCAGGAGGCCTTCGCCACCATGGACGATAACGATATGCGTTCGGTGACGGTGGTTGATGAAGATGGCAAGCCGCTGGGATTTGTGAAGCGTCGTGAAGCGCGCGGCGCCACTGGCCGCTGCGAAGAGATGCTGCATACCTTTAAAGTGACGGGCAAAGCGGAAGAAAACCTGCGCGTGGTGCTGTCGAAGCTGTATGAGCACAACACGGTGTGGATGCCGATCGTCGATGAGGAAGGTCGTTATAGCGGCGAGATATCGCAGGATTACATTGCCGATTATCTCAGTTCTGGACGTACGCGCCGTCGGTTGAATCCGTAAAACCCTAAGCAGTCGCCGAGGGGCATATGGCAGATCGTAAAGTCGCCATAAATCATCCCTGAGGCTCAGCCCGCGCCTTCCCTGGCGCGGGATGCTTTACTCCTCTGCCATATGCCCCTCGGCTATTTGACTCCGTGCGCTTTGTTAACGCGACTCCTCAGCCGTTTTTGCCGCCACTGCTTCGCTGCGCTCTGAAGGCAGCACGACATTCAAAATAATCGCCAGCATCCCGCCGGTAGTCACTGCGTGACCAAACAGGTTGCTAATCAGCGTCGGGAACTGTTTCAGCACCTCAGGCACCGCTTCGACACCCAAACCGATACCAAACGACACGGCAACAATCAGCATCTCGCGGCGGCCAAGCGGCGTTTGCGTCATCACGCGGATGCCGGCCGCCACCACGCTACCAAACATCACAATGGTCGCGCCGCCCAGCACCGGCGGTGGAATCTGCTGCAGCATATAGCCAATCGCCGGGAACATACCGAGCAGCACCAGCATTACGCCGATCACCATGCCAACATAACGGCTGGCAACGCCGGTCATTTGGATGACGCCATTATTTTGCGCAAAAGTGGTGTTGGGAAAGGCAGAGAACAGGGCGGCAAGCAAGCAGCTGATGCCATCGGCGAAAATACCGCCCTGCATGCGGCGCTCAAACGCTTCGCCTTCAATCGGCTGCTGCGACAACATGCAGTTCGCCGTGAGGTCGCCCACCGCTTCAATCACGGCTATCACCGATACCAGCGCGATGGGAATGAAGATGGTCCAGTCGAAGGCAAAACCAAAACGGAACAGCGCCGGCATTACCAGCCACGGCGTATCATCCATTGGCTTAAGGGTGAGATGGCCGGTTAACGCTGCGGCGATACAGCCCGCAGCAATGCCGGCCACCACCGCAACCAGCCGCGTCCAGCGATTTTGCGAACGGTTAAGTACGATAATCACCAGCAGCGTCAAGGCACCGAGCGCCAGATTGCCGGGCGCGCCAAAATCGCTGGCGTTATGGCCGCCAGCCCAATCGGTGATGCTGACTTTGATCAGGCTGATACCAATTAAGGTAATAACGGTGCCGGTAACCACCGGCGTCAACACTTTGCGTAATGGCGCGATGCAGCGGCTGATCAACATCGGAATCATCGCCGCTACTAAGTTGCAGCCAAAGATCATCGCCATGATCTCTTCTGGCGATCCGCCGCGCGCTTTGACCATCAATCCGCCCGACAGAATCACACCGAGAAAGGCAAAGCTGGTGCCCTGCAGGCAGATCATGCCTGCGCCAATGCCCATAAAGCGGCGCGCCTGCAGGAAAGTACCGAGACCGGAAACGAGCAGCGACATGCTGATCAGATAAGGGTTCCATGCCTGTAATCCCAACACGGAACCAATAATCAGCGGCGGCGTAATGATACCCACTACGCTGGCCAGCACATGTTGTAGTGCGGCACAAAATGCAGGCAATGGACCGATGCGGTCATTCAGCCCATACAACAAACCTTTCTCATCTGATTGCGACATACAGGTGCTCCGGCAAGATATTCATCAGAGCTGCTGATGCATGAATCACGCCAGAACAAGGGGTTTATTAAAATTTGCAAGTAAGATATTGAATATTATGGCAATTAATTCAGTAAAGAGGAGGGCTGAATCTGAAATCTTAGATTCAGCCATTGATCATTTGCGGCTTTTTGTTTCATCAGGCCGCAGGCTTTGCACTGTTGTCGTGCGTAATATTGTCATCGAGCAGTGAAATATCCAGATAACCACTCAGTTCCCGTTGTTCTGCGCGCGGCAGATAAGGCAACTCGCCTAATAAAGGTGCACCTAACTTGTTGCTCAAAACATCAATAATTTCAGCGTAATGCGCCAGACCGGGATTAATACGGTTGGCTACCCAACCCACGAGTCGCAATCCATCCTGCGCAATCGCCTCGGCGGTCAGTAAAGCGTGGCTGATGCAACCTTCTTTAATGCCGACTACCAACACAACGGGTAAATGTTCCTGCCGCACCCAGTGGGACAAAGGCTGTAAGTCGTTCATTAAACTGCGCCAGCCGCCGGTGCCTTCTACCACCACGCGCGCGGCGCGCTGCTGCAAATCGTTTAGACTGCGGCTGAGCAACGGATAATCTATACGCTGCGACGCGCTGGTGCTGATTTCATCCTCTTGTAAGGCGATAGGATTGACGGCGGAATAATCGAGAGCGAGACCTGAAGCCTGCTGTAATAACAGGGCATCTTTATTACGTAAGCCTTCAGATGTGAGTTGCGCGCTTTTGGCGACAGGTTTGAAGCCTGCGGCGCACAGATTCGTCTTGGCAAAGCACTGCAATAATGCGCGTGATACCACGGTTTTACCCACCGCGGTGTCGGTACCGGTGACAAAAAGCGTTTTCACCATTCTCCTCCTTCATTAAAGCGATGTGTAACGTGCGAAGGAGGCAGTTTAAGGAAATGTTTTCGCGGGCAGATTGCGTTAGGACAAACTTAAGGTGAGCTGTAATTATCCCTGCAACAGTTTTACCAATAAATGGCCGCTATAGAGCGCGTCTTTTATCAGTGCGGCGCCGCCAAAGGTGCCGGGATCGCTGAAAGACGTTGGTGTGAGCTGGATTTTACTGCTGTATGCGGGCAAGGCTTGTTGTCGAATGGTACTGCTCACCGCAGGGAACAGCACATCGGCGGCCTGATTCAGCGGCGAACCGATAAGGATTTGTTGAGGATTAAAGATGTTTACCATCATCGCCAGCATGCGGCCAATATGATGTCCGACGCCCGCAATCACATCACGCGCCAGGCGATCGCCCTGCTGCGCGGCTGCGCATAAGCTCTCAATCGTCAACGGCGTCTGATGCAATACACTGTCCGGCTGCGACGGCAAACGCTGGGCGGTGAGATTAAGCAGGCTTCCGATGCTGGCGACGGTTTCCAGACAGCCATTATTGCCGCAATAACACTGCTGGCCGTAAGGATCGATTTGCGTATGACCAATTTCCACCAGCGTACGACCATTTTTGTGCAGCAGTTGTCCGCCGCTGATCACGCCCGCGCCGACGGTTTCATCAATCACAATCTGAATCACATGTTGCGCGCCACTGGATGCGCCAAACAGCGCTTCGGCTAACGTCCAGGCGGAAATATCATGCTGCACGAACACCGGCAGACCGGTGCGCTGCGCCAGCGTTTCTCCCAGCGGCATATCCTGCACGTCATAACCCGGCATACGATGGACCACGCCAGAAGCGGCGTTGATCAATCCTGGCAAGGTAATGGCGATGGCGGTCAAACGCTCCAGCTTGCTTTGGTGGCGAATAAAGAAGTCATTCACTGTCTCGTGCAAGGTTTGCAGCAGTGGTTTGTCGGCGCTGGCGTGCAGCGGCAGGCGATCTTCCTGCAGCGCGCGGCTGCTGAGATCGCGCAGCGTCAGCGTAATAAATCCGGGCTGAATGCGAACGGCGAGATAGTGCCAGGCGAGCGTATCGAGGATCAAACCAATCGCGGGACGACCGCGACTGCCTGGCTCCTGAAATTCAGTTTCCTGAACCAGATGGGCATCGAGCATTTCACGCACGATTTTGGTAATGCTGGCGGGGGCTAACTGGGCACGTTTAGAAAGCTCAATACGCGAAATCGGGCCGTAAAGGTCAATCAGTCGGTAAACCACACCAGCGTTGGTCTGTTTTATCTGATCAATATGACCAGGTTGACTGTACAGATTCACGCCCTGCTCCCATTATTTTCGCGCTTCTAAATAAACAGCAGCTATGGTGATGCAGATTGCCCTGCAGCGTCAAATATTTGATTAGAAATGTGATTTATCGCACATAAAGTTTGGGCCCTCATTCAACTGCGGAGTCAATTCTCTGCATTTTGCAGCATCAGCGACATCATATTGCTCATTTGCGCCGTTGGTTCTCGCGTCGCTGACCAGACCAGCCAAACTTCAGAAATCGCGTCGCTCTCCTGCAACGGGATCCACACCACATCGGCCAGACGTGCACGGCTGAATGACGCCGGCAGAATCGACACGCCGAGTCCGGTCGCCACCAGACCAAGGATGGTCATCGCCTCGCCCACCTCCTGCGTAATAAAAGGTTTGATTTGATAGCGATGCAGCAGCGCCAGGATTTCACCGTACAACGCAGTGCCGCCTTGCGGATCGAAAAATACGAACGGCTCGTTGGCTAATGCCTGAATGGAAATCGACTCTGCATCGGCCAGCGGATGCGCCCAATGCACTACCGCGCATAGCGGCTCACGCAGTAACACGCGATGCTGCAGATCGCTGGGCAGCGGCGTATTGCGCATCACACCAAGATCGAGTCGAGCATCATGAAGTGGCGCAAGCTGCTGCCGCGTGTTGTTCTCCTGCATCTGAATGTGTACTTCTGGCCAACGCTGGCGGAATTGGTACAGCGCGTCAGAAACCAGACCGGTAAACGGCGCTGAGGAGGTAAAGCCTATGCGCAACTCGCCCTCCTGCCCGCTATGCACGCGTGCGGCGCGGCGGGCGGCCTGCTCGACATGTAACAAAATGGCACGCGCATCCTGCAAAAACAACGCGCCGGCGGGCGTGATCTGTACGCTGCGATTGGTGCGGGTAAACAGCTGCGCGCCAATTTCCTGCTCCAGTTGCTGAATCTGCTGACTCAGCGGCGGTTGCGAAATATTCAGGCGCTGCGCGGCGCGGCCAAAATGCAGTTCCTCCGCGACGGCAACGAAATAGCGTAAATGACGCAACTCAACATTCATACTTTAAAAGTCTCATTTGAGATTATTAATATATTGTACAACCTATTCGCCCTTTCCTACAGTAACGCCATGATTGTTCAAACGAGGATGTTCCGTGAGTCGCTCTTCTCAGGCGGTGATACTCGATGAAGACGAGTTGTCCGTAAAGCCTGCTCCAGCTGCAACCCCTTCAGAATGGATTGAACGCGGATCGCCGCAGTTTATGCGCGTGACGCTGGCGCTGTTCTCCGCTGGTCTTGCTACATTTGCCCTGCTGTATTGCGTGCAGCCCATTCTGCCGGTGTTATCGCAACAGTTTGGTGTTTCTCCGGCGCAAAGCAGTATTTCTCTCTCGCTATCGACCGGCTTAATGGCGTTGGGCCTGCTGTTTACCGGGCCGCTGTCAGATGCGATTGGGCGTAAATCGGTAATGGTTACCGCGCTGTTGCTCGCGGCTATCTGTACCTTGATTTCCGCCACAATGAGCAGCTGGCAGGGGATTTTGCTGATGCGCGCGCTGATTGGCTTATCGCTGAGCGGGGTTGCAGCGGTTGGCATGACTTATCTGAGTGAAGAGATTCATCCACGCGTTATCGCCTTTTCCATGGGGCTGTACATCAGCGGTAACTCGATTGGCGGCATGAGCGGACGCCTGTTGACGGGCGTATTGACCGATTTCTTCTCGTGGCGCGTTGCGGTGGGCGTGATTGGCTGTTTCGCGTTGGCGGGCGCGCTGATGTTTTGGAAAATTCTGCCTGCGTCGCGTCATTTCCGTCCAGCTTCGCTGCGTCCGCGTAGTTTGCTGATCAACTTCCGTTTGCACTGGCGCGACAAAGGATTACCGCTGCTGTTCGCTGAGGGCTTCCTGCTGATGGGCGCGTTCGTCACGCTGTTCAACTACATCGGCTATCGCTTGCTGAGTGCGCCCTGGTCGCTGAGCCAGGCGGTGGTGGGATTGCTGTCGGTGGTCTATCTGACCGGCTCCTGGAGTTCACCGAAAGCCGGCGCGATGACCAGCCGCTTTGGACGCGGTCCGGTGATGATTGGCGCAACTGCGATTATGCTGACGGGATTGCTGCTGACGGCGTTTAACTCACTATGGCTGATTTTACCCGGCATGATGTTGTTCACCGCCGGATTCTTTGCGGCGCACTCCGTTGCCAGCGGCTGGATTGGCCCGCGTGCGCGTCGGGCTAAAGGCCAGGCATCGTCACTCTATCTGTTTAGCTATTACGTTGGATCCAGCGTGGCGGGTACATTGGGCGGCGTGTTCTGGCACAGCTATGGCTGGATGGGCGTTACGGCATTCATTAGCTTGCTATTATTAATGGCTTTGCTGGTCGGCTGGCGATTGCAGTGCCGGAAACTGTAATACCTTTCATCTGTTAAACGGGGCTAATGCGCCCCGTTCTCTCATCAAGTCCACGCCATCCGGTGATCTCACAGTCCCAGATAAAACAAAACGGCCATTCGTCGCTATAATTCATTCCATTCCAACAATAGTTAGACTTTTATTATTTCACAGCAATGAGGACGATAGATGGGACTCTATTATTACGTCGATAAGCATGCCGGCTATAACGACAACCATGTAGTACACGCAACGGGATGCCCGTACCTACCCGCCGATGAGGCACGCCGTTTCCTTGGGACTTTCTACACGCCAAATGCCGCCATTCAGCAAGCGCGTAAATTTTATGCCAGCGCGCTGGGCTGCGAGCACTGCTGTCCGGTGGGGTTAAAAAAAAACATGACGACTCAAAATAGTGTGGCACTAAAACACATGGTGCGACTCTGATAATCATGATGTGAGAGTGGTCAGCAGACTTAACTCTTTTGTTAAGCAGCACTGCGGCGTTTCATAATAACTATAAATTTAAGTGTAATAATAACTGGACCTTAAGGCGCTCAAAGTGGCGTCAGGTCCAGTCGCCTCTATCTCCCCGTTTTTGATCTAGTTCGCGCTCGTATTGATGACAGAAAGCGTAAAAACGTAAGGCTATTAATTACGCCACTCTTGATAAAAAATATTCAGTAATAAAAGCCCGACAAACGGTTTCCCTCCGCTCATTAATGCTCCACAATAGCGGCAATTTGTGACTCCGGTCACTTTCTGGGGTGCTTTTTGCCCTCTCATTTGCCGTCTGACTGATTTGAACTCCATGCAATCTACTACTGTTTCACGTAAAACGGCCTGGCTACGCGTTGTACTGCTGGCTATTGCTGCTTTTGTCTTTAACACCACAGAATTCGTGCCTGTCGGTCTGCTGTCGGATATCGCCGCCAGCTATGACATGAAGACTGCCGATGTTGGCATTATGCTGACTATCTACGCGTGGGTTGTCGCGCTATTGTCTCTGCCGCTGATGTTGTTAACGCGCAATATTGAGCGCCGCCTGCTATTGGCCGTGTTGTTCATCGTGTTTGTTGCCAGCCATGTGCTGTCATCTTTGGCATGGGATTTCACCTCACTGGTTATCTCGCGCATCGGTATTGCCTTAGCGCACGCCGTGTTCTGGTCAATCACCGCTTCGCTGGCCATTCGCGTGGCGCCTGCAGGTAAGAAAACTCAGGCGTTGAGTATGCTGGCAACCGGTACCGCGCTGGCGATGGTGCTGGGCGTGCCGATTGGGCGTATCGTCGGTCAATATCTTGGCTGGCGCACTACTTTCGGCATGATCGGCTTGTCTGCTTTGGTGTTGCTGATTTTGCTGATGCGCATACTGCCGCGTCTGCCGAGCGAGCACACGGGTTCACTGAGCAGCGTTCCGATGCTATTCCGCCGTCCGGCGCTGGTGGCAATGTACGTTCTGGTTACCGTGGTGGTGACGGCGCATTACACCGCTTACAGCTACATCGAACCGTTTATGCAGGTGGTGGCTAATGCCGATGATAATTTTACCACGCTGCTGTTACTGCTGTTTGGATCAGCGGGCATTCTCGGCAGCGTGCTGTTTAGTACGCTGGGCAATAGATTCCCTTCTGCGATGCTGATCGCCGCGATTGCGATGATCACGCTAAGCATGGGCTTGCTGGTGTTTGCTGCTGTACGTCCCGCTGCAATCACCGTGCTGTGCATCGTTTGGGGCATGGCAATGATGATGATTGGTCTGGCGATGCAGGTGCGCGTTTTGGCGCTGGCACCGGATGCCACCGACGTCGCGATGTCGCTGTTCTCGGGTATCTACAACATCGGTATCGGCGCGGGTGCGCTACTGGGTAATCAGGTCAGTTTGCATATGCAAATGTCGGATGTCGGTAACGTCGGCGGCATTATTGGCCTTGCCGCACTGTTCTGGTGTATCGCTATCTTCCGCCGCTATCCACAGCTGCGTTCTAACGGATAAGAAAAAAGGCTTCAGAAGGTTATCTTCTGAAGCCTTTTATTCACTTCCTGCGGAATGCTAAATTGCCCTCCGCTCAATTCTCTTAGTTATAAATTACTGCTGTGCCATTTAGCTTGTTGTTGCCAGAGGTCGAAGTGATGCGGAATGACTTTGCTCCGGCAGCACTGGCCTTTTCCGCTAGCTGATTCTCCAGCGATGTCAGGTTAGTGCTACCTGATGCGCTAACCACACCAATTTGTTGTTGATTCAGCGGCGCTTCGTTTACTAAGTCTGCAGCCATGCTACCAAACGCGATTGAAGACAATGCTACAGCGGCCAAAGTCAGTTTGATGCTTTTCATAATTTTGCTCTCTTAAACAGATGAATTGGGGTCGGTCGCGATTAAGTTAACAACCGTTAATTAAATGCTACTGCCGAATGGGTCCGCGCGTCAATCATTTTATTAACGGTCATTATTTTAATCGGAAGTGGCGTGATTATGGGCTTCCCAGCCCTTTTTGACTTATCCATTTGGGTGCTTTCGCAAGCAAAAAGCACAAACGGGCAAAGACGAATAGACTCATTCCGGGCTGCGCTTGCATATTTATTTAATGATCGGTAATTTAATGGGGCGTTTCTACGCTTTGAGGTGCCCAATGACAGAAGTTATCGATGTGGTGAACAGGAAAACGCGCGGCCGTCCGAAAGTGTTTGATCGCAACGATGCCCTGGATAAGGCATTGATGTTGTTCTGGGCGCATGGCTATGAAGGCACTTCGCTGTCCGATTTGGTTAACGCTACCGGCGCTAAGGCCCCAACCCTTTATGCTGAGTTTGAAAATAAAGAAGGGTTATTCCGTGCGGCGATGCAGCGATACATTGAAACGTTCAGCGCACAACGCAACGCCGTGCTAAATGATGATGCTTTAGACGTGAAAACGGCCATTGAAGCCTATTTTCGCGCAACCGCCGCATGCTTCACCGCATGTGATAAGCCTGCTGGTTGTTTCTTCATTTGTACCTCGAGCGCGCTCTCTTCCGGCTCAGAAGAAGTGGCGCAAATGCTGGCTCAACAGCATCACGCGCAGGAATCAGCGTTAAAAGCATTTCTTGATACCCGGCAGCAGCGCGGCGAGTTACCGCAATGTGCCAATAGTGCAAGGTTAGCCCGCTACCTGGCGTGTTTACTGCAGGGAATGTCGGTGCGTGCGCGTGAAGGCGCTAATCGTGAGGACCTTGACCAGATCGTGGATACGCAGATGGCAATCTGGCCCGCTCTGGCGGGATATTGTGAATTGAGCACCAAATAAAATTCAGGCCGACTTCCGTGTCGGCCTAAAATTATTGCCTCCGTACAAATACTGAGGTGAGCGAGCGTTAAGGCAGGAAAAACATCGGTTTCAACGCTGCACTCACCGGACTATTATCCGGATTCGATGGCATTAAATCCTTCATCGATGCCCACCAGCGCTGACACACTTCCGTTTTTGCCACTGCTTCCCAGCGCACTTCAGACTCAATTTCCACGCTGGCAAACAGCAGATTGCGTTCAGCATCCAGCCAGATAGCGTAATTGTGCGCGCCATGCGCTTTTAGCGTCTCAGCCAGCTCCGGCCAAATTGGCGTATGACGGCGCAGATACTCATCGTGGCAGTGTGCATGCACCTGCATCACAAAGGCTTTACGCAACATCGCTGCGCTCCGCCTGCAGCGCGGCTTGCCACGGCTTAACGTTGAAGCGTTCACCCAGCGCGATCAGCTGCTCAGTGGTGATGCTTTGACGAATGCCGCCCATTGACAGCGCTTTTACCACCACTTCGGAGGATTTCTCCGCCGTATCGATCAGGCCGAAAGTCTCGTCGAGGTTTGGACCCGCGCCAAAGATGCCATGGAACGGCCACATCACAATGCTGTGATTTGCCATTGCGTCTGCCGTTGCCTGACCAATTCCATCGGTGCCGGGCACCATCCACGGCAGAATACCTACGCCATCCGGGAACACCACCAGACATTCGGTGCTGCCTTCCCACAACAGGCGTGTGAATCGTGCGGAATCCAGATCGACCACATAGCTCAGCGCCATAAAGTTGGTGGCGTGGCAATGCATGATGACGCGATCAATGTCGTTTGAGACCTGCTTGCGCACGCTGTGCGACTGGAAGTGAGCTGCCAACTCTGATGTTGGCAGGCCACCGTTACTCAAACCCCAATGGATTTTGTATGACAAGCCTTTGTCATCCACCTGCAGCAGCGCCAGACAGTCGGCCGGGTCGAGCTGAACGTTACGGAAAAACTTCCCCGACCCGGTGACCAGGAACCAATCATTGGCCAGCGCTGGAGCAGGTTTGGTCAGCTCAATACAGCGCGGCTCGGCATAGAAATCACCGGCGAAATCTTTAACTTCTTCCGGCAGTAAACGTAAGCTGACGTTGCCGCCATTACGCTCATCCCAGCCTTTCAACCACATGTCGCTGGTCGCTTTAACCATTCCCTGAACAAAAGCGGAAGAGAGGATATTTTGCATGGTGTGTACCTTAACGTTGACGCAGTGTTTGTTGTTCATAATGACGGACTTCGCTCAGCCAGCTGGCATCAGCAGGGACATCGTGGCGCAGACACCAGGCTTCCCACACCGCTTGCCACGGCAACGATTTTTGTTCTTCCAGCATCGCCAGGCGGCCGGTGTAATCCCCTTCGTTCTCCAGCTTGCGTAACTGGTCGGTAGGTTCCAGCAGAGCACGCAGCAGCGCTTTTTTGGCATTGCGTGTCCCAATTACCCACGCCGCGATGCGGTTGATCGACGCATCGAAGAAGTCGAGACCGATGTGCACCTTGTCGAACAATTTGTGGCGCGCGATCTCGGTAGCGATGGCCTGGGTTTCATCGTCGAGAATCACCACGTGATCGCTGTCCCAGCGCACCGGACGGCTTACGTGCAGCAGCAGGCGCGGCACATAGAGCATGGCCGTGGAAATTTTGTCGGAAATCACTTCGGTTGGATGGAAGTGGCCGGCGTCCAGAGTCAGCGCGGTCTGGCGGCTGCTGGCATAACCCAGGCAGAATTCATTGGAACCCACGGTGTAGCTCTCTGCGCCGATGCCAAACAGTTTGCTCTCTACCGCATCAATGTGGTGCGCAGGATTGAGTTTTTCACTGATCACTTCATCAAGCGCACTCGCCAGGCGTTGACGCGGTCCTAAACGATCGACGGTGAGATCTTTCATTCCGTCCGGCACCCAGATATTCATAACGGATGCGGTACCCAGTTGCTCACCAAAGTGTGCAGAGATACGACGGCTGGCCTTGCAGTGATCGATCCAGAACTGACGAATCCCTTTGTCGGCGTGTGACAAGGTAAAGCCATCGGCGCTCAGCGGATGGGAGAAACAGCTTGGATTAAAATCGAGGCCCAGCTTGTGCGTTTTGGCCCATTCCACCCAGTTGCTGAAGTGTTTCGGTTCAATCGCATCACGGTCGACCGGCTTATCGCTCTCCAGATAAATCGCATGCAGGTTGAGGCGTTTAGCACCCGGAATGAGTGACATCGCTTTTTCAACATCAGAGCGCAGCTCATCAGCATTACGGGCGCGTCCCGGATAGTTGCCGGTAGCCTGAATACCGCCGGTCAGTTCACCGTTCGGATTTTCGAAGCCGCGCACGTCATCACCTTGCCAGCAGTGCATCGAGACCGGAATGCCATCCAGCTGCGCCATTACCTGTTCCACATCCACACCGATGGCGGCGTAACGTTGTTTGGCCAGTTCGAAGGCCTGTTCAATCAGCTTAGTCATATGCAAGTTCCTTAGCAGGTTGGCTGAGCGCGGCAAAGCGTGCCTGATGGGCAGCGAAGGCGCTGTTGTTCAACGGTTCAAATTTTTCTAACGGGAAGTTTTGGCTAATGCAGCGGCGTAAATCGCTGACGTCACGCAGTTCGCCCAAAGCAATGAGCTGGCAGCCGACGTTGCCGAGCGTCGAGGCTTCAATCGGCCCCGCCAATACCGGCAGCTGACAGGCATCGGCACACAATTGATTTAACAGCGGGTTCTGACTGCCGCCGCCCACCACATGCAGTTGACGCAGCGGTGCCGCGCGCAGTGTGCCGAGTTCGCCAATAACCTGGCGATAGAGTAAGGCCAGACTGTCGAAGATGGTGCGAGCCAGCGCAGCCGGCGTCTGCGGTACGGGCATGTTCTGTTCGGCGCAGGCGTTTTGAATCTCCTGAACCATGCTGTCTGGATTGATAAAACGGCTGTGATTGGGGTTAACCAGCGTACGACAGGCGGGCTCTTTTGCGGCTTCTTTGATCAGCGAACAGAGATCGGTAATTTGCAGCTCAGTGCAGACACGTTGCAGCAGCCACAAACCCATAATGTTTTTCAGAACGCGGTAGCCTTCTGCTCCACCTTCATTGGTTACGTTGGCATTGAGCGCCGCCGTGCTGACACAAGGCTGCAAGCTCTCAATCCCCATCAGTGACCAGGTTCCCGAGCTGAGATAAGCGGCATCATCCTGCATTAACGGGGTGGCCAAAACCGCGCTCGCCGTATCGTGAGTCGCAACCGCGATCACCGGAACGTGGTTGCCGCTGGCGCTGGTCCAGTTACCGACAGTGTTACCTGGCGATGTGGGTTTGCCGAACCACTTAGCCGGCACGCCAGCCCACGCAAGCAAATCGCTGTCCCATTCGCCGCTGTGAATATTGAGCAGTTGTGTGGTGGTGGCGTTGGTGTATTCCCAGTTCATCTGGCCGGTAAGGCGATAGTGCAGATAGTCAGGAATCATCAGCGCATACTGCACTTTTTCCTGCCAATCTGGTTGCTGCTGATGCAGTGCGTGCAGTTGATAAAGGGTGTTGAACGGTAAGAATTGAATGCCTGTGCGCTGATAGATTGCACCTTTGCCGAGATCGTTAATGGCCTGAGCCATGTGCCCTTCTGTGCGCTTATCGCGATAACTTACCGCCTCGCCGACGCGTTCACCGTTGGCATCCAGCAGCACCAAATCGACGCCCCAGGTATCTATGCCAATGCTGTCCGGCACAATGCCGTCATCATCAAGCTGGGCCAGCCCTAAACGAATCTCCTGCTCCAGTCGATCCAAATCCCAACAATCATAATCTGCACGGCGCACACGCTGATTGGTGAAGCGACGCACTTCGCGCAGGCTGATCTGCTGATTCGCTGAACTCCATTGTGCGAGCATCACGCGCCCGCTGGATGCGCCTAAATCAATGGCAACAATGTTACGCATACTCATGGCGTGTTCTTCCTGTAATGAGATGCCTACAGATTAGAAATCTCCGCTTTTTGCCACCTTCCCCTTACTGCCAGTGCGTAATAGTCACTGGCAGGCTGACAAAGAAGTTCGTGAGAAAGCTCACAGAACCACACAAGTGGCGAGATGTGAGCCTTGCCGCATTTCTGTCAATCGCCGGTGAGATCTTGAAAAATTAGCCATTTTCCTGCGTCACTAAGATGAAAATTCAAGGTAAGGTGCGGGGCGCCTGCGTAGACTCGGCAACGGTTGAGTTAATTAAGAGGCGAATCATGACCGTTCTACATAGCGCAGATTTCTTCCCTGAAGGGAATTACGCCATCGCCATCGAGCCGCGCGTGCCGCAGCAGGCATTTCCGGAGCACCATCATGATTTCCATGAAATTGTGTTGGTGGAACACGGTTCTGGCATTCATGTGTTTAACGGTCAGCCACAAGCTTTATCCGCAGGATGCGTGTGCTTTGTGCGCGATCACGATCGTCATCTTTATGAGCAAACGGAAAATTTGTGTCTGACCAACGTGTTGTATCGCAGTCCGGCGTCATTCCGTTTTCTCTCGGGTTTGCAGGCGCTCCTGCCGCGCGAAGAAGAGGATCACTACGCGTCGCACTGGCGCATCAATCACAAGGTGATGGCGCAGGCGCTGCAAATCGTTACGCAGATGAAGCAGCAAGATGTGTGGTCGCTGGAACGTCACGCACATCAGGAGCAACTTTTTCTGCAACTGCTGGTGTTGTTGCGCGAAGCGGCTCACAACGATCAATCACAGGATCAGGAAGCACGCTTACATCGGTTGCTCGACTGGCTCAATGAGCACTACAGTGAAGAGATTGTGTGGGATGCATTAGCCGATCGTTTTTCATTGTCGCTGCGCACTCTGCACCGCCAGATGAAGCAGCAAACCGGTAATACACCGCAGCGTTACCTTAATCGGCTTCGCCTGTTACAGGCGCGGCATTTACTGCGTCATAGCGATATGCGCATAACAGACATCGCCTACCAGTGTGGATTTGGTGACAGCAACCACTTCTCCACGCTGTTCCGGCGGGAATTTGGCTGTGCGCCCAGAGCGGAGCGCCAGCAGATGCTATAACTGGAGCGTTTCCTCATGTCGCTGATCTTAACGCGCGAAGACTATTTTCCGGCCACCAATCTGCCGATTGCGGTGGCCGAGCGCATGCCGCAGCCCTCCTTCCCTCCGCACCGTCATGAATTCAGTGAAATCGTTATCGTCTGGCGCGGTAACGGCCTGCATGTGTTGAACGATCGTCCATGGTTGATAACCTGCGGCGACGTTTTTTACATTCACGATAACGACTGCCACAGTTATGACAGCGTCAACGATCTGGCGCTGGATAACATTCTTTACTGCCGCGATCGCTTTCGCCTTGGCCTTGACTGGAACCAGTTGCTGCCGCCGCAAGAAGAGGATTCGCCAGGCTGCTGGCGTTTAACCACGCGCGGGATGGCGTTAGCGCGCGGCGTGATTAGCCAGTTGGAGCGCGAAAGCCGCAAAAGTGATTCGCTATCAATTCAACTCTCTGAAGCGCTGTTTTTGCAACTCGCGCTGATTTTACGCCGTCACGGCTATGCTGCCGATCGACCCTGGGCATTACCTGAGGGTGAACAATTGGATCTGCTGATGTCGGCGCTGCAAGGTGCCATCAGCCGTCCATTCGATTTGGCGGTGTTCTGCCAGCAGAATCAGTTAAGCGAGCGTGCGTTGAAGCAGCTTTTTCGCCAGCAAACCGGTATGACCGTGGGACACTATCTGCGGCAGCTACAGCTGTGTCAGGCGAAGTATCTGCTGCGGACGCAGGATTGCTTAATCAGTGAAGTGGCCGCGCGTTGCGGCTTCGATGACAGTAACTACTTTTCAGTGGTGTTTACGCGAGAAACTGGTTTAACGCCGAGCGCGTGGCGGCAGCGTTTCCTGCCGCATCGCGAACTCTCAGCTGAGAAAGTGAAAGCCTGACGCGCAGTAGCGGCGTCAGGCTTTACATCAGGCTGCCATGCCTAATCCAACAATGTTGGCAGCAATGATAATCACCACACAACCCAGTGACAGAACGCGAACCGGACGTTGCCCCGCCGATTTCCACTCTTTTAGTACCAGACCAACCAATCCACCGCACAGCACGTAGAGGCTCATATGCAGCATCCAGCTGATGAAGTCATACTGTGCCGGAATTTTGGCGTGTCCCCAGGCGTAGAAGAAGAACTGCAGATACCACATGGTGCCGCCCAGCACAGCAAACGCGATATTGGCCAGCAGCATTGGTTTAGCGACGGAGAAATCACGGCGTACTGAAATATCGGTTTTTACCGCCAGACGGATGAAGCAGTAAGCCAGATTGATTAACGCACCACCGCCCATGATCACCACATAGCTTGGCAACGCGACATAGAGTGGATTGATGCCCAGATTGGCTGCGGCTTCATGCATCGGCTTAGCGGCATCCATCGCAAACGACATGCCGGCCGAAAAGATGCCGCACATTACGGCCAAAATCAGCCCTTTTTTCAGGTTGAACTCTTCGGCATTGATGCCCAGCGCCCGCTCTTTTAACAGACCGGCACGCGATACAATCCCTACGCCGATCAGCGCAACTAACACGCCGAGCAGCGTCATACGTCCGCCTGGTGAGCTGAATAGCTCGACAAATCGGCCCTGCAGCAGCGGCGTCATCAAGGTTCCCACCACTAACGTGATACCGATGGCAATACCAATGCCCATCGACATCCCGAGGTAGCGCATGGTCAAACCATAGTTGATGTTACCGATGCCCCACATGGCACCAAACAGAAATACCGGCATCAGTTGAGAGAAACTAAAGCTGCCGTAATACGCCCAGAAGTTCGGCAGTAATACCGCACTGACTGCCCAGGGAAGAATCAGCCACGACATGACGCCGCCTACCGACCACATCGTTTCCCAGGACCACTTTTTCACCTGCTTAAATGGAGCATAAAAACAGGCGGCACTGGCGGCACCCACCAGATGCCAGAAAATACCTGCAATGATGGCACTGTTCATTGTTATTCCTTCGTAAGGTTGAGGCCAACAGGAAACCGGCGGTTTCCCGATTACCGGCAGTCTACGGTGGGCAGCTTTTCGTCAGCCTTTGGATGGCTGCCGGAAAGCGGAGGTTGCTGGCAAAATTCGGTGGGTCGTCAACATAAGGATCACAAAATCGCATTTGCAGGCAGGTCACGGGGTGATTTTTATAAGTGGCTTATTATTCAGCATATTTTTCTATTATGCTGTGTCGATCAGCACAGTTTTTGATCCACTGCCATTGCAACCGTTAACATGGCAGTCACACAAAGCCACGTACCAGACTTTCCCCGTAGGCGTTTAATCCGTATAACGTTGGGAAAATCATCAGGACGAAGGATTGAGATGAATACCAAAAGATTGCGGCTTTTGCTGTCACAATCGGTGAGCCGCGTGATGCTGGATGACATTCGCGCCATCGTGCCCGCGCAGGCGCTTAACGTCTTTATTAATGGATTAGATGAAGCACATTACGCCACGCTGGATTGCGTGCAGAGCGAAGAGAATTGCGCCCTGCTGGCTTCGGTGATTGTGGTGTGGCGACAGCTGGGTCACGTTCATGCGATTCATTATCAGAAAGGTGAGCATCTGCGTCAGGTCGACGACGCCACGCAATTCCAGCTGTTCAGTATGATGAAAACCCATCGCGCGATCGTGCAGATCGCTTAACTCTCGGGATGACTATGAAAATCGGACTGCTTTTCCCTATTGCCATCATCATTGCTGGCGTCAGTTTTTTGGCGTGGTTTATTGCCAGCGGCGCGGCGATGCCGGGTTCCTGACATTTTTTAACATACCTTAAATCACTACTAAGCCGCTGAAAGCGCGGCATTTCGCCAGGAATGCTGCGTCTGTCGTGCTGTTCTTCCCTTCTTTGCCATCCCTCAAGTCGCATTGGCAATAGCAAAAAGGTGCTACACCCTGATCTGTTTCACTCTGCAATTCACAAATCTTTAACGAAACCGATCGCGGAGAACCTGCACATGACAACACACCATCAACATTATATTAATGGCGCGTTTGTTGCCGATCAGAACGATAAGTGGATAGAAGTGATTAACCCAGCAACTGAGGCATTACTTTCGCGCGTGCCGGAAGGCAGTAAACACGACGCCGCGCAGGCCATCGACGCTGCTGAAGTGGCGCAGCCGGATTGGGAAGCGCTCCCCGCCGTTGAACGCGGCAACTGGCTGCGCAAAATTGCCGCTGCTATTCGTCAGCGTGAACCAGAACTGACCGCCACTATCGTCGCCGAAGGCGGAAAAACCCAGGGTCTGGCGCAAACTGAAGTACTGTTTACAGCTGATTATCTTGAGTACATGGCCGAATGGGCACGCCGTTATGATGGCGAGATCGTTAATAGCGATCGTCCCAACGAAAACATCTTTGTGTTCAGGAAAGCGATTGGCGTCACCACCGGCATTCTGCCGTGGAACTTCCCCTTCTTCCTGATTGCACGTAAAGCCGCGCCCGCGCTGGTAACCGGCAATACCATTGTTATCAAGCCAAGTGAGCTGACGCCTAACAATGCGGCGATTTTTGCGCACATCATCCATGAAATTGGTCTGCCAAAAGGCGTGATCAACTTTGTTTACGGCTATGGGCCGGAGATTGGTCAGGAGCTGGCAGGCAACCCGAAAGTCGGCCTGGTCAGTCTGACCGGCAGCGTCAACGCCGGTATCGCCACCATGGAAGCTGCAGCGAAAAATGTCACCAAAGTATCACTGGAGCTGGGCGGAAAAGCGCCGGCCATCGTCATGGATGATGCCGATCTCGATCTGGCGGTTAAAGCGATTGTTAGCTCTCGCGTGATCAACACCGGACAGGTGTGTAACTGTGCTGAGCGCGTTTACGTGCAGGAAGGCATCTACGATCGCTTTATCAGTGCGCTGACTGCCGCCATGCAGCAGGTGAAATTGGGTAATCCGGCCGAGCAAAACGATATCGATATGGGCCCGCTAATTACTGCGGCCGCGCTGGAACGCGTTGAGCAGAAAGTGGCGAACGCGGTCGCGGATGGCGGCAAAGTAGTGCTGGGCGGGAAGCGTGCAGGCAGCAAAGGCTTCTATTTTGAGCCAACCATTATCACGGGCGTGCGTCAGGATATGGAGATCATGCAGCAGGAGATTTTTGGTCCGGTGCTGCCAGTAATGACCTTTAAAACCCTTGATGAAGCCATAGCGCTGGCGAATGACTGTGAATATGGTCTGACCTCATCGATTTACACTCAGAACCTCAACTCCGCGATGGTTGCCCTGCGTAAGTTAAAGTTTGGTGAAACCTATATCAACCGCGAGAACTTCGAAGCGATGCAAGGCTTCCATGCGGGCTGGCGTAAATCGGGCATTGGCGGCGCTGATGGCCGTCACGGTTTGGAAGAGTTCTTGCAGACGCACGTGGCGTATTTGCAGTTCTCGTAGATAGTGATCTCCAGAAGCCATGAACAGCGAAATGCTTGTTAGTAAGAAAGCATTTTTCTTCAGGATTGCTATTCGTGCGGGCACTGACACATCTGCTGCGTCACGGGCCGTCCTCGCGCCGCTAACGCGGTACCTTCGGCTTCCACGTTGTGCCAACGGACCGTTCGCGGATCGGCCATCCATGGCCGGCCCCGAACTGCCTCACGCATCCCTGCGTGAGGCTCCTGGCCCAACGTAAAAGCCTCAGCGCTGCGAATAGCCCTTTTGCCGCAGCAGACGCGCCAGCGCCTCTGGCAAATGAGCCCTTTTCAATAATACGCACTGAAGTTGATGAGCAGGCCGGGGCCGCTTTTGGGCCGGCAATCCGCAGCGCTGAACGAAGCGAGGAAGCCAGGAGAGCCCGCAGGACGCGGGCGAAAGGCGGAGCCGGGACAAGGACGTCCCGTCTCCGCCGGTCCGTCAGGCAGACGAGTGAAGTGAAGGTACCGCGCTAGCGGCGCGAGGACCGCCGGCCCAAAAGTGGCCCCGGCCAGCACACTCGCCGTTGCCTTAGCTGACAAGCATTACGCCATAAGTGGCGACCTGTAACCCTGAAACCTTTATAAAACCCGCTTCTGGCTGCGCAGCAGCGCCAGGCCGCTTAACACCGACATCGCCATCAGATAATAACCGGGCGCCAGACTGGTGCCGGTCACGCTAATCAACAGTGTACAAATCAGCGGGGCAAAGCCACCAAACACCGTAACCGCCACGTTATAGCTGATCGCCATGCCGCTGGCGCGCGTACCCATCGGGAACAGATCCGCCATCACCGACGGCACCGTTGAGAAGTAGATCGACTTCAGCAGCGCCATCCAGCACACCAGCAAAATCAACGTAGTCGGCGTGGTGTGATCAACCACCAGCTTAAACGCCGGATAGATGGTGACGATCAGCAAAACCAACGATCCCCACATCAGCGGCACGCGCCCCACCCGCTCGGCCCATAACCCCATAATGGGCGTGACCACCGTCAGAATCACGCCCGCCAACAAGGTAGCAGTAAACGCCACGCTGCCCGACAGGTGCAAATTTTTGGTGGCGTAAGTCGGCACATAGTTCAGCATGTAGTTCACCGCAGTCGAAATCACCATCAGGCCGATCGCCAACAGCATCAACTCCTTCTGGCGACCAAACAGACTTTTCAGCGGCGCGGCTTCCGGTTTGTGCTCAGCAAAGCTCGCCGGTTCATGTACGTGACGTCGGATATAGATCCCCAGCGGGCCAATCAGCAGGCCGAAGGCGAAGGGAATACGCCATCCCCAATCCTGAATCTGGCTTTCGCTGAGAATCTGCGTCAGTCCGAGTCCAAATGCCGACGCCATCAACGTACTGGCGCCCTGCGTGGCGAACTGCCAGCTGGCGATAAAGGCTTTGCGCTCCGGGAAGTGTTCAACCAGGAACGCCGTCGAGCTGCCAAATTCGCCCCCGGCAGAGAACCCCTGCACCAGACGCGCCAGCAAAATCAGCAGCGGTGCCATCAGGCCAATGCTGCTGTAGCTCGGCATAAAGGTGATGACCGCGCCGCCGAGCATCATCAGGTTGATCGATAAAAGCAGCGCTTTTTTTCGACCGTGACGATCGGCATAGTTGCCCAGCACAATCGCGCCCAGCGGACGAATCAGGAATGACACACCAAAACTGCCAAAGGTCAGCAACATTGAAACCGACGAATCGCTGGTAGGAAAGAAGGCATGCGCAATGTAGCTGGCAAAAAAGCCGTACACGGCGATATCAAACCACTCCAGTGCGTTACCGATGCAGGTCGCGAACAGCGTTTTGTGCAGATTGGGCTTCGCTGCGTTCAACGGCATCGTGGTATTTAATGTACTCATTGGCCACCTCCAACGTGCGCACGATGCTGCGCCACCAGTTCCGTTCCCTGCTCGCCGAGATCCCACAGCAGACGCGTCATAATCTGCAAACCTTCGCGGGCAATCGATTTCAACATATGCTCGTTGACGCCATGCTGGCCGCAAGCTGGATACGAGTGCGGCACCCACAAGGTTGGCAAACCGAGAATGTCGGAGAACACGTCATTGGGCAGCGAGCCGCCGAGGTTAGGCAGCAGCGCCGGTTTCTTGCCGCTGATTTCCGCCATGCTGGTCAGCACCCAGTTGACCAGCGGATCGGTGGGATCAAGGCGTGTCGCGGGCGATCCGCGCATAAACTCCACGTCCACATAGTCAAAACCGTGCTGATGCAGATGTGCGCGCACATGCTGGGCGAGATTTTCCCAGTCGGTACCCACCACAAAACGCAGCTGACAAACGGCGGTGGCGCTGCCCGGAATAGCATTCATCGGACGCGCCGGATTGCCGGTGAGAAACGACAACACTTCCAGCGTGTTCCAGCCATACAGGCGTTCAGTTGGCGTCAGTCCCGGCTCGCCCCAGTTCACGTCGATATCGGGATCGCCCGGCATGCCGCCCACCTCGATATCGCCCAGAATATCGCGCACCTGCGGCGTCAAAGAGTTGGGTTTCAGCGCCTCGACCTGCAACACGCCCTGCGCGTTGACCAGCGAGGCGATGGCGTTGGCCAACTGCGTACCCGGATTGCTCAACAATCCGCCCCAGTTGCCGGAGTGATAGGCGTTGTCACGCGCGTTAACGGTCAAACGGAAATTAACCGCGCCGCGTGAGCCCAGGAACAGCGTCGGACGAACCGCATTGAGACGCGGACCGTCTGAAGCAATAAACAGATCGGCTTGTAGCAGCTCGCCATGCTGCTGGCACAAATGCGCCAGCCCCGGCGAGCTGATCTCTTCACCCATCTCGAACAGTATTTTGCAGTTAAAGCCCAGGCTGCCACCGCGCAACGCAAACACCTGCTCCAGCGCCGCCAGATTGACGCAGTGCTGGCCCTTATTATCTGCGCTGCCACGCGCATACCAGCGATCGCCCTCTTCAACCATCTGCCATGGCGATAAGCCGTCGCGCCAGTTTTCATCATCACCAAACACCACATCGCCGTGACCATAGCTGAGCAAGGTTGGCAGCATGGGATCTTCAATGCGTACCGCCACGAGGAACGGTCGATTAGCGGCTTCCGCGTTGTCGATGAAATGCAACGTGAAGCCCAGAGCGATCAGCTGCGGGCCGATCTCATCCTGCAAATAGCGCTGTAATTCGCTGTCACGATCGTCGCGCTGGCTTTCGGTACGTTGCGCCACGCGACGCGCCAAAATTCGTTGAAACTCCCCGCTGTCAAAATAAGCGGTGGCTTGTTGAACCGCCTGTAGTGCTGTCATGTTTGCCCTGTCTTTTATTGTTTTGTCGTTAAGGCATCTTTGCGGAAACACTGCTTTGCCACAATTATCAATTTATCGAGTAAGATTTGCTTTTATAGCAAAGCTAGCCTGCCCGATTTCGAGGCATGCACCACCATGAGGCATCCGCATGTTAAGCAGTGAAATCCGTTATTTTCTCGCCGTCGCTAATACTGGCTCGCTCAGCGCCGCCAGCGAACAGCTGTTTGTGGCGGTGTCGGCGATCAGCAGGCAAATTCAGCGGCTGGAAAATCAGGTTGGCGTGCCGCTGTTTGCGCGTCACGCGCGCGGCATGGTGTTGAACGAAGCGGGCGAAATCTTTGCACATCACGTACGTAAGAACCTGCTGGATATGGAGTATGCGCTGGCGGAAATTAAGGGACTGAAAGCGGTGCGCCGCACGTTGATTCGCGTGGCCTGCACCGATGGGCTGGCGTTTACGCTGCTACCGCGTTTGATCGCAGATTTTCGCAATGACAATCCGGGCGTGCTGTTTGATGTGAAAGTCGCCAGCACGCAAGGCGTGGCGGAAGCGCTGCGCAACGGCGAGTGTGACGTGGCGCTGCAATTTAGTCTTCACGCTGAGCGCGGTGTGGAAGTGATGGGTTCATGGCCGGCACCGGTATTAATCGTGATGCACCAAACGCATCCGCTGGCCAACGCGCCGCAGGTCACGCTCGCCGATCTCAGTCACTATCCGCTGGCCTTGCCGCAGCAAAACACCACCGTGCGGCAACTGTTTGAGCTCGCCAGCCATATGAACGGCAGCCTGGTTGAGCCGGTGATGACCTGCGATACCTTTTCGATGTTGTTTCAATTCCTGCTGCGTACGCCGCAGGCGGTGACAATTTGCAGCGCCTTTACCGTGCTGCAGGAAGCGGAAACGCACGGTTTGATTTTGCGCTCGGTAGGCATCGATCAGCTGAGCCAGCGCACCTTGCAGCTGCAGACGCAATCAGGGCGACCTCGCAGTGCCGCCCTGAATGTGTTTCTCACCTTTATGCTGCAACAGCTGGATGCGTTAGAGGAACCGCTGCGCCAGCGCTGGAAGCCGTGACTCAGTTCTTGATATCCACCGGGTAGAAGATGTGTTTACCGAACGGATCGACCTGATAACCACTCACCGATTTGCGCACCGGCTCGAAGATGGTTGAGTGAGCAATCATCACCGCTGGCATTTGATCATGCATAATCTGCTGCGCTTGCTGATACAGCGCCACGCGTTTGTCGTGATTTTGCTCGGCGCGCGCTTCGGTAATGATCTTCTCAAACGGCTGATAACACCATTTTGACGAGTTGGAGCCGCCATTCGCCGAGGTGCAGCTGTAGAGCGGGCCGAAGAAGTTATCCGGATCGCCGGTCGCCGTGGTCCAGCCCATCAGCGCCGCCTGATGCTCACCGCCTTTCACGCGCTTGAGGTATTCGCCCCACTCATAACTGACGATATTGGCTTTGATACCCACGTTGGCCCAGTCCGCCTGAATCATCTCCGCCATTCGTCGCGCGTTTGGATTATACGGTCGCTGTACCGGCATCGCCCACAGGGCGATTTCGGTGCCTGGCTTAATCCCCGCCTCCTGCAGCAGCGCTTTGGCTTTCTGCGGATCGTAGTCGTAATCCTTCAGATCTTTATCCGCACTCCACACGTCCGGCGGCAGGATGTTTTTCGCTACCGTGCCAGTACCTTTGAAGATGGCATCAATGATCGCCTGCTTATTGATCGCCATCGCCAGCGCCTGACGCACCTTGACGTTATCCAGCGGTGCTTTGGTGGTGTTGAACGACAGGAAACCGGTATTCAGGCCTGATTTCTGTTCCAGCGTTAAATCGGGATTGGTGCGCATCTTCTCCAGATCGGCCGGATTGGGGAACGGCATAATCTGGCATTCGTTTTTCTCCAGCTTGGCATAACGCACCGAGGCGTCCGGCGTGATCGAGAAGACAATACGATCAAGTTTCGCCTTGCCCTGCCAGTATTCCGGGAAGGCTTTATAGAGAATGCGCGAATCTTTTTGATACTGCACCAGCTCAAACGGCCCGGTGCCAATCGGCTCCATATCGACCTTCTCCGGCGTGCCGGCTTTCAACATCTGGTCGGCGTATTCTGCCGAATGGATCGAGGCAAAATACCAGGCTAAGTCGGCGAGGAATGGCGCTTCAGCGTGAGCTAAGGTGATGCGCACGGTATTGTCATCGACCTTCTCAATGCTGGTGATCAGCTTCGCCAGCTCGAGGCTTTCGAAGTTGGCATAGTTACCGCCGGAGACATTGTGGTAGGGGTTTTTGGCATCCATCTGGCGCATAAACGAGAAGATTACGTCGTCGGCGTTAAAATCGCGCGACGGCTTAAACAGCTTGTTGCTCTGGAATTTAACCCCTTTGCGCAGATGAAAGGTGTAGACCTTACCATCCGGGCTGATATCCCAGCTCTCGGCGAGGCTCGGCACCAGTTCGGTGGTGCCGGGCGTGAAGTCCACCAGGCGGTTGAAAATCGGTACCGCGCTGGCATCGACGCTGGTTCCCGACGTGTACAACTGTGGGTTAAAGTTCTCTGGCGATCCTTCTGAACAGTACACCAGCGTTTTTGCCGAAACCCCGCCCGCGACCGCCAAGCTGATTGCAGTGAGAGTGAGATTTGCCATCATTTTTTTCATCATGATCCTCGCTTTTTATTGACTTCCATGAGTCTGCTTCGTTATGTAATGTTCATCTGATTAATAAATAACATGATTTAACCAGCACGCGTACTACAGACGCCGCAATGCTAATAAGGAATTGTGATGACAGACCAACTTGCCAGCCAATTGACCCAGCGTTTCTACCGTTATCTGGCGGTTTCCAGCCAGAGCGATGCCAAATCAACCACGCTGCCGAGTACGCCGTCCCAACATGCGATGGCGGAGTTACTGGCCAAGGAGCTGGGCGAATTGGGTTTGCAGGATATCGTGATTGACCAGCACGCCACGGTCACTGCGGTGAAACCCGGTAATCGCCCTGATGCGCCGCGTATCGGTTTTATCACCCATATTGATACCGTGGATGTTGGCCTGTCGCCGGATATCCACCCGCAAACCCTCAGGTTCACCGGGGAAGATCTGTGCCTTAACAGCACGCAGGACATCTGGCTGCGCGTGGCGGAACATCCGGAGATCAAACCTTATCTCGGGCAGGAGATTATCTTTAGCGACGGCACCAGCGTGCTGGGCGCCGATAACAAAGCAGCGGTGACGGTGGTGATGACGTTGCTGGAGAACCTGCGCGGCGATCACGGTGATATCGTGGTGGCGTTTGTGCCCGATGAAGAGATTGGCCTGCGTGGCGCAAAAGCACTGGATCTGGAGCAGCGCTTTAACGTCGATTTCGCCTGGACTATCGACTGCTGCGAGCTGGGTGAAGTGGTGTATGAAAACTTCAATGCCGCCGCCGCTGAGCTGGTGTTTACCGGCGTGCCGGCGCATCCGATGTCGGGCAAAGGCGTATTGGTCAATCCGCTACTGATGGCGCATGACTTCATCTCCCGCTTCGATCGCTTAAAAACCCCCGAACATACCGAAGGCCGCGAAGGTTATATCTGGTTCAACGATATGAATGCCAACGCCAGCCGCGCGGTGTTGAAAGCCTCGATTCGTGATTTCGATTTGCAGGGTTTTGATGCGAAGAAACAGCAACTGGTGGAAGTGGCCGATGAAATCGCCGCGCGTTATCCCACCGGCCATGTAGCGCTGACGATTAACGATACTTACAGCAATATCAGTAATGCAATTGGTGAAGATCGTCGTGCGATTGACCTGATTTTTGCCGCGTTAGAGCAAGTGGGCGTGGAACCCAAGGTGATCCCGATGCGCGGCGGCACCGACGGTGCAGCGCTGTCAGCGAAAGGGCTGCTGACGCCGAACTTCTTCACCGGCGCGCACAACTTCCATTCGCGTTTTGAGTTTTTGCCGGTTCCCTCGTTTGTGAAGTCGTATCAGGTGGCAGAAGCGTTGTGTTATTTAGCCGCGAAATAAAAGAAGAAGGTCGTCATAAATGACGACACGAACTCCTGCGGGCGCTGACACATCTGCTGCGTCACGGGCCGTCCTCGCGCCGCTAGCGCGGTGCCTTCGGCTTCCACGTCGTGCCAACGGACCGTTCGCGGATCGGCCGTCCTGGCCGACCCCGAACTGCCTCACGCATCCATGCGTGAGGCTCCTGGCCCAACGTAAAAGCCTCAGCGCTGCGAATAGCCCTTTTGCCGCAGCAGACGTGCCAGCGCCTCTCAAAATTGAGCCGTTTTCAACAACATGTACGGAAGCTAAGAAGCAGGCCGGGGCCACTTTTGGGCAGGCAATCCGCAGCGCTGAACGAAGCGAGGAAGCCAGGAGAGCCCGCAGGACGCGGGCGAAAGGCGGAGCCGGGACATGGAAGTCCCGTCTCCGCCGGTCCGTCAGGCAGACGAACGAAGTGAAGGAACCGCGTAAGCGGCGAGAGGACCGCCGGACCAAAAGTGGCCCCGGCCTGCGCAAACACCGTTGGTTAAACCGGCAAGCATTACGCGACCTGTTTTAGGTTATTTGCTCGCTGAAACATCAATCCCAGGGAAGAATTTCGCCGCCAGCTTAGTGACGGTGCCATCGGCTTGCACCTTGGTGATTGCCGCATCCAGCTCTTGTTTCAGTTTGTCATCGCCTTTACGCAGGCCAAAACCGATACCGGTGCCGAGAATGGTGTCATCTTCTACCGGCTTGCCGGCAAAGGCGAAACCTTTACCCTGCGGCTTTTCGAGGAAGCCCGATTGACCGGCAGCTGACATCACCAGCGTGCCGTCAAGACGACCGGCAATCATGTCGTTATAAACCTGGTTCTGATCCTGATAAGAGGTCACCGTAACGCCCTGCGCTTCCCAGTGCTTCTTGGCATAGGTTTCCTGAATCGAACCCTGCAGCACACCGATGTTTTTGCCTTTCAGTGATTCGGCGGTTGGCAGCAGCTTCTCGCCCTCTTTCACGATTAACATGGTCGGAATGCGGTAGATCGGCTTAGTGAAGTCGATGCTTTTCGCCCGCGCTTCGGTGATGTTCATTGCGGAGTTAATGGCATCAAATTTTTTCGCCTGCAGCGCCGGAATCAACGCATCAAAGCTGCTTTCCACCCACTTACAGTCGAAGTTGCCTACCTGACAAATCGCTTTACCCAGTTCGATGTCGAAACCTTCCAGTTCACCCTGCGCGTTGCGGCTCTCAAAGGGCGGATACTGTGATTCAAGACCATAGCGTAAGGTTTCCTGCGCCAGCGCGTGCGCCGAAGTCAGCATGCCCAAAGCGACAAACAGTGCGTTCAATTTTTTCATTATATTTACCCCTAAGTTACCCTTTGACCTGGCAGAGCGCTTCTGCACCGGCCTGAAGTGTTGCGTCGTCTTTTGCGAATGACAGGCGAATTAATTTATTGTCAGTGCCGTCCATATAAAACGCCGACAGCGGAATGGTGGCCACACCGTGATCGACGATGAGACGTTTTACCATTTCGCTATCACTTTCGTCACTGAAATGTCCGTAGCTGGCTAACATAAAGAACGAACCGGCGCTCGGCAGCAGTTTAAACGGCGAATCCTCCATCAAGGTCAGCAGGCGATCGCGCTTCTCCTGATAGAACGGCGACAGCTGCAGATAGTTCTGCGGATTTTGCAGATAGTGAGCAAAACCGACCTGCATCGGCGTATCGGCGGCGTACATCATGAACTGATGGACTTTGACGATCTCTTCCATCAGCGCTGCCGGTGCCAGCGCATAACCCACGCGCCAGCCGGTGACATGGAAGGTTTTACCGAAGGAGGAAACCACCACGCTGCGCTGCGCCAGTTCCGGATGCGTTGCCATGCCGCAGTGCTTACGGCCATCAAACAGGATGTGTTCGTAGACTTCGTCAGACAGCACCACAATATCGGTGTTGCGCGTCAACGCGGCTAACTGATCCAGATCCGCAGCTGACAGCACCTGCGCGCTGGGATTGTGCGGCGTATTGATAATGATCATGCGCGTGCGCGGCGTAATGGTGGCGCGCAGTTCGTCCCAATTGATGGCGAAATCCGGCACCTGCAACTTCAGGCCAATTGGCGTAGCGCCCTGCAGACGGACCACCGGCGCGTAGCTGTCAAACGCCGGCTCGAAGAAGATCACTTCATCGCCTGCGTGGACCAGCGCGGAAATCGCCATGTAAATGCCCTGGCTGGCGCTGCCGGTGATCAGCACTTCGCTGCCGGCATCATAGTGCTGGCCATACAGCGTGTGAACTTTCTCCGCCAGCGCTTCACGCAGCGACGGCAGGCCGGTCATTGAAGCGTATTGGTTATGACCGTCACGCATCGCCTGGCTGACCAGCTCAACCAGCTGGGGATCACACGGGAAGTTGGGTGCGCCTTGCGACAGGTTAATGGCTTTATGCTGCGCCGACAGCTGGCCAATGACGCTAAAAATCGTCGTGCCGACATCGGGCTGTTTGGAAGAGATGTTAACACTGCTGTTCAAGGTCATCGGTGCCTCGTAAGGTTGCATAACCACGTATCGAAAGTAGATTTCTATTCAACGGTGTGCGGCTTGAGTCGACAAGCGAATTGTTGTCATAATAGCCATGATTAAAAATCATAGCTTGAGGTTGTTATGTCCCGCTCTGCTCTGCCGCTCAATGCCATCCACGCGTTTCTGGTCACCGCGCGCCATCTCAATTTGACGCGTGCCGCCAGCGAGCTGTGCATCACCCAAGGCGCGGTGAGCCGTAAAATCGCCACGCTGGAGAGTTGGCTGGGCTTCGCGCTGTTTACCCGCCACGCACGTGGTCTACATCTCACCGAACAAGGTGCCGCGCTGCTGCCGGAATTGCAGCAAGGTTTCGCCATGCTGGTGAATGCCACAGAAAAAGCCAGCCGCAGCAACGCCTCGATTCGCCTGAAAGCGCCTACCTGCGCCATGCGCTGGCTGGTGCCGCGTCTGGTAGCGCTAGAACAGCAGCGGCCAGATATTCACGTAGCGTTGACCACCACACTCGATCATGGCTCGCAGCTCGATAACTTTGACGCGGCGATTGTGTTTGGCCCGTCGCCAGCCGGTTCGATTTGCCTGTTTGAGGAGCGTTTAACGCCGGTGATGGCCAGCAGCGTCACGCCGCCCACGCAGATTGGCGAACTGGCGAAGTTTACTTTTCTGCATCCCACGCCGGATTCACGCGACTGGCAGCTTTGGCTGGCCGGGCTGGATGCCGCGTTGCCAATGGCGCGCAATCAGCATTTCGCCACCATGGATCTCGCGATCAGCGCTGCGATTCAGGGTTTTGGCGTCACGGTGGCGGATGTCACCTTGGTGCAGAACGATGTGGTGAATGGGCGACTGATTGCGCCGTTTGCCACCAGTGTGGCGACCGGCGCAAGCTACAGCCTGTTACAGCGGGCGGAAAAAGATGCGCCACCGTTCCTGCCGGAACTGGTGGCGTGGTTATCTGAGGTTTAGAACGAGACCCATTCGTCAGAGGCTGATTTCGGCTGTGCGAGGCCTGCGCCGGTCAACACCGGCCGACGCAGCGCGGTTGGCGATACCACGACCTTATTCACAGGCGCGCTGTCCGATAGACGGAATTTCGCCACCGAGGCCTGCAGCTCTTGCGTCTGGCGCTCCAGCGCGCTGGCAGCGGCAGAAACTTCCTCAACCAGCGAGGCGTTCTGCTGGGTGACGCTGTCCATCTCGGTGACGGCGGTACCGACCTGCGAAATCCCTTTGCTCTGCTCTTCTGACGCAGCAGCGATGTGCTTCATGATTTCATTCACATCCTGCACCGACTTAAGAATGTCGTGCATGGTGCTACCCGCGCTGCTCACCAGCGCCGACCCTTTTTCCACGCGCTGCACGGAATCTTCGATCAGTGTGGCGATCTCTTTCGCCGCACCGGCGCTGCGCTGCGCCAGATTGCGCACTTCACTGGCCACCACGGCAAAACCGCGGCCCTGTTCACCGGCGCGTGCGGCTTCTACCGCGGCGTTCAGCGCCAGGATGTTGGTCTGGAAAGCGATACTGTTAATCACGCTCGTGATCTCAGCGATCTTCTTCGAGCTGCCTGAGATGCCTTGCATGGTGGTAACCACTTCGCCCACCAACCGTCCGCCCTGCTGTGCGGTGCCGGTAGCGGTTTCAGCCAGCGAACTGGCCTGACGCGCGTTGTCGGCGTTGAACTTCACGGTGGCAGTTAACTGCTCCATGCTGGCCGCCGTTTGCTCCAGCGCGGCCGCCTGCTCTTCGGTACGCGATGAGAGATCGTTGTTGCCGGAGGAGATCTCCGCTGCGCCGCGATAAATGTTTTCAGTGCCGCTGCGAATCGCGCTTACCGCTTCGCGCAGGCTGTCCTGCATGGCACGCAGCAGCGGCACCAGCTTGCCGACGCAGTTACGGCCAAAATCTTCCACCGGCTGGCTGAGGTCGCCCTGCGCAATAATCGTGAAATGGTTACGGATACGCTCCAGTGGTTTCACCAGCATCGCCACCAGATAGCGATCGGTAAACAGCAAGATAAACAAGCCAATCACCACCGCCACCAGAATAATGACTTTAGTGATGCTGGTGAGCTTATCGACGGTGACGCGCGTCTCATCCAGTTTGCTGCCTGCGGCTTTATTGAAGGCTTCCGCGCTGGCACCAAACGCACGACTAAGTGGCGGCGTGACGTTATTGGCTTGCGCACGATAGGCTTCAAGCGTGCCCTGCTGCGCCAGCGATACCTGCGGTGCGATGCCTTCATCGAGCAGTTTTTGCCAGTTGGCGATGACGCTATTGGCGGTCTCCGCATCCATCGGACCTGGCGCCATGGTTTTAAACTGCGCCAGCAGCGTTTTCATATTGTCGAGCGCTTGTTGCACCGGGGTAAAAGCATCAGCACCGACTGCGCTGCCTGAGGCGCGGCCTTCCATCACGCGAGACAGACGCGTAACGACACGAAAATATTGATCATTTCCTTTGCTTAAAATCGTCATTTGATTGACCAGCTGGCGGTCAATCTCGTTGCCCTCGCCGAGGGCGTTCAGTGAGTGGACGCTAAACAGCCCAACGGCACACCACAGCAGGCAAAACAGCCCAAGAATGGTGAGCAATACGGCGCGGATGGTGAAATTTTTTAAGATACCCATACATAATCCCTTGGTGTGAAACGCGAAGGAGGCCCGATAAAATCGGGCATATTGCGTTTATCGGCATCGGATCGGGAAAATGTAACGGTTTTGTAAGCTAATTAATTGCTTACTGACGCGGGTGAGAAATATGCGCTTTTAAGATTTATCAGCAAGATAGGCGAAAATTTGCCTTATAAATTGATTTGCCAGATTACACCATTAGCACGCTCATTAAAGCTTAACGTGGCTGCGCATCATCAAACGGAACAAACGCAGCCGTCCACGCATAAAGCGCGCCTTCACCACCGCCTGGGCTTTGCCCTGTTCGCCCAGCGCCAGCGTCAGATCGTCGCCCGGTCGCCAGGCTGGCCAATCTACTTCACCCGCTAAGTGCGAGCTAAACTCGCTGGCTTCACGCGCGAAGGTGACCCAATAAGCGCTGACTGTGGAGGCGAACGCTTTATCCTGCTCGCTGTAGCTGCGTTCCGCTGGCGGCGCTAGCGTATCCAGCGTGTTAAAGACATAGGGAATTTCGTTGCCGTGCCAGGTGCCGTGCGGGTAGAGATCGCGCGCGTTTTCGGAGACGTAATCGAACCAGTAACGCCATGCGGGCAGGCCGATATTGTGCTGCGCCTGAGCGATGATTAACGGTAACACCGTGAACGCCATATCGCGCGCCACCGCACGTCCCAGCAGCGCATCATCATGAATGTCGTACAGCCACTTCATCAGGCGATAACTGATGCGGTTTTTGCTGCGCATCTGTCGCAATACTGCCGTGGCATCCACGCCAAAATAGTCCAGTACGCTGGCTTCATCGCTGTTGCTGCCGATCATTAACGGAATGCGATGCTGCTTGCCGGAGATAAACGTGGTTAACATCGGTTTCGGCAGTACCGCATCGCCGCTGATGGGCACCGGGCCGAGCGCCAGCGGGCGTTCTAACGGCCAGAATTGTTCGGCCGGTAGCTCACGCAGCTGCTCGGCGCTGGCATCTTCGGGTAACGCAAAATGCGCCGCGACCTGTAAACCGATCTGTTGTGCCTGCTTTTGCGGGATGTCGGGCAAGCTGTAGGCGCTTTGTACGATGCCCTTGTGAAACAGCGCCTCGGAGAGCGGCGAGCAGCACAGCGATAACACACTACGCGCACCGGAGGATTCACCAAACAGCGTCACGTTATGGCGATCGCCGCCAAAGGCAGGAATGTTGCGCTGAATCCATTGCAAAGCGGCAATTTGATCGAGTAAGGCAAAGTTGTTGATTACGCGCCCGTCGGGGTATTGCGCATCCAGCGCCGGATGAGAGAAAAAACCGAAGTGACCGAGTCGGTAGTTAAGCGTTACCACCACCACACCTTGCGCCGCCAGCGCTTTACCGCGATAAGGATCAAGATTACCGGCGCCGATGGAAAATCCCCCGCCATGCAACCAGACCATTACCGGCAACGGCCGCGAAGGCTCAACATCCGGCGTCCAGATATTCAGGTAGAGACAATCCTCACTAAAGCGACCGGGATCGCCACCGCCGGCGGCCACGCAATAGTCACGATTTTGCCAACTTGCTGCGCCCCATTCGGTCGCATCACGCACCTCTTGCCACGGCTGGACCGGCTGCGGCGGTCGCCAGCGTAAAGCGCCAGTAGGTGCAGCTGCGTACGGTATTCCTTTGAAGACAAAAAGATCTTCGTCCATCAGGCCTCTGAGTTCCCCTTCTGCGGTCATGATCCTCAGACGTCGTTCATTTTTCATCTCGGCTTCCCTAATAATGCATCGTTCCATTATTTGCAGGCCTTAGACGAATGTCCATGTTCTGAAAGCATTTGCAGATTAAGCCGAAACGCGGCGCGATTATTTGAACAACTCCATCAAATATTTTGGCTAACCCCATTGAGGCCATTTGTTTTAAGGTTGCAAGTTAACCTGGCGCGACGGAGAAACACCATGTTTGGTGGCATTAATCAAATGTTCAACCGGATGTGCGATCACCCGGACCTTGGCAAACTGCTTTTGCGCCTGACGTTGGGCGGATTGCTGCTGTTTCATGGGGCGTTCAAAGTGGTGCATGGCGTGGGTTGGATTGCGCACATGCTCGCCGTCAAAGGAATGCCAGGTTTCATCGCTTACGGTGCTTACATCGGGGAAATAGCGGCACCTGTAATGGTGATCATCGGATTTTTGACGCGCCCTGCGGCGTTCATTATTGCGGTGAACATGATTGTTGCGACACTGCTGGTAAAAATGGGCGCTGTCTGGCATCGCACCGACGTCGGTGCGTGGGCGCTGGAGACAGAAGCGCTTTACCTGCTGGGTGCGCTCGCCATTATGTTTTTGGGTGCCGGGAAGTACACGCTGGTGCGTGACGCGCGCTTGCAATAACCACAAGAAAAGCAGCCGGTCTGCTTAATTTCAGACCGGCTGTAACATTTCTCCTCAGGCTACACCACACCGTTCCAGACTGCGCTGCTGCATCTGCTGGTACAACGCCATTTCATCCTGCACCGCGCAACCTAACGCGCTTTCAAAATCCGCTCGGCTGGCATTCCCCGCGCTGCGTGTTTGCGCCACGTCCCCCAGATTCGACTGGAAAATCCCCGCGGCACTGACCGGCAGGAAATCCTCGTAAACGATCGGTTCGGCACTCAAACGCTCTTCTGCCAGCAACTGCGTCACGCTTTCGCCCGCGCGTGGCGGCAGATGCTCGCCTTTTTCGGTCAGGCGATAGCGGAACCACGCCAGCTGCTGCTCGCGCAAAGACTCTTCGTCATCGGGGAAATCACTAAACACCGCGCTAAGATGTTGCTGGTGATGCTGGTTATCGCTGCCGGTACCGGCTTCAGCCAGCAGACGATCGTAAAGTTCGCGTCCTTTCGGGGTGAGCGCCGCGCCGCGCTGTTCGATCTCACCAAAGCGCGCGGTATGCGTGCCCGGCGTGCCATCGTTAAAGTGCACCGCTTCTTCCAGCGCTTTGAAGCTGGTCTGGCGCAGCAGAATCGGTACTTTACGCTGCGGCGGGCCTTCAATCAGGGTTTTTGGATCGATGCCGCGCGAAGGCATCAGCGCTTGCACCCGATCAATATCCAGCGTGCGCGGCGTCAAATGGTTGATGTGGCAACCACGGAAACACACCACATCGGCAATCAGACGATGCTGCTGGCTCAGTGCGCGATAAGTGGCGCTGTCTACGGTGGTATGCGCATGCCAGCGGAAGGTTTCCAGCGCTTCCTGCACGAAAGTGGCGGCATCCGCGGCGTTCAAACCGCCCTGCTGCTGATGCTTAGCGATCAACGCGCGGCAACCTGGCGTAAAGATATCGCGCGCGGCGAGAATTGCAGCGGCCTTCTCGCGCAGCGCCGCATCATCAATCAGTTCCAGACGCAGCAACGAAGTGAAAACGCGGAATGGATTATGGCGCAACGCGCGATCGCTGACCGGACGAAACGCCGTGGAGTGCACCGGCACACCGGCTTGCGACAGGTCGTAATACCCCACCGCTTCCATGCCCATCACGGCGAACATCCGGCGCAACGTGCTGAGTTCATCAGCCTTGCCGACGCGAATCGCACCGTGACGCTCGACGCTCAGGCGACTCAGTTCATCGGCGGCCGACAAGCGGTTTTTTAACTCGGGATTGGCTTCCAGCGTACGTTCATTAACAGCGGTGACCAACTGCGTCAGCGTGCCGTATTGCGGCACTTCCTGCTGATACAGGGTCGACATTGCCTGCGAGAACAGCGTGCGGATGGCATCGCTGCTGAGAAAGTTTGGCATCATCATCACCTTGGGCTAACGGGTTGTTGCTACTGTAGATCAACCCTTTAGCGGCGGGTAACAATTTCGTGGAACTGTGATCGCCTTGTCACTCGGTGAGGTTTGACTGGTCACCAAAGCGACATTTCAGCACCAGCATGATGGTGGTTAACACGGCGGGAATCGCCAGCAGCAGGAAGATCTGACTGAACGTCCAGCCAAGCGTTAACAACTCGGCACCGACAAAGGCGCTAATGATGGCGCCGATGCGCCCTATGCCGTGCATCCAGCTGGAGCCGGTGGCACGCGCATGAGTTGGGTAATAACTGGCGGAGAGCGCATTCATGCCGGTATTGGCGCCGTTAAAACAGAAGCCGCTGCAGAAAGCGATGGCGCTCATTAAGCCGACCTGCGCGGGTGAAAAACCCAGCGCCACAATGGCAATGCCACCGCAGAAATAGATCACCGCCAGCGCCAGATTGGCGTTGATGCGGTCCATCAACCAACCCGCAAACAGCGAGCCAAGGGTTCCGCCGGCCTGATACATCGCCGTGACAATCGCAGCTTCCGTCACCGACATGCCGAGCGTGCTGATCAATGAAGGCATCCAGCTGCCAATCAGGTAAACGAGGAACAGCCCCATAAAGTAGCCGCCCCACAACATCAAACTGCCGAACAGATAGCGGCGCGACACCACGGTCGCCACCGAGCCTTTACGCGCGGTGGGCAGCTCAGTGCTTTGATAATGGCTATCCGGCTGCACGCTGCCGGGCAGCATACGTTCGAGGATGGCGTGAATACGTGCGGCAGGCGCGCGACGGCTAATCAGAAAACGTACCGATTCCGGTAAGCCGCGCACTAAAAAAGGCAGCACCAGCAGCGGCAGCACGCCGCCCATCAGCATAACGGAGTGCCAGTCATAGCGCGGCAGCAGCCACGAAGCGGCAAAGCCTCCCGTCGCGGCACCAAAGGTAAAGCCACAGAACACCACGGTAATAATAAATGAGCGGCGACGTTCGGGCGCGTATTCGGCCACCAGCGTGCCCACGTTGGGCATCGCGGCCCCAAGCCCTAAGCCGGTGAGAAAGCGGAACAGCATCATCTGTTCGATGTTCTGCGCCATCGCCGTGGCCAGCGTCCACAGACCGAAAAACAGCACGCTGATGAGGATCATCACGCGGCGACCATAGCGATCGGCCAGCGGTCCAGCGACCATCGCCCCCAATGCCAGACCAATCAGCGCCGCGCTGATCACCATGCCGAGTTGATGATTCGTGACGCCCCAACTGGCTTTCAGCGTGGGCGCAATAAAGCCCATCAGCGCAATGTCCATGCCGTCCAGCGCCACTACCACGAAGCACAGCGCGATTAAGCGCTTCTGCCAGCTGCTAAGCGCACTCTTATTGATAAGCTGGCGAACGTCTACTGCTTCAACGCTGGTCACGTAACGACTCCTGCACTTTTAACCGTTTAGGGCATCAGTTTTAGTAAAAAAAACGGCGCTTATCATAGCTCATCGTTAACAATAACAGGCACTCTTTTTGGATGTAATTGAGAATTATTCAACTTTTTATGCTGTATGTTATTGATTTTAGAGCGCGCGAATATGCTGCAAAAAGTGTCTTTTTCAGCTTTACTCATAAATACATCAGGTTAGCGGCGAAGCTTGCATAGCGGTGTTTTTGTTAATATAAATTTGCAGGCAAGTTAACATAATTAACGTTTCCTCATTGCTGCTCCTCGGCATAACTCATTATGTTGGGCGTATGGACAAAAATATCCTTTTCAATCAGCGCATTCGCTTGCGTCATTTACATACCTTTGTGGCGGTGGCGCAGCAAGGCACGCTCGGTCGTGCCGCTGAAACGCTCAATCTGAGCCAGCCCGCTTTATCGAAAACACTGAATGAGCTGGAAGAGTTGGCGGGCGCGCGACTGTTTGAGCGCGGACGACTCGGCGCGCAGCTCACTACGCTGGGCGAACAGTTTCTGGTTCATGCGGTGAAAGTGCTGGATGCGCTTAATCATGCTGGTCAGAGCTTCAACGCGCCGCAGCCGGGCCGACCGGTGGTGATTCGGCTCGGCGCGCTGACGACTGCGGCGATGGGCATGCTGCCGCAAATTCTCGATCGCTTCCATGAACAGCAACCTAACACCACGGTGCAGGTTGCGACATTGCATAACAACGTGTTGTTGGCCGGTTTACGTGCGGGTGAGTTTGATGTCGGGATAGGTCGTATGGCGGACAGCGATATGATGGCCGGACTCACTTATGAATTGCTGTTTCTGGAATCACTCAAACTGGTGGTGCGCCCCGATCATCCGCTATTAAGCGAGAACGTTATGCTGTCGCGCGCGATGCAGTGGCCAGTAGTGATTTCGCCGGAAGGCACCGCACCGCGCCGTATCGCGCAGCATATGCTGAATGAGCAAGGTTGTACCTTGCCAGCAAACTGCGTCGAAACCTCATCGACATCGCTGGCGCGACAGCTGGCACTGCGTTACGACTATGTGTGGTTTGTGCCTTCTGGCGCCATCAAAGAAGATTTGAATCACGATGCGTTGTGTGCGCTACCGATCGCCTCGCCGGGGCCAGGCGAACCGGTGGGCATTATTACGCGCAGCGGCAGTCCGTTAAGCCTGAGCGCCGAAGTGTTGATGGCGACCATCCGCAAATTCCACAGCTAGCGACTGTGTTTTGCATGACGCTCACGGTTCTCCAGGCGCGCCTGTTCGGTTTTTCGTAAACCGACATAGAGCGCGCCCGCCCCACCATCTTTCGGCTGCGCCGTACAAAAGGTCTGCACTTCTGCAAACTCCGGCAACCATCGCGCCACATAGCTGCGCACGATATTGGCGTGCGACTCATCGTCACGCCCTTTGCCATGAATAATCAATAGATTGCGCAACCCATGTTTATTGGCCTGCTGCATAAAGCTGAACAGCGCCTGACGACAGGTTTCTACTGGCTGACGCAACAGATTAAGGCTGGCTTCAGGCGGATATTTGCCCAGTCGCAGCTTATCCAGCACGCCTTGCTGTACGCCATCAACTTTAAATTCCAGCGGTGTGGTCAGCGGAACGATGTCGAGATAGCCACGCGTGAGGAAATTTTCCTGCTCGTCACTTTCCTGCGGCGCACGCGGCGCTTTAGGCGAAGGTGCGCGTAGCCATTGGGTATTAGCGCAATTTTTTAATGGTGTCACATCACCCATGGCATCACGGAAAAGGTCTTCATCATCAAGGTTCATGGTGTTTCCTCTCGCCTGGTGTTTGCCTGCGCGTCCAATTCGACGCTAAAGCAAAAGAGTAGCAAAGGATTATGGGCAAAACATCTGTCACTTTTTGCGCTGTATTAAGCGCGCTATAGCTGTAAACCTGGCAACAAAACGTTCCAGATCAATAAATGCGCTTCAGTCAGACCAGCGCAAACCGCGTAATACCTGACATTTGTGGGGTTTTAAGGACATTTACTGCTCGGATGAGTTCCCTTCGCTAAGAAAAATGTTAAAATTGACCGCAGTCAATAATCATCGAGCGTAACTATATGATCCAGGAAAAACGCAGCATTCGACGTATTCAGTCTGGCGGTTGTGCCATCCATTGTCAGGATTGCAGTATCAGCCAATTGTGTATTCCCTTCACGCTGAACGAGCACGAACTGGATCAGCTGGATAACATCATTGAGCGCAAAAAGCCGATTCAAAAAGGCCAGACGCTGTTCAAAGCCGGTGATGAACTGAAATCTCTCTACGCAATCCGCTCCGGCACCATCAAAAGCTACACCATCACTGAACAAGGCGACGAGCAAATTACTGGCTTCCATTTGGCAGGCGATTTGGTGGGTTTTGACGCCATTGTTGGTGCCAAACATCCAAGCTTTGCGCAAGCGCTGGAAACGGCGATGGTGTGCGAAATCCCGTTTGAAACGCTTGACGACCTCTCCGGTAAAATGCCAGCGCTGCGTCAGCAGATGATGCGTTTGATGAGCGGTGAAATCAAAGGCGATCAGGATATGATTCTGCTGCTGTCGAAGAAAAATGCCGAAGAGCGTCTGGCGGCGTTTGTCTGGAATTTGTCGCGTCGTTTCGGTCAGCGCGGCTTCTCACAGCGTGAATTCCGTTTGACCATGACGCGTGGCGACATTGGTAACTATCTGGGACTAACCGTAGAAACCATCAGCCGTCTGCTGGGTCGCTTCCAGAAAAGTGGCATGCTGGCCGTAAAAGGCAAATATATCACCATTGAGAACCACGCTCTGCTGGCAGAATTAGCTGGCCAGACCGAACAAGCCGCGTGATTCTGTGCCGGGTTAATAAAAGTTATTTTATTGATCCGGCAACAACTTTTCCGCTTCTGCCCTGTCCAAACTTAGGCTATCTTTAACCCAACTTGCTTTGGTTTTAGGAGATCGGCTTATGTCCCGGTACCAAAATATTCTGGTGGCTATTGATGCCCAGCAGGACGATCAGCCCGCGCTGCGTCGTGCGGTTTATCTCAATCAACGTATTGGCGGAAAAATCAAAGCTTTCCTGCCTATTTACGACTTCTCATATGAAATGACCACGCTGCTGTCGCCCGACGAGCGCTCCAATATGCGCAAAGGGGTAATCAGCCAACGTACCGAATGGATCCGCCAACAGGCCCAGGCATATATTGAGGCTGGCGTTGAAATTGAAATCAAAGTGGTTTGGCATAACCGTCCGTATGAAGCCATCATCCAGGAAATTCTGGCACATCAGCATGATTTAGTGCTGAAAATGGCGCACCAGCACGATCGCCTCGAAGCGGTCATCTTCACCCCGACGGATTGGCATCTGCTGCGTAAATGTCCATGTCCGGTATGGATGGTGAAAGATCAGGCGTGGCCCGAAGGCGGCAAAGCGGTGGTAGCGGTCAACTTAGCCAGCGAAGAGCCGCATCATGATGAGCTAAATCAGAAGCTGATTCGTGAAACCACGCTGCTTGCCGAGATGGTGAATCACACCGAAGTGCATTTGGTCGGCGCTTACCCCATCACCCCGATCAATATTGCTATCGAACTGCCCGACTTTGATCCCAGCGTTTACAACGACGCGATTCGCGGCCAGCATTTAGTGGCGATGAAAGCGCTGCGTCAAAAATTCTCCATCAGTGAAGAGTTCACCCACGTGGCGAAAGGTTTGCCCGAGGAAGTGATTCCGGATATTGCCTCGCATCTGGACGCCGGCATTGTGGTGCTCGGCACCATCGGCCGTACCGGTTTGTCAGCCGCGTTCCTGGGTAACACCGCGGAACAGGTGATTGATCATCTGCGTTGTGATTTGCTGGCGATCAAGCCAGACGATTTCAAATCGCCGATTGATCACGATGACGAAGAAGATGAAGACGATTGATTAAAAAAAGGGCGGCTCGCCATGGCCGCCCTACTTATTTCTACTCAGGGCGGTAAATCACATCACCGCCCTGCTTTTTTACAGCGCGCGCAGAATGCCTTCCACGCTCGCTTTTGCATCGCCAAACAGCATCTGCGTATTGTCTTTAAAGAACAGCGGATTCTGGACACCCGCATATCCGGTGCTCATCGAGCGTTTAAATACAATCACGTTCTGCGCTTTCCACACTTCCAGCACCGGCATGCCAGCGATTGGACTGCGCGGATCTTCCAGTGCGGCTGGGTTAACGGTGTCATTCGCGCCAATCACCAAAACGGTATCGGTATCGCTGAAGTCATCGTTAATCTCGTCCATTTCCAGCACCACATCGTAAGGCACTTTCGCTTCCGCCAGCAGTACGTTCATGTGACCCGGCAAACGACCGGCAACCGGGTGAATACCAAAGCGAACTTTGATACCGCGCGCGCGCAGCTTTTCGGTAATCTCCGCTACCGGATACTGCGCCTGCGCCACCGCCATGCCATAACCCGGCGTGATCACTACAGAAGAAGAGGCTTTCAGCATTTCTGCCGTCTCTTCCGCCGTAATTTCACGGTGCTCGCCCACTTCATCGCTTTCGCCGCCCACGCTTACATCGGTACCAAAACCACCGGCGATCACGCTAATAAAGGAGCGGTTCATCGCTTTACACATGATGTAAGAGAGGATGGCACCCGAGGAACCGACCAGCGCACCGGTAACGATCAGCAAATCATTGCTCAGCATGAAGCCTGCCGCCGCCGCCGCCCAACCGGAGTAAGAGTTCAGCATCGAGACCACAACCGGCATATCCGCGCCGCCAATTGACGCCACCAGATGCCAGCCAAACACCAGCGCAATGACGGTCATCAGCAGCAGCGCAAACACCTGCGCACCGGTGCTATCAGTTTGTACGAACCACAGCATCAGCAGGAAGGAAATCACCAGCGCCGCGAGGTTCATTTTATGACGATGTGGCAGCATCAGCGCTGATGAGGAGATCTTGCCGCGCAGTTTGCCAAACGCCACCAGTGAACCAGTAAAGGTCACCGCACCGATGAATATGCCGAGGAACACTTCTGTCAGATGGATATTTTCCATCACCGGCGCGAGGCCTGGCGCATGATCGATATAGCTGTTGAAGCCCACCAACACCGCCGCCAAACCCACGAAGCTGTGCAGAATGGCAACCAGTTCCGGCATTTCGGTCATTTCGACTTTTTTCGCCAGACGCAAACCAATCGCACCGCCGATCACCATCGCCAGCAGAATCCAGGCAATGTTCCCGGTGTTCGGGCCAAAAATGGTGGCGAGCAGCGCAATCGCCATGCCGCTCATACCAAAAATATTACCCTGCTTTGAGGTCTCGTGTTTCGAGAGACCGGCAAGGCTGCAAATAAACAGAATCGCGGCAACAATATATGCTGCAGTAACTAATCCGCCAGACATGTTGCTACCCCTTAATTCTTACGAAACATTTTCAGCATGCGCTGGGTGACGGTGAAACCACCGAAGATATTGATGCTGGCGATCAGTACGGCGATAAACGACAGAATCGTGACCCAACCGCCGTGGCCCATCTGCAGCACCGCACCCACCACAATAATGCCGGAAATGGCGTTGGTGACGGCCATCAACGGCGTGTGCAATGCGTGACTCACGTTCCACACCACGTAATAGCCGACCACGCAAGAGAGCGCGAACACGGTAAAGTGTGACAGGAAGTCCGGCGGCGCGACGTTGGCCAGGCAGGCAAACAGCATCACCGCCAGCGCCAGCAGCAGATACTTGCGCCATGGTGAAACCGGTTTGGCTTCTGCCTTCGGCAGCGGCTGTGCGGCAGGTTGCGCTTTTGGCGCAGCGGAAACCTGAATCGGCGGCGCTGGCCATGTCACTTCGCCATCACGAATCACCGTCACCCCGCGCACCACCACGTCGTCGAAATCCACGGTAATTGCGCCGTTTTTCTCTTTGCACAGCAGTTTCAGCAGGTTAACAAGGTTGGTACCGTACAGCTGTGAGGATTGGGTTGGCAGGCGACTTGGCAAATCGGTGTAACCGATAATCTTCACGCCGTTAGGGGTTAAGGTCACCTGATCGGCCACCGTCAATTCGCAGTTACCGCCGGTTTGCGCAGCCAGATCGACGATTACGCTGCCTGGTTTCATGCTGGCAACCATCTCGGCAGTAATCAGCTTCGGGGCCGGACGGCCAGGAATCAACGCGGTGGTGACGATAATGTCCACTTCTTTCGCCTGCGCGGCAAACAGCTCCATCTCCGCCTTAATAAAGGCTTCAGACATCACTTTGGCATAACCATCGCCGCTGCCCGCTTCCTCTTCAAAGTCCAGCTCAAGGAACTCGGCGCCCATACTCTGTACCTGCTCTTTCACTTCCGGACGCGTATCGAAAGCACGCACGATGGCGCCTAAACTGCCTGCCGCACCGATGGCCGCTAATCCCGCGACGCCCGCACCGATCACCATCACTTTGGCTGGCGGCACTTTACCGGCAGCGGTGATTTGACCGGTGAAGAAGCGGCCGAATTCATGAGCGGCTTCAACGATGGCGCGATAACCCGCGATGTTCGCCATTGAGCTCAACGCATCCAGCGCCTGCGCACGAGAAATACGCGGCACCGAATCCATCGCCATCACGGTGACGTTGCGTGCTGCCAGCTTTTCTAACAGCGCGGGATTCTGCGCAGGCCAGATAAAGCTCACCAGCGTGCTACCGGCGCGCGTCAGTTCAATCTCCTGATCGTCCGGCGCATTCACTTTCAAAACGATGTCCGATTGCCACACATCGTGAGTGTGAGTAATAGTGGCGCCGACGGCGATAAAGCTTTCATCATCAAAGCTGGCGCGAAGTCCTGCGCTCTGTTCAACGGTGACGCTAAATCCCAGCTTGATCAGTTGCTCAACGGTCTTTGGCGTGGCGGCCACGCGCGACTCGTTGGCTAACCGTTCTTTGGGTATCCCAATTAACATACTGTTTCCTTTCAACAATTAAAGGATGAGGTTCTGTAAGTGGCAAAAAGCTCAAAAGCCGAAACAGTGTTTCAGCTTTTTATGAGCAAAATGCACAATGTAACAAAGTCTTTATAACCTACTGAAAATATGAAGAGTGATCCACAGCGATAACGCCCACTTATGACATTCACACAAATATTCAGACACAAAGATTGAATGCCATGTTTTGCCACTGCATTTGGTGTTTATTAAAAAATATTGTGCTGCGCAAAATCGTGTCATGTCGAATTAAGTGTTTTTAAAAACCTTTAATTAACAATGCGTTAACTATTATGGCACTAAGTGTTACCAGAATAAGTGGTTATCTGTGCAAAAAAGAGCCGTAACAGAAGTCAATGACAGGTCGATGAATAAACGGCAGAGATTGTCAATGTTATGCGCTTAAATTGGCTGAGACAGGCCGATTATTACATGCAATAATCAGCGGCTAATCTGTTATACATCAAGAGTCCAGCACGTTTTCGTACTCATTTTGCGTAAGGCGAAGGATCATTTTTATGAAGCTGAAGAACACCATTCTGGCGTCAACCTTGTTATCACTGCTGGCAGCGAATGCGTTTGCTGCTAAAGAGTTAACGCCAGAGCAAGCGGCCGCGTTGAAACCATTCGAACGTATTAATATCAGCGGCCGTTTCAATGCGATTGGCGATGCAACTGATGCCATCTCCAAACAAGCCGATGCCAAAGGCGCTGACTCTTTCTATGTTCAGGGTATTAATGATAGCAACGGCAACGGCGGTAACTGGCGCGTAACGGCTGATTTGTATAAAGCCAACGCACCGAAAGCGGATGACTCCACTAAATATCGCACCTTCTCAGGCGTGAAAGAGCTGCCGAAAGCAGAAGCCTATCGCCTTGAGCCGTATGACACCGTATCGGTAAATGGCTTCTTCTCCAGCCAGCCAGATGTTAATGAAGCGATTGCCAAGGCAGCCAAAAATAAAGGTGCGGCATCGTTCTTTATCGTGCGTCAGGTTGATGCGAACAACGGCGGCAACCAGTACGTGACCGCGTATGTTTACAAGGCTGATGCGCCAGAACGTAAAGTACAGAACACCTCTGATTCAATCCCAGCAGATTCTGAAGCCGGTAAAGCAGCACTGGCCGCTGGTGGCACCGCCGCCACTAAAGTGGCCATTCCTGGCGTGGCCTCTTCGGATACCCCAAGCCGCAACGTTGGTCGTTTCTTCGAAACGCAAAGCTCAACCGGCCAACGTTACACGGTGAAAACTGCCGATGGCCGTAGCGTGCAGGAAGTGAATGCGATTACTGCTGCGCAGATGCAGCCGTTTGACACCATCACCTTCTCCGATCACTTCGGTACCCCAACCGAAATCTCGGAAGCGGTTGGCAAACGCGCAGTGGAAAAAGGCGCTAAGTACTACCACATCACGCGTCAATGGCAGAACCAGAGCGGCGGTAACCTGACCGTCACCGCCGATCTGTTCAAGTAATAGCGATTAAGGGCGGCGTCCGTCGCCCTTTTCAAAATCTCCTTCATACTAACTGCATAATCTGTGCGCAGATTTGCATAGTCTTGCATTGCCTTCCCCGTTTGCACTCCGTAAAATCTGCCGCCTGTTTTTAGGGGATTCCGTTTCAAAGTTGGCTCATTGCCACGCGACACTCCAGCGGAATCGTCACCACCCAGCATACTCTGCTGTTTAGGATGGGCGTTTTGGATAAAAAATTAGGTCTTAGTGCGCTCACCGCGTTGGTACTCAGCTCTATGCTGGGCGCTGGCGTGTTCAGCCTGCCGCAAAATATGGCAGCGGTTGCCGGCCCGGCGGCGCTGCTGATCGGCTGGCTCATCACCGGCGTTGGCATTATCTTCCTGTCGCTCGCCATGCTGTTACTGACGCGGCTAAAACCGGAGTTGGATGGCGGCATCTTTACCTATGCGCGCGCCGGATTTGGCGAGCTGATGGGCTTCTGCTCGGCGTGGGGATATTGGCTGTGTGCGGTCATTGCCAACGTCTCTTATCTGGTGATTGTCTTCTCGGCGCTGAGTTTCTTTACCGACACGCCGGATCGCGTGGTGTTTGGTGATGGCAATACGTGGCAGGCGATGCTCGGCGCGTCAGTGCTGCTGTGGCTGGTGCATTGTCTGGTGCTGCGCGGCGTGCAAACTGCGGCCAGCATTAATGTGCTGGCGACCCTGGGAAAACTGGTGCCGCTGTTGCTGTTTGTGGTGCTGGCGCTGCTGGCATTCAACTACGATCGCTTCCGCTTTGATTTCAGCGGCGTGGAACTCGGTCAGCCGCTGTGGCAGCAGGTGAAGCAAACCATGCTGATCACCTTGTGGGTATTTATTGGTGTGGAAGGCGCGGTGGTGGTTTCTGCGCGTGCGCGTAATAAACAGGATGTCGGACGCGCCACGCTGATGGCGGTGCTGGCCGCGCTGCTGGTCTACTTGCTGGTTACGCTGCTGTCGTTAGGCGTGATTCCGCGTGCCGAGCTGGCGCAGATGCGCAACCCTTCTATGGCGGGTTTGATGAAGCATTTGCTCGGTCATTGGGGCGATGCGGTGATTGCGGTCGGATTGATTATTTCGGTGTGCGGCGCTTATCTGAGCTGGACGATTATGGCCGCTGAAGTGCCGTTCCTCGCCGCACAACAAGGTGCCTTCCCGCGCAGCATCGCGCGTCAGAACCGCCACAACTCCCCTTCGGCGTCGTTATGGCTGACCAACGGCAGCGTACAGGTTTGCCTGATTTTGATCGCCCTAACCGGCGCGGATTACAACACGCTGCTGACCATCGCTTCAGAAATGATTTTGGTGCCCTATCTGCTGGTGGGTCTGTATCTGATTAAGGTAGTACGCGGGCAGAACAAACCCTGGGCGATGTTTACCGGCGTCGGTGCCAGCGCGTATGGCATTTGGCTGCTGTATGCATCGGGTCCTTTGCATTTGCTGCTTTCAGTCGTGCTCTATGCGCCCGGATTGCTGCTGTTTCTGTACGCACGACGCGGCGGCCGTGGCGACAAAATGTTGTCACAGCTGGAGCGCATCGCGATTGTGTTGTTGATTGCGGCGTCACTGCCCGCGTTGTGGCAGCTAACGAATTAGTGCGGCTGAACCGGAATGGAAACGCACAGCAGGTCATCCTGCTGTGACAGATTGAGCGGCTTACGGTATTCCTGATGAATAGCGTCAAGCTGCTCGGTTGACAGCGGATACGGCAGCTGAATATCAAAGCGGCTGATATGTTGTTGTTCGGCCAGGGTGATCAAACGCGCGATATTAATCTCGTCGCTCACCTGCGTTGAAATGATTTGTAATGCTAATTCTTTCAGATGATCGTCGCTGGCCTGAAGATTGTGCGCCGATTTACGCGTCACCATGCCAAAAATAGGCATCACGCCATAAATGGCATCAACAAAACTCCAGCGTTTTTTGCAGGAAGCGGAGAGATAATCACTGTAATTGAAGCAGATGCGATCACTGTATCCGGCTGAAGCCAGCTCTTTATCAGACACTCTCGCACTCCTCCTGTTTTTCGTTGCGGTTCCGAACCTTGCGCGACAACGCGCCGCTAATGATGGCACATTTCACGGTATACATACCAGTCACGCAGGGATATTTCGTGCGATAGCGTAGAGCTCAGGACCAGGAAAAGCTATGCTGCTGAGATTCTCATCCGTCACAGTGAATTATGAACAAAATCGTCTATGTGGAAGATGAGCCAGAAGTAGGCGAACTGATCGCCGCTTATCTTGGCCGCCACGATATTGAAGTTATTGTTGAAACGCGCGGTGACCGCGCCGAAGCCACCATCGCCCTGCACGATCCCGATTTAGTGATGCTGGATATCATGTTACCCGGCAAAGATGGCATGACACTGTGCCGCGATCTACGTGCCAGCTGGCAAGGTCCGATTGTGCTGCTCACCTCGCTCGATAGCGACATGAACCACATTCTGTCGCTGGAGATGGGCGCTAACGATTACATCCTCAAAACCACGCCGCCGGCTGTGTTGCTGGCGCGCCTGCGTTTGCATCTGCGTCAGGCGCATGCCGGTCAGCCGGAAGTGACGCCCGCCCTACAAAGCTCACAACGCGTGCTGCGTTTTGGTTCCCTGACCATCGACTCGCTCAATCGCCAGGTGACGCTGTTTGAGGAGAATATTGTGCTATCCACCGCCGATTTCGATCTGCTGTGGGAACTGGCGAATCACGCCGGACAGATCCTCAATCGCGATGCGCTGCTGAAAACCCTGCGCGGCGTGACCTACGATGGCATGGATCGCAGCATCGACGTGGCGATTTCTCGCTTACGCAAAAAACTCTACGACAGCGCCACCGAGCCATTCCGCATTAAAACCATCCGTAACAAAGGCTATCTGTTCGCGCCGCAGGCCTGGGATACCCGTTCCGCATGAGAAAGCTCTTTATTCAGTTCTATTTGCTGCTGTTCGTCTGTTTTCTGGTGATGACGCTGCTGGTTGGGCTGGTGTACAAATTCACCGCCGAACGCGCCGGACGCCAGTCGATGAACGACTTGATGGCCAGCTCGCTTTTTTTGATGCGCAGCGAACTGCGCGAGATCCCACCGCGCGACTGGAGCAAAACCATTCGCAGCCTCGATCTCGACCTGTCGTTTGATCTGAATATTGAGCCGATGAGCAAATATCAGCTGGGTGATGCAGACATGAAGCGCCTGCGCGCCGGGGAAATCGTGGCGATTGACGATCAGTACACCTTCTTACAGCATATTCCGCGCAGCCACTATGTGCTTTCCGTTGGCCCGATTCCGTATCTTTTCTATCTGCATCAGATGCGCATTCTGGATATCGCGCTGCTGGCATTTATCGGGATGTCGCTGGCGCTGCCGGTGTTTATCTGGCTGCGTCCGCACTGGCAAGAGATGCAGCGGCTAGAGAAAGCCGCGCAGCGTTTTGGCCGTGGCGAACTCGACGTGCGCACCCATTTTGAAAGCACCTCCAGCCTGCATAGTCTTGGCGTGGCGTTTAATCAGATGGCGGAGAACATCAACACGCTGGTTGCCAGTAAGAAACAGCTGATTGACGGCATCGCACACGAGTTGCGTACGCCGCTGGTACGACTGCGCTACCGGCTGGAGATGAGCGATAACCTCACCGCCACGGAATCCGCCGCGCTGAACCGCGATGTGGGCCAGCTGGAGAGTTTGATTGAGGAGTTGCTGACGTATGCGCGCCTCGATCGTCCGCGCGTTGATCTTCATCTGCAATCCTTCGATCTTGCGCAATGGCTGCGTGTACATATTGAAGACGTGCAAACCATGAATCCGCAGACGCAGATTGCGCTGGATATCCCGCAGCTGGAGAACGTCGGCAGCGCTGATACGCGCCTTATGGAGCGTGTGCTGGATAATCTGGTGAATAACGCCCTGCGCTATGCGCAACAGCGCCTGCGCGTCAGCTTATGGTTTGATGGCGCGCTGGGCTGTTTGCAGGTGGAAGACGACGGTCCGGGCATTCCACAGGAAGAGCGCGCCCGCGTGTTCGAACCTTTTGTACGCCTCGATCCGAGCCGCGATCGCGCCACCGGCGGTTGTGGTTTGGGTCTGGCGATCGTGCACTCCATTGCGCTGGCCATGCAGGGAAATGTCTCGATTGAGAGCAGCCCGCTTGGCGGCGCCAGCGTTCGCTTTTGCTGGCCGGTTGATCTACCCTTGCGGGACATTGCGCCACGCTTACCGTCATAAGGAGCTTTTTACGTGACTTCAGCTTATCAAGAACTTAGCCGCACTTTTCAGCGTCTCTCCCGCTTTGGCCATTTAGGCGCCATTGCCGGTGTCGATATGCAAACCACCATGCCGCCGGGCGGCAGCCAGGCGCGCGGTGAAGCGATGGCCGAACTGAGCGTGTTCATGCACGAAGTGCTGACCGATAAACGCCTCGGCGGGCTGTTTGATGCCGCGCAGCAGGAATCATTGAATGATGTCGAGCAGGTTAACCTGAGCGAGATGCAGCGCGCCTGGCAGCAAGCGACGCTGCTGCCCGCCTCACTGGTGGAAGCCAAGTCGCTGGCCGGTTCGCGCTGTGAACACGCCTGGCGTCAGCAGCGTCCGGCGAACGACTGGCAAGGTTTCTCCGCCAATCTGGAAGAAGTGGTCAAGCTGAGTCGTCAAGAGGCGCAGCTGCGTGCCGATGCACTCGGCGTATCGCGCTACGACGCGCTGCTGGATGTGTTTGAGCCTGGCATGACCAGCGCGCAGCTGGATCAAACCTTTGGCGATCTGAAAAGCTGGTTGCCCGACCTGCTACAAAGAGCAGTGGCGAAGCAGCAGCAAACCCCGATCGCGCAGCCGGTGGGTCCGTTCGCTATCGAATCGCAGAAACAGCTCGGCCTGAGCGTGATGAAAACGCTGGGCTTCGATTTCAATCACGGCCGTTTAGATGTGAGTGCGCATCCGTTCTGCGGCGGCGTGCCGGAAGATGTGCGCATTACCACGCGTTACAACGAGAACGACTTCCTTAGCGCCATGATGGGCGTGATCCATGAAACCGGCCATGCGCGCTACGAGCAGAATTTGCCAAAACAGTGGCGCGGTCAGCCGGTGGCGCAGGCGCGTTCTACCGCGATTCATGAGTCGCAAAGCCTGTTTATGGAGATGCAACTGGGGCGCAGTGAAGCCTTCCTGCAACATATCCATCCGCAGGTGGTGGCGCTGATGGGCGATCAGCCTGCGCTGGCGCTAAACAACTTTATCCGTCAGGCGCAGCGCGTGAAGCCGGGCTTTATTCGTGTCGACGCTGACGAACTGAGTTATCCGGCGCACGTGATTTTACGTTACGAGATCGAGCGCGCGCTGATTGAAGGCGAGATTGAAGTTGAAGATATCCCGGCGCTGTGGGACGAGAAGATGCAGCAATCGTTGGGCATTGATACGCGCGGTAATTATCGCGATGGCTGCATGCAGGATATTCACTGGACCGACGGTGCGTTTGGCTATTTCCCCACCTACACCTTGGGTGCGATGTATGCAGCCCAGCTGTTCCAGGCGGTGAAGCGTGCCATTCCGCAGGTTGAGACGCTGATCCAGCAAGGTGAGTTGCAGCCAGTGTTTGACTGGTTACAGCAGAACATCTGGCAGCACGGCAGCCGTTTCCCAACGCAGCAGCTGCTGATCAATGCCACCGGCGAAGCGCTGAATCCGCACTATTTCCGTCAGCACCTTGAACAACGTTATCTCTCTGAGTAAACTGCGCGGCGGCCGATGCGGCCGCCCTTTTCTCTTCCTTTACGCCGCTTTGTACAATCCGTTACACGCCGATACCAATGCCTCACGGAAAGCCTGAATTGTTTTTCATATAGTGTTTTCACCGGCCCCGCAGTGGGCTACACATGAAAAAATAGTTCGAGGATTTTGCAATGAAAAAATTATTTGCACTGGTGATCGCCGCTGCTATGGGTATGTCTTCTGTTGCTTTCGCTGCTGAGACCACAGCTGCTCCAGCAACGCCAGCAACCACTGCAGCGCCAGCGAAACACAAAGCAGTACATCATAAGAAACCTGCTGCTCAGAAAGCGCAGGCTGCTAAGAAGCACAAAAAAGTAGAGAAGAAAGCGCCAGCTGCACAGAAAGCTCAGGCCGCTAAAAAGCATCATAAAAAAGCAACCAAGCCAGCTGCACAGAAAGCCCAGGCTGCTAAAAAGCACCACAAAAAAGCAACCAAGCCAGCTGCACAGAAAGCCCAGGCAGCTAAAAAGCACCACAAAGCAACCAAACCAGCTGCACAGAAAGCTCAGGCTGCTAAAAAGCACCACAAAGTAACCAAGCCAGCTGCGCAGAAAGCTCAGGCTGCTAAAAAGCACCACAAAGTGAAAAAAGCAGCTAAATAAGATCGCTTTAGCGCCAACACCGTATTGATGATTGAAAACACCCGGTTATGCCGGGTGTTTATTTACTGGAGTAGCGAAAAATGGTGCGTCGCTATCGCTTCGAAATTATTCTGATTGTGATGATCCTCTGTGGCATAGTTGCAGCCAGCTTTTTTATCTAGTCGTTGTAGCGTGCTGATTACTCCAATATTTCTCCCTTTTTCACCGCTCACCGACTATAGTTATCGCTCAAGCGTGATGACAACAACTTCTACTTATTCTCGCCATTGAGAGAACTATGCGCCTGGCTATCCTGTTACTCGTTGGTCTTTTCAGTTTTACCCACACAGCACATGCCGATGATGAAGATGGGCCAAGCCCGGAAGACATCAAAACGTTGTTTTTTGGCAAAGATCATCGCCAGGCGATCAGCGACGTGAGCGCCGCGCCCTGGGATGCCATCGGTCAGTTAGAGACCGAAAGCGGTAACCTCTGCACTGCCACCTTGATTTCTGCCCATCTGGCGTTGACCGCCGGACACTGTTTATTGGCTCCGCCCGGCAAGTTTGATAAGCCGGTGGCGCTGCGTTTTATGGCCAGCGCGAAAGGTTGGCGCTACGAGATTCATGATATTGATGCGCGCGTTGAACCCTCTTTAGCGCGCCGGTTGCAGGCAGACGGCGAAGGCTGGATCGTGCCGCCGGGAGCCGCACCCTACGATTACGGACTGGTTATTTTGCATAACCCTCCCTCCGGTATTGTGCCGATTCCATTGTTTGAGGGTTCGCGTGGCGATTTAACCGCCGCGTTGAAAACCACGCAACGTAAAGTGACGCAAGCCGGATATCCGGCCGATCATCTGGATACGCTCTATTCGCACAGCGATTGTTTAGTGACCGGTTGGGCGCAGCGTGCAGTGTTGTCGCATCAGTGCGATACCTTGCCGGGCGACAGCGGTTCGCCGCTGCTGTTGAAGAACGGTGATGAGTGGCAGTTGATTGCGGTACAGAGTTCAGCACCCGCGCCGGCCGATCGTTACCGTGCCGATAACCGCGCGATTGCGGTGCCGTCCTTTAAAGATAAGCTGGAAGAGTTAGCCCAGTAATTCGGCGCTCTCAGGCAAAAGGCGGGGCCGCTACGTAACGTCGTCGTGGCCCATCCCTGGGGCCGCTGCCCCGCCTTGCCGTTTTCTTCGAGAATTGTGCGATGTTAAAAACGCGCTGTTTCGTAGCGGCGCGATTTATCGCGCCATCTAACAATTAACTCAACTGCTCCATCGCCTGCAGAATACGCTTATCCGAAATTGGATAAGGCGTGCCCAGCTGCTGGGCGAAATAGCTAATTCGCAGCTCTTCCAGCATCCAGCGAATCGCCTGCACGTCGGCATCATCCTGACGCTGGGGCGGCAATTTATTCCGCCACGTCTGCCATGCTTGCTCCACCGCCTGCACTTTCAGCATACGCGCACGATCGCTGTGAGGATCGACCGGCAGCTTCTCGAGACGACGCTCAATACCTTGCAGATAGCGCAGCGTATCACCGAGACGCGACCAGCCATTGCCGGTGACGAAACCGCGATACACCAGGCCATTCATTTGCGCTTTGATATCGCCTAACGCCAGCGCCAGCGACATATCCACGCGTCCTTTAAGGAACTTGTTGATATTGAACACGCAGGTCAGGATCTGTTCGACCTGTTTGGCGATGGTGACCACGGTTTCGTTCAAATCAGCACGCACTTTGTCGCGCAGTTGTTCGAAGTTTTCCTGTTGCCACGCCGGGCCGCCCGCCTCCGCCATCAGCTTATCCACGCCGCAGGCGATACAGTCATCAATCAGTTCCAGCACTTTGCCGTAGGGATTGAAGTACAAACCGAGTTTGGCTTTGTTCGGTAGCTTCTCGTGCAGATACTTGGTTGGCGACGGAATGTTGAGCAGCAGTAGGCGACGTTGACCGCGCCACATCATTTTCTGCTGTTCCACTTCGCTATCGAACAGGCGAATCGCCACGCTGTCCTTTTCATCCACCAGCGCCGGCCAGGCTTTGACCTGATAGCTACCGCGCTTCTGCTCGTAGCTTTGCGGCAAATCGCCAAAGCTCCAGATGTGCAAACCGCTCTGTTCCAGGCCATCATCCGCCACTTTCGACAGCGTTTCCTGCACTTTGCCTTTCAGCAGCAGCCGCAGCTGATGCAGATTCTTGCCTTCCTGCAGCTTACGGTTGTGTTCGTCAACTACACGGAAAGTCATTTTCAGGTGATCGGGCACCTGATCCCACTGCCAGGCTTCCCGGTCAATGGTGACGCCGGTCATGCGGCGGAATTCGCGTTCCAGCGCATCCAGCAACGGCAGTTCCATCGCCGTAACGCGACCGAGAAACGCTTCGGCGTAGTTGGGCGCGGGTACCAGATTGCGGCGCACCGGCTTGGGCAGCGATTTGATCAGCGCGATAACCAATTCGCGGCGCACACCCGGAATTTGCCACTCAAAACCGGTCTCTTCGATTTGGTTCAGCAGCGGCAGCGGAATGTGCACCGTCACGCCATCGGCATCCGCGCCCGGTTCAAACTGATAGCTCAGTTTGAGTTTCAGGTTGCCTTGATGCCAGAAATTGGGGTAATCGAGCTGGCTGACTTTGTCCGCGCCGTCATTGATCAGCATTTGCTTATCAAAGCTCAGCAGATCCGGATTCTCTTTGCTGGCCTGCTTCCACCAGCTATCGAAATGGCGTGCAGACACCACGTCGCTGCCGATGCGGCGATCGTAGAAAGCAAACAGCGTTTCATCATCGACCAGAATGTCGCGACGACGCGATTTGTGCTCCAGATCTTCAATTTCGTTGCGCAGTTTGAGGTTATTGCGGAAGAACGCGTGACGCGTCTGCCAATCGCCATCCACCAGCGCATGACGTATAAACAGCTCGCGGCTCAGTTGCGGATCGATGCGGCTGTAATTAACCTTACGCGCCTGCACAATTGCCAGGCCGTAAAGCGTCACTTTTTCCGTCGCCATCACCGCGCCCTGTGCTTTTTCCCAGTGCGGTTCGCTGTAACTGCGTTTAATTAGATGCTGCGCCAGCGGTTCGATCCATTCCGGATCGATACGGGCGGCAACGCGGCCCCATAAACGGCTGGTTTCCACCAGTTCTGCCACCATGGTCCACTTCGGCGGCTTCTTAAACAGCCCGGAACCGGGGAAGATGGCGAAGCGCGCGTTGCGAGCGCCGGTAAACTCCTGCTTGTCGTTATCTTTCTGACCAATATGCGACAGCAAGCCGGTGAGCAAAGCGCAGTGCACTTCACGATACGGCGCAGGTTCGCTGTTGACCGGCATCCCCTGTTCCCGCACCACCTGACGCAGTTGCGTGTAGATATCCTGCCATTCACGCACGCGCAGATAGTTAAGGAACTCGGTTTTACACAAGCGACGGAAGTGATTGCTGGAGAGCGCTTTTTGCTGCTCCTGCAGGTAATTCCACAGATTGACGAAGGCGAGGAAATCAGACTCTTTATCCTCAAAACGACGATGTTTTTCGTCAGATGCCTGCTTTTTATCCGAAGGACGCTCGCGCGGGTCCTGAATCGATAGCGCCGCGGTGATGATCATCGCTTCGCGTACGCAGCCAAATTTTTGCGCTTCCAGCACCATGCGCGCCATACGCGGATCGACTGGCAACTGCGCGAGCTGGCGGCCCGAAGGCGTCAGCTTGTAGGTTTCGTCTTCACTCAGCGTGATGGCACCCAGCTCTTCCAGCAGGCGCACGCCATCCTGAATATTGCGCTTGTCCGGCGCTTCGACAAATGGGAAGGCAGCAATATCGCCCAGTCCCAGCGCGGTCATCTGCAGAATCACCGAGGCGAGGTTAGTACGCAGAATTTCAGGATCGGTAAATTCCGGACGGCTGAGGAAATCATCCTCGGAATAGAGGCGAATACAGATACCTTCCGAAACGCGGCCGCAGCGCCCTTTTCGCTGATTAGCGGAAGCCTGCGAAATCGGCTCAATCGGCAAGCGCTGCACTTTAGTGCGGAAACTGTAGCGGCTGATACGCGCGGTGCCGGGATCGATAACGTATTTGATGCCGGGCACGGTCAGCGAGGTTTCCGCCACGTTGGTCGCCAGCACGATGCGGCGTCCACTGTGCGACTGGAACACACGGTTTTGCTCGGCGTTCGACAGGCGCGCATACAGCGGCAGAATCTCGGTGTGCGCAATATCGCGCTTCATCAGCGCATCGGCAGTATCGCGGATTTCGCGCTCGCCGCTCATAAAGATCAGGATATCGCCGCGGCTCTCTTGTCCCAGCTCATCGACCGCATCGAAAATCGCCTGCAGCTGATCGCGATCGGTGTCGTCAGCCTCTTCCACCATTGGGCGATAACGCACTTCGACCGGATACGTCCGGCCGGACACTTCAATCACCGGCGCATTGTGGAAATGGCGTGAGAAACGCTGCGGATCGATGGTCGCTGACGTGATAATGACTTTTAAGTCGGGACGACGCGGCAACAGTTCGCGCAGATAGCCGAGCAGGAAATCGATGTTGAGACTGCGTTCGTGCGCTTCATCGATAATGATGGTGTCGTACTGCAGCAACAGGCGATCCTGCTGGATTTCCGCCAGCAGGATACCGTCGGTCATCAGCTTAACCTGGTTGGTTTCGCTCACCTGATCGTTAAAGCGCACCTTGTAACCGATGGTGCCGCCGAGCGAGGTTTCCAGCTCATCGGCAATGCGGTTGGCCACGGTGCGCGCCGCCAGACGACGCGGCTGAGTATGACCAATCAGCCCTTTAACTCCGCGCCCCAGCGCCAGGCAGATTTTCGGCAGCTGCGTGGTTTTACCCGATCCGGTTTCACCCGCGACGATCACCACCTGATGCTGACCGATCGCATCAGCAATATCCTGCTGCTTCTGACTTACCGGCAGGTTGTCAGGGAAAGTGATGCGCGGTGTCGCCGCCGTGCGCTGCGCCAGGCGCTGCTCCGCCGCGACAAATTCCGGCTCCAGTTCAGCCACAATGCCCTGCTGCGCCGCAGGATTTTTCACCTTTGCAGCGCCCAGCAGTCGACGTCGCAGACGTTGACTGTCGCGCAGCGTCAGATTATCGAGCCGCGGCCAGAGGGAGGCTAAAGGTGAAGAGTCGGATGATGACATAGCGATGCGTACCTGTTGTTGCAGCGGGCAGATGATTTCCCGGCGGATTCAAGCAATTAATGGTCGGCATCATAGCACAATTTGGAACACCTGCCTGAACGGGACGTGCGAGGTTATTCAATTATTTCGAACATTGATCTCGAAATATTGCGCTTTTACCTCGCGGGCTAACTCCGTACAGTGTAAAGCATTGAGCGGTAAGCCAACCGCGTAACGCACAGGAAAATACCATGAGCAAAGTTTTAGTTCTGAAATCAAGCATCCTCGCTGGTTACTCTCAGTCAAATCAACTGGCTGACTTCTACGCTGACGAAGCACGCGCTAAAGGTGACTCGGTTACCGTACGTGATTTAGCCGCGCAGCCGATTCCGGTGCTGGATGGTGAGCTGGTTGGCGCGCTGCGCCCATCCGATGCCCCACTGTCACCACGTCAGCAGGAAGCGCTGTCTCTCTCCGATGAGCTGATTGCTGAACTGCAAGCCCATGACACCGTGGTTATTGCCGCACCAATGTATAACTTCAACATTCCAACTCAGTTGAAAAATTACTTCGATCTGATTGCCCGCGCTGGCGTGACCTTCCGTTACACCGAAGCAGGTCCGGAAGGTCTGGTAACCGTCAAACGTGCGGTGATCCTCTCCAGCCGTGGCGGCATCCATAAAGATACGGCCAGCGATCTGCTGACCCCATACGTGAAGCTGTTCCTCGGCTTCATCGGTATCACTAACGTGGACTTCGTGTTCGCGGAAGGCATCGCTTATGGTCCAGAAGTGGCGACCAAAGCGGCTAACGATGCAAAAGACGCCATCAAACAAATTGTTGCTGCGTAATCATTTTTTTCGCATGATCAATGCCCGCCAGGCTTAACTGGCGGGCATTTTTTTTGCTGTTATTTTTCAGCACAGCGAAAGGAGATGAAGTGACACAACACAATCAATATGGTCAGCCTATCGGTTTTGCGCTACACGACTGGCAACCCGCAATCTTCCCGCCCGCTGCTATTCTCACTGGCCGCTTTTGCCATCTCACACCGCTTCAACTCAATCACGCGCCCGCCCTGTTTGCCGCCTTTTTGCTGGCACCCGACGATCGCGACTGGACCTGGCTTGGCGCATCGCAGCCGCAATCGTTAGCCGAGATGAACGATTGGATTGCTAACAAAATAGGTGACCGTGGATTGGTCAGTTATGCGGTGATCGATCAGGCTAATCAGCAAGCGGTTGGCGCGGTCTGTTTCGCCAATATCGACGTGCAGAACGGCGCGATTGAGATTGGCCATGTGACCTGGTCGCCGCTGATGCAGCGCAACGTATTGGGCTCTGAAGCGTTATATCTGCTGTTGCAGCAGGCCTTCGCGCTCGGTTATCGCCGCGTGGCTTGGCGTTGTGATTCCCTAAATCTGGCTTCCCGACGCGCCGCTGAACGTATCGGCTTTACCTTTGAAGGTCGTTTTCGTCAGGCCATGACGCGCAAACAGCGCAATCGCGATACCGATTGGTTATCGATCATTGATGGTGAATGGCCGCCGATTCAGCAGGCTTTAAGCCAATGGCTGGCGGTGGAGAATATGGATCAGCACGGACGCGAAAGGCAAAAGCTGCGCTGCTTTTTCTCCGCAGATTGACGTTGGCTATACTGACTCGCTGTTATCCACGCAATTTAAGAGGTACTCATGTCCAAGGTATTTATCATTGGCGGCGCAGGCAACATTGGCCGTCGTCTGGCATCACTGCTGGCCGCAAACGGGCACGTTGCGCGCCCGCTGTTTCGCAAAGCGGAACAGGAGCAGCCTTTGCGTGAACGGGGTGCGGAGCCGGTTAACGGCGATTTAACCGCGCTGGACGCAACATCGCTGGCCGCGCTGATGAAGGGCAGCGATGTGGTGGTCTTCACCGCCGGTGCCGGTGGCAAAGGCGGTGAAGAGATGACGAACGCCATTGATGGCAAAGGATTAACTACCGCAGTTGCTGCCGCGCAGCAGGCCGGCATCTCACGCTTTCTGCTGGTTTCGGCTTTCCCTGAAGCCGGCAGAAACAAAAACCTCTCCGCCAGCTTCGAAAACTACATGCGCGTGAAGAAAGCAGCAGATGTCGAGCTGGCGCAAAGCGATCTGGATTGGGTGATTTTACGCCCCGGCACGCTAACGGATGAGCAAGGCCAAGGCCGGGTGCGTGCTGGTTTGGCCATCCCGTATGGCGATATTCCTCGCGATGACGTGGCGGCGACGCTGGCTGAAATCATCGATCAACCGGCGGTCAGCCGGGTGATCATTGAGTTAACCGGCGGTGAAGTGCCGGTGCATGAAGCAGTTAAGCAACTGGCAACACGCTAGCGTCTTCAACCATCTGCTTCATCCAGCGAACGCAGATGGTCTTTTTTGTTTAGCGTCATCAGCGCCGGAATACTGATTGCAGCCGTGACCATGATGTACCAGGCGGGGATATCCAGATTCCCCGTTTGCTTAATCAGGGAGGTGATAATCAGTCCGGCACACCCCGAGAAAACTGCGTTAGAGAGTGAATAGGCCAGTCCCAGCCCGGTATAGCGGACGCGCGTGGGGAACATTTCAGCTAACATTGCCGGGCCCGGTCCTGCCAGCAATCCCACAATTCCACCCGCCACAAACACCACCAGCGCCTTGATCAACAGCGTTGAGGACTCGGCCTGCAACACTTTCAATAACGGCAATGCCAGCACCAGCAACAAACATGCCGCGATAACCATCACGCTGCGGCGTCCGATTTTATCGCTAAGCATGCCTGCTGGAATGATGGTGGCGGCAAAGCCAAGATTGGAGATCACCGCAATCGATAGCGCCTGGTTAAAGCCGGTGTGCAGCGAAGATTGCAGATAGGTTGGCATGATCACCAGATAGGTATAGCCCGCCGCTGACCACACCATCACGCGGCTGATTGCCAGCAAGATAATCCTGAGCGTCGCGCCAAAACTGGCGCTGACCGCCATTGGCTGATGCGCTTTTTGCGTTTGCTGCTGACGCACGAAGCTGGGCGTTTCTTCCATGCTATAGCGCAGCCACAGCGCCACCATCCCCATCGGCAAGGCGAGGAAGAAGGGAATGCGCCAGCCCCAACTGTGCATCTGATCCACACTCAACACCGCCGACAGCAACGCGACAATGCCAGCGCCCGCCAGCAGGCCCAACGCCACGGTGAATGATTGCCAGGCACCGTAACGTCCTCGCTGCCCTTTGGGGGCAAACTCTGTCATCAGTGACACCGCACCGCCGTATTCCCCCCCAGCAAACAAGCCCTGCAGAATACGCAGACCGGTAATGATCAGCGGCGCCGCCACACCAATGCTGGCATAGGTGGGAATAATGCCGATCGCGGTCGTCACCAGCGTCATCATGATCAAGACAAAAATCAGCGTCGGCTTGCGCCCAATACGATCGCCCATGCGGCCAAAAAATATTGCGCCCAGCGGACGGAAGAAAAAGGCGATGGCGAAGGAAGCGTAGGTCAAAATAATGCCGGTCAGCTCGGCTTCGCCTTGCAGGCGAAAGAAGTTCTGCGCGATCACCGTCGCGAGAAAGCCATAAACCGCAAACTCGTACCATTCAATGAAATTGCCCACTGAACCGGCGATTAAGGCGCGCTTCTGTGCATCCGTTGTCGTTTGCGGCATTGGCATTTTAAGCTCCCAAAAAGATTATCTGCGGATAAACCTTACTTACGCAGCCACTGCCCATTGATGCCGCGCACATACTCGCCGCTCCCTGCGCGGTTCACCAGCTTTTCGCCGGCGATGCGCGCCACTTCGCTGGCAGTCAGGTTATTTTGCTGCGCCACGCGCTGATATTGCTGCAGGCGGCCATCGTTAATGCGCTTGACCAGCGCCAGCGTTTCTTCGTCCTGCTGACGCGCCGCCACATAGCCGCTGAGCGTTTCGCCCACGCGCCCCTGTTGACGCGCCTCATCCAGCGTGAGCGCCCAGGCAGACGGCATCAGCAGCAGCGCCGCAAGCAGCGCGATCCCCTTGCGTTTCATCATGCTTCTCCTCAAAACAGTCCGCTCTGATTCTTCAGCAGCGCTTCCACATCTTTATCCACCTTGATGTGAATCTCATGCTCAATTTTGACGTTCATATTGATGGTGATGGGCTCTTTCGGCGCCGCAACTTCAATGCGCGGCACGCAGCCAATCAGCGGCAGCCAGGCTGCCAGCACCAGTAATGCCCTGAGGCTCATGGTTGGGGATCCTTCTTCGAGGGTAAGGTGGCATTTTGCTCCACCCAGGATTGCAAATTATCGCCAAAGCGCAGGCTGCGCCACAGCTGGAACAAATTTTCCTGATGCCGGTAGTTCAGATTAACGGTCTGTCGGCGGTTACTGAACTGGCTAACGCCTTTCACTTCCGATTGCATGATTAGATTGCCGAAGTTATCCAGATCGATAGTGGCCCATGAACGCGAGATTTCCATGTAGCGCAGCCAATCCAGCGCCGCTCCGGCCGCAAAGTTATTGCTGACAATCGCGTCCGCCATATCTTTATCCAGCCGGAAGGTGAGCGGACCGCTGTTGGCGATCCAGCCCTTTTCAACCAGCCATTGCGGATTATTCACCCACAGCGGCAATTCGCCATTGACCTTGCCAGACATGGCAAACTGCTTGGGTTTGATCGCGCTGACCAGCTTGCTGAGATTGATCTCCTTCAGCGAGACGCGCGCCGCTTGATGCTGTGGCATGCGCAGTTCGGGCATGCTGACGTGTCCGCCTAACAGATCGAGATTGACGTTGCTGAGCGTTAGCGGCTGGCGCTCCTGCCATGGATAGTGACCTTGCAAATCAGCGGTGATGTTTTGCAGTGAGAACTGATTTTTTACTTCGGCGATACGCAGTGAAACCGGGCCGCGCCGTCCAAGCTGCCATTGATGATCCTTCAGCCGGAACGGCAGCGAGAAATCGATACCGTTGATTTCACTGTCCGGCATCCACAGGCTGCCGTTTTTCACCGTCCAGTGACCGCCCGCTTCAAAGCCCTGCTCGCTGGCCGCCGAGAATGCCACCTGCGCGCGCAGTTCACCCGATTGGATACGCATTTTTAAATCGCTGCTGAGCAGCGGCTGGAACACCGTCAAAGATTGCGCCGGCCACCAGGCTTCGCCGCGCAGACGTTCGCCGTCCCAGCGGCCATGCACGCGTACCGGGCCAATATCCTCCGCCGTCAGCTGACCGCGCCAGATAAACTGGCTGGGATCGCTGCCTTTGGCTTCAAAATTAAGTTCTGATGGCGGCAGCCAGCCGCCGTAGCTGAACTGGGTTTGACCGGATTTGAGCGTGAAGCCACCGTTAAACGCCGGATGCGAGGGATCGCGCTGCCAGCGCACCGGCGCATTGAGCGTCAGGCGCGGTTTAGCCACTTGCACCATGCCGTACGCCAGCTGATCGAAACCGGTATTCAGCGTGTCGAGGCTGATCAAAGTGTCCTGCCAGCTGCCGGTGCCCTTCACGTCCCATTTGGCGGTGAGCGGCTCGATCAGGCCGTCCCCCCAATAACGCCAGTTCCACACGCCGCTGTCGGGCCAGAAATCGCTGGCGCGGCCATCGAGATGCAATCTGAAACGACCAAAGCTGGGATCGTGTGCCTTAAGTATTGCCTGCAGGCGACCATTAATTCCGCTCGACGCCACCGTCACGCCCGCCAGCGGCCAGCGCGCTTCATCCACTTCCAGCGTTGAGAGCAAGCGACCGCGCAAACGCAGCAGCGCGCCTTGTTTCAGGGTCAATTGCGGATCGGTCAGCACGCCGTGCAGTAAGCCCGGCATGCTGCCAAACAGCTGCAGATCGGCGAATTTGCTCTCGCCGGTCAACTGGAACGGCAAGGCGCTATCGACCATGCTCAGTTTGCCCGGGCCAACGCTTAATACCAGATTGCCTTTACCGCCGCGCCCTTGCGTCAGCAAATTAAATCGCCCGCTGACCAGCGTGTTTTCCAGTCCTTGCTGCCAGTTTTCCAGCGTTACTGCCACGCCACCCGATAGCGGCTGATCGGCCTGCGGCCAGCGCCATTGACCTTGCGTAATACGAATCTGCCGCTCATCGACCTGCCACGGCATCTGCAGCAGCGGCTGATCGTCATCCTGCTGCTTCACCGTCAAGGTGCCTTGCTGTTGCTGCCAGTTGAGCGCCAGCGCCAGCGGCTGCGGCCACTGCACAATATTGAGGTCAGCGCTGAGTTCGCCCGCTACCGGCAAGCCATCGGCAAAGGTTGGCAAGGTGACATCGCCATGCAGGTTGAGCGGTTTGGGCAGTAAAGGATGACTGAGCTGCAGCTGGGCAATCTGCAGCAGTTGGCCTTGCAACCGCGCATCCACACTCAGGTTGTCGCCCTGATAATGCAGCCGCTGCACATCGTTATTTAAGGTGAGATCGAAACGTCCGGCATATTGTTGCCACGGCAGAATGGTGATTTTTTGCAGGTGGACATCGGCGCCAGGCAACATCTTCTGCCAGTCAGCCAGGCTGCGCGGCGCACCGCTCGCTTCGCTGTGCGGCAGCGATTGCAGGCAGTCGCTGTTGAGTTGGACTTCTCCCGCGCTAAGTTGCCAGCGCTTTTGCTGCCAGCCGAGCGCCGCATCGCTGACGTTTGCCAGTACACAATCGCCCGCCAGATAGCGCACCGCCGGGAAATGCAGCGCGCCTTGCTGCCAGCGCGGTGTGCCGTTGAGTTCCACGCGAGTATTTTCGGGCAGCCAGATACCGGCCAGACGCGGCAACCATTGCGTGAGCGTCAGCAGCAATCCCAATAGCAGCAATATTAGCGCCAGCAGCGCAGCAAGTGTTCGGCGAAGGCCACGCGTCATGGCAGTTAACGTTCCTGTTCTTTACACAATCCTGACGAGGAGCCAAATGATGGCATGTTACGTCCGGCAAATGAAGGTGTTAGCGACATAGTCTGGCTGAAGCACAGCAAAATGACGCGGAAAACGTTATCCTGTTGTGATACCGACGTTGCATTTTTCAGGAGCGAAACAATGAAAGTTGCGGTTTACAGCACCAAGCATTACGACCAAAAATACCTTGAACACGTCAACGACAGCTACGGATTTGAGCTGCAGTTTTTTGACTTTCTGCTGACACCGGCGACGGCAAAGAACGCCGCGGGCTGTGATGCGGTGTGTATTTTCGTCAACGATGATGCCAGCAAAGCGGTGCTGGAAGAGTTGGCGGCGCTGGGCGTGAAGCACGTTGCGCTGCGCTGTGCCGGTTTCAATAACGTCGATCTGGCGGCGGCGAAAGCGCTCGGCTTAAACGTGGTGCGCGTCCCGGCGTATTCGCCAGAAGCGGTGGCGGAACATGCGGTTGGCCTGATGATGACGCTGAATCGTCGCATTCACCGCGCCTATCAACGCACGCGCGACGCTAACTTCTCGCTGGATGGCTTAACCGGCTTCAACATGCATAACAAAACCGCGGGCGTGGTCGGAACCGGCAAGATTGGTATCGCGGCGATGCGTATTCTCAAGGGATTTGGCATGCGCCTGTTAGCGTTCGATCCCTATCCAAGCCAGGCGGCGCTGGAGCTGGGCGCGGAATATGTCGATCTCAAAACGCTGTTCGCTGAAGCCGATGTGATTACGCTGCACTGTCCGCTTACGCCGGAAAACCACCATCTGCTCAACGCGCAGGCGTTCAGCCAAATGAAAGATGGCGTGATGATCATCAACACCAGCCGTGGCGGTTTGATTGATTCACAAGCGGCAATTGATGCGCTTAAGCAGCAGAAGATTGGTTCGCTGGGAATGGATGTGTATGAAAACGAGCGCGATCTGTTCTTTGAAGACAAATCGAATGACGTGATTCAGGATGATGTGTTCCGTCGTCTGTCGGCCTGTCACAACGTGCTGTTCACCGGCCATCAGGCTTTCCTGACCGCCGAAGCCTTGACGGCAATTTCAGAAACCACGCTCAGCAACTTGCAACAGCTGGAACGCGGCGAAATCAGCCCGAATCAGGTCACCGCTTAACCCTTCTGCGCCTGCCTTAGCGGGCGCAGCTTCCACCCATTAGCGCCTGTTCGTCACAGCGACGACCATTCGCCAACTGGCACATACCGATGCGTGAACCGTCTAACTGACGCGAAAACGCCAGCGATCCCCCGGCATTACTGCAATTCACTTCAGCCATTGATGACATCACAACGCGCGGTTGTACGTGGGCGGCAGTAGCTTGTTGCGGCGGTTCGTTGTCACTGTTGCTGCTGCAGGCAGAAAGTAACAAGGTAGCGCCAGCCAGCAGGAAGAGAGCGGCTTTCATCGATGGGGCTCCGGGGATTGAGCGAAAAAGTCGCACCAGCATATGTCAGGTGCGCTGAGGGATCGATAGGCGACACAGCTTTTTACAAAATTTAATTTCAATGTTTGCAAGCAGAATTATCCTGTTTGAGATGTTTCCGCCCTTTTCACCCGGCGGATGATTTGTTTATCAATAACTAAGGAGAGAACGATGTTGACGGATATGCTTATCCGCATCGCGCTGGCTGGAATCCTCGGCGGACTGATTGGGCTAGAGCGGCAGCTGCGCGCCAAAGAGGCCGGTTTGCGCACCCATATCCTGGTCGGTATCGGCAGCGCGATGTTTATGCTGGTATCGAAATATGGCTTTGCCGATATGTTAGTCAGCGACCATGTAGCGCTCGATCCCAGCCGTATTGCGGCGCAGGTGGTGAGCGGCATGGGCTTCCTCGGCGCCGGTACCATCATTATTCAGAAGCAAGTGGTGAAAGGTCTTACTACCGCCGCCGGTTTATGGGTCACTGCGGCGATTGGTCTGGTGATCGGTAGCGGCATGTATGAAATCGGTATCTACGGCACCGTGCTGGCGCTGGTAGTGCTGGAGACGTTCCGTCGCATCAGTCACTGGTTGATTGGCCGTCACCATACGCTGCTGGTGCACCTCAAACCCAAAAGCGTGCCGCTGGTGCTACTGGTGCTGCAACGCGAAAATGTGCGTTACGGTCACATCGCCGTAGTTAACCGTGATGAAGAGGTTGGTCTGTGCGAACTGAGCGTTGAGGTGACATTGTCACGACGCACACCAATGCATAACATCTATGACAAGGTGATGGAAATCAAAGGCGTTCAATCGCTGGAGATGATGTAAAAATCATCAATGTTAGATTGTGGTGCGCTGCCACCTCGCCAGCACACAGATGAAAAAGTCGCGTCATAGCCCTTTGCTAAACTGAACTGATAACCCCCGTAAAGTTTGCGGGTTTCTCCGCGTAGCAAAGGACGATTTATGATTACCGTCGACGGTAACGGTGCAGTGGCTTCAGTCGCCTTCCGCACCAGCGAAGTGATTGCCATTTATCCCATCACGCCCAGCTCAACCATGGCCGAGCTGGCGGATAGCTGGTCCGGCGAAGGCCGCCGTAATATCTGGGGCGATGTGCCGCGCGTGGTCGAGATGCAATCTGAAGGCGGCGCGATTGCCACGGTGCACGGCGCGCTGCAAACCGGCGCACTCTCAACCACCTTCACCTCTTCGCAGGGATTGCTGTTGATGATCCCGACGCTCTACAAACTGGCGGGCCAGCTGACGCCGTTTGTGCTGCACGTCGCGGCGCGGACCGTGGCGACGCACGCGCTGTCGATATTTGGCGATCACTCCGATGTCATGGCAGTACGACAAACCGGCTGCGCGCAGCTCTGCGCCTCCAGCGTGCAGGAAGCGCAGGATTTTGCCCTGATTGCACAAATCGCCTCACTGAATAGCCGCATCCCATTTATCCACTTCTTCGATGGCTTCCGCACCTCGCACGAGATCAACAAGATCGTGCCGATCAGCGATGAAACCTTGCAGGCGCTGATGCCCGCCGAGGCAATCAACGCCCATCGCGCCCGTGCATTGACGCCGGATCGTCCAACGATTCGCGGCACATCCGCCAATCCTGATACCTATTTCCAGTCACGCGAAGCCACCAACCGCTGGTATGACGATTGCACCCAGCACGTTGAGGCTGCAATGACCGCGTTTGGCGAAAATACCGGCCGCCATTATCAGCCGTTTGAGTTTTACGGCCATCCGCAGGCCGGGCGCGTAATGGTGATGATGGGCTCCGGCTGCGGCACGGCTGAAGAGGCGATTGATGAAATGCTGCAGCGTGGCGAGAAAGTCGGGCTGTTGAAAGTGCGCCTCTATCGCCCGTTTTCGGCGGCGCATTTGCTGCAAAAGATCCCCGCTTCCGCCCAGCGGATTGCGGTGCTCGATCGCACCAAAGAGCCCGGCGCGCTCGGCGAACCGCTATTCCTGGATGTGATGACCGCGCTGGCTGAAGCTTACAGCCGTGGCGAGAGTGCGTCGCTGCCGAAGGTAATCGGCGGTCGCTATGGTTTGTCGTCGAAAGAGTTCGCACCCGATGCGGTGCTGGCAGTGTTTCGTGCCTTGCTGCGCGAAACACCGCCAGCGCGTTTTACCGTCGGCATTTACGACGACGTCACCCATCTTTCGCTGCCGCTGGAAGCCAACATCGTGCCGAATCGCGCACGGCTTGAAGCGCTGTTTTATGGTTTGGGCAGCGACGGCAGCGTCAGCGCCAGTAAAAACAACCTGAAGATAATCGGTAACGCTACGCCGTGGCAGGTGCAGGGCTATTTCGTCTACGACTCGAAGAAAGCCGGCGGCCTGACGGTTTCCCATCTGCGCGTCAGTGAATATCCGATTCAATCCGCCTATTTGATTCAGCAAGCCGATTTCATTGGCTGCCATCAGCTGCAGTTTATCGATAAGTATTCGATGCTCGATCAGCTTAAACCGGGCGGGATTTTTCTACTCAATACGCCCTACAGCGCTGAGGAGGTGTGGCCGCGCCTGCCGCAGGAAGTGCAGAGCCAGCTCAACGACAAACAGGCGCGCTTCTATGTGATCAACGCTGCCCGTATCGCGCGCGAATGCCAGCTGGGCGCGCGTATCAACACCGTGATGCAGATGGCCTTTTTCCAGCTGACCCAGATTTTGCCGGGCGATAGCGCGTTAACCGAACTGCAAAACGCCATTGCGCGCAGTTACAGCAGTAAAGGCGAAGAGCTGGTGCAGCGCAACTGGCAAGCGCTAGCGATGGCACAACAAGCGCTACAGACGGTGCCGCTGCAACCGGTAGACGATCGCAGTCCGCATCGCCCGCCGGTGGTAGCCGATAGCGCACCCGATTTCGTCAAAACCGTCACCGCAGCGATGCTGGCCGGCCTTGGCGATAAACTGCCGGTTTCGGCGCTGCCGCCTGATGGAACCTGGCCAGTTGGCACCACGCAATGGGAAAAGCGCAATATCGCCGAAGCCGTGCCGATCTGGCAGCCCGATCTCTGTACGCAGTGCAACCATTGCGTCGCCGCCTGCCCGCACTCGGCGATTCGCGCCAAAGTGGTTGATCCTGCAGCACTGGAAGATGCGCCAGCTTCGCTCGCTTCACTGGATGTTAAATCGCGCGATATGCGCGGACAGAAATACGTGCTGCAGGTGGCGCCGGAAGATTGCACCGGCTGCAATCTGTGTGTGGAAGTGTGCCCGGCCAGCGACCGCCAGCATCCAGAAATCAAAGCCATCAACATGAAATCACGCCTGGAGCATGTTGAGACGGAAAAGGTCAATTATGATGCCTTCCTCGCGCTGCCGGAGATCACCGCCGAGCAGCTGGAACGTATTGATATCCGCACCTCGCAGCTGATCACGCCGCTGTTTGAATATTCCGGTGCCTGCTCGGGCTGCGGGGAAACGCCCTATATCAAACTACTGACGCAGCTGTATGGCGATCGCCTGCTGATTGCCAATGCCACCGGCTGCTCCTCCATTTATGGCGGTAATCTGCCTTCCACGCCTTACACCACCAATGCTGAAGGTCGCGGTCCGGCGTGGGCGAATTCGCTATTTGAAGATAATGCCGAATTTGGTCTGGGCTTCCGCTTGAGCGTCGACCAGCAGAAACAGCGCGCGCTCAGACTACTTGATCAATGCGCTGCGCAGCTACCGGCGGCATTGGTTGACGCATTAAAAGGTGACAACGTCACCGTCTCGCAACGACGCGAGCAGATTACACAGCTGCGCGCCCTTCTCGCTGCGTCATCGCAGCCTGAAGCCAAAGCCCTAAACGACACAGCGGATGCGCTGGTGGCGAAATCGGTCTGGCTGATTGGTGGCGATGGTTGGGCGTACGACATTGGCTACGGCGGCCTCGATCACTTGATTAGCCTGAGCGAAAACGTCAACGTGCTGGTGCTGGATACGCAGTGTTACTCCAATACCGGTGGCCAGGCATCAAAAGCGACGCCGCTCGGCGCGGTGACCAAGTTTGGCGAACAGGGGAAACGCAAGGCGCGTAAGGATCTCGGCATGTCGACGCTGCTGTATGGGCATGTGTATGTGGCGCAGATTTCGCTGGGCGCCCAGCTCAATCAAACCGTGAAAGCGATTCAGGAAGCGGAAGCCTGGCCGGGACCCTCGCTGATCATCGCTTACAGCCCGTGTGAAGAGCATGGCTACGATCTGGCTTATAGCCACGAACAGATGCGCCTGCTGACCACCAGCGGTTTCTGGCCGCTTTATCGTTTTGATCCTCGACGCGCCGAGCAAGGTAAAGCCGCGCTGGCGCTGGATTCGCGTCCGCCGACCTCGGAACTCGAACAGGCATTAATGAACGAGCAGCGTTTCCGCCAATTGCAAACTCAGCGGCCAGAAGAAGCGTCGCAGCTGTGGCGTGATGCAACGGAAGCCGCCAGTCAGCGTTATCAGCGGCTGGCCGAGTTAGCCGGGAAAACCGAGAAAAGCGAGTAGATGAAAAAGCCCGGCGCGATGGCCGGGCGTTTCTTTGCTGGGTTAATGTTGATGGATTAACAAGGCTTGAGCTGAACGATGGCCATCTCTACCGCCCGATTCGGTGAGCCGGTGAGTTCACGATAGCGCAACTGTAGATTGCGCAACTCGCTGGCTAACACCTCTTTTTCGGTTGCTGCGCCTCGCTGTGCCAGCTCCAGATAACATTGCCCCACCAGCCGACACGCCTCTTCAAAAACCATATCGTACGTTTGCATTTGCCGCTCCTCACCTAAAGAAAGTAAAAAAAGCACTTCGGCCATCCTGTCAGGCCCAGATGAGGTAAATATTTGCCCAGATCAATAAATAGCCAGATTGTTCTGACAAAGTGTGCGCCTTTGTCTCAAGCGCAATGAGTTATCATCAGAAAAGAGATCACTTCAGGCTAGCATTCGCGCCCGCAATCCGTACCATACGCAGTCATGTTTACAGGGTTTATTGCCGTTGAAGATTGCTTCAGCCGCTAACGGCCCTCGCCTTCACTCTTAAGCGTGAAAATAATGTCAGAAAATCAAGAAGTAACAAAAAAAGAGCAGTACAACCTCAACAAACTGCAGAAGCGTTTGCGTCGCAACGTTGGCGAAGCCATTGCTGACTTCAACATGATTGAAGAAGGCGATCGCATCATGGTTTGTCTGTCTGGTGGTAAAGACAGCTACACCATGCTGGAGATCCTGCGTAATTTGCAGCAGAGCGCGCCGGTGAATTTCTCGCTGGTAGCAGTGAATCTCGACCAGAAACAGCCCGGTTTCCCGGAGCATATTCTGCCAGCCTATCTGGAACAACAGGGCGTTGAGTATCACATCGTTAACGAAGACACTTATTCCATCGTTAAAGATAAGATTCCTGAAGGCAAAACTACCTGCTCGCTCTGTTCGCGTCTGCGCCGCGGGATTCTGTATCGCACCGCCACCGAGTTGGGTTGTAGCAAAATCGCCTTAGGTCATCATCGCGACGATATTCTGCAGACTATGTTCCTCAACATGTTCTACGGCGGCAAGATGAAAGGCATGCCACCAAAACTGATGAGCGATGACGGTAAACATATTGTGATTCGTCCACTGGCATACTGCCGCGAGAAAGACATCATTCGTTTTGCGGAAGCGCGCCAGTTCCCGATCATTCCGTGCAATCTGTGCGGTTCGCAACCGAATCTGCAACGTCAGGTGGTTGCCGACATGCTGCGTGACTGGGATAAACGTTATCCGGGCCGTATCGAAACCATGTTTACCGCGATGCAGAATGTGGTGCCATCACACATGGCCGACATTAATCTGTTCGATTTTAAAGGCATCAAACACGGTGATGCCGTGGTGGATGGCGGTGATTTGGCGTTTGATCGCGAAAGCTTGCCGGTGCAGCCCGCGGGCTGGCAGCCAGAAGAGGATGATGCGCCGAATCTCAGCGTACGTCTTGATGTGCTGGAAATTAAGTAATCGGTTTTGCTGTGAAAAAGGCGCGTCGCTTCGGCTACGCGCCTTTTTTATTAACGGTGCGGCGGTGGATCCTGGATCGGTGGGAATTCGGGATCGTGCGGTGGCTGTGCGGGTGGTATCGGCTGCGGTTGTGGAATCGGTTCGGGAATCGGTGGTGGATCGGTAGGAATCGGTTCGCTGGCAATGATCTCTTGCATGCCCTTCTCCTTGTCGCTGAATGTCCTTTAAGCATAGGAAAGGTTGGCCGAGCAAGCCAGGCGGGCAAAAAAAAGCCGGCGGATAAGCCGGCGTCGTACGAATCAAATGTGCTATGCAGTAATTCAAAAAAGGAAGTAAGACAATATGGAGCGCAACGCCCATCGCTTGACGTTGCATTCACCTGCGGGAAAGAGTTTGCCCCGATTGCGCTGGCGGGATATTGATATCGATCAGGTTTAATCCGCTTTTATGCCTTACAACCATTTCCGCCGTTTCAGCCATATCGCCACGCCGCCAACCATCACCAATAGCAGCACGCAGAAAGCGGTAAAGCCCAGCGCCCAATTGCCGCCCGGAATGCCGCCGAGGTTGACGCCGAATAAGCCGGTAAGGAACGTGGCCGGTAAAAAAATCATCGCCATCAACGACATGGTATAAGTGCGGCGGTTCATCGATTCCGCAAGGATTGACGCCACTTCATCCGCCAGAATCGAAGTACGCGCCACGCCCGCATTAAGATCGTCCAATCCGCGACCTAAGCGATCGGCAACTTCTTGCATACGGCGACGATCGTCGTCGTTCATCCACGCCATCTTCTCGATAGCCAGCCGCGCATAGACATCGCGCTGCGGTGCCATATAACGACGCATCACAATCAATTGCTTACGCAGCAGCGCCAAATCGCCGCGCGCTGGTACTTCCTGATTCATCAGCGCATCTTCCAGCTCGATAATTTTATCGTGCATCTCTTCGATAAATTCGCTGGCGTGATCGGTTAACGCATCGCACACATCCACCAGCCAGCTGCCGCCATCAACCGGACCGTTACCTTGTTGTAGATCGGTCAGCACGGCATCAATGGCGTACACTTTGCGCCGGCGCGTCGAGACAATCAGCTTATCGTTGATAAATACGCGCATCGCCACCAGCTGATCGGGACGTGAATCGGCGTTATGGTTAACGCTGCGCAATACAATCATGAAGCCGTCGCCGAGCCTTGTCACGCGCGGCCGCATGCTGTCGCCCGCCAGCGCATCACGCACCGAATCGGGTATCAGCGGCGTGTTTTGCAGCCATTCCGCACTTTGTCGTTGGGTGTAATTGAGGTGCAACCAGCAGGGACGTTCGCAGTTGATGACGTCTTTATCTTCGATGGGGATCATGCCGCCTGCGCCATCCAGCTGACAGGACACAATGGCATCGGATACTTGTAACGCTTTTCCTTCAATGACGTTCACGAACTCGCCTCACTATCAAAATCAATACGATACAGTCTAGCGTGGCGCAGACCAGTTGCAATCATAAGGCTGTGAGCAAAGATGACAGGCGGTGACAATCACCGCCTGCGGATGTGCGGGATTAATGCTTCTCAATCCACAGCTCGCGGCTGTACGCCACGTCTTCAGGATTGGTGATCGGATAACCTTTCACCCACGGCTTGATTAAGCGGCCGTTGGTGTATTGGTAGATCGGCGCGATCGGTGCCTGATCGGCGATGATCTGCTCGGCTTTGTTGTAATCGGTGTTACGCGCCGCCACGCTGGTTTCAGTGCTGGCTTTGGTGATCACCGCATCGTAATCGGCACTGCGGAAGCGCGCGATATTGCCGGTGTGGGTCGAGGTCAGCAGACTGAGGAAGGTTGAAGGCTCATTATAATCGCCGATCCATGACGCGCGGATCACATCGAAACTGCCGCTATTACGGCTGTCAATATAGGTTTTCCACTCCTGATTTTGCAAGGTGACATCCACGCCAAGATTCTTCTTCCACATTGAAGCCACCGCGATAGCAATTTTCTGATGGCTTTCCGAGGTGTTGTAGAGCAGCGTCAAATGCAGCGGTTTGCCCGGTCCATAACCTGCCGCTGTCAGCAATGCTTTGGCCTGCGCGTTCAGCTCCTGCTGGCTATGTTGCTGCAGATAGCTCTTCATCGGGGTGAAACCGGCGGTAACGTCCGGCGTGAAGTGCCAGGCCGGTTTCTCGCCGGTGCCCAATACTTTCTCCGCAATGATGCGACGATCGATACTCCACGACAGCGCCTTGCGCACGCGTACATCAGCGGTTGGCCCTTTCTCGGTATTGAACGCGTAGTAATAGGTGCCAAGCTGATCCGGCGTATACACCTGACCAGGCAACTCTTTTTTCAGCAGCGCGTACATGTTTTTTGGGAAGGATTCGGTGATATCGATATCGTTGGCACGATAGCGTTTGGTAGCACTGGACTCTTCATTAATCGGAATAAACGTGACTTTCGTCAGCACCGATTTTTTGTCATCCCAATAGTTAGCGTTGCGCACCAATACAATTTTTTCGTTCACCACGCGATCCTGCAGCTTATAAGCGCCATTGCCCACCAGCTTGCCCGGTGACGTCCAGCTATCGCCCTCTTTTTCAATTACTTGCTTCGATACCGGATACATCGCGGCGTTGGCGACCATGCTCGGGAACCACGGCACAGGACGTGACAATGTCACCTTAAGGTGAGTCGCATCGGTTGCCGTCACGCCCAGCTTATCGGCGCTCATCTGTCCTTTGGTGATTGCTTCGGCGTTTTCAATGCCGCTCAAGGCGGCGAACCAGGCAAACGGCGAACTGTTCTTCGGCTCAACTAAACGTTGCCAGCTGTAGACAAAATCCTGCGCGGTAACCGGCTCACCATTTGACCAACGCGCATCTTTGCGCAGGGTAAACATCCAGGTTTTGTTGTCGTTGCTGCTCCAGCTTAGCGCCACGCCCGGCACGATTTTTCCGTGGGCGTCCTGATTGGTCAGCCCTTCAAACAGATCGCGCATCACCTGAATTTCTGGCAAGCCAACCGCCTTCATCGGATCGAGTGAAGCGGGTTCATCTTTAATATGGCGAACAATTTCCTGGGTGCTGGCCAGCTGTGCGCCCGACGGCACGTTGGCGGCGAATGCGGGTGAGACAGCACTGGCTACAATTAAGGCAGTCAGCGTTTTGCGGAACGTTAGTTTCATCACCACTCCTTTACGCGAAAAAAATGGCGACCGCGAAGAGATTGTGTCGCCAGCAACTTTTGGCACTTTATCGCAAATTGCTGATTGATATATAGCTATTTCCCCGCAGGCTATTTACCGTTATGTTGAGGCTGGATTCCCGGTCACATTTTTACCTTGAGCGCCAGAAGGCTTTTGGCGGTGTTGGAAGCATTTCATAGAGGAACGTCATGTCGTCATACCATCCACGTCCGCTGCGCGGCAAGCTGGACGCTGTCTGGCAACAATACGGGCAATCGGTGCTGGGTGCACCGCTGCTGTGGTTTCCGGCACCCGCCGCCGATGCCGAAAGCGGGCTGATTATTGCAGGCACGCACGGCGACGAGAATGCCGCGATTGCCACCTTATCGGGCGCGATGCGCACCTTGCCGGACGCGCTGCGGCGTCATCACGTTGTTCTGGCGGTCAATCCCGATGGTTGTCAGTTGGGGCTGCGCGCCAACGCCAACGGCGTCGATCTTAACCGTAATTTCCCCGCCGCTAACTGGCAGCATGGCGACACGGTGTATCGCTGGAACAGCGAAGCGGATGAGCGTGATGTGGTGCTCTCAACCGGATCAGCGCCCTCTTCCGAACCAGAAACCCGCGCGCTGTGCCAGCTGATTCATCAGATCAAACCGCGTTGGGTGGTTTCGTGGCATGAACCGCTGGCCTGTATTGATGATCCGCACCACAGCGATTTAGCGCAGTGGCTGGCGCAGCAGACCGCGCTGCCGGTGGTGAGCAGCGTGGGTTATGCTACGCCGGGTTCGTTTGGCAGCTGGTGCGACGATCTCGGCCTGTTATGCATTACCGCCGAGATGCCGCCGATTTCGGTGGACGAAGCCACCGAAGTCTATCTGGAAGCGATGATCAATCTGCTGCGCTGGCAGCCAGCGGCTTGATTACGCCGTGAGAGAAATGCAGCGACGGTTCAACATCGGCCGCAAGCCAGGTTGGACCGTCGAGATCCGCGAAGGTCGCGCGCGCCGTCAGCGGTAATGCCGCACGAATCGCCCGCGACGTGCAGAGCATGCAGCCGAGCATAATCGCGAATCCCTGCTGCTGCGCCGCCTCTGCCAGCGCCAGCGCTTCCGTTAATCCGCCGGTTTTATCCAGCTTGATATTCACCATCTCATAGCGCCCTTTCAGCTGCGGCAGGCTTTCACGCGTATGGCAGCTTTCATCGGCGCAGATTGGCAGCGGATGGATAAAGTTGCCCAGCGCGCTGTCTTCTGCGGCCGGCAGCGGCTGTTCCAGCATCGCGACATTTAGGTCGGCCAGCAGCTGACAGCGTGCCGCCAGGCCTTCGGCATGCCAGGATTCGTTGGCATCGACAATCAAAGTCGCGTCCGGTACCGCGCTGCGTATCGCCACCAATCGTTCGCTGATCAGGTGATCGTCCATTTTAATCTTCAATAAACGCGCGCCATGTTGCCACAGCGCCTGCGCGCTGCTGGCCATCGCATCTGGCGTATCGATGCTGATGGTATGTGCGGTGACAATCTCTTCAGCCAGTGGCACCGCGCACAATTGCACCAGACTTTCGCCTTGCTGCTGTCGTGCCAGATCCCACAGTGCGCAGTCAATCGCGTTGCGTGCCGCGCCCGCCGGTAACGCCTGTTGCAGCGCTTCTCGCGTCATGCCGCTTTGCAACGCGCTCAGCTGCGAGGCGATCTGCTTGAGCACCGACTCCTCACTTTCACCGTAGCGCGCGTAAGGCGTCGCTTCGCCAACACCTTTAACGCCATCTTGCTCGATTTCCACTACCACAACATGCGCCTCGGTGCGGCTGCCGCGCGAAATAACAAACGGCGAATGTAACGGCCAGGCTTCCGGATAACTCTTCACTGTTCTCATTATTTCTCCTTAAATCCGGCGCTTTAATGCGAGCCGGCTCGATTATCGCCAGGAAATGCGCTCGTAAACCCTTAAAAATTATGTCATAAACAAGCGCTATACCTGTTCTGGCGTTCCAAAAGTCAGATATTTCATCGTTAAAAAAGGAAATCGCATGTCTCAGACTGTTCACTTTCAGGGCAATCCGGTGCCGGTTGCAGGCCAGTTCCCACAAGTTGGCGAGCAAGCTAAACCTTTCAACCTGGTCGCAAAAGATCTTACTGACGTATCCCTGGCTAATTATGCAGGCAAACGCAAAGTTCTGAACATTTTCCCAAGCATTGATACTGGCGTGTGTGCGGCATCGGTGCGTAAGTTTAACGAGCGTTCAGGTGAAGCGAACAACACGATTGTGCTGTGCATCTCTTCCGACCTGCCTTTCGCTCAGTCACGCTTCTGTGGCGCAGAGAACGTCAGCAACGTGATCACGCTCTCTTCCCTGCGTGGCGCTGAGTTTAAAGAAAACTATGGCGTGGCGATTGCTGATGGCCCGCTGAAAGGCCTGACCGCGCGTGCGGTGGTGGTGCTGGATGAAAACGATAAAGTGATTTACAGCGAGCTGGTGAATGAAATCACCGAAGAGCCAAACTACGATGCCGCGCTGGCTGCGCTGAAGTAAATCTCTCGCCTGCCAGGCAAAACAGAAAGCACCGAATGATTAACGCTTCGGTGCTTTTTTTATGCTCACCTTCAGGATGGCTCAATTTTCAACCTGTTGATTTATCGCGATACGTAGCACTTCTTCCCGCCATGTTGCATTTTTACTGTGATTCTTGTTACCCGTATCACATTAATTAAAAAACATAAAACCCGTAACAAATCCCGCAATTGTTCCCATCAGCATCGCTACCTATAACTAACCGTCAATTGCACTTAAGCGATTCAAAGACAGGCGGGAATCTTTATGCAAGCAAGCTTATCCATTAAAGAAAAGTTCAGTTATGGCCTCGGTGATATGGCCAGCCATATCGCCATCGATAACGTCATTATTTTTCTCACCTTTTACTACACCGATGTGGTGGGTTTGCCCGCAATCTTTGTTGGCACGCTGTTTTTAATGGCGCGCGTCGCCGATGCGGTGATCGACCCGGCGATGGGGATGGTGGCTGACCGAACCCGTTCACGCTGGGGCAAATTCCGTCCCTGGCTATTGATGCTCGCGGTACCGTTCGGCGTCAGCTGTATGTTGATTTATGCGGTGCCGGAAAGCCTGTCGCTGACTGGCAAGATGATTTACGCCGCCGTGACCTACAGCCTGATGATGCTGATGTACACCGCCATCAATATTCCTTACTGCTCGATGGGGGCGATTATCACCGCCGATGATAATCAGCGCATCTCCCTGCAATCATGGCGTTTCTTCCTCGCCACGCTGGGCGGCGCGATGTCCACTTTCCTGATGATCCCGCTCGCCACCTGGCTGGGCGGCGGTAACAAACTGGACGGTTATTTCGCAGCAATGTCGATAATGGCGACGCTGGCAACCCTGCTGTTTTTTATCTGTTTTCTCAATACACGCGAACGCATCAATGCTCCCGCTAACCACGGCAACTTTCTTGCCGATCTGCGCGATTTGCTGCGTAACGATCAGTGGCGCGTGGTCGCGTTGCTGGTGTTCTGCAATATCTCATTCGGCGTGGTGCGGCTCGGCGCGATGATGTACTACGTCACCTATTTTCTGGGTGATGCCAACCTCTTCATGTGGCTGCTGGCCGCGCATATTGTCGGCAAAAGCGTCGGTAGCGTGCTGGCGAAACTGCTGACGCGCCACCTGAACAAAATCACCGCCTTTACGCTCAGCGCCATTACTGCTGGCGTGCTAAGCATCAGCATCGTGTTCCTGCCCGGCTCGCTGGCGCTGTTGGTTGGCATGACATTCATCGTCTCCAGCTTCTATCAGGTCACCACCACATTGATGTGGGTGATGATGGCCGATGTGGTGGATTACGGTGAATATCGTCAGGGAAAACGCCTCGATGGCACCGTCTTCTCGACTCTGCTCGCCGTACTGAAAATGGGCATGGCCATTAGCGGCGCGATTGTAGGCTGGACGCTTGGCCTGAGCGGTTACGTCGCTCAGGCACCGCATCAGCAACCCGCCGCCATGATGGCCATCGTGGCGCTGTTTTCGGTGGTTCCCGGCCTGCTGTCGCTGTTAAGCGCGCTGGCGATGCGCGGCTACAAACTTAACGATGCCACCATGCGCACCATCAATCAGCACAAAGTGTCAGCCCAACCGGCTGCCACTGCTTCCCCCCTTTTACAACCACAGGAGTTGTCATGAGTGAATTACGCGCCGAATCCCAGCGTATTATCTGGACATTTGACCGTCAGACGCTGGTTATCGAACCCTGGGGCGCGCATAGCCTGCGAGTACGAGCCACCTGTCAGCCCGAACTGATCGACCATGACTGGGCGTTGTTATCGCCTGCGGCTTGCGAGGTGGAGATCCAGCGCGAGCATGAATCTCTCAGCCTGCGTAACGGCAATATCACCGCCACGCTGAATATTCGCGGCCAGCTGGCTTTCTATAATCAGCACGGCGAATTGCTGCTCGAGGAGTTCTGGCGTCAGCGCAGCACCGTGGGCATCGGTGCCAGCGAAAAGAGCCAGGACAAATACATCAGCGCCCTGAAGCTGGATGCGCGCGCCTTTCGACCGATTCCGGGAGGGAAATATCAGCTGAGCGTGCGCTTTGAAGCGCGTGCCGAAGAGAAAATCTATGGCATGGGCCAGTATCAGCAGGATTGTCTCGATCTGAAAGGCTGCACGCTTGAGCTGGCACAGCGCAATTCGCAGGCCAGCGTGCCGTTTATGGTATCCAATCTGGGCTACGGCTTGCTGTGGCATAACCCGGCCATCGGCGAGGTGACCTTTGGTAAAAACGGCACGCGCTGGCAAGCCGAAGTAACCGATCAGATGGATTACTGGATCACCGCAGGCGACACACCCGCTGAGATCGTGCGTCAGTATGGCCGCGCCACTGGCACAGCACCGATGATGCCCAGCTTCGCGACCGGTTTCTGGCAATGCAAACTGCGCTATCGCACTCAGCAGGAAGTGCTGGAGGTCGCGCGCGAATATCGCCGCCTGCAGCTACCGCTCTCGGTGATCGTCATCGACTTTTTCCACTGGCCAAATCAGGGAACCTGGTGTTTCGATGCGCGCGACTGGCCGGATCCGCGTGCCATGGTGCAGGAGCTGAAAGAGATGGGCATCGAAACCATGGTGTCGGTGTGGCCCACAGTGGATAGCCGCAGTGATAACTATCGTCTGATGAAATCCAAAGGCTTGCTGGTTAACAGCGAGCGCGGCGTATCGGTGAACCTTGATTTTATGGGCAACACCACCTTTTTTGACGCCACGCATCCCGCCGCACGCGAGTTCGTCTGGCAGGAAGTTAAGCGCAATTATTATGACCACGGCATCCGCACTTTTTGGCTCGACGAAGCGGAGCCAGAATACCGCGCCTACGATTTTGATAATTACCGCTATCATCTCGGTCCGGTACAGGAAGTGGGCAATATCTATCCGCAGCTGTTTGCCCGCGGATTTTATGAAGGTCTGCAACAACAGGGCGAGAGCGAGATCGTCAATCTGGTGCGCTGCGCTTGGGCGGGCAGCCAGCGTTACGGCGTGCTTGCCTGGTCGGGCGACGTTCACTCCTCGTTCCATGCCTTACGTAATCAGTTCACTGCCGGGCTGAATATGGCGATGGCAGGTATTCCATGGTGGACCACCGACATCGGCGGTTTTCAGGGCGGGAATATTCATGATCCGGCGTTTCATGAACTGTTGATCCGTTGGTTCCAATGGGCGGTATTCTGTCCGGTGATGCGTTTGCATGGTTACCGCGAGCCACAAATTGCACCTGAAGAAGCCTGGCGCGACGGCATTGCGCAGTGCAACAGCGGCTCACCCAATGAGGTATGGAGTTACGGTGAGGAGAATTACGCGCTGATGAAAAGTTGCCTGCTGCAACGTGAGCAGATTCGCCCCTATATTGATGGCCTGATGCGCGAAGCCCATGAGCTCGGTGATCCGGTGATGCGCCCGCTGTTCTATCACTACCCGCAGCAGCTAGAGAGCTGGCAAGTGGAAGATCAGTATCTGCTGGGCCGCGACCTTCTGGTGGCGCCGGTGCTAAACGCCGGGCAGCGTGAACGTGAAGTGTGGTTACCTGCTGGTGAACAATGGATTACCCGCAATGGTGAATGCTATCAAGGCGGCCAACGCATCAGCGTCGCCGCACCACTGAGTGAAATTCCGGTGTTTACGAGAGCAGGAAGTCAGGTAGACATCCGCGTGCCAGAGTAGATGCAGATTTACGAAAGGTCGCCATGAATGGCGTAATGCTTGTCAGTTAGAGAGCATGTTGCTTTAAATCTGGTGCGGGCACTGACACATCTGCTGCGTCACGGGCCGTCCTCGCGCCGCTAGCGCGGTACCTTCGGCTTTCACATTGTGCCAACGGACCATTCGGGGATCGGCCGTCCTGGCCGGCCCCGAACTGCCTCACGCATCCATGCGTGAGGCTCCTGGCCCAACGTAAAAGCCTCAGCGCTGCGAATGGCCCTTTTGCCGCAGCAGATGCGCCAGCGCCTCTGGCAAATGTGCCCTTTTCAACAACACGCACGGAAGCTCCGGCCAGCGCACTCGTCGTTGGCTTAACCGACAAGGATTACGCCATAAATGGCGACCGCAGACAGAACGGCGTTGCGAAATGCATGCGCTCTATTACTCGCTCTCGTTGCGCTTCTGCCCTAACCCATATTCACGCAGCTTATTGGCAATTGCGGTATGCGACACGCCGAGGCGTTTCGCCAGTTTGCGCGTGCTGGGATAAGAGAGATAGAGACGCGTCAGCACCGAACGTTCGAAACGGCTGGTGATATCGTCCAGCGAACCTTCCATCGCCTCTTCGCCCAATGACACATCGAGCGCCTGCTCTGGCAACACAATATCTTGTGGCCCCAGCTCGTAACCTTCCAGCTGCGTCAGCGCACGGTACAGCGCATTCTTCAACTGGCGTACGTTACCGGGCCAGTTATAGCGCGTCAGGAATGGCGTCAGCTGCGATGAGAGACGCGGACGCGGCAAGCCTTGTTCATCGGCGAAACGCGCGACAAACATTTCGGTGAGCGGCAGAATATCCAGCGGACGTTCGCGCAGCGGCGGCAGATTGAGCGTCAGCACATTCAGGCGATAAAACAGATCTTCGCGGAACTCACCACGCTGCACCAGCTCAATCAAATTCTTCTGCGTGGCGCAAATCACGCGCACATCAACGTGCACTTCATGCTCTTCGCCCACGCGGCGGAACGTGCCGTCGTTGAGGAAACGCAGCAGTTTGGTCTGCATGCGTGGCGACATTTCGCCAATCTCATCCAGCAATACCGAACCGCCGTTAGCCTGCTCGAAGAAGCCTTTCTTGCCTTCCAGCGCATTGGGATAAGCACCGGCAGCGTGACCAAATAGCTCACTCTCCGCCACATCATCCGGCAATGAGGCGCAGTTCAGCGCCAGGAACGGTTTTTTGCCGCGCGCGCTACGCAAATGACAGGCGCGCGCCAGCATATCTTTGCCGGTGCCGGTATCGCCCACGATTAACAGCGGCGCATCGTGCATCGCCAGCTTGCGCGCCTGATCGATCACCTGACGCATTTTTGGCGTAACCGCCACGATATGATCGAACTCCGATTCATCGGTAACGGTAAGATTCTGCAACTGTCGGCCCATACGCGCCGTCGATTTCAGGGTGATCATCGCGCCGACCGGCAGGTCGCTCTGGCCCTCTTCTTCTGCCAGATAAATCGGTCGCGCTTCCATCAGGAAATCGCGCCCCTGAATCACCACATGCTGCGCCTGTGCGTCAACGCGATCATTCTCCAGCCAGCGCTGGAAATTGAAGCCGGTGATGAGGGTGCCAACGTTTTGATTGCGCAGCTTCTGCTCATCAAGGGTGAACAGATTCTGTGCTGCCGGATTGGCCAGCTCGACTTTGCATTTCAGATCGATGGATAACACCGGTTCTGGCATCGCCACCAGCAGCGCGCTCAATGCGCGATGCTCGCGTTCAGAGGGCATAAACGAAACGGTACGTACATCTGTCACGCCAGGTGTACGGCGGATTTCCGCCATCAGATTACTGAAGGGTTCAAACTCCAGTGCGGTAAAATTGAGATAAATGCGACCGAGTGGCGCAATTTCGATGCCGCGCAGGTCGATATTGCGGGCAACCAGCAGGTCGAGCAACTCGCGCGCCAGACCGATTCGGTCCTGGCAGAAAACTTCCAAACGCATTGCGATGAGCCTTAGTCAGGTTTTGATTTTAGTGATAATACGCTAACTTGCAGCGCCTCAGAAGAGGCCTGTCAGGAAAAGTTGACAGCCAGAGGCAGGTGATAAAGGGAAGTGTAACGGAGCGACCAACAAAAATCCCGCCGAATATGCGTGGTAACACAGATAATTTTACCTTTCACGCCAGTTGCAGCGTGAAAGGTACGCAAGTGCTGATTATTTAGCAGCCTGCCCTGCTTTATCCCCACTTTTTACCAGGGATTCTTTCAGCTGACCGATTAACTCGCGACGGAAATCGCCCAGACGCGGCTTATCATCTTCCAGCCACGGTAACGGGCGACACAGCTCCATGGCTTTAATGCCGAGACGTGCGGTGAGCAAACCGGCACCAATCCCTTGCGCAGCGCGGGTTGACAGGCGTGCGGCAAGATCCTGTGACATCCAATCCATCCCGACTTCGCGCACCAGTTCGGAAGCCCCGGCAAACGCCATATTGAGCAGCACTAAGCGGAACAGGCGGATGCGGCTAAAGTAACCCAGCTCAATGCCATAGATCGCCGCGATGCGATTGACCAGCCGCAGATTGCGCCAGGCGATAAACGCCATGTCTACCAAAGCCAGCGGGCTAACGGCGATCATTAACGTCGATTCGGCGGCGTGACGGCTTATTTCCCGGCGCGCCTGACGATCCAGCACCGGCTGCACCAGTTGGGCATATAAGGTGACGATTTCACGATCGTTGTGGGTTTCATGCAGCGCCGCATGCCAGCGCTGCAGTGCAGGATGCGCCTGATCAAGCTGCGCCTGTTGCGCCAGCTTTTCACAGAACGCACGACCTTTGCCGACGCCGTGACTGTGCAGCAATTCGCGGCCAATATCGCGCTCTTCGGCCCGCTGACGCAGACGATATAAACGCCGCCATTCGCCAATCAGCGCGCCCGCACCCGCGGCAACTATCAATGTGCCTGCCACGCCGGTGCCGAGGGTAAACCAGTCGCGCAGCAGCCACGCATCGTGCAGCGTTTGCGCGCCCTGCGCCACCACGCTGACGCCGAAAATAGCCAGGCCAACGCCCACCATTTTGCGCCACAGGCTGCGCTTCGGCCGCAGCGCGGCTTCCACCACTTTTTCGCCTTCGCCCTCTTCCAACGGCTCGGCTTCCGCCGTGGCGAGAAAGGCTTTCTCGCTGTCCGCGCTAAAGGTTTGTGCGGCGCGCAGCGGTTTTTCCGCTTCCACCGTCAGCGGACGGGCAAAATCAATGCGTCCTTTCAAAGGTGTTTCGTCGCTCATCGCAATTTATCTCCCAGTAAAAATTCCAGCGCGGCATCCATGCGAATATGCGGCAGCGGGCGATCAACATCCAGCTGCTGCGGCCGGAACTGTTCAAACTGAAATCCCTGCTGCTGCCAGAAATTGTGGCCAGGCAAGCGCGGCGGCACTTCGCCAGGATAGAACGTCAGCGCTTCATTATCGGCAAGACGATGACCGCGCAACGCCGGTAATTTCTCGCCACGATGATCAACCAGCCCACTTTCTGTGGCCTGCACCGAGGCTAAACCGAGGCAATCCATATTGATGCCTTCGAACGCCGCGTTTTGCCACGCGTCCTGCACCAGCTGCTGCAAAAGGGACACCATATTGGCGTGCTGATCCGAAGTCACATGATCGGCTTTGGTGGCAGCAAACAGCAGCTTATCGATCACCGGAGAGAACAGACGGCGGAACAGCGTGCGCTGACCGTAGTGGAAACTCTGCATCAGTTGCGTCAAGGCAAGACGCATATCGTTGAACGCTTGCGGCCCGCTGTTAAGCGGTTGCAGACAATCTACCAGCACGATTTGGCGATCGAAACGCAGGAAATGATTTTTATAGAATCCTTTCACCACGTGCTGGCAGTAATAGTTGAAACGCTGCTGCAGCATGGCGAAGTTGCTGCCTGCTGGCGCTTGAGCCAGCTTGCTAACCTGCATCTCGTCGACCTGCGGCCACGGGAAGAACTGCAGCGCGGGCGCGCCGGCCATATCGCCCGGCAATACAAAGCGGCCCGGCTGGATAAAGTGCAAGCCTTCGCTTTTGCATTGGTGCAGATAGTCGGTCCAGGCAGCGGCAATCGCTGCCAGACGATTTTCATCGGCGGGCGCAAAAGGATCGAGATCGGCGCACAAGCTGCGCCATTGTGCTGACCAGCCTGCGCGATCGCCCTGCAGCAAGCCCACCATCTGACGTGACCAGCTGAGATAATCCTGCGCCAGCATCGGCAGATCCAGCAGCCATTCGCCGGGGTAATCGACAATTTCAAGGTAGAGCGTGGCGGTATCTTTGAAATGGCGCAGCAGCGATTCATCCGGACGATAGCGCAGCGCCAGACGCATTTCGCTCACACCACGCGTCGGCGTCGGCCACATCGGCGGCGTGCCGTACAGTTGCGCCAGACCTTCGTCGTAGGTGAAACGCGGCGTGCCGAGTTCACGCTGCGGCACGCGCTTGACGCCCAGCAGGCGATCTTCGCGCACCACGGAAAGCAGCGGCAAACGTGCGCCGCTGTGGACATTGAGAAGCTGGTTAACCAGCGAAGTGATAAACGCGGTTTTGCCGCTACGGCTTAAACCGGTTACAGCCAGGCGCAGATGGCGGTCAACACCGCGGTTCATCAACGCCACAAATTCATTTTGCAGTCTTTTCATCGTTCTCCCTGATGAATCGTGCCGATAAGCGTTTAAACGCTTTGCTCAGCAACGGTTCCAGGGCGGCCGCCAGCAACAGGCGCAGCGGACGGCGCGCCACCGATTTCACCGCCCAGCCAGCGATACCGCCGGGCCCGTAAGTTACTGCACTAATGATGATAAATTTCCCCGCCGACATCAACGCAGGTGTCGCGCGACGGCGCAGAGCAGTAAAACGTTGAGTTTGCATAGAGCCTCTTATCACAATAGAAGAAGTGGGCCCGAAAGCCCGGGAATTTAGATCTGGCGGAAGCGGCTGCGCACGCTAAACGTCTCTGAAGTGACGTAGCGTTCTACTTCACGCACTTTTCGCTCATCGCTTTGCAGCGTTGTTTCCAGCTCGTCGAGCAGTTCACGTGCGCTGGGTGCCCGTTCAGATGTCGCATCAACGGGTTTCTCGTCCAGCACAAAGCCCAAAATAAAATAGGCGACGATGGTGAACATAAACAGCCCAAGGAACAGCGACAACACCACAATCACACGCAGCAAGCGCACCGGAATGTCGAGGTACTCGGCGATACCCGCGCAGACGCCGCGTACTTTGCCCTGCTGCGGAATGCGCCACAGTTTACGGCCATTCATCATGGTTGCCTCCAGTTTGGATGTTCGGCATCCAAAATGGCTTCCAGTGCTTCAACACGCTCACGCATGCGGCGCGCATCCTGGGTAATTTGTTGCAAACGCTGCAGGTCACTCGACGATAGATCGGCGCCGCCGTTGCGTTTGTTGCTGTAATGCAGCCATAACCAAATTGGTGCGACAAACAGCACGAAAATCGTTAAAGGTATGGCTAAAAAAAGTGCGCTCATTGACTCTCCTTAATCACTAACACCATTTTTAACTCGGGCCCGCAATCAGGCCCGTGGCGATCACTCAGGGCGGTTCATTTTGGCTTTCAGCGCGGCCAGCTGCTGGCTGATTTCATCATCGGCTTTCAGCTCGGCGAACTCCTGATCCAGACCTTTTGGTTTACCAAAACGCTGGCTTTCAGCTTCTGCTTCCATGTTATCGATGCGACGTTCAAAGGATTCGAAACGTGCCATCGCATCATCAATCTTGCCGCTGTCGAGCTGACGACGCACATCACGTGATGACGATGCTGCCTGATGGCGCAGCGTTAACGCCTGCTGACGCGCACGGGTTTCAGTGAGTTTTTTCTCCAGCTCACCGATCTCGCCTTTCATGCGGTCCAGCGTCTCTTCAACCTGGGTCGATTCCTGCTGCAGCGCAGCAATCAAATCGGTCAGCTTCTGCTTCTCAATTAAAGCAGCACGCGCCAGATCTTCTTTACCTTTGTTGATTGCCAGCTCCGCTTTTTCCTGCCATTCGGCCTGCTGAATTTCAGCCTGCTCGCTACGGCGCAGCAGCTGTTTCTTTTCGGCCAGCGCGCGGGCTGAGGTTGAACGGACTTCAACCAGCGTGTCTTCCATTTCCTGAATCATCAGGCGTACCAGTTTCTGCGGATCTTCGGCGCGCTCCAGCAGAGAGTTGATGTTAGCGTTCACGATGTCGGCGAAACGAGAAAAAATACCCATAATGATGTTCCTCAAATTTTGTATGTAGGTGCGCGAGGCGCTCTTCACTAATACAATTCGCGTGCCAACTTTTAATTTATTGATTTTAAGCAATTTGTTTATTTTACATCCGCCAGAACATCGCTTAAGGTAGTGAAATTGATTAATCAGTAGCGAATTTCATCATGGCGAACAGTTCAGACAACCTGTTAGGCGAATCGAATAACTTTCTGGAGGTACTGGAACAGGTTTCGCGCTTAGCGCCGCTGGAAAAACCGGTGCTGGTGATTGGCGAGCGCGGCACCGGTAAAGAGCTGATTGCCAGCCGCCTGCATTATCTGTCAAACCGCTGGGAAGGTCCGTTTGTTTCGCTGAACTGCGCCGCGCTAAATGAAAACCTGCTCGATTCCGAACTCTTCGGTCATGAAGCCGGCGCGTTTACCGGGGCGCAAAAACGCCATCTGGGACGCTTCGAACGCGCCGATGGCGGCACGCTGTTTCTTGATGAACTCGCCACCGCGCCGATGCTGGTGCAGGAGAAATTGCTGCGCGTGATTGAATACGGACAGCTGGAACGCGTTGGCGGTAATCAATCTTTGCAGGTGAATGTGCGTTTGGTGTGCGCCACCAATGAAGATCTGCCGGCGCTTGCCGCCGCCGGTAAATTCCGCGCCGACCTGCTCGATCGCCTCGCCTTTGATGTGGTGCAGCTGCCGCCGCTGCGTGAACGCCGCAGCGACATACTGGTGATGGCCAACCATTTCGCCATTCAGATGTGCCGCGAACTGGGCTTGCCGCTGTTCCCTGGCTTCAGCGATCGCGCCCAGCTGACGTTGCTCAATCACAGCTGGCCCGGCAACGTGCGTGAACTGAAGAACGTGGTCGAGCGTTCGGTTTATCGCCATCACAGCGCCGACGATGAGCTGGATAACATTATCATTAACCCGTTCGCCCCCCGCACGCCGCCCGCCGACGTCATTGCCCAAGCGGACGTATCTGCCTTGCCTTCCCTGCCGCTGGATTTGCGTCAGTGGCAAAATCAACAGGAACGCGAGCTGGTTGAAGCGAGTTTACAGCAAGCCAAATACAACCAGCGCCGCGCCGCCGAGTTATTGCGTGTGACGTATCACCAATTACGCGCCATGATGAAGAAGCACGGGATTCAGGCCCGCGACGAGGATTAGCCAAATCGCCATAAACGTCGCCTATACGTATTCATTTGATTTTTCTTTTTTAAAGCAAATCGCACGGTGTTTTTTTCTAACTGTTTCGAGTGGATGCAAGGCGGCAAGCGAGGACATCCCTGGGAGCATACATAAGTATGTGACCAGGGTGGACGAGCGCAGCCAACGCGGCAGCCGCTCGAAACAGGACGAAAAAAGGCCCGCGGGTTAACGCGGGCAACTAATACTGGAAGCAATGTGAGCAATGTCGTGCTCTTCTTCGGTAGAGCCACCGTCGAAGCGCAGAAGAATAATAATCATTCTTATTATCATCTGTAAAGCCCTAATTGAGAATTTTTCTCATCTCCACACAGAGATTGTGATTACCCCATCGCCAGTTTGGCGAAAAACACAGCAGAAGCGTCGCGAATTTGGGGAGTACGTGGCGTTTAAGATACACTCACGCTATTGCCTCAGAATCGTTGAGTTCTATGCCAAAATTATTCCCCTCTCTGCTGCTGGGTCTCAGCATGATGAGCGCGTCAGCGTGGGCCGCGCCAACGGACAACATCCGCAACAGCGGTTTTGTCTATTGCGTTAACGGCACGGTTAATACCTTCAATCCACAAATGGTTAGCAGCGGCTTAGTCGTTGATACGCTGGCGGCGCAGCTGTATGACCGGCTGCTGGACGTGGATCCTTATACTTATCGGCTGATTCCCGACCTCGCCCAGAGCTGGGAAGTGCGTGATAACGGCGCAACCTACCGTTTTCACCTGCGTAAAGATGTCGCCTTCCAGCACACCAACTGGTTTAAACCGACGCGGAAAATGAACGCCGATGATGTGGTGTTCAGTTTTGCACGCATGTTTGATCGCAAGCATCCGTGGCACAACGTCAACGGCGGCAGCTATCCCTATTTTGATAGCCTGCAGTTTGCCGATTCGGTGCAGAGCGTGAAAAAGCTCGATAGCGATACGGTTGAAATCCGCCTGAACAGCCCGGACGCCTCTTTCTTGTGGCATATCGCGACGCATTACGCGCCGATTTTGTCGCAGGAGTACGCCAACAAACTCAGCGCTAAAGGCCAGCAGGAACAGCTGGACCGCGAACCGGTCGGCACCGGCCCGTTCCAGTTGAGCGAATACCGTACCGGGCAATATCTCCGCCTGGCGCGTAATCCGCAGTACTGGAAAGGCGTGCCGCGTCTGCAGCAGGTGGTGATCGATTTGGGCGTCGGCGGCACCGGAAGGTTATCCAAACTGCTGACCGGCGAATGCGATGTGCTGGCCTATCCCGCCGCCAGCCAGCTGAGCATTTTGCGTGACGATCCGCGCCTGCGCATGACGCTGCGTCCTGGCATGAACATCGCCTATCTGGCGTTCAACACGCGCAAACCGCCACTGGATCGCCCGGAAGTGCGTCACGCGCTGGCGCTGGCGATCAATAACGAACGCCTGATGGAGTCGATCTATTACGGCACCGCCGAAACTGCCGCCTCCATTTTGCCGCGTGCGTCCTGGGCGTATGACAACGATGCGCGCGTCACCGAATACAATCCGGCTAAAGCGCGTGAAGAGTTGAAAGCGCTGGGGCTGGAAGATTTACATTTACGTTTAGTGGTGCCCTCTTCCTCGCAGTCGTGGAATCCCAGCCCGCTAAAAACCGCTGAATTGTTGCAAGCGGATTTGGCTCAGGTTGGCGTGCGCGTCACTATCGCGCCGGTGGAAGGCCGCTTCCAGGAAGCGCAGTTGATGGAGATGAACCATGACCTCACGCTCACCGGCTGGGCAACCGACAGTAACGATCCCGACAGTTTCTTCCGTCCGCTGTTAAGCTGCGCGGCGATCCGTTCGCAAACCAACTACGCACACTGGTGCTCGCCCGCCTTTGATGAGGCTTTGCAGCATGCACTGTTGTCCCAGCAGCTATCGGCGCGCATTGACAGCTATGACAAGGCTCAGCAGATTTTGGCGCAGGAGTTGCCGGTGCTGCCGCTGGCGTCATCGCTGCGTTTGCAAGCCTATCGGCATGATATTAAAGGCCTGGTGCTGAGCCCGTTTGGTAACGCTTCGTTCGCCGGCGTTTACCGCGATGAGAGCAGCGAGGAGTAAGCATGATTATCTATATTCTGCGTCGCGTGGTGCTGCTGCTCATCACCCTGTTTTTGCTGTCGCTGGTGAGCTTCAGTCTGAGCTACTTCACACCAAACGCCCCGCTCGAAGGCGCATCGCTGTTTGATGCGTGGTGGTTCTGGTTCAAGGGCTTGCTGCAGTTCGATTTTGGCGTCTCCAGCACCAACGGCCAGCCGATTGATCTTCAGCTGCGCGAAGTATTTCCCGCCACGCTCGAGCTATGCGTAATGGCATTTATTCTGGCGCTAATGGTGGGGATTCCGCTGGGAATTTGCGCCGGCGTGATGCGTAAAAAATGGCAGGATAAAGCCATTAGCGCGCTGGCGCTGCTTGGCTTCTCGATGCCGGTATTCTGGCTGGCGCTGCTGTTTACGCTGTTCTTCTCGTTAACGCTCGGCTGGTTGCCGGTGTCCGGACGTTTCGACCTGCTCTATCCGGTGCAAAACGTTACCGGCTTCGCGCTGATTGATGCCTGGCTGAGCCCGTCGCCGTGGCGTCATGAAATGCTGGTCAGCGCCTTAACGCACATGATTCTGCCGGTGGTCGTGCTCGCCGTTGCGCCTGCTACCGAGATGATCCGCTTACTGCGCAGCAGCACCAGCGATGTGATGGACAAAAACTACGTCAAAGCCGCCGCAACGCGCGGCCTGTCGCGCTTCACGGTGATCCGCCGCCACGTGCTGCACAATGCGCTGCCGCCGGTGATTCCGCGCCTTGGGCTGCAATTTTCCACCATGCTGACGCTGGCGATGATCACCGAGGTGGTGTTCAACTGGCCGGGCCTCGGCCGCTGGCTGATTAACGCCATTCGCCAGCAGGATTACGCGGCGATTTCCGCTGGCGTGATGGTGGTGGGCGGTCTGGTGATTCTGGTCAGCGTGTTATCCGATATTCTGGGTGCGGCGCTTAACCCGCTGAAACATAAGGAATGGTATGCCCTTAGATAATGTCTACGATGAGAAGCGGCTGCCCAGCACGCTGCGTCGCAGCTGGCAGCGCTTGTATCGCGATACCAGCGGTATGGTCGGCTTGTACGGCTTTGGCCTGCTGCTGTTCCTGTGCCTGTTTGGCGGCCTGCTGGCGCCGTATGGCATCGATCAGCAATTCCTGGGTTATCAGTTGCTGCCGCCATCGTGGTCGCGCTACGGCGATGTCTCCTTCTTCCTCGGTACCGACGATTTAGGCCGTGATGTGCTGAGCCGCCTGCTGAGCGGCGTAGCGCCGACCGTCGGCTCGGCGATTCTGGTGACGGTGCTGGCGGCAATTTGTGCGCTGGTGCTTGGCGTGTTTGCCGGTATCACGCACGGCATGCGCTCGGCGGTGATGAATCACGTGCTGGATACCTTACTGTCGATTCCCTCGCTGCTGCTGGCGATTATCGTGGTGGCATTTCTCGGCCCGCGCCTGGAACACGCGATGCTGGCGGTGTTTCTCGCGCTGATCCCACGTCTGGTGCGCGAGATCTATACTGCTGTGCATGATGAGATGGAAAAAGAGTATGTGGTGGCGCTGCGTCTCGATGGCGCGCGCAACCTGAATATCTTGTGGAATGCGGTGCTGCCTAACGTGCTGCCGCTGCTGGTGAGCGAATTTACCCGCTCGCTGTCGATGGCGATTCTGGACATCGCCGCACTCGGTTTCCTCGATCTTGGCGCGCAGCTGCCCTCGCCCGAATGGGGTGCGATGCTGGGTGACGCGCTGGAGCTGATCTACGTTGCGCCGTGGACGGTCATGCTGCCGGGCGTGGCGTTGATGGTCAGCGTGTTGATCGTTAACCTGCTGGGCGATGGCATTCGTCGCGCTGTAGAAGCGGGAGTTGAATAATGCCGCTACTGGATATCCGTAACCTGACCATCGAATTTATGACCGCTGACGGTCCGGTCAAAGCGGTTGATCGCATCAACCTGACGCTAAGCGAAGGCGAAATCCGCGGTTTAGTGGGTGAATCGGGTTCAGGCAAAAGTCTGATCGCCAAAGCCATTTGCGGCGTCACCAAAGATAACTGGCGCGTCACCGCCGATCGCATGGTGTTTGATGATATTGATCTGCTGCGCCTGTCACCGCGCGAACGCCGTCGGATCGTCGGCCATAATGTGTCGATGATTTTTCAGGAGCCGCAATCCTGTCTTGATCCGTCAGAAAGTATTGGTCGCCAGCTGATGCAGGCGATTCCGCGTTGGACGCACAAAGGCCGCTGGTATAAGCGGCTGTGGTTCTGGCGCAAAGTGCGCGCCATTGAGCTGCTGCATCGCGTCGGCATCAAAGATCATAAAGACATCATGCGCAGTTTCCCTTATGAACTCACCGACGGCGAATGCCAAAAGGTGATGATCGCCATCGCGCTGGCCAATCAGCCGCGTTTGCTGATCGCCGATGAACCAACCAATGCGATGGAGCCGACCACGCAGGCGCAAATTTTCCGCCTGCTAAGCCGCCTCAATCAGAATAACAACACCACCATTTTGCTGATCAGCCACGATCTGCGCACCATGAGCCATTGGGCCGACCGCATTAATGTGATGTATTGCGGCCAGACGGTGGAGATCGCGCAAAGCGAAGAGTTAATGGAGTCACCGCATCATCCTTACACGCAGGCGCTGATCCGGGCGATGCCCGATTTCGGTAGCGCGCTGCCGCACAAAAGCCGCCTCAACACGCTTTCTGGCGCGATTCCTTCACTGGAACATCTGCCGATTGGCTGTCGTCTGGGGCCGCGCTGCCCGTATGCGCAGCGAAAGTGCATCGAAACACCGCGCCTGACCGGCAATAAAGCGCATCTGTTTGCTTGTCACTTCCCGCTGAATATGGAGAGCCAGTAAACATGGAAACGCTGCTGGAAGTGCGCAACCTGAGTAAAACCTACCGCTATCGCACCGGTTTGTTCCGTCGTCAGCACGTTGAGGCGGTGAAAGGCGTCAGTTTTACCCTGCGTGAAAAACAGACGCTGGCGGTGATTGGTGAAAACGGTTCGGGAAAATCGACGCTGGCAAAAATGCTCAGCGGCATGGTCGAGCCAAGCGAGGGCGAGATGCTGATTGACGATCATCCGCTGGAATACGGTGATTATGGTTATCGCAGCCAGCGCATTCGCATGATTTTTCAGGATCCCTCAACCTCGCTGAATCCGCGCCAGCGCATCAGCCAGATACTCGATTTCCCGCTGCGCCTGAATACCGAGCTGGATGATGACGCGCGTGAAAAACGCATTATCGCCACGCTGCGTCAGGTCGGTTTGCTGCGCGACCACGCCGGATACTATCCGCACATGCTGGCGCCGGGCCAGAAGCAGCGCCTGGCGCTGGCGCGAGCGCTGATTCTGCAGCCAAAAGTGATCGTCGCCGATGAAGCCCTCGCCTCGCTGGATATGACCATGCGTTCACAGCTGGTAAACCTGATGCTGGAACTGCAGGAGAAGCACGGCATTGCCTATATTTATGTCACGCAGCATCTCGGCATGATGAAGCACATCAGCGATCAGGTGCTGGTGATGCATCAGGGCGAAGTGGTCGAGCGCGGCGGCACCGCCGATGTATTGGCCTCGCCGCTGCACGATCTCACCAAACGCCTGATCACCAGCCACTTTGGTGAAGCCTTAACCGCCGAAGCCTGGCGCCGCGAGCGTTAAGGCGCCGAAAACGCAGTGCGATTTACCGCATTTATAGAGACGTGCTAGACTTCGCACGAGATTAACGTCGGTCGCCTGTTTTTCAACCATCGCGACCGCCAACAACAATGACCAAAAGGATTACAGCTATGGGTTTTCTTTCCGGTAAGCGCATTCTGATTACTGGCGTTGCCAGTAAACTCTCAATCGCCTACGGTATTGCGCAGGCGATGCACAAACAGGGCGCAGAACTGGCTTTCACCTACCAGAACGACAAACTGAAAAGTCGTGTGGAAGAGTTTGCTAAAGATCTGGGTTCAGACATTGTTCTGCCATGCGATGTGGCTGAAGACGAGAGCATCACTGCGCTGTTCACCGAACTGGCAAAAACCTGGCCGAAATTTGACGGTTTCGTTCACTCCATCGGTTTCGCACCTGGCGATCAGCTGGATGGCGACTACGTGAATGCCGTGACCCGTGAAGGCTTCAAAATCGCTCACGACATCAGCGCGTACAGCTTTGTGGCGATGGCGAAAGAGTGCCGTGCAATGCTGAACCCGAATTCTGCCCTGCTGACCCTGTCTTACCTGGGTGCAGAGCGCGCTATCCCGAACTACAACGTGATGGGTCTGGCGAAAGCGTCACTGGAAGCTAACGTGCGCTACATGGCGAACGCGATGGGTCCAGAAGGCACGCGTGTTAACGCCGTTTCTGCCGGTCCAATCCGTACGCTGGCTGCATCAGGCATCAAAGATTTCCGTAAAATGCTGGCGCACTGCGAAGCGGTTACCCCGATTCGTCGTACCGTTACCATCGAAGACGTGGGTAACTCAGCTGCATTCCTGTGCTCTGATCTGGCGGGTGGTATCACCGGTGAAGTGGTACACGTTGATGGCGGCTTCAGCATTGCCGCAATGAACGAGCTGGAACTGAAATAAGATTTACCTAAGGTCGCCTTTCATGGCGACCTCCTCTTCAAATAACGCCCTCCTTATACTCGTAAGCTATTAATTATTCCCCAACATTCTTTTGCCGTGGACAGCCGTTCAGCGACGATAAGCTAGCCCTTTGTTGCATGCCTGCTTTTCAGATTCGCACGCTGTGCAGCAAGTCCGTTTTTAGCGCAAGGAATGACCATGGAACAACGCCGTTCTCCCGGCCATGACCACTGGTTTTATGAAAGCCAGACTCGCCCGAATAGCACCGCCACTGCGCCGCTGGTGCCCGAAGCCGCCTATATCGACGATCGTTTCTTACTCGGTTTGCAACAGGAAGCGACCGCGTTAAAGCCGCTGCTGTCGCGTTTTCAGCCTGCGTTATTGGCCGCGCGCGATCTCAGTCAGATTCTGTTTCCCGATACGCTTGCCACCAGTTTGACCCACACCTTAACGCTGTACGATCGTCTCAGCACCGCGCTAACGGTGGCGCAGGTCGCCGGCGTGCAGCGCCTGTGCAATCACTACTCAGCCCGGCTCAATCCGTTGCCGGGTCCGGACTCGTCACGTGAAAGTAATAATCGCCTGACGCAAATCACCCAATATGCGCGTCAGCTGGCGATGCAGCCGGAACTGATCACCGCCAACAGCATCAGCGCGCTGGACGCGGTGGGCTTAACCGAGCCCGATATCGTCACGCTGAATCAACTGGTGGGATATGTCAGCTATCAGTCACGCGTGGTGGCATCGCTGCAGGCGATGATGGGCTTGCCGGTGCGCTGGATTCCGGGCGTAACACCGCCGCCGGACGCCAGCGCAGCGCTGTTTACCGGCAACGACGGCTGGCAGCACGCGCTGAAACCGGTTGAACTGCGCTATGCCAGCGCCGATCAACTGGCGGCGGTTACCTTCTGTCAGGGCATTGAGGGATTGGATGATGCCATTTGGCTGCTGGTGCACGATGCGCAAGTGCTGTATGGCTTCGCCACGCTAAAACAGCGGCTGAGTGAACATTTTGCCGGGGATGAAGCGCTGGCGCAGGCGGTTAGCGCACGCGTGCTGGGTTGTCGACGTCAGTTTGATTTTGTTACCGATGAATGGCGTGACGCACTGCTGCAGGATGTCGAAAGCGCTGGCGCAGCATCGCCGGTGATTTCACTCAGCGCCCAGCTCACGCGCCTGCCCGACCGCTTCAGCGCTGCGCATTTGCAGCCGCTGCTGAACGCGGGCTGGGGCAGCGAACGCATCTTCACGCTGTTGCAAGCGGTGGCTTTCGCCAGCTGGCAGGATCGCCTGCTGATGGCGCTCGGTGAAACCCGTTAATTGGGCAGATGCCGCCGCGCTTCATCAAAGAAATGCTGAGCCAGCGGCGATGCTCTGCCCGGCTCGGCAATCACTAATGCCGCCTGCCGTCCCATCGGCGCCATCTCAATCGGCCGCCGCGCCAGATTCTGCATCAGCTCCGGCAACAGATGCCCGCATGGCGACACCATCACGCCCAAACCAACCTGCGCGCTTTGCAGCAGTTGCATAATCGACGCGCTCTCAACGATCACGCGTGGGACCAAGCCGGTTTCCCGCAGCTGCCCATCAAGATAGCGTCGAAAATAGCGCGTGGGCTCTGCCAGACACAGCGGCTGGCAGGCAAGCGTGGCGAGCGAGATGTTCTCTTGCTCGAGCAGCCCCGGAAAATGCGCCGGATTGAATAGCGCCTCGACGCCCGGATCTTTCAACAGCGCAGTTTGAAAATGCAGCTCGCGCAGTGACGTCAGTTCAAAAAAGCCGATACCGCCATCCACGGTGTGGCTGTTGAGCGCTTCCAGCAGTTGATCGGCGCTCATCGCGGCCACGCGATAATCCAGCTGTGGATAACGCGCTTCAACCGCTTTCAACAACGCAGGCAGCGCCACGCTGCACTGCGGCATCACGCCAAGCCGCAAGGTGCCGTTGACGCCATGCTTGAGCGACTCCACTTCCAGCTTCAATCCCTGATACACCGAAACAATTTCTCGCGCCCAGGTCAGTACGCGCTCGCCTTCTGGCGTAAAGCCATCGAAATTATTACTGCGGTTGATCAGCGACAGCCCTAATTCGCGTTCGAGGTTTTTCAGGCGCATCGATAGCGTCGGCTGGCTGACAAAGCTAACCTCTGCCGCGCGGCCAAAGTGGCGTTCGCGTTCAAGATTTGTCAGATAGATTAATTGTTTGATGTCCATGGAAAGCAGAATTGGCTGGAAAACAGCAGTGTATCATGGCGGTTGCCGCTGCGCTGCGTCCACGCGCAGCGGCCATTATGTTACGCCACACCCAAGGCACTTTTTACGTCGTTGGCGATCTTCTCGACCTGCGGGCCGTAAATCACCTGAATATCGTGTTCGCTGACGCGATTGATGCCATTCGCGCCGGTGGTCAGTAACGTTTGATCGACCACCTCATTCATCTGTTTGACCCGCACGCGCAGCCGGGTGAAACAGCAATCGACGTCCTCTATATTGCCTTCGCCGCCCAGCCCGCTGATGATCACTTTGGTGCGCTCATCCGCCGCCACCTGTTCGGGTTTGTGCTCCTCATCGGATTCCCGTCCCGGCGTTTCAACCCGCATCCGCGTGATGACAAAACGGAAGCCGTAGTAGTAAATCGGCACATAAATTACGCCGAGCACAATCGTCCACCACCAATGCGTTTTGCTGCCACCGAGAATGCCGAACACCACCAGATCGATGGCGCCGCCCTGCACGTTGCCAATCATCAAATGCAGCATCGACATCAACATAAATGACAGGCCGGTTAATAGCGCATGCAGGATATACAGCACCGGCGACACGAAGATGAAACAGAACTCCAGCGGCTCGGTGATGCCGGTGGTAAAGGAAGTCAGTGCACCGGCCAGCACCAGCGCTTTAACGCGCTGCTTATGCTCAGGGCGCGCAGTGTGGTAGATCGCCAGCGCGGCGGCTGGTAAGCCAAACATCATTACCGGAATTTTGCCCTGCGCGAGGAACTGCGTCGCGCCGCGCACCGTATCGTCCGGGATGGCGCCGGGATGCGTTAGCGAGGTGTTGAAGATGTTCAGCGCGCCGACGATGCTTTGTCCATCAACCGTTGCCATGCCGCCAATCGGTGTGAAGCGCACGGTTTCGTTGAGGATATGGTGCAAACCGGTGGGAATCAGTAAGCGTTCGCTGGTGCCAAGCAGGAAGGCACCGTATTGCCCGCTTTTACCAATCATCAAACCCACCCACGCGATGCCTTCACCGATGGTCGGCCAAATCAACGCCAGCAGCACGCCCACCAGCGGCAGCACCACCACGGTCACGATCGGCACAAAGCGACGTCCACCAAAGAAGCTGATCGCCGTCGGCAGTTGCTGAGTGTAAAAACGGTTATGCAGCAGCACGGTAATCAATCCAGCAATCACGCCGCCCAGCACGCTCATGTTGTAAGTAAAGATGCCGAGCATGTCGATGTATTCGGCCGACGTCATCATCGCCGCAGTTTGATCCATACCCGCTTTCTGCAGCGCTTCTGGCGTGGTGGTAGCGGCCGTCAAACCTTTCGACGCCAGCGTGGAGCTGATACCGACGTTCATAGCAATATAGCCAATTACGGCGGCAAAGGCGGCGGTCGGTTTCTCCGCTTTCGCCAGCCCGATGGCGCTGGCCACCGCAAAGAACAGCGGCAAATTGGCGAACAGCGCGCCCGCCACCTTGCGGATAAACCCGATAATCAGCTGTGGCACCTGCAGACTGGCGAAGGCATCGCCGGTGATGGCCGGATTTTGCATTGCGGCGGCCAGGCCAAGAAAGATCCCTGCGGCAGCAATCACCGAGATGGGCATCATTAAGGCTTTACCGAAGGCGTGAATTTGGCTTGCCAGATTCTTCATGCTGCGTGCCCTTTTCAGAATGGAAAGAGCAATTATTAGTCAGTTATCTCAGCAGCACGTAACTGCCGCCCCTTAACAGCCGGGAAAGTTTGACTTATGTCACGCTTTACGTGCGTTTCACGATAAACGCCGCCTATCGCACCATTAAACCAATCAATTAGACAACTTTTAAGGAGAGTCGCACACTCCCCGCTAACAGAAGACATATTCTGATAACAACTCATAAACAAATAAGCCTGCAACTATGAAATTTAAACGTAAGATTCAACCCTATCGCGCTGCTGCGGGCGGCTGGGGTTCATTGGAAGCCACCACCCGTTTCGTCCTTGATAGTAAAGCTGCCCTGAAGAACATGCGAAACCTGATGCGCATGAACAAAGCGCGCGGTTTCGACTGCCCAGGTTGCGCATGGGGCGATGACAATAAAAGTACCTTCAGCTTCTGTGAAAACGGAGCAAAAGCGGTGACGTGGGAAGCCACGCGTCGTGTGGTTGCGCCGGAATTTTTTGCCCAGCACAGCGTCAGCACTCTTTATCAACAGAGCGATTACTTCCTTGAGTATCAGGGACGCTTAACCCATCCGATGCGCTACAACAGCGAGACCGACCACTACGAACCGATCAGCTGGGACGATGCGTTAGCCTTGATTGCTCGCCATTTGAAGGCGATGGATCATCCAAATCAAATGGAGCTTTACACCTCCGGCCGCGCCAGCAATGAAGCATCCTGGCTCTATCAGCTTTTTGGCCGTGTGATGGGCACCAACAACTTTCCCGACTGCTCCAACATGTGCCACGAAGCCAGCGGCACCGGCCTGAAACGCAGCATCGGCGTGGGTAAAGGCACCATTCGTCTGGATGATTTTGATCATGCCGACGCGATTTTCGTGTTGGGTCAGAATCCGGGCACCAACCATCCGCGCATGCTGCACAGCCTGCGGCACGCTGCCGATCACGGCGCGAAAATTGTCACCTTTAACACGCTGCGCGAGCGCGGCCTCGAGCGTTTTGCCGACCCGCAAAAGCCGCTGGAGATTGTCACGTCGATGGCGGGCACCATCAGTTCCGCCTATTACCAACCTAATCTGGGCGGCGATATGGCAGCGGTGCGCGGCATGGTGAAAGCCCTGCTTGAGCTACAGCGTGCACGTTTAGCTGTCGGTGAAGAAGGCATTTTCGATCAGGCGTTTATCGATGCCAACACTCATGGCATTGACGCGTATCTTGCCGCCGTTGATAACACCCGCTGGGACGATATCGTGCGCCAATCCGGTCTCAGCGAAGTGCAGATTCGTGAAGCGGCGGCGATCTATCAAAGTGCTGAACGCGTGATTGTCACCTGGGCGATGGGCATTACTCAGCATAAACACTCGGTGGATACCGTTCGCGAGATCACCAACCTGCAGCTGCTGTTTGGTCAGTTGGGCAAGAAAGGCGCAGGCCTGTGTCCGGTGCGCGGCCACAGTAATGTGCAGGGCAACCGCACCATGGGCATCGATGAGAAACCGGGCAAGCCGTTCCTCGATGCGCTCGGCGCGCACTTTGATTTCGAACCCCCGCGCGAGCATGGTCACAACACCGTTGAAGCGCTGAACGCGATGCTGCGTGACGAAGTGAAAGTGCTGATTGCGCTGGGCGGCAACCTTGCGGCGGCCGCACCGGATTCACCGGTCACCGAAGAAGCGTTGCAGCATTGCGGTTTGACCGTGCACATCAGCACCAAACTCAATCGCAGCCATTTGGTGCCAGGCCGCGAAGGGCTGATTCTGCCAACGCTGGGCCGTACCGAACGCGATCGTCAGGCAAGCGGTAATCAGTACATCACCGTGGAAGACTCGTTCAGCATGGTGCACGCCTCAGAAGGCGTCGGCATTCCCCTGGCAGAGACGCAGCGTTCTGAAACCGCGATTGTGGCTGGCATCGCCCATGCGACATTAGGCAGCGATAAAATCGACTGGCTGGCGATGGCAGGCAATTACGATCTGATTCGCGATCACATCGCCGCCACGATTCCCGGCTTTGCTGATTTCAATAACAAGTGCGACATTCCGGGCGGTTTCTACCTGGGTAGCGCTGCCGCCGAGCTGCGCTTCAATACGCCAAGCAAACGTGCTGAGTTCAGCGCCGCCGCCCTGCCAACGTCGCTGTTCCCGCAGTTGGGCGATGTCGCGGTGCCGTTCACGCTGCAAACCCTGCGTTCACACGATCAGTACAACACCACGATTTACGGCCTCGATGACCGTTATCGTGGCGTGTACGGTCAGCGCGAAGTGGTGTTTATCCATCCGGATGATATGACGTCGCTGGGCTTCACTGAAGGCCAGTTGGTGGATATCGAGACGCTGTGGAATGACGGTTTAACCCGTCGCGTCAGCGGTTTCAAGCTGGTGCCGTATAACATTCCGCGCGGTAACCTCGCGGCGTATTATCCGGAAACCAACCCGCTGGTGCCGCTCTCGAGTTTTGGCGACGGCAGCGGTACGCCGACCTCAAAATCGGTGCCGGTGAAGCTGGCATTAAGCGCCGCCACACCGTCACAACGTATCGCCTGACCAAAGCGTTATCAGAAGGTAAAAAGCCGCGTAAAGCGGCTTTTTAGCCTGTTTTGGCCTTGCCGCGCGGACCCGATTCGCGTAAAACTGTCAGCCGCTCTTAGGCCACGAAACTATATAAATTATGTTCCAGGATAATCCGCTGCTCGCGCAGCTTAAAGAGAAGCTTCACGCGCAGACTCCGCGCGTCGAAGGTGTTGTTAAAGGTACGGAAAAAGGCTTTGGCTTCCTCGAAGTTGATGCCCAGAAAAGCTACTTCATTCCGCCACCGCAGATGAAGAAAGTGATGCACGGCGACCGTATTTCGGCCGTGATCCACACCGATAAAGACCGCGAGAGTGCCGAGCCGGAAACCCTGGTTGAGCCGTTCCTGACCCGCTTTGTCGGCCGCGTGCAGAAGAAAGACGATCGCCTGTCAATTGTGCCGGATCATCCGCTGCTGAAAGAGGCGATTCAGTGCCGCGCCGAACGTGGCGTGACCCACGATTTCCAGAACGGCGATTGGGCGGTAGCAGAGATGCGTCGTCACCCGCTGAAAGGCGATCGCGGTTTCTATGCTGAACTGACCGAATTCATTGTCACTGCGGACGATCACCTCGCGCCGTGGTGGGTAACGTTGTCGCGCCATAACCTCGAACGTCAGGCTCCGGACGTCGGTTTTGGTGAGATGCTCGACGAACATCTGCAGCGTGAAGATTTGACCGCACTGAACTTCGTCACCATCGACAGCGCCAGCACCCAGGATATGGATGATGCGCTGTACGTGGAAGAGGCTGCCGACGGCAATCGGATCCTGACCATCGCTATCGCTGATCCAACCGCTTACGTGGCAGAAGGCAGCGAGCTGGATAAGCTAGCGTCGAAACGCGCGTTCACCAACTATCTGCCGGGCTTCAACATACCGATGCTGCCGCGCGAACTCTCTGACGACGTCTGTTCCCTGCGTCCGAACGAGCGTCGTCCCGCGCTGGCATGCCGCGTTACCGTGCTGAAAGATGGCAGCCTGGCTGATGACGTGCATTTCTTTGCTGCGTGGATCGAGTCGAAAGCCAAGCTGGTTTATGACGAAGTTTCCGATTGGCTGGAAAACAGCGGCAGCTGGCAGCCTGAAAACGACGCCATTGCTCAGCAGATTCGCCTGCTGCATCAGGTTTGCCTGGCGCGCAGCGAATGGCGTCAAACCCACGCGCTGGTGTTTAAAGATCGTCCGGACTACCGCTTTGTGTTGGGCGAAAAAGGCGAAGTACTGGATATCATCTCCGAGCCACGTCGCATCGCCAATCGCATCGTGGAAGAGTCAATGATTCTGGCTAACGTCTGTGCCGCGAAAGTGCTGCAGGAGAAGCTGGGCTTCGGTATCTATAACCTGCACACCGGTTTCGATCTGGCCAATGCTGAGCAGGCCGCTGGCGTGCTGGCAGGGCATGGCATCACCGTGGATCCGCAGGCGATTACCACGCTGGAAGGCTTCCGCCAGCTGCGTCGTCAACTCGATGCGCAGCCAACCCAGTATCTGGATAGCCGCATTCGTCGCTTCCAGTCATTTGCAGAAGTCGGCACCGAGCCGGGCCCGCACTTTGGTCTTGGCCTCGAAGCCTACGCGACCTGGACTTCGCCGATTCGTAAGTTCGGCGACATGATTAACCATCGCTTGCTGAAGGCGATCGTGCGCGGTGAAAGCACTGGCCGTCCGCAGGATGAGCTGACCACCATCATGAGCGAACGTCGTCGCCTGAACCGCATGGCCGAGCGCGATGTTGGTGACTGGTTGTATGCCCGCTTCCTTGCACCGTTTGCCGCTACCGATCGCAAGTTCAGCGCCGAGATCATCGACGTGTCTCGCGGCGGCATGCGCGTTCGTCTGCTGGAGAATGGCGCGGTAGCCTTCATTCCTGCGCCGTTCATCCACGCGGTGCGTGATGAGCTGGTGTGCTCGCAGGAAAGCGGCACCGTGCAGATAAAAGGTGAAGTCGCATACCGTGTCACTGACATCATCGACGTGACCATCGCCGAAGTGCGTATGGAAACCCGCAGCGTGGTCGCGCGTCCGGCCGCCTGAGCATGAAAACTCGCGGGATAACAGCCGTTATCCCGCATTTCTCTCCGCCCGCTTTAGCAAATGTTAAATTTGCATTCCGCTTCACATTTCTAATGCCTTTGTCTGTCGTTAACAATTCATTACATTACTTTTAACTTGTTGTATTCGATCGCCTCTTTTCCCGGTCCCTACAAGGAGTTAACTCATGAACAACGTCAAAACCAGTCTCATCTGGTTAGCGGTGGCGTTAATTGGCGCGGGCGCATTTGCCATGCTGGCCCTCAGCCGTGGCGAACACGTCAACGCGGTGTGGCTGGTGATTGCCTCCGTCGCCTGCTACAGCATTGCCTATCGCTTTTACAGCCTGTTTATCGCTAAGCGTATTTTCGAACTGGACGATCGCCGTCGCACGCCGGCGGAGCGCTTAAGTGACGGCCTCGATTATGTGCCGACCAATAAATGGGTGCTGTTCGGCCACCATTTTGCAGCGATTGCCGGTGCGGGCCCGCTGGTTGGCCCGATTCTCGCGGCGCAGATGGGCTTCCTGCCAGGCACCATCTGGATTTTGGTTGGCGTAATGTTTGCCGGTGCGGTGCAGGATTTCCTGATCCTGTTTATCTCAACGCGTCGTGATGGCCGCTCATTGGGTGAGATGGCGCGTCAGGAGCTCGGCTCATTCGCTGGCGTGGTCACCATGCTCGGCGCGCTGGGTGTGATGATCATCATCCTCTCCGCGCTGGCGCTGGTGGTGGTGAAGGCGCTGGCCAACAGTCCATGGGGTTTGTTCACCATTGCCGCAACCATTCCGATTGCGCTGTTTATGGGCGTGTATATGCGCTTCCTGCGTCCGGGAAAAATCGCGGAAGTGTCGATCATTGGCTTCGTGCTGATGATGGCGGCGATTATTTACGGCGGCAATGTGGCGGCCGATCCCTATTGGGGCCCACTGTTTACGCTGAAAGGCACGGAGCTGACGTGGGTGCTGGTGATCTACGGTTTTGTCGCCTCTTCGCTGCCGGTGTGGCTGCTGCTGGCACCGCGCGATTATCTCTCCACCTTCCTGAAAATTGGCGTGATCATCGGTTTGGCCATTGGCATCGTGTTTGCCATGCCCGAGATGAAGATGCCCGCGGTGACCAAATTTATTGATGGCACCGGGCCGGTCTTCTCCGGTGCGCTGTTCCCGTTCCTGTTTATCACCATCGCCTGTGGCGCCATTTCAGGTTTCCATGCGCTGGTTTCCAGCGGTACCACGCCGAAACTGGTGGAGCGCGAAAGCCATATCCGTTTCATCGGCTACGGCGCGATGCTGATGGAGTCCTTTGTGGCGATCATGGCGCTGATTTGTGCCTCGGTGCTTGATCCGGGCGTCTACTTTGCCATGAACTCCCCTGCCGCGCTGATTGGCACCACGGTGGAAAATGCGTCGCAGGTGATTAACGGCTGGGGCTTCGTGGTGACGCCAGAGATGCTGAGCGGCATTGCGCGCGACGTCGGCGAAAGCACCATTCTTTCGCGTGCCGGTGGTGCACCAACCTTTGCGGTCGGCATGGCGCATATCATCACCGAAGTGTTTAACAGCCGCGCCATGATGGCGTTCTGGTATCACTTCGCCATCTTGTTTGAAGCGCTGTTTATCCTGACCGCTGTGGATGCCGGCACCCGCGCCTGTCGCTTTATGGTGCAGGATCTGGTGGGCACCGTGGTACCGTCGATGGCGAATAACCGTTCATGGTTGGGCAACATGGCGGGAACCACCGTCGCGGTGGCGGGCTGGGGTTTCTTCGTGTATCAGGGCGTGGTCGATCCGCTCGGCGGCATCAATACGCTGTGGCCGCTGTTTGGTATCGGCAACCAGATGCTGGCGTCAATGGCGCTGATTCTCGGCACCGTGGTGCTGTTCAAAATGAAGAAGCAGCGTTATGCGTGGGTGACGATTGTTCCAACCGCCTGGCTGTTCATTACCTCGATGACCGCGGGCTGGCAGAAGATTTTCCACGAAAAACCTTCGATTGGTTTCCTGGCGCAGGCCAACAAGTTCCGCAAAGGCATTGATGACGGCATCGTCATCGCCCCGGCGAAGAGTGTCGCTGACATGCAAACCATCGTCTTCAGCAATCAAATTAACGCGGCCCTGTGCGCCTTCTTCATGCTGGTGGCAGTGACCATGCTGGTGGCGGCCTTCTTCGTGATTCGTCGGGCGCTCAACAGCACGGTGCCAACCACCCATGAATCTGAGATCTCACTGCGCAAAGAGGTGCGAAATGTCTGAGTCCATTTATCACTGGAGAAAACCCATCGGGGCGTGGCACATTCAGCAGTGCTTACCAATCGCAGCCGCCACGGCTGGGCAAAATCTTACGCGCTGGCAGCGCATCTGGCAGGGATTGCAGCAAAGTTTTCGTTTAATGGTCGGCGTTCATGACTATCAAACTTATCTGAAGCATATGCGCGAACATCATCCAACGATCGCCCCCATGGATGAGCGCGCTTTTCACCGTCACTGCCTCGATGCCCGCTTTCCCAGCCAGGCCGGAAAACTCGGTAAGTGCCCTTGCTAACAGAGATTAGCCCCGCTTGTCGGGGCTTTTTCGTGCCATTCTTTAATAAAAACAAAAATATATTTGGATTGCATCTTGTGCTGACGCAGGAGGTTGAATACTGTTGCTAAAATAATGAGATACCGCCCGCTGAGCATTCCCCCGGAGGAAGTTTCCATGACCGATGAACAAGGGCAAACATTGCTATATACCTTGTTTGGCACCACCAGCCCTCATTGGCGTTTAACTTCAGATAGTGATGCTCTGCATTTTGCCGAAGATGAGAACGCAAACACCAATATGGCGGTGCCGCTGACTCCCGCACAAGCCAGTTTATTACGTGCGATGACGGTCATTACCTCAAGTATTAACCTCACGCTGTCGCTGCATGGCGAACCTGTTCCGATGCATTTTGTCGGCCGTAAAGTCAATCAATCTACCTGGGCAGGCACCTCGTCAGCCTGGGGCGATACGTCGTCTGTCGCGCGCGATTTGACGCTGGGTTTATCCTTCGCCGAGCAAGTGGTTTCTGAGGCGAATTCCGTCATCGTGATCCTCGATCAACGCGGCAATATCCAGCGTTTCAACCGTTTGAGTGAAGAGTACACCGGGCTGAAAGAGCAGGAAGTGATTGGCCGCAACGTATTCCAGCTGTTTATGACCAAGCAGGAAGCGCAGGCATCACGCCGTAATATCGCCGGTTTCTTCCGTGAAGGCAGTTCTTACGAAGTTGAACGCTGGATAAAAACCCGTAAAGGTCAGCGACTGTTTCTGTTTCGTAATAAGTTCGTTCACAGCGGCAGCGGGAAAAATGAAATTTTCCTCATCTGTTCCGGAACCGACATAACCGAAGAGCGCCGCGCTCAGGAACGTCTGCGCGTGCTGGCCAATACCGATACCGTCACCGGCTTGCCCAATCGCAACGCGATCCATCAGCAGATTAGTCTGGCACTGGAGCTGGCGAATGGCAGTCAGACCGGTGTGGTGTACCTCGATTTAGACAATTTTAAGAAGGTAAATGACGCTTACGGCCATATGTTTGGCGATCAGCTGTTGCAAGCCGTGTCGCTGGCCATCCTCAGCTGTCTTGGCAAAGACCAGACGCTGGCGCGCCTTGGCGGCGATGAGTTCGTGGTGCTGGCGGAACACACCAGCCAGGCAGCGCTGGAAGCGATGGCGTCGCGTATTCTTGAGCGGCTGCGCCAGCCATTCCGCATTGGCCTGATTGAGGTTTACAGCGGCTGCTCGCTGGGTATCGCCCTCGCCCCGCTGCATGGTGAAGATCGTGAAAGCCTGATTCGTAACGCCGATACCGCGATGTATCACGCCAAAGAAAACGGCCGCGGCAAATTTTGCGTGTTCGCTAATGAGATGAATCAGCGCGTGTTTGAATATCTGTGGCTCGATACCAACCTGCGCAAAGCGCTCGAGCTGGATCATCTGGTGGTGCACTACCAGCCAAAACTCAATGCCGAAGGCGAAGTGCTGAGCGCCGAAGCGCTGGTGCGCTGGAATTCTCCAGAGCGTGGTCTGGTGCCGCCGGGCGATTTTATCTCCTACGCCGAAGAGTCCGGTTTGATTGTGCCCCTGGGCCGCTGGGTGATGCTCAACGTGCTGCAGCAGATCATTAAGTGGCGCAGCGAAGGCATCTTTCTGCGCGTCGCGGTTAACGTCTCGGCTAAGCAGCTGATCGACCAGAGCATTTACACCGATCTGAAACAGGCATTGAATGAAGCCGGTTTGACCGATTGTCCGATTGATATCGAACTGACGGAAAGCTGTCTGATTGAGAATGAAGCCGGTGCGCTGATGCTGATGAAACAGTTCCAGGAGCTGGGTGCGCAAGTGCATCTCGATGACTTTGGTACCGGTTACTCCTCACTTTCTCAACTGGCGCGCGTCCCGATTGATGCCATTAAGCTGGATCAGAGCTTTGTACGTAATATCAACAAACAACCCGTGGCGCAGTCGCTGGTGCGTGCGATTGTCGCGGTGGCCAAAGCCCTGAAGCTGCAGGTGATCGCCGAGGGCATTGAAACCAAAGCCGAAGAGAAGTTTGTTATGGCCAACGGTGTCGATGGGCGTCAAGGTTATTATTATGCAAAACCAATGCCCGCAGAACAGCTCGGGCATTGGCTGGCTAAGCATCCTGCCCGCGTTTAACGCTGGTCTGCGAGATTAGCCGGCTTTGCGCAAGGATGCGCTATGACGGTTCTGCAGTTGTACCAGTCGTTCCATGTAAGCAATGTCTTTAGGTTCCAGTGTGAAGGCATAATCGACCCAGTCCTCCGTGATATCCATCAGCTCAGCGCGTGATAACTGCAATACGCGTTGACGTGCTTTCAGCATTGCCCGCACGCCGTTCAGTTTTGGACGTAACGTATCGATGAAGGTGCGTGTGGTGCGATAACCATCGCCCGGCTGGAACACCTTGTCGACCAGACCACGCGTTTCATACCATTCCGCGCTGTGTGACTCACCTTCCATAATCAGCTCTTCGGCCAGCTTCATGCCAGACCGACGCGCCACTAACGAGTAGCCGCCCATACCCGGGAACAGGTTGAATGCGATCTCCGGGAAACCCATGCGCGCGCTGTTCTGCGCCAGAATGAAGTGATGTGCCAGCGCCGCTTCAAAGCCGCCGCCGAGCGCACTGCCCTCAATCATCGCCAGCGTGACCGCACCGGTATCGAAACCCCGCGCTGCGGAGTGGATGCAGTCGACACAGGCACGCGCATAAGCGCGCAGTGCTTCACGACGGTTGTTGCGAATGCATTCCACAAAGAAACGCAAATCGCCTCCGGCGTTAAACATCTGTGGCACTAACGAACCCGTCACCCAGAAATCAATCGGCAGACCGGAACGTTGAGCGGAATAGCTCAGGTTCATGATCTCCTCAATTAATTCGTGGTTAAAACTCGGACGGGGTTGCGCACGCAGCATCATCCACATGGTGCGGCGACCCTCTTCATAGTAGGCCGCGAGCTGTGTGGTTTGTCCAACTTCGGTGAACAGTCTGCATGTTGGTTGGTTAATTACTGTCATTGTCTCATCCTCTGTTTATGTTTATGTAGTGCGTTAAACGCCACATCAGCGTAATCCAGAGTGAGGCCAGACCAAATGAGAGATTGATTTATAAAGCAAAATCCAGAGATATCCCCGACCAGCGGCCGGGGAAGCATTAGCGGGCTTACTTGATGGCAGCGCGTTGCCCCACAGCAACATGAGAACGCTTAACGCGTCGTGAATAAACCGCGGTGATGATGGGGACAATGACGGAGGTGACAATGACCGAAGTAGCAACTAATGCCGTTGCGGCGGGTGCGACCGGTTTAAACTGTGGCAGCATCTCGGCGATCAACACTGGCGTGGCTACGGCAGCGCCTGCGGTGCTGGATGCCGCAATCCCCGCTGTCCCATCGCCACCGCCAATCAGTCGATCGGCAATAATCAGCGGAATGCCGGTGACAATGATCACTGCGACACCCAGCATAATGCCCAGCAGGCCAGTTTGCGCGATGACGGTCAAATCAATGGTATTACCCAACGCGAAAGCAAAGAACGGAATCAGTGTGTGAACCGCTTTGCCAAAGAACTCGCGCAGTTCGGGATCGAGATTACCCAACGCGAACCCGACGATAAACGGCAGTACCGCGCCAACGAAGACATGTGGCTCAAACGACGCAATGCCTGCGGTGCCGAGAATCACCATCGTCATCAGCGGCCCGGACTCCAGCGACATCAAGACAAACGCACCGGCCTCTTCTTTCGAACCGTATTGCTGCATGATGGATGCGTATAAACCGCCATTGGTCATATCCATCGCCGCCACTAACGCCAGCGTCGAGAGACCGGCAAACATACCCACTTCCACGCCATTTTCCGGCATCACACGTGAAGCAATCGCCGCGACCACCCACGCCACCGCAATCTTGGTGAGCACGAGCGTGCCCGATTTACGCAGTACTGTGCCGGTGGCGCTGAGTTTGATGGATGCGCCCATGCAGAAGAACCACACCGCAAGAATCGGCACGGTGCCGGTCATCAACCCATTGGTGAACGAACCAAAGTATTTACCTGCGCCCGGAGAGAACGTATGGCACAGCGCGCCCAAAAACAGCGGAATCAGCATCATGCCGCCAGGAATTTTATCGATTGCACGTTTGATATGCATAAAGGTGTCACCTTAACTGAGCCAGAGGGAGGTGTTTTTATGAATTGCCAGATGGCATGGCGAGCAAGATAACGATTGGCAGAAAGGAAAAAAGTGATCGCAAATGCATTTATGAAACGCTGTTTTATTTTTATTGATCGATCATTTTGTATTTATGATACGCATCGCCATACCAGGTGATTTGAAGTTAAATGAGAGGCACCCGGAGGCGTTTTTTCTGTAGGGATGGATTATCTGTGCGGGCTTTGACGCATCTGCCCTTGTCAACAACACGCATTGAAGCTGATGAGCAGGCCGGTGACACTTTTGGGCCGGCAATCCGCAGCGCTGAACGAAGCGAGGAGGCCAGGAGAGCCCGCAGGACGCGGGCGAAAGGCGAAGCCGTGACAGGACGTCTCCGCCGGTCCGTCAGGCAGACGAGCAAAGTGAAGGTACCGCGCTAGCGGCGCGAGGACCGCCGGACCAAAAGTGTCACCGGCCTGCGCGCTCACCATTAGCTTAATTAACTGGCATTACGCCAGCAGGTGTATATGTTTCAGAATTGACTTTAATTCTGCCCATACCAGGCATTTTTACCGTGCTTACGCAGGTAGTGCAGATCAAGCAAAGTTTGCGAAATCGGCGGTAACTCAGTGCGCAGCTGCTCGGTATGCAATGCCATATAGGCCACCTCTTCTAATACCACCGCACTGTGTACCGCAGCATGCGCATCTTTACCCCAGGCAAACGGGCCGTGGGAATTCACCAGCACGGCGGGGATTGCCGTTGGTTCAATTCCGCGCTGTGCAAAAGTTTCAGTGATCACCTGGCCGGTATTCCACTCGTATTCCTGCTCAATCTCTTCGCGCTTCATCTGCCGCGTGCAGGGAATGGTGCCGTAAAAATCATCGGCGTGCGTGGTGCCTAACGCGATGATTTCACGTCCAGCCTGAGCCCAAATGGTGGCATGGCGAGAGTGCGTATGCACGATGCCGCCGATCTCTGGCCAGGCGAGATAAAGCGCGCGGTGGGTGGCCGTATCCGAGGATGGGCGCATTTTCCCTTCTATTACCTCGCCGCTGGCGAGATCGACGACCACCATATCGTCGCGCTGCATCTGCTCGTACTTCACGCCCGACGGCTTGATCACCAGTAAACCCCGATCGCGGTCCACCGCACTGACGTTGCCCCAGGTAAAGGTGACCAGGTTGTAACGGGGTAAATCGAGATTGGCTTCCAGCACCTGCTGCTTTAACGCTTCCAGCATCTTTTTTCTCCTGCGAACTGTGATAGCTGAATTGTGCGGAGCAGGGAGAAAAAGCGTTATGGATGGAACGGCTGTAAAAGCTGCGGAAAGTGGCTAAGGCGTTAAATGTGTGGCGCGGGTTGGTTTTGATGATTAAACAAGAAGTGGCTTGCAAACTCGCATTTTAGGACCGTTTTACCCTGCCGAGTGCGGTGTAACATCTATACTTATATGGTTACCACGGTGTTAACAATCAAGGAGAAGTTAATGACTACAACAATGAAACGTCTTACTGCTGCCGTATTGGCAACAACACTAGTTGTCGCGCTGAGCGGCTGTTCGAATTGGTCTAAACGCGACCGTAATACCGCAATCGGTGCGGGTGCGGGTGCCATTGGTGGTTCAGTGCTGACCAACGGTAGCGGACTTGGTACCGTTGGTGGCGCAGCTGTCGGCGGCATCATCGGCCACCAGATCAGCAAATAAATTATAATTATCAGGCTACGCAGCGCATCTACTTAACAACGGGCCACCTAAAAGTGGCCCGAACTGCTTCAACCGCCCGCCAGTTTGACTTTCATGCCTTTGGCTTCCAGCAGCGTTTTTATCAAATCGCGTTTATCGCCCTGAATCTCAATGACGCCCTCTTTTACTGCTCCACCGCAACCACACTTTTTCTTTAGTTCAGCAGCCAGTTTTTCGAGCGCGCTATCATCCAGATCGACACCGGTAATCAGACACACGCCCTTACCTTTGCGTCCGCTGGTTTGGCGCTGAATACGCACGATGCCATCGCCTTTCGGTCGTGGTGCTTTCTCTTCTTCATGGGTGATACGACCACTATCGGTCGAATACACCAATCGATTGTCCTGAGCCATTAAGCCTCCTGTAAACTTTGCAGGATTTGCTGCAGCGTGGCGGCCGGATCGGCGGATTGGGTGATCGGACGCCCGATGACCATATAATCCACGCCCGCGAGTTTTGCCTGCTGCGGCGTCATGATACGGCGCTGATCGCCCGCATCGCTGCCGGCCGGACGAATGCCTGGCGTAACCAGCGCGAAATCCTGACCAATCACCTGCTTAAAGTGCGCGGCTTCCTGCGCCGAACAAACCACACCGTGCAGGCCGCAATCGCGGGTCAAACGCGCCAGCCGCTCAGCCTGCTCGGCTGGAGATAAGGTAATGCCCAAACCTTTAAGGTCGTCCTCATCCATGCTGGTCAACACGGTGACGGCAATCAGCAGCGGCGCATCATTGCCGAATGGCACCAGCGCTTCACGAGCCGCGTTCATCATGCGAGCGCCACCGCTGGCGTGCACGTTGACCATCCACACGCCAAGATCGGCTGCTGCCGCGACTGCATGTGCGGTGGTGTTTGGGATGTCATGAAATTTGAGATCGAGGAACACTTCAAAACCCCGTTCCTGCAGCGTTTTCACCAGCGATGGACCAAACAGCGTGAACATCTCTTTGCCCACTTTCAGGCGACACTGACTTGGATCGATGCGATCTACAAACTGCAGCGCGCTGTTGAGATCATGATAGTCGAGTGCCACCAGAATAGGTGAAGTGGTTACAGGCATAACGTTTCCTCAGTAACTGGCACCCGCAGGCGCGATGGACAAACGGCAAGCATTCTACCTGCGCAGGCGGGTGCCGACAATCACGCTGCCGTCAGAACTTGCCTGTTTGACTGCTAGCTGCACGATGCCAAAGCAGTTTCTTAATCAAACTTACAAGTATGTTGTAACTAAAAAGGTGTAACCAGAAGAGTTATGCGGCCATTTATTGGCCGTCGAGTCCACGGATGGGTTTAACTGAAGACCAGGCGCGACAAGATGGGCAATGCCAATACAGAGCATGGGCAGTGAAGCCACATTTCTGGCAGCGATATCGCGGCTTAGTGCGGATCTGCTCGCCGACCATATCGCGCAGCACCATCAAGCTCTCTTTCGCACGTCCGTCTTCCGCTTCGTGTAAGTGGAAATCCATCAAACGATGAAACACACGCATCGTCGGATGACGCTGAAGCTGACGATTGATATACAGCTGTGCCGCTTCCGGTCCCTGCTGTTGCTCAAGAATATCGGAGAGATAAAGCTCTGCTGCGGCGCCGGTATTCTCGTCGACACAACGCTGTAAAAATTGCGCCCAGTTTTCGGGTTGGTTCAGGCGCTGGTAGCAGGTTTCCAGCATGGGTAACGTTTCACTCACCAGCTCTTTGTCCTGCTCCAGCACGCGCTGCAGTCGGCTGGCGGCTTTAGCGTACTCGCCCTGCTCCATCAAAATGCGGCCCATCATGATTGAGACGCGCGCACTTTGATGATCGGCTGACTCGCCCTTCTTCAGCAAGCTCATCGCCCGATCAAGGTCATCACTGCTTAATGCCTGCAACGCCAGCTCACAGTAAAAATGGGCAATTTCCCCTTTCTGCTTATCTTTGCCGAGCTTAACCAGCTTTTCCGCCACGTCGATGGCTTTTTGCCAGTCGCTGGTTGCCTGATGAATCAACAATAACTGCTGCAACGCGCCAATACGGAAATCGGTCTCTTCAACCAGTTGCCCAAACATATCTTCGGCACGATCGTACAATCCGGCTGCCATGTAATCGCGGCCGAGTTGCTGGATCGCCAGCAAGCGCTGCTCGTAGCTGAGCGACGCACTTTCCATTAGGGATTGGTGAATGCGAATGGCGCGATCAACTTCACCACGCGAACGGAACAGATTGCCAAGCGTCAGATGCGCCTCAACCGTGCCGCTGTCCTCTTTCAACATGTCGAGAAAGAGATCAACCGCTTTGTCCTGTTGATTGGAGAGCAGGAAGTTTACGCCGGTCACATAATCGCGCGACAGGCGGTTCGCTTCCTGTTGCTTATCCTGATGTGCACTGCGGCGGCCCATATACCAGCCATACGCCGCAGCAACAGGAAGAAGCAGAAACAGCAATTCAAGCATCGAAAATTAATCCCGACGACTGGCAGTTGGTGATGGGATCACTGCAGTTGATTGTTCATTCTGTGCCTGCATACGTTTAAGCTTACGCTGTGCATTTGCCAGAGAAACACGTAAGCGTAACCAGAACAGACCGCAAATCGCCCATCCCAGCAGGAATCCAGCGCCAAACAAGCTGGCGAGCAGTGTTGAAATGCGGAATTCGCCCTGCGCTAGCAGATAGTTAAAAGTGATGATTTGGTCGTTATGCGCTCCGAGCGTGACGGAGATGATGAAAATGACCAATACCACGAGAAAAATAAGCAAATATTTCACAATGCGTCCTGTCGAGAGGTTATCCAATAGAAGTATGCCAAAAAACCGCCGTCGATGCTGCTTATCCCCACATCAGTTAGCGCTTTTTTCTGCAAGCACAATCAATCATATGGGGATGAATAGGCTGATTACAATCCATCATCACGTTGCGCGATCTCACGATGTTCCTCTGGTGGGATGGTGAGCGGGCCGCAGAAACGCTGGGCCAGCAGCGTAGCAACGGTCACCAATAACCAGGATATCAGCGTTGCCATCACTAAATCACGCGGCCAGTGCATACCCAGCACTAAACGGCTGCCCATCACCGCGGTCGCCCAAACGAATAATACGGCAACGGTGGCAAAATGACGGCGCGGCCATAACAGGCCGATGGCTAAAAGCGCCCAGCTGGCGGCAAACATGGTATGCCCGGAAGGAAACGCATAACCGGTTTCAAATGCCCAATGATTCTTCAGCCATTGCGGCAGCTGAGTGTCATTGGCCAGCAAAGTTGAGACCATTTCGCCACGCTGCTGGCGATGAAGCTGATAAAACTCATCACCGTTAATGCCATGACTTTTTTCCAGCCAGATGACGTAGGGGCGCGGTTCCTGCACATGCTCTTTGATTGAGGATTTGGTGTACTGACCAGCAAGAATCGCACCATTCATGATAAGAATGAGCAGAATCGCGGGTTTAAGCCGAAAGCGTAAACACCACAACACCCAGGCGCTGAGGATGATACTGGTGAGGATGCCCCAAGGACTGGTAACGGTTTCCGTCATCCAAAACAGCGCGCGAAGTAGATTGCCGCTTTCCCCGGGTTGCCATTGCCAGTTAGATATCCACACGCCCAACGGCATCAACAACAATAAAAACGCCCCTAAGGTGGTGCGCTGAATGATTTTTAACATTCGCTTCCTTTTAGATCAGGATTAACAGGTGCGTTAAGCATAACTTTAGCTGAAAAAAGAATAACATACCTATTGCGGCTTGGATAATTGTGCTTTATCACTACAATCACTCTGACCGATTAACGGCAGCCGTTCGGGTTGTGGCACAATAGCGTAAGTTTCATCGGGCCACATGGCCCGTGCGTTATCATGATGATAGCGCATCCTCTGAAGGTTCTGGAGAGTCACATGCAGCTTAAACGGGTAGCAGAAGCCAAACTGCCCACGCCATGGGGAGATTTCCTGATGGTTGGTTTTGAAGAACTGGCAACCGGCCACGACCATGTCGCGCTGGTTTATGGTGATATTAGCGATCACAATCCGGTGCTGGCGCGCGTCCATTCCGAATGTCTCACCGGCGATGCCCTGTTCAGCTTGCGCTGTGACTGCGGCTTCCAGCTGGAAGCGGCGTTAACGGCGATTGCGGAAGAAGGTCGTGGCATTCTGATGTATCACCGTCAGGAAGGTCGTAACATCGGTTTGCTGAATAAAATTCGTGCTTATGCATTGCAGGATAAAGGCTACGACACGGTCGAAGCCAACCATCAGCTCGGTTTCGCCGCTGATGAGCGTGACTTCACGCTATGTGCAGATATGTTCAAACTGTTGGGCGTCAATGAAGTGCGCTTGCTGACAAACAATCCGCGCAAAGTTGAGATCCTGAGTGAAGCCGGTATCAATATCGTCGAACGCGTGCCGTTGGTTGTCGGGCGTAACCCGAAAAACGCACATTATCTCGATACGAAAGCCGAGAAAATGGGTCATCTGTTGCCGAAGTCTTAAGCAGATTTTAAAGCAGATAAAAAAAGCCGGGAAATCCCGGCTTTTTCTTTTAGTTCAGCATGTTGCGGATCACGTAATGCAAAATGCCGTCGTTCTGGTAATAGGTTAGCTCGTTACCCGTATCGATACGGCAGCGCGTTTCCAGCGTCTCCTGGCTGCCATCCGCGCGCGTCAGAATTACGGTTACCGTGCCACCCGGCTTAAGCTGCGACAGATTTGCCACATCTATAAACTCTTCACCCGTAAGCTGCAGCGTTTTACGCGTCACGCCAGCCGGAAACTCGAGCGGCAGAATCCCCATACCAATCAGGTTAGAGCGGTGAATACGCTCGAAGGATTCGGAGATAACCACGCGCACGCCCTGTAAGCGCGGCCCTTTTGCTGCCCAGTCCCGACTTGAGCCGGAACCGTACTCTTTACCAGCAATCACCGCTAACGGCACACCTTCCTGCTGATACTTCATCGCCGCATCGTAAATCGCCAACTGCTCGTTAGTTGGGAAGTGTTTGGTATAACCGCCCTCAACTCCCGGCACCATTTCGTTACGAATACGGATATTGGCGAAGGTGCCGCGCATCATCACTTCGTGGTTACCACGACGCGAACCGTAAGAGTTGAAATCGGTGCGCTCAACGCCATGCGACAGCAAATAGCGTCCGGCTGGACTTTCGGCTTTGATGCTCCCCGCTGGAGAAATGTGGTCGGTGGTGACGGAGTCACCCAGCATCGCCAGAATGCGCGCGCCTTTGATATCCTGCACCGGCTTCGGCGTTTTCTCCATGTCGTCAAAGAATGGCGATAAACGAATGTAGGTGGAATCACCATCCCAATCGTAAGTTGCCGCTTCGCTGACTTTGATCTGCTGCCACTCTGGCGTGCCGTTAAACACCTCGGCATACTCTTTGTGGAACATGTCGCTGGTGACTTTCTGCACCGCTTCCGCAATCTCTTCCGGCGAAGGCCAGATGTCCTTGAGGAAAACATCGTTGCCCTGACGATCCTGGCCGAGCGGATCGGATTGCAGATTGAGCTTCATATTACCCGCTAAGGCATAAGCAACCACCAGCGGCGGCGAAGCCAGCCAGTTGGTTTTAATTAACGGATGAATTCGGCCTTCGAAGTTACGGTTACCCGAAAGCACCGCGGCAACCGTGAGATCACCCTCTTTAATCGCGCTTTCTATCGCGTCCGGTAACGGGCCGGAATTACCGATACAAGTAGTACAACCGTAACCGACCAGATTGAATCCTAATTCGTCCAGATATGGCGTAAGCTGGGCCACAGCAAGGTAGTCAGAAACCACTTTGGAGCCAGGTGCCAGTGAGGCCTTAACCCAGGGCTTGCGCATCAGACCACGTTCAACGGCTTTCTTCGCCAGTAAACCGGCAGCCATCAGCACGCTAGGGTTTGAGGTATTAGTACAAGAGGTAATCGCCGAGATCACGACCGCACCGTCATCCAGTTGATAGCTTTCTCCAGTTTCGCTATCGCGGTAGCTCACGGTTTTATGCGGTTTTTGCGCCTGATTAACTTCCAGTTCGTTGCTGGCATCAAAGGCAGTAGGAACATCACCGAGTGATACACGATCCTGCGGACGTTTTGGACCGGCCAGGCTGGACTCGACGTCGCCCATATCCAGCGCTAGAGAGCTGGTGAACACCGGCTCATCACCCGCGTTACGCCACATACCTTGTTGCTTAGCATAAGCCTCAACCAGTTCAACCTGCTCCGCATCGCGGCCAGTGAGCGTCATATAACTCAGGGTGACATCATCGACAGGGAAAAAGCCGCAGGTCGCACCATACTCAGGCGCCATATTGGCGATGGTGGCGCGATCGGCAAGCGGCAGATCGGCTAAGCCGTCGCCGTAAAATTCTACGAATTTACCCACAACACCATGTTTGCGCAGCATTTGCGTAACGGTTAACACCAGATCCGTTGCGGTGATGCCCGGGCGCAATTTACCAGTGAGTTTGAAACCGACTACGTCAGGAATCAGCATTGAGACCGGCTGGCCAAGCATCGCCGCTTCAGCCTCAATCCCGCCAACGCCCCAACCCAATACGCCGAGCGCATTGATCATGGTGGTGTGCGAATCGGTGCCCACCAGCGTATCGGGATAGGCGATCTCTTGCCCATTCAGCGTCTCATGCCAGACAGATTTACCGAGGTATTCCAGATTGACCTGATGACAAATCCCGGTGCCTGGCGGAACTACGCGGAATCGATTGAAAGCTTTTTGCCCCCAACGCAGGAAAACGTAGCGCTCGTGGTTGCGCTCCATTTCCAGGTGCACATTTTCATCAAAGGCTTTGTCATCACCGAAATGGTCCACGGTGACAGAGTGGTCGATAACCAAATCTACCGGGGATAAGGGATTGACTTTGGCGACGTCGCCGCCAAGGCGTTTCACCGCTTCGCGCATGGCAGCCAAATCTACCACCGCCGGTACGCCGGTAAAATCTTGCATTAATACACGCGCGGGACGATAGGCAATCTCACGATCGGCGTGAGCATCTTTTTGCCAGGCGACCAGCGCTTCAATATCTTCAAGCGTGACAGAATCACCATCCTGCCAGCGTAAAAGGTTTTCCAGCAGGACTTTCATCGACTTGGGCAAGCGATCGATATTGCCCAGTTGCTGAGCTGCTTTGGGCAAGCTGTAGTAATGATATTTTTTTGCCCGAACATCCAGCGTGTCCTGACTCTGCTCGCGTAACGTTAACGACATAGCGCCTCCATGTAAGTGAATCTTTTTTAAACCTCAGTGACTGCAAGGTTTAACTTAAAGATAGACTACATTGCCGTTAACGTTTTGATAACAACACGAATAGACACATTAAAACACAATGAAAAATGCCCCGACGTTTGTCAGGGCATTTATAAAATTCAGTGTAATTTGAGTTAGGGCTTAAATCATCGCCCAAAAGGCGGCGGCCCAAAAAGCCAGGGAAAAGGTATAAACGCTCACCCAGGATAATGTTGTTGTATTGATGCTCATAATTCACTCCCTCCCGGATTACGGGCAAAAAAAGTCCACCGTCTTCAGCGTTGTACTGATGACACCGTTTTTTTAATGCTGAGTGTTAAAGGACGGGCTTTTAACTTGCCCACCGGATAATCCGGCAAAAAGAGGGACTAAACGACTAAATATAGTACGGAACGCATGCTGCGTTATTTCGACTTCATATCCATGAAGGATTCAATAAAATTGCGCTGATTCTCGCTGAGTTCCCACGAAGTCGGAATGGTGACCTGAGGTTCAGTGGATACAACGTCTTTAACTTTGCACGCAGGCGTTTGCGGCTGACGTGCAGAAACCGGATGCTTACGACTGAGTGTATTTGCCCACATGGCTTAACCCCACATACGCCAAATCATTAACGCCACCACTACCCAGAACAGTGCTGAAGCAGCGAAGACAGTCATCCAAGCTTTGCGACGGGTATTACCAGTACGCTCAACTTTGGTGCTTTTAGTCCGGAAGCCCGGCTGTACAGTTATTCTCGTATTCATAGTTTTTGATAATCACTCTCAATAAAACGATTGATGACAACGATTAAGATTTAGGACGAATCCTAAACTTGTTAAGACCGAAAATCCAGTTATTTTTATTGAGCACAACGATTAACGCTATTTATCAAAACGCCAAAAATTGATGATATAAATTTAATTACCAACACAACTATTAATTAAATCGTTACATTGTAAATTTGGGTTAACAGCAAATTAGATCCAATCTAAATTTGAGTTTAATTTACCATGCCAGTTAAAAAGCCCTTCTTCATCAACTCTTAACTAGAGTATGGGAATATTCCTGGCGAGCTGCAAAGCAGCATCGTAAAAATTGTGTACTGATTCGCATTTAATAGATAACAATGAAAAAACATGTGACCCATGTTTCATTTACAAAAAAATAATGATTTTTTTTGAAGTACTCGTGGCGCTAAGCGCTAGGGGATTCCGAAGGTGCCCACTGGACACCTTGGCAAAAGAATGAGTTAGGAATTTACTTGAAGGGTAACTTGATGTCGCGGAACATAGCTTCGATGTCTTCATTGGAGCGCAATGCGACCGCCGCATCCACCACATCACGCGTCAGGTGTGGCGCGAAACGTTGAATAAAATCATACATATAGCTGCGGAGGAAGGTGCTACGTCTAAAGCCAATTTTGGTCGTACTATTCGTAAAGATTTCTGAAGCTTCAATACGCACCAAATCGGGGTCTGCAACCGGATCAACCGCCATACTGGCAATTACGCCAACGCCCAGGCCTAAACGCACGTACGTCTTAATGACGTCAGCATCCGTCGCAGTGAAGACGATGCGTGGCGTTAATCCGGCGCGATTAAACGCGGTGTCCAACTCTGAACGGCCTGTAAAGCCAAATGTGTAAGTCACTAACGGGAAATCCGCCAGCTCTTCAATCGTCACATTTGATTTACCCGCCAACGGATGATCTGGCGTTACCACAATGGCGCGGTTCCAGTGATAGCACGGCAGCATAATCAAATCGTCATACAGATGCAGGGCTTCTGTGGCAATGGCAAAGTCTGCATTGCCCTTTGAAACCGCCTCAGCTATTTGCGTCGGCGATCCCTGATGCATGTGCAAAGAAACGCGAGGATAGCGCTCAATAAAGCCTTTAATCACGCCTGGCAGCGCATAACGTGCCTGCGTATGGGTAGTTGCTACATACAGCGAGCCTTTATCTGGCCAGGTGTGTTCACCAGCAACAGATTTAATCGCGTCAACTTTGGACAGCACTTCGCGCGCAATCCGAATAATCTCTTCACCTGCAGGCGTTACTTGCGTCAGATGCTTACCACTGCGTGCAAATATCTGCACGCCCAGCTCATCTTCTAACATACGGACTTGCTTACTGATGCCCGGCTGCGAGGTATATAAGCCTTCGGCGGTCGATGAGACATTAAGGTTGTGATTAACCACTTCGACGATGTAACGCAACTGCTGCAATTTCATAGTTATATCTTCCTGGTAGCGACAGAGGTGCATTCCCGGCAGGCGTGTTTCCGCTTTAATTGCGGTGAGGGAGGGAAAGCGAATCAGCGAAACGAAAAGAGTTCTATAACTACTATATCAGTTAAAGGAAGAATGTAGAACGATTAGCTATAAGGATAAGAGAAAGGCCAGCGAATGCTGGCCTTGCGGGGAATTACTTTTTCGCTTCCTGCCATTTGCCATCAATATAGAACATTGACCAGCCGGTGGCTTTGCCATCCTTTTCGGAAGAGACGTATTGCTGTTTGGTCTTACGACTGAAACGCACCATCGTCTTATTCCCTTCTGGATCGGCGGCTGGCGCTTCTGACAGATATTTCAGCTTTTCTGGCAGGCGGTCGGCAAAGCGTTGCAGCTCTTCCACCAGCGGCGCGCGCGTTTCACGTGATTTCGGGAAGGTATTCGCAGCAAGGAACACGCCCGCTGCACCATCACGCAACACAAAGTAAGCATCCGACTTTTCACACTGCAATTCTGGCAGCGGCACCGGATCTTCTTTTGGCGGCGCGACATCACCGTTACGCAGAATCTTACGGGTGTTTTTGCACTCGTCGTTGGTACACGCCATGTACTTACCGAAACGACCCATTTTCAGATGCATTTCAGAACCACACTTCTCGCACTCAACAATCGGACCGTCGTAGCCCTTGATGCGGAATTCGCCCTGCTCAATCTCGTAGCCGTCGCACTCTGGGTTATTACCGCAGACGTGTAACTTGCGCTGGTTATCGATCAGATAGCTGTCCATCGCGGTGCCACACTTCTGGCAACGACGACGAGCGCGCAGCGCATTGGTTTCAGCATCATCGCCTTCCAGCACGTTGAGCACTTCATTTTCCGGGATCAAGTTGATGGTCTGCTTGCAGCGCTCTTTCGGCGGCAAAGCATAACCCGAGCAACCCAGGAACACGCCGGTACTGGCGGTGCGAATCCCCATCGGGCGGCTACAGGTTGGACAATCAATTGACGTCAACACCATCTGGTTGGGCTGCATGCCGCCCTCTTCCGGATCTTTCTCAGCATCATCTAACTGTTGGCTGAAATCACTGAAGAAGGAGTCGAGTACCGCTTTCCATTCGGCTTCATTATTCGCCACCTGATCGAGGCTATTTTCCATGCGCGCGGTGAAGTCATAGTTCATTAGCTCGCGGAAATTAGACTCCAGACGGTCGGTAACAATTTCACCCATTTTTTCAGCGTAGAAACGGCGGTTCTCAACACGCACGTAACCACGATCCTGAATGGTGGAGATAATCGAGGCATACGTTGATGGACGACCAATGCCACGTTTTTCCAGCTCACGCACCAGCGATGCTTCACTGAAGCGCGCCGGCGGTTTGGTGAAGTGCTGGCTTGGCATCAGCTCTTTAAGATCCAGCATGTCGCCAACATCTACCGGCGGCAGCGTCAGATCTTCATCATTTTTACGCAGCGCAGGCATCACGCGCGTCCAGCCATCGAAACGCAGCGTGCGGCCTTTGGCTTTCAATTTAAATTCAGCCGCGCCCACGGTCAGCGTGGTGGAGTCGTACTGAGCCGGAACCATCTGGCAGGCAACAAACTGGCGCCAAATCAGCTGATAGAGTTTCTGCGCATCAGCTTCCATATCTTTCAGCTGCTCAGCCACGATATTCACGTCAGAAGGACGAATCGCTTCGTGCGCTTCCTGTGAGTTCTCTTTGCTGGCATAGGTATTCGGCGCTTCTGGCAGATACTTTTTACCAAAGCTGCTCTCAACATAACCGCGCGCCATCGCCACGGCATCCTGGCTCAGGTTGGTGGAGTCGGTACGCATATAGGTGATGTGGCCCGCTTCATACAAACGCTGCGCCATCATCATGGTCTTCTTCACGCCGAAGCCCAAACGCGTACTCGCCGCCTGTTGCAGCGTTGAGGTAATAAAAGGTGCAGAAGGCTTGCTGCTGGTCGGCTTGTCTTCACGATCCAGCACTTCGTAACGCGCTTTCTGCAAAATCGCTACCGCCGCGTGAGTTTGCTCACGATTGACCGGACGGAACGCTTTGTCATTCTGATGCGTCACCTGCATGGCCAGATCGGCGCCTTTCGGCGTGGCGAAATCAGCATCGATTTCCCAATACTCTTCTGGCACGAAGGCTTTGATTTCGTGCTCGCGCTCAACAACCAGACGCACCGCAACCGACTGAACGCGACCGGCTGACAGGCCGCGGGCAATTTTCTTCCACAGCAGTGGCGACACCATGTAACCCACCACGCGATCCATAAAGCGGCGCGCTTGCTGTGCGTTGACACGTTCAATATTAAGCTCGCCAGGCTTGTCAAACGCCTGACGAATCGCATTCTTGGTAATTTCGTTAAATACTACGCGGCTAAAGCGCTTATCGTCCCCACCGATCACTTCCCGCAGGTGCCAGGCAATGGCTTCCCCTTCGCGGTCAAGGTCGGTTGCGAGATAGATGTGGTCTGCATCGGCAGCCAGGTTTTTCAGCTCAGCGACAACTTTTTCTTTGCCCGGCAGAATTTGATAATCCGCTTCCCAACCATGCCAGGGATCTACACCCATGCGGTTTACGAGTGCGGCTTTCTCATCCTTTTTAACCTTTTTTCCAGGTTTCGCTTTTTCCCCGTCGGCACTTTTACGGGCAGTTGAACCGCTGGTCGGCAAATCACGGATATGACCGACACTGGATTTCACCACGTAGTCATTACCGAGGTATTTATTGATTGTTTTGGCCTTTGCCGGGGACTCAACGATTACGAGTGATTTACCCATATGTACCTTTACCTAAATGAAACGTCCTGATAAACGGGAGAGAATTGGAGGTCCCAAAACCCAATGGGTTCAATATTGCTGCCGGCATTTCGCATTTCAAGGCAGCAGGGATAATCTCAGGTCAGATTGCGTCGACTTCTGCAACTTTATGATTAGGAGCGAGTTTTCCATCTGACAGAACCACACATCCGGGTGTGATCTCCCTGAAAGCTGAATCGCCCACACTCTACCTGATAAAATCCGTTACGCAACTTAATTAGCATTCTGCCTAATTTTGCGCCAGTTTTACGACGCCATGCTGATTTGCTGAACGCGATAGCTCGCAAGTAATATAGAAGGAGAAAAATGGCTGTCAAAAAAGAGGTGAAAAATGTCAGTGCCAACGGAATCTATTTCACGCCACGCGTTACTGGAAATAGCCAATCAGATAATCACGCAGCACGAAAATTATTTTGTCGGATTAGAAGCCAATGATGTGATTCAGCAAGGTGATGTTTTGGTGTTTCGCGGTCCCTATTTTCTCGATGATGAAGGCTTGCCCACCGCCAAAACCACCACGGTATTTAACGTGTTCAAACACCTCGCGGTGGAACTCTCCTCTCAATATCATCTGGCATAAAAAAGCCCGGCAATTGCCGGGCTCGGTTACAACAGCGGCTTCTCGCCGCGCTGCCATATTTTCAGAATCAACCGTTCAGCCGCCAGACTGGCGCTGTTGGTAAAGCGATCCATCATTTTACGCTTACGTGCGTAATGAACGCCCAGCACGGTGAAGCGATCCATATGCTTAATAATCAACGCATCGCTGGTGCCGATTTCATCAATCAAACCCAAATCCAGCGCCTGACGGCCATACCAATGCTCGCCGGTCGCCACTTTGTTCAGATCAAGCGATGGACGCATCTGCTGTACAAAATCTTTAAACAGCTGATGCGTTTCATTAAGATCTTCCTGGAATTTCTCGCGCCCTTCTTCGGTGTTTTCACCAAACAGCGTCAAAGTCCGTTTGTACTGACCGGCGGTATGCAGCTCGACGTCAATATCGTTACGCTTTAACAGGCGGTTGAAGTTGGGAATCTGCGCGACCACGCCAATTGAACCAATAATAGAAAACGGTGCGGCCACAATGCGATCCGCCACGCATGCCATCATGTAACCACCGCTGGCAGCGACTTTATCCACCACCGCCGTCAATTGCAGACCGGCATCGCGCAGGCGTTGCAGCTGTGAAGCAGCCAAACCGTAGCCGTGTACTACGCCGCCGGGGCTTTCCAGGCGCAGTAGCACTTCATCGCCCGGCACCGCAACTGCCAGCACCGCGGAGATCTCTTCACGCAATGAGGTGACCTCACTCGCGTCCATGCTGCCTTTGAACTCCAGCACATACAGCGTGGGCTTCAGCGTCTCGCTCACGCCCGCTTTAGCATTGCGTTTATCGGCTTTCGCCTTTTGCTTCTCTTCTTTCTTATGCTGCTTGAGCCACACTTTTTGCGCCTGTGGCTTCATTTTGGCGAGCTGCAGATCTTCCTTCATCTCACGATAATCATCATCAAGATGCGTCAAACGCAGCTGACCGCTGCTGTGACGTTTACGCAGCGCGGCATTTAGCACAATCAGAACAATAGCTGCGATCGCCACCACCACGGTGACGGCCTTAGCCAGAAATAATCCATAACTGGAGAAAAAATCCATTCTGCCGCCTTATTAAACAGTAAATTACAACAGCTATAAGTTTACCCGCTTTACGCGCTGTCGTCGCCTGAAATGCCCGCAGGCGGCACAGAATGCGAGGCTCAAGCGTTGCACCGCGCGGCAAATTCAGGCATAAAGCCAAAAACCTTCTGACCCGAGCAAAGGACATCGCTGTGCATTATCAACCGAAAAGCGATCTGCTGGAAAATCGCATCATCCTCGTCACCGGCGCTTCCGATGGCATTGGCCGTGAAGCGGCGCTGACCTATGCGCGCTACGGCGCGCGCGTCATCCTGTTGGGCCGCAACGCCGACACCCTGCAGAAAACGGAGCAGGCCATCAAACAGTTAAATAAGCAGCCAGCCGCTTCTTTATTACTGGATCTGGCTGAAGCCACGCCAGAAAGCTGCCAGCAGTTAGCTGACCAGGTTACTGCGCTGGTGCCGCGTCTGGATGGCGTGCTGCACAACGCTGGCATTCTGGGCGAAATCGTACCGTTGGAGGAGCTCGATCCACAGATCTGGCGTGACGTGATGCAGATAAACCTTGATGCCACCTTCTATTTAACCCAGGCATTACTGCCGCTGCTGCTGAAATCAGATGCCGGATCGCTGGTGTTTACCACGTCCAGCGTGGGCCGCACCGGCCGTGCAGGCTGGGGCGCGTATGCGGTTTCGAAGTTTGCCACTGAAGGTATGATGCAGGTGCTGGCTGACGAGTATAAAAACCGTCACTTGCGGGTGAACTGCATCAATCCTGGCGGTACGCGCACCAAAATGCGCGCCAGCGCTTTCCCGGATGAGGATGCCAATTTACTCAAAACCCCCGCGGATTTGATGCCGCTCTACCTCTATTTGATGGGTGATGACAGCCGACGTAAAACCGGTACCAGCTTTGATGCGCAGCCGGGACGCAAAGCGGGGCCGGCAACCGCATGAACGATCGCCATCAGCAACGCCAGCAGCGACTAAAAGAGCAGGTTGATGCCCGAATCGCCGCCGCCACCGAGACGCGCGGCATTTTGATGGTGTTCACCGGTAACGGCAAAGGGAAAACCACCGCGGCTTTTGGCACCGCGTTGCGCGCCTGCGGGCACGGTAAAAAAGTGGCGGCGGTACAGTTCATTAAAGGCGAATGGCCCAACGGTGAACGTAACTTGCTGGAACAGCACGGCGTCGAATTTCAGGTGATGTCCACTGGTTTTACCTGGGATACGCAGAACCGCGAGACCGACACTGCCGCCTGTCAGTTGGTGTGGCAGCACGCGCGTCGTATGTTGGCCGACAGCCGCGTCGATCTGGTGATCCTTGATGAAATCACGTACATGGTGAGTATGGATTATCTGGATTTAGCGGAGCTGGTTGATGCGTTGCAACAGCGCCCTGCACAGCAAAGCGTAATCATTACCGGTCGCGGCTGTCATCGTACGTTACTGGATTTGGCAGATACCGTAACGGAAATGCGTCCGGTGAAACATGCGTTTGATGCGGGAATTCAGGCACAGCAAGGAATAGATTGGTAACACGCTGACGCCGCAAAGCGCGGCGTCAGGCTTAGGATCAGGCACCGCGTTTAGTGTTATTCCGACGCGGATTGTTGCTCACCACACCGTGACGTTTTACCGCACGACGAATTTGGTTAGCCTTGGTGCGACGACGATCCTTTTCAACGGCCACTTTCGTTACCGTCTCTTCCGGCATACTAACTAACGTACGCAGATAGTTGACTGCCGGTAATTCCATCTCGATCCAGCCGCCGCGTGGCAAGCCTTTTGGCAACTGGATATCACCGTAACGCACACGCATCAGTCGGCTAACCTGCACGCCAACCGCTTCCCACAGACGGCGCACTTCGCGGTTACGCCCTTCGGTCAGCGTCACGTTGTACCATTGGTTAATGCCTTCGCCGCCGGCAAACTTAATGGTTTTGAACGATGCCGGGCCATCTTCCAGCTGCACGCCTTTGCTCAGCTGACGGATTTTATCGTCATCCACTTCGCCAAACACGCGAACCGCATATTCACGCTCCACTTCACGGCTTGGGTGCATCAAACGGTTAGCCAGTTCACCATCGGTGGTAAACAGCATCAAACCGCAGGTATTCACATCCAGACGACCGACGGCAATCCAGCGTGAACCACGCAGACGCGGCAGACGATCAAATACGGTTGGACGCCCTTCCGGATCGTTACGCGTGCAGAGTTCACCTTCTGGTTTGTAGTACGCCAATACGCGACACACTTCGGTCGCCGACTCAGCGATGGAAACCAGATGGCCATCGATACGAATTTTCAAGGATTTATCACTTTCGATGCGATCGCCAAGCGTCGCCAGTTTGCCGTCAACGCTGACGCGTCCGGCTGAAATCATGGTTTCGATTTCGCGACGCGAACCGTGACCGGCGCGCGCTAATACTTTCTGTAATTTTTCGCTCATGGAGCCTCGTTGTCGCCTTCCCAGGCGTCGTGGTAAGAAGAGGTGCGATACAGGGATTACCAATTCCCATATCAGAATCTGTTACCGCTCTGCATCGCTGCTGCAATCTCAGACGGCCCGCGATTTTACACTAACGCAAGTTTTGTTAACACCTTTTCCTTTGCTGCCGATAACAGAGGGTCTGGTAAAAACGTAGCCATTAAGACCATGACGATAAACATTCAGCTGGCTGATAGATCGATCTTATTTGCATCCGCAGCAACCACGCCAAGTGACTGAATTATTATCACTTGCCCCTAACCTTTCCCGCCTGAGCCTGTTATCAACTTAAGACAACTGATACATTAGCGCTTTGCAAGACTGCTTAACCGCTATTGCTCGCCACGCTAAAGGATAATCACAAACTTTAAATCTAAGTAAAAACAATAAAACAGCATAAAAAACTATTTACCAGCATTAAATATGGCCCATTACCGTAATAAATGCAAACTGATAGTTTATTGGCACTACAGGTTGGATTAAGTCTGTATTTTTGTATTATTTGATTAATATTAAATTTGATGAATTGTTCTGCAGAAAAAACTGTGTAAAATTTAAGCCTGAAATCCAGTGCGTCGTCATAATAACATAGCTTTCATTTACTATTTATATTCGTTCAACTTACAAATCATTAACGAACCACTGTGTAATTTCACTGATATTACAAACCGGCGCGCGCGGGATTAGACGCGTTTATTCATCTACGGAATGAATTTAATTTGCATGTCGAAAGTCTTCACCAGGGATTTTACGGACATGCTTTAAAGAAGATCACAGCCATGAAAACCTCTCTGCTTTGGCCTGCGCTCGCTGCGCTGGCACTGAGCGGTTGTTCCGTGGGCCACACTGAGTACAGTCGTACTGCGATGCAACACGTTGATATGAGCGTGACAGGCATCCCGACCGTGCTGGGTTTGGGCATTCTCGGTACAACCATTCCTTTGACGCCAGAATACAGCCTGACGGCGGCGCACGTGGCAAAAACGGCCGTGCAGCGTGTCAAGGCCTATCATCCTTATTGCGACGTCGCGATTATTTATCATAAAAACAGTCCAGAAACGCTGGCGAAATTCCGCAACGGTGCTATTGGCGAACCGATTAAAATGTACGGTTACAGCTTTATTTCCGCTATGCCGGTGGAATCGAGCGGCGTTAATTTAGCGCGTACCGCCATTACCAATAAATGGAATAAAAAGCCCTGCATGGCAATGGCATCAAATGCTGGCGTGGTGCAAGGGATGTCGGGCGGCGCGGTATATAATGCGGACCAAACTATTGGCGGGGTGATTGTCGGTTACAGCCATGAAATATCTAACGTTCGCAGCAAGAAAGTCATCTTAAAAGATGTCTCGCTATATATTCCGTACGGGGATTTCAAAACCTGGCTGGAATCCAATATTGGTCAGACGCAGAAAGCCACGCCTGACCATGCATGATTACTGGAACGGGCGCGTGTCACCGACACCTTCGCGCACCACCACCGGCGCATCGCTGGTGAGATCGATCACCGTGGTCGGCTGCTGTCCTAGCGTGCCGCCATCGATGATCAGATCCACCAGCTTGCCAATGCTGTACTGAATCTCTTCCGGATCGGACTCGGTGAAATCATTGCCGGGCAGCATCAGCGAAGTCGACATCATCGGCTCGTTGAGGCGCTCCAGCAGCGCCAGCGCCACCGGATTGGACGGCACGCGTAGCCCGATGGTTTTACGTTTGTCATTCATCAGACGACGCGGCACTTCTTTCGTCGCCTTCAAAATGAAGGTGTAATTGCCCGGCGTGTTGTTTTTCAGGAGGCGAAACGCGGAGTTATCCACCTGCGCGTAAGTCGACAGCTCTGATAAATCGCGGCACATCAGCGTAAAGTTGTGATTGCCATCCAATTGGCGAATGCGACAAATGCGCTCCATGGCATTTTTCTCTTCCAGACGACACCCCAGCGCATAGCCGGAATCGGTTGGATAAACAATCACGCTGCCTTTATTGAGATAATCAACGGCCTGATTTACCAGGCGCGGCTGCGGATTGTCGGGATGAATGTGAAAATATTGACTCATAAAAACCTCATATCACCTGTCTGCAACAGCAATGCTGGGCGCCAATGCGGGGAAGCGTTCCCAAACCGGCTCCACGCCACCCGGTAGCCATAACTTGCGTCCCAGTTCTATCCACGGACAAGGTTGGTGGAAATCTGATCCCTGCGACCCGGCTAACTGATGGTCACGCGCATAGGTTGCCAACTGCGTGCGCTCGTTGGGCGCTTGCTGGCACTGCGCGACCTCCATGGCATCGCCACCCACGTCGGCAAAATGCGCAATCAGCCGCTTTAACCATTTAGCCGACAAACCATAACGACCGGGATGCGCCAAAACGGCATAGCCGCCAGAATGATGAATAGCATCAATGGCTTGTTTAATTGTACACCATTGCGGCGGCACGTAGCCGGTTTTCCCGCGCGCCAGATAATTCTTGAATACCTGCGCCATATTGTCGGCTTTGCCAATCTCCACCAGATAACGCGCAAAGTGGCCACGCGTGATCAAGCCGCCTTGCGCCAGTCGCTGCGCACCGGCTAGCGCATCAGGAATGCGAGCGCGCTCGAGGCGTTCGGCAATCTGCTGCGCACGATCAAGGCGTGTCTGATACTGCTGCGCAAGGAATTCAGTCAGCGCGGGATGCTGGCAATCGACATTCAGCCCCACAATGTGGATTTCGTGATTTTCCCATAAGGTTGATGCTTCTAAACCGGCTAGCACGCGGATCGGTAGATCCTGTTGCATCACTGCCGCCTGCGCTTCTGGCACGCCCGCCACCGTGTCGTGATCGGTAATCGCCAGCACACCGACTTTCATCTCAACCGCGCGCTGCACCAGCGCGGTCGGCGTCAATAAGCCGTCAGAAGCCAGCGTATGGCTGTGTAAATCGTAAAGGGGAAAACGAGCGATGTCCGACAAGATAACTCCAGCAACTACATAAACCGGCAGGCATGATAACGATTTTGCCCCTGGCTGAAAAAGGGTATTGACATTTTTCGCCCGAACCAGTTAACTAGTACACAAGTTCACACGTAACGGGTATTTAATCATGACTATTTTTGGTACGCATTTAAATGGTTGGTGGCACGATGATCCCTTTATCGGGCGACGTCGTCGTGCACAATTTGCGTAACCGCAGTGCAGATTGATACCTAAGCCCGCCACCGAGCGGGCTTTTTTTTGAGCGAAATTCAGAGAATCCATTATGGCTATTGCGAAACCTACATTGAAGTTGATAACCGGTACCGCGCCCTACCGCGAAGATCCGGCCGCAGTGTTTCATCAGTTATGCGGCGCACGTCCAGCAACTCTGCTGCTTGAATCCGCAGATATCGACAGCAAACAAAACCTGAAAAGCCTGTTAATCGTGGATAGCGCGCTGCGCGTCAGTGCGCTGGGTAACATCGTCACCATCAAAGCGCTGTCGGAAAATGGTCGCGCCATCTTGCCGCTGCTGGACGAGGCGCTGCCCTCTGAGGTGCGTATTGAGGTGCGCCCTGATGGCCGCGAGCTGCATTTCACCCAGCAGCAAGGCATGCAGGACGAAGATTCCCGCCTGAAGGCCTTTTCCGTATTTGATGCGCTGCGCCTGATCCCGCAGCTGGTGAACAGCCCGGAAGAGGAGCGTGAAGCGATGCTACTTGGCGGCTTGTTCGCTTATGACTTAGTGGCCGGTTTCGAAGATCTGCCGCAACTGCGCAACGAACAGCGTTGCCCGGATTACTGCTTCTATCTGGCCGAAACCTTACTGGTGATCGACCATCAGCAGCGCACTGCTCGCCTGCAGGCCAGCTTATTCAGCCCATCGACCAGCGAGTTCCAGCGTCTGCAAGGCCGCATCGAACAACTGCGCGGCCAGATGACGCAAGCAGCGCCCGCATTGCCGGTACAGCGCGTCGAGCACATGACGCTGAGCACCAGTCAGAGCGATGAAGAGTACTGCAACGTGGTGCGTGAGATGCAGGAAGCGATTCGCATTGGCGAAATCTTCCAGGTTGTCCCTTCACGTCGCTTCTCGCTGCCGTGCCCTTCTCCACTGGCCGCTTACGACACGTTGAAAAACAGCAATCCAAGTCCTTACATGTTCTTTATGCAGGATCAGGATTTCGCGCTGTTTGGTGCCTCGCCAGAAAGCTCACTGAAATATGACGCGACGTCGCGTCAGATTGAGATCTACCCGATTGCGGGTACGCGTCCACGCGGCCGCCATGCCGATGGCTCACTGGATCGCGATCTCGACAGCCGCATCGAACTGGAAATGCGCACCGACCATAAAGAGATGGCTGAGCACCTGATGCTGGTGGATTTAGCGCGTAACGATTTGGCGCGTATCTGCGTGCCGGGCAGCCGTTACGTGGCAGACCTGACTAAAGTTGACCGCTACTCGTTCGTGATGCATCTGGTATCACGCGTGGTCGGCACGCTGCGCGAAGATCTCGACGTGCTGCACGCCTACCGCGCCTGCATGAACATGGGCACGCTGAGCGGCGCACCGAAAGTGCGTGCGATGCAACTGATTGCCGGGAAAGAAGGCACACGTCGCGGCAGCTACGGCGGCGCAGTCGGCTATTTCACCGCTAACGGCGACCTTGATACCTGCATCGTTATTCGTTCCGCGTGGGTTGAAGACGGCGTTGCCACCGTACAAGCTGGCGCCGGTGTGGTTCTTGATTCCCAGCCACAGGCAGAAGCGGACGAGAGCCGCAACAAAGCGCGCGCGGTATTGCGTGCCATCGCAACAGCCCATCACTGCAAGGAGATTTTCTGATGGCCGATATCCTGCTGCTCGATAACATCGACTCCTTTACTTACAACCTCGTTGATCAGCTGCGTACCTTTGGCCATAACGTGGTGATTTACCGCAACAACGTGCCCGCTGAGGTGCTGATTGAACGCCTGCAGCAGATGGAAAATCCGATTCTGATGCTGTCGCCGGGTCCGGGCGCGCCGAAAGATGCCGGATGCATGCCAGATTTGCTGCAAGCGCTGCGCGGTCGTCTGCCAATTATCGGCATCTGTCTCGGTCATCAGGCGATTGTTGAAGCTTACGGCGGCCATGTCGGCCAGGCCGGCGAGATCCTGCACGGCAAAGCCTCTTCTATTACCCACGATGGCGAAGGCATGTTCGCTGGCCTGAGCAATCCGCTGCCGGTGGCGCGCTATCACTCGCTGGTCGGCAGCAATACGCCAGCCGAATTGACCGTTAACGCCAGCTACAACGGCATGGTGATGGCTGTGCGCCACGATGCCGACCGCGTGTGTGGCTTCCAGTTCCACCCCGAATCCATTCTCACCACTCAGGGCGCGCGCTTATTAGAACAAACGTTGGCCTGGGCGCTGGCGAAGTAATAGGGAGATTATGATGCAAACTATTCTGGAAAAACTTTATCAGTCTGAGACGCTGAGCCAGGGCGAAAGCCACCAGCTATTTAGCGCTATTATTACCGGTCAGCTGGAGCCGACGCAGTTAGCCGCCGCGCTGATCGCCATGAAAGTCCGTGGCGAGCGTCCGGAAGAGATCGCCGGTGCCGCTTCCGCGCTGCTGGCCGATGCAAAACCGTTCCCGCGCCCGGATTACACCTTTGCCGATATCGTCGGTACCGGTGGTGACGGCAGCAACAGCATCAATATCTCGACCGCCAGCGCCTTTGTTGCGGCAACCTGCGGCCTGAAAGTGGCAAAGCACGGTAATCGCAGCGTCTCCAGCAAGTCGGGTTCTTCCGATCTGCTGGCGGCATTTGGCATCAATCTGGATATGCCTGCGGAACAAGCACGCCAGGCGCTGGACGATCTCAACGTCTGCTTCCTGTTTGCTCCGCAGTATCACAGCGGTTTTCGTCACGCGATGCCGGTACGTCAGCAGTTGAAAACCCGTACCATCTTTAACGTGCTGGGTCCGCTGATTAACCCTGCGCGTCCACCGCTGGCGGTGATTGGCGTGTACAGCCCGGAGCTGGTACTGCCAATCGCCCAAACGCTAAAAGTGCTCGGCTATCAACGTGCGGCTGTGGTTCACGGCGGTGGCATGGATGAAGTGGCGCTGCACAGCCCAACGCAGGTCGCCGAGCTGCGTGATGGCGAAATCACTGGCTATCAGCTGACACCAGAAGACTTCGGTTTTGGCTTCCATGATAAAGACGCGTTGGCAGGCGGCACGCCGGAAGAAAACCGTGACATTCTGACCCGTTTACTCCAGGGTAAAGGCCAGCCCGCCCATGAGCAGGCGGTGGCGGTGAACGTCGCAATGTTACTGAAAGTGTTCGGAAATGAAGATTTGCGCGACAACGCACAGCGCGCCATCGCTGCCATTCGCAGCGGACAGGCCTACGAGCGCGTTGTCGCTCTGGCAGCGAGAGGATGAGATGAGTATTAAGGGCACTGTTTTAGAGAAAATCGTACAAGATAAAGCCGTCTGGGTTGAAGCGCGCAAAGCACAGCAGCCGCTGGCCACCTTCCAGAACGATTTGCAGCCTGCGGAACGTCATTTTTACGATGCACTACGTGGATCGCGCACGGTATTCATCCTGGAATGCAAAAAAGCTTCGCCCTCCAAAGGGCTGATTCGCGAGGATTTCAATCCCGCCACCATCGCTGGCGTATATCGTCATTACGCTTCTGCGGTGTCGGTGTTAACCGATGAGAAATACTTCCAGGGCGATTTTGCGTTCCTGCCGATTGTTAGCGCCGCCATCACGCAACCGGTGTTGTGCAAAGACTTCATCATCGATCCCTACCAGATCTATCTGGCACGACATTATCAGGCCGACGCCATTCTGCTGATGTTGTCAGTGCTGGATGATGAGCAATATCGTCAGCTCGCCGCCGTGGCGCACAGCCTGAAAATGGGCGTGCTGACCGAAGTCAGTAATGAAGAAGAGATGGAACGCGCGATTGCGCTGGAAGCCAAAGTTGTCGGCATTAATAACCGCGACCTGCGCGACCTGTCCATCGACCTGAATCGCACGCGTCAGTTAGCCCCGCGCCTCGGACATGGCGTCACCGTCATTAGCGAATCTGGCATTCACAATTATGCCCAGGTTCGTGAGCTAAGCCACTTCGCTAACGGCTTCCTGATTGGCTCCGCGCTGATGGAAGAAGCCGATCTCACCGCTGGCGTGCGTCGCGTATTGCTCGGTGATAACAAAGTCTGCGGCCTGACCCGCGCCGAAGATGCACGCGCAGCGCTGGAAGCTGGCGCAATCTATGGTGGCTTGATCTTCGCTGAAGGCTCGCCGCGTAAAATCAGCCGCGACCAAGCGCAGGTTGTGCAGGCTGCTGCCCCGCTGAAGTATGTTGGCGTGTTCTGCAACAATGCGGCAAGTGACATTGTCACGCTAGCGGAAAGTTTAAAACTTTATGCGGTGCAGTTGCACGGCGATGAAGATCAGGCGTTCGTCGCAGAATTGCGTCAGGCGCTGCCAGCAGACACCAAAATCTGGAAAGCGCTGAGCATTAAAGAGCAGTTACCTGCGCGCGACTGGCCGCACGTCGATCGTTACGTGTTTGATAATGGCCAGGGCGGCACCGGCCAGCGTTTCGATTGGTCACTGCTGCAAGGCCAGGATCTCAGCAATGTGCTGCTGGCCGGTGGCCTAAGCGCTGACAACTGCGTTGAGGCCGCGCAGCTGGGCTGTGCCGGCCTCGATTTCAACTCCGGCATAGAATCTGCGCCAGGCATTAAAGATGCCAGCAAAGTCGCGGCGGTATTCCGCACGCTGCGCGCCTATTAATTTCGCTTGCCCGCCATGGCGCGGGCCGAATAAGGAAGATGAAAAAATGACCACGTTATTGAATCCCTATTTTGGCGAGTTTGGCGGCCAGTACGTACCACAAATCCTGATGCCAGCCTTGCGCCAGTTGGAAAATGCGTTTGTTGAAGCGCAGCGCGATCCCGAGTTTCAGGCCGAGTTTACTGACCTGCTGAAAAACTACGCTGGACGCCCAACGGCTTTAACGCTGTGCAGCAACCTGACTAAAGGCAGCAAAACCCGCCTTTATCTAAAGCGTGAAGATTTGCTGCACGGTGGTGCGCATAAAACCAACCAGGTGCTGGGTCAGGCGCTGTTGGCTAAGCGCATGGGCAAAAACGAGATCATCGCGGAAACCGGCGCCGGTCAGCACGGTGTCGCGTCAGCGTTAGCCTGTGCCCTGCTGGGTATGAAGTGCCGCATCTACATGGGCGCCAAGGACGTTGAGCGTCAGTCGCCAAACGTATTCCGTATGCGTCTGATGGGCGCGGAAGTGATTCCGGTGCATAGCGGCTCAGCCACGCTGAAAGATGCCTGTAACGAGGCGCTGCGCGACTGGTCTGGCAGCTATGAAACCGCGCACTACATGCTCGGCACCGCCGCGGGCCCGCACCCGTTCCCGACTATCGTGCGTGAATTCCAGCGCATGATTGGTGAAGAGACCAAAGCCCAGATTCTGGAGCGCGAAGGTCGCCTGCCGGATGCGGTGTTAGCCTGCGTGGGCGGTGGTTCGAACGCTATCGGCATGTTCGCTGATTTTATCGAAGAAGAAAGCGTTGGTCTGATCGGCGTGGAGCCGGCGGGGCACGGTATCGAAACCGGAGAACACGGTGCGCCGCTCAAGCACGGTCGCGTGGGGATCTATTTCGGTATGAAAGCGCCGATGATGCAGACCGAAGAGGGGCAGATTGAAGAATCCTACTCAATCTCTGCAGGTCTGGACTTCCCGTCAGTGGGTCCTCAGCATGCGCATCTGAACAGTATCGGCCGCGCGGAATATGTTTCGATTACCGATGACGAAGCGCTCAGCGCCTTTAAAGAGCTGTGCCGTGCTGAAGGGATTATTCCTGCGCTCGAATCCTCACACGCGCTGGCACATGCACTGAAAATGATCCGCGAAAATCCGGAAAAAGAGCAGCTGCTGGTGGTTAACCTTTCTGGTCGCGGCGATAAAGACATCTTCACCGTTCACGATATTTTGAAAGCCAAGGGAGAGATCTGATGGAACGTTACAATCATCTGTTTCAACGTCTGTCGGCGCAGCAAGAAGGCGCGTTTGTCCCCTTCGTTACCCTCGGCGATCCGTCACCTGAACTTTCGCTGAAAATTATCGATACCCTGGTGGAAGGCGGTGCGGACGCGTTAGAACTCGGTATTCCGTTCTCGGATCCGCTGGCCGACGGCCCAACCATTCAGGGCGCGACGCTGCGTGCCTTTGCTTCCGGCACCACCGTGGCGCAGTGCTTTGAAATTCTGGCGACCGTGCGCCAGAAATATCCCGAGCTGCCGATTGGCTTGCTGATGTACGCCAATCTGGTGTTCAGCAAAGGTATCGATAACTTTTATGCACAGTGTGAAGCGGTGGGCGTCGATTCCGTGCTGGTTGCGGATGTGCCGCTGGAAGAGTCTGCGCCTTTCCGTCAGGCTGCGCTGCGCCACAATGTGGCGCCGATCTTTATCTGTCCACCAAATGCTGACGATGAACTGCTGCGTGAGATCGCTGCGCACGGTCGCGGTTATACCTATTTGCTGTCACGCGCAGGCGTCACCGGTTCGGAAAATCGTGCCAGCCTGCCGCTGCATCACCTGATCGAAAAGCTGCGTGAGTTTAACGCTGCGCCGCCGCTGCAGGGCTTTGGTATCTCTGAACCCGGCCAAGTGAAAGAAGCCATCGCCGCTGGTGCGGCGGGTGCCATTTCCGGGTCGGCAATTGTGAAAATCATTGAGCGTAACCAGAACGATCCGGCCACGCTGCTCAGCGAGCTGAAAGCCTTTGTGAGTAGTCTGAAAGCAGCCACCCGCTAAAATCCTTCAGGGCCTTATTCGCTGGTGCGGATAAGGCCTTTTTATTGCCAAAAATATCCCCAAACTCAAATTCCCGGCTACTCTCAGATTTTCATGCCCAGCGAAAACTGCGATTGGATCAATAAGTGGTAAAAACGCCCTATTTCTGACTTTTTCACGCGCGCCGATTTGCTGATTTCGCATCTCCAGACCACAATTAATTGCGCCGCCCCATTGCGGCGAAACATCATCTAAGACAGGGAGATAACCAATGAAATTTTTCAAAGTCGTTGCAGGATTTATGATGGCTGCGGTAATGGCGCTGGCACTTAGCGCGTGTGCACCCACAGCAACCAAAGAAGGCACTGGCGGTTACATCGACGATACCGTGGTAACCACCAAAGTTAAGGCTCAGCTGTTGAATGACGAGTCGCTGAAATCGACCGAAATCAATGTTGAAACCTTCAAGGGTAAAGTTCAGCTGAGCGGTTTTGTCAGCTCACCGCAGATGGCAAATCGCGCGGTGGCCATAACGCGTAGCGTGGCGGGCGTGAAATCTGTGGTTAACAATATGCAGATCAAATAACACAACGGGCGACCTTCTGGTCGCCCGCTTCATTTCTGGTTGCCGATTAGAATCGATATCCCGCACCAAAGAAGAACACCCACGGATCGATACGCGTGTTGATGTTTTGCTGCTCACCGCCAGCTTTAAATTTCACTTCGGTATCAATATCCATGTACCACAGCGAGGCATTCAGCATCCAGTCGCGGTTGATTTGATAATCCAGACCGACCTGGCCCGCCATGCCCCACGAGTCTTTCACGCTCAGGTCGCTTAATCCGGCATCCTCACCCGTTTGGTTGAATTTGGCATCGTAGAAGGTGGTGTAGTTGATACCGACGCCAACGTACGGGCGGACTTTACTTTTGCTATCAAAGAAATAGTACTGCGCCATTAAGGTCGGCGGCAGCTGACGCACGGTGGCCAGATTACCGGTGGCGCCCAGTCCAACCTTATGACGGAACGGGGTTGCAGCCAGCAGCTCAACGCCGATGTTATCCGTTGCCATATAGGTGAAGGTCAAGCCCAGCTGCGTATCGTTGCTAACGTTAAAGCCGCCCATACCCAGCACATTGTCAGAGCCTTCAGTCGGACGAACGGTGGCGCTACCTGCACGCATAAAGAAATCACCGGCTTCATGAGCCAGAGCCAGTTGCGGAATTGCCAGCGCCATCAGCAGTGCGCATTTTGCCAGTTTCATAATCACTCCTTTGCCAAATAAAGATGGGTCTCAATGTTGAATGCGGCACAACATTTACCCCTTTTTTGGTAAAAGATCATCTGCATCAATCTAAATTAATCACTTAAAAAACAATGAATTGATTCAGATCAATTTTGGCTTTACAGCGCGTAATAAAAGTCCGCTTGCGAAAATTTTTCGCCGTGACTATTTTAACTTTCCCCTGTGTGATTTTGGTTCGATACCTTAAAGGTGGCGGGCGATCAGATGAGCGATTCACTAAATCCTTGCGTGACCTGTGGCGCATGCTGCGCGCACTTCCGTGTCTCTTTTTACTGGGCCGAAGCCGATGATGGCGCCGGTGCTGTTCCCGTTGAATTAACAGAACCGTTAACCCCATTTATGCGCAATATGCGCGGCACCAACCAACGCCAGCCGCGCTGTATTGCGCTGCAGGGCGACGTCGGCGGCTGCGTCTCCTGCGGTATTTATCAGCAGCGCCCTTCGCCCTGTCGGGAGTTTTCGATGTCCGGCGAGAACGGTGAACAGAACGAAGCTTGCGATCGCGCCCGTGCTCGCTACGGTCTTCCTGCGCTTTTTCACCCTTCTTTACCTGTTATGACAGAAAGTTATCCCAATGCGGGTGCCAGCACGCCAGTAGAACATGTACAATCGCCGGGTTAATTAATCCGGTTCTTTCAAGGAGTTTACATGTCTATCACGGCAAGCTCGTTATACCGTGACACAGGAAATTTTTTGCGCCATCAGCTGGTTACTATTTTACTGCTGGCGCTGCTGACCTCGTTCATTACTGTGATCGTCGGCCACGCGTTAACGCCAGGTGAAGACCAGCTCTCGTTGTTGAGCCAGTCCGATGACAGCGCATCGTCGCTGTTTGAGCTGGTACAAAATATGTCTCCGGATCAGCAGCGTATTTTGCTGCGCGCTTCCGCTGCAGGCACGTTCGCTGCGTTGATTGGCAACACGCTGCTGCTGGGTGGCATGCTGCTTCTAATCCCAATGGTATCGGGCGGACAACGCGTCAGCGCGCTGCGCGCTATTGGCGCATCTGCGCCCATCCTGCCAAAGCTGCTGCTGCAGACCTTCCTGATCACCCTGCTGGTTCAATTGGGCTTTATGGTGCTGATGGTACCGGGCGTGATTCTGGCGATCCTGTTTTCACTGGCACCGGTGATTCTCGCCAATGAGAAGCTCGGCGTGATTGGCGCGATGCGTGCCAGCATGCGTCTCGCCTGGAAGAATATTAAGGTTATCGCACCAGCTATTGTGCTGTGGCTGCTGGCCAAAATTGTGCTGATGTTCTTCTTTTCATCGCTGACCGTGCTGCCCGCCAATATCGCCTCCGTGGTGTTGAACGCGCTGGGTAACCTGGTCTCCGCAGTGCTGATTATCTATCTGTACCGGCTGTATATGCTGTTACGTTAATCGTTATGGCGCTCACCCGGGCGCCATAACTGTACGCTCCTGCCTATTTGGAAACGCTATGAAGCAGTTACTCGATTTTCTTCCCCTGGTGGTTTTCTTCATCTTCTACAAGCTGTACGACATCTTTGTCGCCTCCGGCGCACTGATCGTTGCCACCGGTCTGGCGCTGGTCGTCAGTTGGGTGCTCTACCGCAAGCTGGAAAAAATGACCATTTTTACCTTTGTGCTGGTCGCGGTATTCGGCACGCTGACGCTGGTGTTCCATAACGATGAATTCATCAAATGGAAAGTCACGGTGATCTATTCGCTGTTTGCCGTCGCGCTGCTCTACAGCCAGTGGTTTATGAAGCAACCGCTGATTCAAACCATGCTGGGCAAAGAGTTACAACTGCCTTCAGGCGTGTGGCGCAATCTCAACATTGCCTGGGCAATCTTCTTTCTCGCCTGCGGCTTAGCGAATATTTATGTTGCGTTTTGGTTATCGCAGGAATTTTGGGTTAACTTTAAGGTGTTCGGTCTGACCGGCCTGACCCTACTCTTTACCCTGTTAAGCGGCGTGTATATCTGGCGACAGATGCCGCAACAAGAACAAAAATAATGCCACTCCGCCCGACAGCGTCGGGCTTCTCTTCACCTGCAGAAGAACTGAGCAATGGACGAAAAACATAAGTCGCCGCAAGGCGAGATGGTGTTGCGTACCCTGGCCATGCCAGCGGATACCAATGCTAACGGAGATATCTTTGGTGGCTGGTTGATGTCGCAGATGGATATGGGCGGCGCAATTAAGGCGAAAGAGATTGCCGAAGGACGTGTCGTCACCGTGCGCGTGGACGGAATGACGTTCCTTAAACCGGTGGCGGTTGGCGATGTGGTGAGCTGCTACGCACGCTGCATCCGCACCGGCAACAGTTCCATGACCATAAACGTCGAAGTGTGGATCAAGAAAGTGTCGTCCGAACCGATTGGACAGACCTACTGCGCAACCGAAGCGGTGTTTGTTTACGTCGCCGTCGACAATACCGGGCAATCTCGCCCGTTGCCGCCCGGCAGAAGCAATTTAAGCGATCTGTAACATTAAAAAAGCGGTCATCTGACCGCTTTCTTATTGCCTCTCAGCCACGAGTGCTTATTCGATATTGGCGCCACCATTGATGCGGAATACGATGTTCATGGTGAGATTCTTGCCCGGACGACCTGGCTGATAACGCCACTTCTTCATCGCCTGCTTCACTTCGCGCTCGAACATGTTGCGCGGTTCTGCCGACAAAATCTGGACGTTATCCACACGACCGTCGCTATCAACGTCAAACTGCACCCGCACACGTCCCTCAACACGCAGCGCGAATGCACGTGCCGGATAGGCAGGCTTGCTGACGCTCATCGCTTTCGGACCATCTGAAATGCTCGGCGTTGCGGTCGGATTGGCTTTCGGCGCGGTTGTTGGACGCGTCTGCGTGGTTGGCGCTTCCTGCTTAAACGGATTTTCCTGCGGCTTCACTTGCTGACGCGGTTTCGGCTCAACCTTCTTTTCAACCTTTGGCTTCGGTTTAGGTTTTGGCTTCGGCTTAGGTTCCGGTTTAGGAATCGGTACCGGCTCAACCTTCGGCGGCTCTGGCGCCACTTCAGGCTCCGGCTCAGGTTCAGGTGGCGGCGGCGTGACCTGAGCAGGCGCAGGTTCGGGTTGCACTTCCGGAGCCACCAGCGAAACGCTGATAGGCTGGGACGCTTTTGGAACTTCAATCACCTGATGAAAAGATGCATAGAGAATGCCAGCGATCAACGAACCGTGAAGTACCACGGATAAAATTACAGCAATGGGGGTACGTGAAGGTAAAGGCGTAGTCAACGTGGTCATATCATTCATGTTCATTGAGTGAAGCGCAGATTTTAAATGCAAATAGCAATCAGTTTCAATAAGCGATGTGCAAGCGCCCCGCAGAAAGGTCTTTTTTAACCCTGATTGCGCTGAATGACAGCGTATTTATCTTTCGTTTGCACTCTGATTAACGATCACTTAACGTGTCACGCAATTTCGGCAAGTCTAACGGGAGTATCCCATCGTGCTTTACGTCATTTATGCGGAAGATACCGCTGATTCACTGGAAAAACGCAACTCGGTACGTCCCGCGCATCTTGCTCGTTTGAAGCTGTTGCAAGATGAAGGTCGACTGATTGCTGCGGGTCCGCTGCCAGCAGTTGACAGCAACGATCCAGGCCCGGCCGGTTTCAGCGGTTCCGTGATCATCGCCGAATTCTCTTCGCTGGAAGTCGCGGAATCATGGGCCAAGGATGATCCCTACATTGCCGCAGGCGTGTATGAGAAAGTCGCGGTCAAACCGTTCAAACGCGTTTTCTAATCTATGTGGTTGTCAGTTTTACTGCTGGTGATAGCATTCGCTCTCATCGGCAGAACACTTTGGCTATGGCGTCAGCAAGGCTGGCGCAACGCTCGTCAGCACATTGTGATGTTAATTGTGCTGGCAGCGGCAGTAGAAATGGTCAATGTCATTCGGGTGCTACGCGGCGCATGATGGCCGCGTAAACCCATCAGACCATTTGCGAGATAAACAGGATGGAGCGGCGATGTTGCTGCGCCACCTGATGACGAATGGTATGGATGCGCTTATAACGACGCGACTGCCCTTCCAGCCAGCGAGAACGACGACGGTGTACCTGACGTAACATTCTCCAGCGCGCCACTTCATTTTTGCTGCGTCTCATCACATCCTCTCAGACAGGCTAAACTCGGCAGGCATTATAAAGATCTGCCAGGAAATGCCAAATCGAAAGCTTCATCGAAACGTCATTCACGATTAAAGGTTTCACTCCCTGTGATCAGCACGTAAACTTTGCACAATAAAGCGCGAACAGGACGTCCACTTAATGACCACATTTTATACCCTAATCAGTTGGTTGCTGCTGTTTGGTTACTGGCTGCTGATTGCGGGTGTCACGCTACGTATTCTGATGAAACGCCGCGCAGTCACCTCAGCAATGGCCTGGCTGCTGATCATCTACATTCTACCGCTGGTGGGTATAATCGCTTATCTCTCTTTTGGTGAGCTGCATTTAGGTAAAAGGCGTGCCGAACGCGCGCGCACCATGTGGCCCTCCACCGCCAAATGGCTCAACGATCTCAAACAGTGCCGGCATATCTTCGCCACCGAACACAGCGACGTGGCGCGGTCCCTGTTTGATTTGTGCCGCCATCGTCAGGGCATCGCCGGCGTGAAAGGTAATCAGCTGCAGTTGCTGACCAACTCCGATGACGTGATGCACGCACTGATCCGTGATATCCAGCTGGCACGGCATAATATCGAGATGGTGTTCTATATCTGGCATCCCGGCGGGTTGGCCGATGAAGTGGCGGAATCGCTGATGGCTGCATCGCGTCGCGGTGTACATTGCCGTTTGATGCTGGATTCAGCGGGCAGCGTCACCTTCTTCCGCAGTCCGTGGGTCAACATGATGCGCAATGCCGGCATTGACGTGGTTGAAGCGTTGCAGGTTAGTTTACTGCGCGTGTTTCTGCGCCGCATGGACTTGCGACAGCATCGTAAAGTGGTGCTGATCGATAACTACATCGCTTATACCGGCAGCATGAACCTGGTCGATCCACGCTTCTTTAAGCAGGAAGCCGGCGTGGGACAATGGATTGACCTGATGGCGCGCATGGAAGGCCCGGTGGCAACCACCATGGGCATTGTGTATGCCTGCGACTGGGAGATTGAAACCGGCAAACGCATTCTGCCGCCCGCGCCGGATGGCAACGTGATGCCCTTCGAACAGGAGAGCGGACATACCATTCAGGTAATCGCTTCTGGTCCCGGCTTTCCGGAAGATATGATCCATCAGGCGTTACTCACAGCGGTCTACTCCGCGCGTCAGCAGCTGATTATGACCACGCCCTACTTTGTGCCGAGCGATGACCTGCTGCACGCCATCTGTACCGCAGCGTTACGCGGTGTGGAAGTGAGCATCATTGTGCCGCGCCATAATGATTCGCTGCTGGTAGGCTGGGCGAGTCGTGCCTTCTTCACCGAACTGCTGGAAGCCGGCGTGAAGATTTACCAGTTTGAAGATGGCCTGTTGCATACCAAAAGTGTGCTGGTTGACGGGCAGCTGAGTTTGGTCGGCACGGTTAATCTGGATATGCGCAGCCTGTGGCTCAACTTTGAGATCACCTTGGTGGTTGATGATGACGGCTTTGGCAGCGATCTCGCTACCGTGCAGGATGATTACATCGCCCGCTCACGCTTACTGGATGGTGCTCGCTGGGCTAAACGTGCCTGGTGGCAACGCATCGTTGAACGACTGTTTTACTTCTTTAGTCCTTTACTGTAAAACGAGCGAAAATATTACCGCCTCAGGGCAAGCAGGAATGACCATGGATTTAAATAATCGCCTTACTGAAGATGAAACGCTGGAGCAGGCTTACGATATTTTTCTTGAGCTGGCTGGCGACAATCTCGATCCCGCTGACATTATTCTGTTCAATCTGCAGTTTGAAGAGCGCGGTGGCGCGGAACTGTTCGATCCTGCGGAAGACTGGCAGGAACATGTTGATTTCGATCTCAACCCAGACTTCTTCGCAGAAGTGGTGATTGGCTTAGGTGAAGCCGACGGCGAGCCGATCACTGATGTGTTCGCACGCGTCCTGCTTTGCCGCGAGAAAGATAACAAACTCTGCCACATCCTGTGGCGCGAGTAAGCGACAGACAAAAAACGCCGGGCAATCGCCCGGCGTTTTCATTTACAGCGGATCGACTTTTAAACAAGAGACCGCATGACGGAAGCTGCCTTCCAGCAGCGGCCGGGTTTTCGCGCACTCTGGTCCGGCAATCGGGCAACGGGTGCGGAACACGCATCCCGATGGCGGATTGATCGGCGATGGCAGCTCTCCTTCCAGCAGCTGGATTTGCTTGTTCTTCTCCAGGTCCGGATCGGGAATCGGCACCGCTGACATCAGCGCGCGGGTGTACGGATGCTGCGGATTGTTATACACCGCATCGTAAGTACCCAGCTCAACCGCATGCCCGAGATACATCACCAGCACGCGATCGGAGATGTGTTTTACCACCGCCAAATCGTGCGCGATAAAGATCAGTGACAGCCCCATTTCTCGCTGCAATTGCTGCAACAGGTTAACGACCTGCGCCTGAATCGACACGTCCAGCGCCGATACCGGCTCATCGCAGATGATCAGCTTCGGCTCGAGAATCAGCGCCCGCGCGATGCCAATACGCTGACACTGGCCGCCCGAGAACTCGTGCGGATAGCGGTTGATGAGGTTAGGTAACAACCCAACCTTCATCATCATGGTTTTCACCTTATCCTTCACTTGCTGGCCCGGCATCTTCGGGTAATAGGTGCGCAGCGGTTCCGCAATGATATCGCCAATGGTCATACGCGGATTGAGCGATGCCAGCGGATCCTGGAAAATCATCTGGATATCGCTGCGCGCCTGACGCCATTGCTCCTGGCTTTGCCCGAGCAGATCGCGTCCTAACCAGGCAACGCGCCCTTCTGTGGCTTTTACCAGGCCAATGATGGCGCGGGCCAGCGTTGATTTACCGCAGCCTGATTCGCCTACTACGCCCAACGTTTCACCTTCGTACAAACGCAGGCTGACGCCGTCGACTGCTTTTAGGGTATGCGGTGGCTGCCAGAACCACTGTTTGCCATCCTTAATCTCAAAGTGCACCTTAAGGTCGGCGATCTCCAGCAGGACTTTTTTCTCTTCGACTACGGTGCTCATACTAACTCCTCCACCGGCTTGAAGCAGGCACGTAAGCGACCTTCAGCGAAAGGCTCCAGCGGCGGTGCCTTGGCACAAATGTCCATGGCGTAGGCGCAGCGAGGCTGGAACGGACAGCCTTGCGGCAGGCGCAGCAGGTTTGGCGGGTTGCCTGGAATGGTGGTCAGCGACTCGCCCTCCTCAGCATCCAGACGCGGCACCGCACTCAGCAAGCCAATCGAGTATGGATGGGCAGGATGATAGAACACATCACGTGCACGGCCATATTCCATGGTACGACCGGCGTACATCACCAGCACTTTGTCACAGATACCCGCTACCACGCCGAGATCGTGGGTAATCATCACAATTGCGGTATTGAATTCGCGCTTCAGCTCATTCAGCAGCGTCATGATCTGCGCCTGTACGGTCACGTCGAGCGCCGTAGTCGGCTCATCGGCAATCAGCAGCTTCGGCCGACACAGCAGCGCCATCGCAATCATCACACGCTGACGCATACCGCCCGAGAACTCATGCGGAAACATCTTCATACGCTTACGCGCTTCCGGCATTTTCACCGCATCCAGCATGCGCACCGATTCTTCGAACGCCTGCGCGCTGTTCATGCCTTTATGCAGCTTCAGCACTTCCATCAACTGCTCGCCGACGCGCATGTAAGGGTTAAGCGACGTCATTGGATCCTGGAAGATCATCGCAATCTGCTCTGCGCGCAGTTTGTTGAGCTTGCTTTCCGGCAGATTGAGGATCTCTGCGCCGTTAAATTTCGCTGAACCGCCAATGCGCCCATTTTTTGCCAGCAGGCCCATCAAGGCAAACGCGGTTTGCGATTTCCCCGAGCCGGATTCGCCAACAATGCCCAGCGTTTCACCCGCATGCAGTGAAAAGTTGAGGTCGTTCACAGCGGTGACATCGCCATCGTGGGTGCTGAAGGTGACGCGCAGGTCTTTTACATCAAGCAGCAGGTTATTGTTTCCCGCACGTGCAGCCAGGGCTGGCTGAAATTCATGAATGGTCATCGGGAAACTCCTTAACGATCTTTCGGGTCGAGGGCATCACGCAAGCCATCGCCGATAAAGTTAAAACAGAACAGCGTGACCACGAGGAAACCTGCCGGGAACATCAGTAACCACGGCGACACTTCCATCGAGTTGGCGCCATCGCTCAGCAATGCGCCCCAACTGCTCAGCGGTTCCTGAGTGCCGAGGCCAAGGAAGCTGAGGAAAGATTCGAACAGGATCATGCTCGGCACCAGCAGCGAGGCATACACCACTACTACGCCTAATACGTTTGGCACAATGTGACGCAGCACGATTTTGAAGGTGCTCACACCGCCGACCTGCGCCGCTTCGATGAACTCTTTGCGCTTCAGGCCCAGCGTCTGCCCACGTACGATACGCGCCATATCCAGCCACGACACCATGCCGATCGCCACAAAGATCAGCAGAATGTTGCGACCAAAGAAGGTTACCAGCAGGATAACGAAGAACATGAACGGGAAGGAGTTGAGGATCTCCAGAATACGCATCATCACCGAGTCGGTTTTACCGCCCAGATAACCCGCCAGTGAGCCATACAGCGTGCCCACCAGCACCGCGATCAGCGCGGAGGCAATGCCCACCATCAGCGAGATACGGCCACCAATCGCAACGCGCACCAGCAGATCGCGACCCGATGAATCGGTGCCAAACCAGTGGCCGGAGACGGTATCCGGCGCGGCAGACATCATCGCCCAGTCGGTATCGTCATATTTGAACTGCGACAACATCGGGGCGAACACCACGAACAAAGTGATCACCAGCAGCACCAGCAGGCTGATGAAGGCTGCGCGGTTGTGAATAAAGCGGCGACGCGCGTCCTGCCAGAGGCTGCGCCCTTCGACTTCCAGTTTTTCACTGAAGGCATCCAGAGCTTCGCTGTTTTTCTTACTTAACATCATGGGCGAGCTCCACAATCAGTAACGGATTTTCGGATCGATCACGGCGTACAGCACATCAACGATCGCGTTAAACAGAATGGTCAGCACGCCAACCAGAATGGTCAGACTCATCACCAGCGAGTAGTCACGGTTCAATGCCCCGTTAACGAACAGCTGCCCAATGCCCGGCAAACCATAGATGGATTCAATCACCATGGAACCGGTGATGATGCCGACAAACGCCGGTCCCATATAGGAAAGCACCGGCAACATGGCAGGCTTTAGCGCGTGACGTAGCACGATACGACGCAATGGCAGTCCTTTAGCGCGCGCGGTACGGATGAAGTTTGAATGCATCACTTCAATCATCGAACCACGGGTAATACGCGCGATGCTGGCGATGTAGGCCAGTGACAGCGCCACCATCGGCAGCAACATGTAATTCCATTGGCCGCCGTTCCAGCCGCCGCCTGGTAGCCAGCGTAAGGTAATCGCAAACACCAGCACCAGTAACGGTGCCACGACAAAGCTGGGGATCACCACGCCGGTCATCGCGACCCCCATCACGGCATAATCCCACAAACTGTTTTGCTTCAGGGCGGCGATCACGCCAGCCGTTACGCCCAGCACCACGGCGAGGAAGAAGGCAGCCAGACCAAGTTTGGCTGACACCGGGAAGGCGTGGCCGACCAGATAATTGACCGAGTAATCTTTGTATTTAAACGAAGGGCCAAAGTCGCCATGTGCCAACTGCACCAGGTAGCTCAGGTACTGTTTGCCAATTGGATCGTTGAGATGGTACTTAGCTTCGATATTCGCCATCACTTCCGGCGAGAGGACACGTTCGCCGGTAAATGGACTGCCGGGTGCCAGTCGCATCATAAAGAAAGAGATGGTGATGAGGATAAACAGCGTCGGGATGGCTTCAAGGAGCCGACGCAGGATGAATTTTAACATTGCCGTACCTACCAGGCTGTTGCTTCACAAAGTAAAAAGGCGGTGCCGCAGCACCGCCACTGTCGATAGCCTGAGTGCTATTAATGTTTAATGATATACAGGTTTTTATCGACGGTTTTATCCAGCGGATCGTTGCCGGTGTAACCGCCCACGTAAGGTTTCACCAAACGCGCATTGACGTAGTAGTAAACCGGTACAATGGTGCTGTCTTTATCCAGAATCTGCTCAGCTTTCTGATAATCCGCTACGCGCGCTTTATCGTCTGTGGCTTTAACCGCATCGTGAATAACTTTATCGAAGTCAGCGCTTTTGTAGTGCGAGGTGTTACTGCTGCTGTCAGACAGCATGATGTTCAGGAATGAAGTCGGTTCGTTGTAATCCGCACACCATGCCGCACGAGAAACATCAAAGTTGCCCTGATGACGCGTGTCGAGGAAAGTTTTCCACTCCTGGTTTTCCAGCTTGATGTTGACGCCGATGTTTTTCTTCCAGATAGATGAGGCGGCGATCGCCAGTTTTTTGTGCAGATCGGAGGTGTTGTACAGCAGGTTGAAGGTCAGCGGTTTATCCGCGGTGTAACCCGCTTCAGCCAGCAGTTTTTTCGCTTCTTCGTTACGCTTGTTCTGATCCCACTTGAACCAATCCGGCGGCAGCAGTTCCATGCCATCGGTGGCTGGCGGGGTGAAGCTGTAAGCCGGTTGCTGACCTTGTGCCAGAACCTTGTTCACCATGATGTCGCGATCCAGACCGAGTTTCAGTGCGGTACGCACGCGTGGATCGGTGAATGGCGCTTTCTGGTTATTGATTTCGTAGTAATAGGTGCACAGGTATGGCTTGACCATCAACTCTTTGCCGTTGTCCCGCTGCAGTTTTTTGAACAGCTCGATAGGCATGTTGTTGTAAGTGATATCGCTGCCGTTCTCAGAGAAGTAACGGTTAACGTCGCTGACTTCGGAGTTAATTGGCAGGAAGGTGACTTTGTTCAGCACGGTGTGCTCGTTATCCCAATACTGCGGGTTACGCACCAGCGTTACGCGTTCGTTGATCACGTGCGATTCAAGTTTAAAGGCGCCGTTACCGACCCAGTTTTGCGGCTGGGTCCACTGATCGCCAAATTTGTCGATCGCCGGCTTATACACCGGAGACATCACGGAGTTGATCAGCAGCTTATAGAAGTAGGGTACGGGCTCGCTCAGGGTCACTTCCAGTGTGTGATCGTCGATGGCTTTTACACCCAGCTCGGAAGTTGGCTTTTTACCGGCGATGATGTCGTCAACATTGACGATGTGGCCGTATTGCGGATAGCTGGCGTAAGGCGATGCGGTTTTCGGATCGACCAGGCGCTGCCAGCTATATACGAAATCTTGTGCGGTGACCGGCTCACCGTTGGACCATTTAGCGTTCTTGCGCAGGTGGAAAGTCCAGACTTTGAAATCTTTGTTTTCCCAGCTTTCCGCCACGCCCGGTACCGGTTTGCCATCACTGTCGCTGGTGATTAAACCTTCATACAGGTCACGCGCGATGTTGTCTTCGGGTACACCTTCAATCTTGTGGGGATCCAGCGACTGTACTTCATCGCCGTTACCGCGAACCAGTTCCTGTTTTGCTGCCAATTCAACGCCTGCTGGCACTGTTGCTGCCAGCGCGGCATTCCCTGCCAGCGCGCCGATTGCGGCTAATACGCCTGCGGCAATCAGGCTTTTTTTTGTGATGTTGTTCATTATTACGCTCCAGTTTTATTATCTTTACCGGGTCGATTTAACGCCCGGCGTACCCCGTTTCCAGGTGATTTTTGCGTGTCTGAACGAAGACCCTAATCACCCTTCAGGGTTTACCACGGTAAAGTGCCGCCCGACTGTAGCGCCGGATCGGCCCATTACTCAATGTTTCTTTATGTAATAGTATTTCAACGCCAGCATGTCCTGCGGATCTTTGCCGGTAAAACCACCCACCCAGGGTTTTACCAACCGCACGCTAACGCGGTAATAGACCGGTACGATTGGCGAGTCTTTATCGAGTTGCGCTTCCGCCTGCTGATAAAGCGAGGCGCGCTTTGCTTCGTCTGCGCTGGTTAATGTTTGCTTCATCAACTGGTCAAACGCCGGGCTGTGGTAAAACGCGGTGTTATTGGACGAACCGCTCAACAGCATATTCAGGAAGGTAGAAGGTTCATTGTAATCCGCGCACCATGTGGCGCGCACCACGTCATACTGCGCCTGATGGCGCGTCTCCAGCAGCGTTTTCCACTCCTGGTTCTGCAATGTCACCACCGCCCCCAAATTTTTTTGCCACATCGAGGCCGCAGCAATCGCCTGTCGCTTGTTTTGTTCGGAGGTGTTGTACAGCAGCGTAAAACGCAGCGGGTTTTGCTGATTAAAGCCGGCATCGGCTAATAACTGTTTGGCGCTGGCATTACGCTCGGACTGCGTTTGTTGCGCCCAGGCCGGTGGGGAAAGCGTGATACCGTGGGTAAACGGCGGCGTCAATCCGTAGGCAGGAATCTGGCCCTGGCCCATGATCTTCTGCGCAATGATGTCGCGATCGAGGGTTAACTTTAGCGCGGCGCGTACGCGCGCGTCATCGAATGGCGCTTTTTTGTTATTAATTTCGTAATAGAAGGTGCACAGCAGTGGGCTAATTTTGACCTCATCGCCGAGATCCTGCTGTAACTTTTTGAACATTTCCGGCGGCACCACGCTGTTGGTCATATCGGTGCCACCGCTGCGATAGCGGTTGATATCGCTGTTCTCTGAGGAGAGCGGTAAAAATACGCCCTCTTCTATCACCGTGTGGGTATTATCCCAATACTGTGGATTGCGTTTCACCACGATTTTTTCATTTACCAACCACTCCGCGAGTGTAAAAGCGCCATTGCCAACATAGTGTTGCGGCTGTGTCCACTGCTCGCCCCACTGCTCTATCGCCGGACGATAGACCGGTTTCATCGCGCTGTGAGCCAGCATGGCAACAAAGTAGGGAACGGGTTCAGAAAGGGTGACTTGCAGATGACGATCGTCGAGGGCTTTAATGCCGAGTTCAGACGGTGCGGCTTTGCCAGACAGAATGGCGTCAACGTTCGCCACATGCGCAGCCTGTAAGTAGCTGGCGTAAGGCGAAGCAGTTTTAGGATCGGCCAGGCGCTGCCAGCTGTAGACGAAATCCTGAGCAGTAACAGCCTGGCCGTTACTCCAGCGCGCATCGTCACGCAGCGTGAAAATCCAGATGCGCCCTTCTTCGCTTTGCCATTGCTTAGCGACACCGGGGACGAGTTGACCGTTATTATCGGTTTCAACCAGGCCTTCCAGTAAATTACGCATGACATTGGATTCCGGCACGCCTTCTGCTTTCTGCGGATCAAGCGTTGCCACCTCACTGCCATTATTAATCACGATACGCTGTAATTCAGATAATTGCGTGCCCGCGGGAATTTGGGCTGCCTGGCTTGCTGCCAGTGCGCCTGTAAGGCAGAGGGCAAGCACTGAACGTACTGCCGTTTTCGCTACCATGCATTTCATCAACAAATATCAACCTTAATCATAAGCCTGATAGCCTGTAAGCAAGAAGCGTACACATTTGTCACTATCATATAAAAAATTTGTGATGTGCCGAAAATTATCAGAACAGATGCCCGCACGCCAAAGCTAAACTGCAAAAATGTTAGCAGATTCTCTTTTATCACGTTCGGGTGAGTAGGAAAAGTGTTAATTCTTTTATTGAATTATCGATTAACCAAATGATTTTAAAGTTATTTTTAGGATAACTGCATGTAATTTACTCGTTATTGTTCTTTCAATATGATTTTTACGAATTCGACTATAAAATTAGCCATTATCCGCATAAAGAGTCATCGATTAACTTATCAACTTTTCTCAAATGCTAATTTCAAAGATATGTGCAGAACAATTATCTGTGACGATTATCACAGTTTAGTGTGAGGTTTTACTCGGATGGGATGAGGATAGTAGTAAAAGTGATGCTGGACGTTTGCAGTTAAGGCTAATGAATAAATTAACCAAAATGGTGCAATAAAATGAAGATATGCACCATTTTGGATCGTGAAATCTCTTAAAAGAAAAAAATAACTTCGTTTAATTCAGCAAACCAGGAAAAATAGATTTCATACCTGTAACAATAAACTCGATGCCCAACGCCATTAACAACAAGCCCATAATACGGGTAATCACGTTAATCCCGGTTTGTCCAAGCACCCGCACCATCAACGGTGCTGCGCGGAACAGCAGCCAACAGCAAAAGGCGAAAATGGCAATCGCGATACTAAAACCAATTAAGTTCTGCCAGCTGTGATAACGCGTACTCCAGACAATGGTTGAACTAATTGCACCGGGACCAGCCATTAACGGTAACGCTAGCGGTACCACGCCAATGCTTTCGCGAATAGCGCTCTCTGACTTCTCCTGCTTGTTCTGCTTATCCTCACCCAGTTTTCCGCTGATCATCGACATCGCGATAGTGACCACCAGAATACCGCCAGCAATACGGAATGAATCTATCGAAATGCCAAACAGATGCAGGATGCCATCGCCAAGAAACAGTGACGTCCAGAGGATGATGGCCACAGCCAGGTTGGCGGTAAGATTGGTTTTATTTCGTTCAACCACCGCCTGATAGCTGGTCATGCTGATAAAGACCGGGATGATACCTACCGGATTTACCAGGGCAAACAAACCGACAAAAAACTTAATGTAGCCGGAAAGATCGAGTAGCACGGGATTCAAAGTGGGCTCCGGTAAAGTCTGAGTAGAAAAGCGCGCTTAATGTAGTGCATAAGCCGGGCGAAAAACCAGAGGTGGCGGCAGAAATTTATGCTATCCGTCTGGCTTTGAGCCAGTTTATTTAGCTGCTGTTAACCGTTGGTTATTGCGATGCAGCCGATGCGTGCAGAATATATGGCACATCGCGCTAACTTTACTTGCGAAAGTTAGTGCTGAAAGGTGTCAGCTTAGATCCGGATTGATCTGCATCAAAATTTACCTACCTCATCAGGGGTAATCTTACCCCGTCGAAACAACTTCCTGACGCTTAAGTATCTTGACCAGGAAACCCTTTTAGTAAGCAACGGCAAAACAGACGCCAACCTGCCCAATATATAAGCATAGCGTGACTATACTTCTGGATTCAGGCTTGTTTACTAAAAGAGTTTAACTTCCTTCAGGAGAGCACTATGGCCGTTACTAATGTTGCCGAACTTAATGCACTGGTTGAACGTGTAAAAAAGGCACAGCGTGAGTACGCTAATTTTAGTCAGGAACAAGTTGATGCAATCTTCCGCGCTGCCGCCCTCGCCGCTGCAGACGCACGCATTCCACTGGCCAAGCTGGCCGTTGCCGAATCAGGTATGGGTATTGTTGAAGATAAAGTCATCAAGAACCACTTTGCTTCTGAATACATCTATAACGCCTATAAAGATGAAAAAACCTGCGGTATTCTCGCCACTGATGACACCTTCGGCACGATTACTATTGCTGAACCGATTGGCCTGATCTGCGGCATCGTTCCTACCACAAACCCAACTTCTACGGCGATTTTCAAAGCACTGATCAGCCTGAAAACCCGTAACGGCATTATCTTCTCTCCGCATCCACGTGCGAAAGATGCTACTAACAAAGCCGCTGACATTGTGCTGCAGGCAGCGATTGCGGCGGGTGCGCCAAAAGATATCATCGGCTGGATCGACACCCCATCTGTCGAGCTTTCTAATCAGTTAATGCATCACCCTGATATCAACCTGATCCTTGCAACCGGCGGTCCGGGCATGGTCAAAGCCGCTTACAGTTCCGGTAAGCCCGCAATTGGTGTTGGTGCCGGTAACACGCCAGTCGTAATTGATGAAACAGCGGATATCAAACGCGCTGTCGCATCCATCCTGATGTCGAAGACCTTCGATAACGGTGTGATTTGTGCGTCTGAGCAATCCGTAATTGTGGTTGATTCGGCCTATGACGCGGTACGTGAGCGTTTTGCCAGCCACGGCGGCTATCTGTTGCAAGGTAAAGAGCTGAAAGCGATTCAGGATATCATTCTGAAGAATGGCGCGCTGAATGCGGCGATTGTCGGCCAGCCGGCGACTAAGATTGCCGAATTGGCGGGAATTAGCGTGCCGGCAACCACCAAGATTCTGATTGGTGAAGTGAAACTGGTTGATGAATCAGAGCCTTTCGCGCATGAAAAACTCTCTCCAACCTTAGCGATGTACCGGGCGAAGGATTACCACGACGCGGTCGATAAAGCTGAAAAACTGGTAACCATGGGCGGTATCGGCCACACCTCATGTCTGTATACCGATCAGGATAATCAGATTGAGCGTGTGCACTACTTCGGCGACAAAATGAAGACCGCGCGTATTCTGATTAACACGCCGGCGTCACAAGGCGGTATCGGTGACCTGTACAACTTCAAGTTGGCTCCATCACTGACGTTGGGCTGTGGTTCGTGGGGCGGTAACTCTATTTCTGAAAACGTAGGACCAAAACATCTCATCAACAAGAAAACCGTGGCCAAGCGAGCTGAGAATATGTTGTGGCATAAACTTCCGAAGTCTATTTACTTCCGTCGCGGCTCACTGCCGATTGCTCTGGAAGAAGTGGCAACTGATGGTGCCAAACGCGCCTTTATCGTTACCGACCGCTTCCTGTTCAATAATGGCTATGCCGATCAGGTGACTCGCGTACTGAAATCTCACGGTATTGAAACCGAAGTCTTCTTCGAAGTAGAAGCTGACCCAACGCTGAGCATCGTCCGTAAAGGTGCAGAGCAGATGAACAGCTTTAAACCTGATGTAATTATCGCACTCGGTGGTGGTTCACCGATGGATGCAGCAAAAATCATGTGGGTGATGTACGAACATCCTGAGACGCATTTCGAAGAGCTGGCACTGCGCTTTATGGACATCCGTAAACGCATCTATAAGTTCCCGAAAATGGGTGTTAAAGCGCGTATGGTTGCCATCACTACCACTTCCGGTACGGGTTCTGAAGTAACGCCGTTTGCCGTGGTAACGGACGATGCGACCGGCCAGAAATATCCATTAGCGGATTATGCGCTGACGCCAGATATGGCCATAGTTGATGCCAACCTGGTGATGGATATGCCGCGTTCACTTTGCGCCTTCGGTGGCCTCGATGCGGTAACGCACTCACTCGAAGCCTATGTCTCCGTATTAGCGAATGAGTATTCTGATGGCCAGGCCTTGCAAGCACTGAAACTGCTGAAAGAGAACCTGCCAGCCAGTTATCGCGATGGCGCAAAAAATCCGGTAGCACGTGAACGCGTTCACAATGCGGCAACTATCGCGGGGATTGCGTTCGCAAACGCCTTCCTGGGTGTGTGTCACTCAATGGCGCATAAACTGGGCTCGGAGTTCCACATTCCACACGGTCTGGCAAACGCCCTGCTGATTTCAAACGTCATTCGCTATAACGCCAATGACAACCCGACTAAGCAAACGGCTTTCAGCCAGTACGACCGCCCACAAGCACGTCGTCGTTATGCTGAGATTGCTGACCATCTGGGACTCTCCGCCGCTGGCGACCGCACCGCGCAGAAAATTGAAAAACTGCTCGCCTGGCTTGAAGAGATGAAAACGCAGTTGGGCATCCCAACCTCAATCCGCGAAGCGGGCGTGCAGGAAGCTGATTTCCTCGCGAAAGTGGACAAACTGGCTGAGGATGCATTCGATGACCAATGTACCGGTGCGAACCCACGCTATCCGCTGATTGCTGAGTTAAAACAAATCATGCTGGATACCTTCTACGGTCGTGAATTCTCGGAGTCATTGAGTGAGAATGCTCAAGAAGTTAAAGCCGAAGTGAAAATTGACAAGAAAACGAAAAAAGCCTAAACCGCTTTAAACAAAAAACCCGCTACGGCGGGTTTTTTTATGGCTTGCTGATGAGTTAAACCTGCGGCGATTTTGAGCCATATATCGCCTGAAGTGAACCCTCATCGATTGCCTGCTTATAGTGTTTACGACAGACCGATATATAACGCTCATTGCCACCAATCACCACCTGCTCACCTTCGCTGAAAGGTTTACCCTTAGCATCAAGACGAAGCACCATGCTGGCTTTTCTGCCACAGTGGCAGATGGTTTTAAGCTCAACCAGCTTATCCGCCCATGCCAGTAAATATTGGCTGCCAACAAACAGCTCTCCACGAAAATCTGTGCGCAGGCCATAGCAAAGCACCGGAATATCCAGACTGTCGACAACATCAGATAATGCTTTGACCTGTTCGCGCGTAAGGAACTGGCTTTCATCGACCAACACGCAATGCACGGGTTGCTTCGCATGCTCTGCAGCTATTTCCTCATCGAGCTTTGTCTCATCGTTATATAAAAATGCAGGAGACGAAAGCCCGATACGTGAACTGACTTTGCCTGCACCAAAGCGGTTGTCGATCTCGGCGGTATAAACCAACGATCGCATACCACGTTCATGATAATTATAAGAAGACTGTAGCAAAGCCGTTGATTTACCCGCATTCATCGCAGAGTAATAAAAATAAAGTTGAGCCATTAGAAAATCTCATCGCAGCCTATATCTGTTGCGGCGCAGTTTACCATAAACCTGTATAGCTGTAGCGATGCATTATTTTCATCATCTGCTCAAAATAACATCACCATTAAGATGGATATCACAGTCACTATAGAAAGAAAGCACGTTTTGACAAAATAACGATTACGCCGATATTTTATTCATTTAAATTAAAGCCGAAGCGTCAGGTTCAGCGTTCAGTCTGGTCAGCAAGTTAGAAAAGATTACCAAATAAGTAAATATATTCTGAAGAGCGTTATCAATCTGCCCTTCTTTTTTATTTTTACGTTTTGCTTTTAAATCTGGCTATTGCAGTTATTTTTTTGCACCATTATTATGAGTCGGCAGAACAACTCCCATTTATTATATTTTGAGATTAGGACAATGAGCGAAGCACTTAAAATTCTTAATAATATCCGTACATTGCGCGCACAAGCTCGGGAATGCTCTCTGGAAACATTGGAAGAGATGCTAGAAAAACTCGAAGTTGTGGTCAATGAGCGTCGTGAAGATGATACTCATGCACAAGCGGAAAATGCAGAACGCACACGCAAACTCGAACAATACCGCGAGATGCTAATTGCCGATGGTATTGACCCAAATGATCTGTTACAGGCATTATCTGAAACGAAAGTTCCGGGCAAAGCTAAGCGCGCTGCGCGTCCAGCTAAATATTCTTACGTTGATGAAAACGGTGAAAACCGTACCTGGACTGGCCAGGGCCGCACTCCTGCTGTGATTAAAAAAGCAATTGAAGAACAAGGTAAACAACTGGACGATTTCCTACTGTAATCATTCCAGCGCTCAGCATTGTAATTAGTTCATCGCTAATTCACTTTGACCAGGTAAGAAAAAGGAAGCCAATGGCTTCCTTTTTTCATGCTTAATTATTGTTGATAGAAGCGGCGATACCAATCAACAAAATGCTGCACACCTTGCTCTACGCTAGTTTGAGGACGGAAATTGATCGCGTCGTACAAAGGTTGCGTGTCAGCGCTGGTGCCCAGTACGTCGCCAGGTTGCATGGGCAGCATATTTTTTTTCGCTTCAATGCCCAATGCTTTTTCCAGCGACTCAATATACGTCATTAAGCTGGTCGGCTGGCTATTACCAATGTTGTAAACGCGGTAAGGAGCCGAGCTGCTGGCGGGAGAACCTGCTTCCACCGTCCACTTTTCATCCGGTTGAGGAATCACGTCCTGCAAGCGCACGATTGCTTCAGCAATATCATCGATATACGTAAAGTCACGCGTCATTTGTCCGTTGTTATAGACGTCAATTTGCTCACCCGCTAACATCGCGCGTGTAAATTTGAACAATGCCATATCCGGACGGCCCCATGGGCCATACACGGTGAAGAAACGTAATCCCGTAGTGGGCAATTGATAAAGGTGTGAATAGGTATGCGACATCAATTCGTTGGCTTTTTTTGTGGCCGCATAAAGTGAAACCGGATGGTCAACGGAATCGTCCGTTGAAAAAGGCATTTTGCGATTCAGGCCATAAACTGAACTGGATGAGGCATACAAAAGGTGGCCGATTTTATGATGACGGCAACCTTCAAGAATATTGAGGTGGCCGATTAGATTTGCTTCGGCATAAGCATGGGGATTTTCGATTGAATAACGCACGCCGGCTTGAGCGCCCAAATGAATAACGCGTTCAAACGCATGCTCAGCGAATAAAGAGGAAATGGCCTGGCGATCCGCCAGGTCCATTTTTACGAAAATAAAATCAGGATGTTGGGTGTTCTGGTCTAAACGAGCCTGTTTAAGGCTGACATCATAATAGTCATTCAGGTTATCGATACCGACAACCTGGTGACCAGCGGCCAGCAAACGCTGACTGACGTGAAATCCAATAAAACCTGCCGCGCCGGTGACCAGAAACTTCATACATCCCTCATTATTCTATGATTTTAATTGACGCTCCGCGGCCGATTGCATAGTACGTGAAACCGCGCTTGCTGATACGCTCAGGATCATACAGGTTACGACCATCAAAAATCACGGGTTCTTTTAACGCACTTTTGATGACGTCAAAGTCTGGCGCACGGAAGTTTTGCCACTCAGTACAGATCACTAAGCCATCCGCACCCTGCAGCGCTGCTTCCTTGGTACCCATCAACTTCAGATCGTTACGATGGCCGTAAATGCGTTGCGCTTCGTCCATCGCTTCTGGGTCGAACGCCTGAACCGTTGCCCCTGCTTCCCACAGCGTCTCCATCAGCACGCGGCTGGAGGCTTCACGCATATCGTCAGTGTTCGGTTTGAACGCCAGTCCCCACAGAGCAAAGGTTTTGCCGCGCAGATCGTCGCCAAAATGGCGTTTGATAAAGGTTGGCAGCTTGTTCTTCTGTGAATCGTTGACGTCTTCAACCGCCTGCAGTAGACGCGGAGTGTAACCAATTGACTCAGCAGTGCGAATCAGCGCCTGCACGTCTTTCGGGAAACAAGAACCGCCATAGCCGCAGCCTGGATAGATGAAGTGATAACCAATACGTGAATCTGAACCAATACCCTGGCGAACTTTCTCGACGTCGGCTCCCAGACGTTCTGCCAGGTTAGAGATCTCGTTCATGAAGCTGATTTTGGTTGCCAGCATGCAGTTAGCCGCATATTTGGTCAGCTCTGCACTGCGGATATCCATCAAAATCATACGATCATGATTACGGTTGAACGGCTCGTACAGCTCGCGTAACAGCTCAACCACTTCATCATTATCGGTACCGACAACGATACGTTCAGGACGCATGCAGTCATTGACTGCCGCACCTTCTTTGAGGAATTCCGGGTTTGAAACCACGTCAAAGGCGATGTTTGCATCACGCTTTTGCAGGGTTTCCGTCATTACCGCTCGCACGCGATCTGCGGTACCCACTGGTACAGTAGATTTGTCGATAACAACTTTGTGATCGTTCATGTGCTGCGCAATCGTGCGCGCAACGGCAGTCACATACTTCAGATCGGCAGAACCGTCTTCATCCGGTGGCGTACCCACGGCGATAAACTGCATCACGCCATGATTAACGCCTTCTTCCGCATTCGTACTGAACTTCAGGCGACCCGACTCGTAATTAGACATAACAAGCGGCGTCAGGCCTGGTTCAAAGATCGGAATATTGCCTTTCTTTAAGTTTTCGACTTTCTTTTCGTCGACATCAATGCAGAGAACGTCATGTCCGACTTCGGCCAACACCGCAGCCTGAACCAGACCGACATAGCCGATACCAAATACAGTGACTTTCATTGAATTATCCTGTGTTTATTGAGTTACTTTTTGTTGCCTACCGCGCCTTCAAGCCACTGGGTGAAATCTTTACCCAGCACTGGATGGCGAACGCCGTACTCAACAAACGCTTGCATGTAACCCAGTTTGTTACCGCAGTCATGGCTGACACCGTTCAGGTGATAAGCTTCAACGGTCTCTTTTTCCATCAGCATCGCAATGGAGTCAGTCAGCTGAACTTCGCCACCTGCACCTGGAGGCGTTTTCGCCAGCAGCGGCCAGATTTCAGCAGACAACACGTAACGTCCCACAACGGCCAGGTTTGATGGGGCTTCTGAAGCTTTAGGCTTCTCAACCACGCCAACCATTGGCGCGCTCTGACCTGCAGAGAGTTCAGCACCCTGGCAATCAACTACACCGTAAGCGGTTACATCAGCAACCGGCTCGACCATGATCTGGCTGCGGCCGCTCTCTTCGTAACGAGCCAGCATCTCTGCCAGGTTGTCTTTGGTTGGATCAGATTCGTATTCGTCGATGATTACGTCTGGCAGGATTACAGCGAATGGCTCATCACCAATCAGCGGATGTGCGCACATTACTGCGTGGCCCAGACCTTTCGCGATACCCTGGCGAACCTGCATGATGGTGACGTGTGGAGGGCAGATTGACTGGATTTCGTCCAGCAGCTGACGCTTAACACGTTTTTCCAGCATAGATTCCAGCTCAAAACTGGTATCAAAGTGGTTTTCGATGGCGTTTTTAGAAGAGTGCGTAACCAGCACAATCTCGTTAATGCCTGCTGCAATGCACTCATTTACGACATACTGGATCAACGGCTTATCGACCAACGGTAACATCTCTTTTGGAATAGCTTTGGTCGCAGGCAGCATACGCGTGCCGAGGCCTGCAACTGGGATTACCGCTTTTTTAACTTTAGTCTTATAGGCAGACATCAAAAATACCTCTCTTAATAGGCCGTTCAAGTTAATACTTGATATGTCGGTTTAAAAACGAAATGAGTATATCAGTTACTATCAGGTGGAATTATCCTGGAAGAAGTTAATCCACGGAATTTAGGACTATTACCCAAGTGTAAAGCTTGCTCCTGGTCCTGTCTTTAACCCACGGAAAAATTAAATCTAACCGGTTATTCTTCGGCTGAAAGCATCAAACGTAACCTGCCTCCGGCGCCCCAAATATGACACTGCCAGGCGTCGGCACGTTGGCTGATTTGATTAAGATGAGTGCTGCCCATAGTACCAAGCGGCACACCATTACTGAGTTGGATTTGATGAGTATTGACATGCAACGTCGCGTTAAGCCCTGCTGAAACCAGGATCAGGTTTTTTAACTGGCGATGATAATAGCCCACCAGCAACGGGAACTGCCCGCTTAGATTCGCCTGCCTTAACAGCATGTTGACCTGACGCAGCAGCCCATTCAACTCAGGCAGTCGCTGCTTCTGGCCGGAGAGCTGCTCCTGCAGCAAACCATTAAACAGTGCGCGCAGTAACAGCGCGGCTAACACGCCATTATCGCCAGCGCGCGTTACATCAAGGCAATAGAATGCCAAATCGTTATCTGATAGCGCCGCGATATCCAGTACTAAGCCCGGCTGTTCCGCCATGGTGAGCTGACGGTAATTGATACGACAATTGGCAATGGTTTGCTGCACCGGCGGCTGGAGCTGTTTGAGTAATTTAGATGCCGCCAGCGGATCGCTGACCAGCGCATCCCAATCCTGAAACAGTTGTTCATCCTCCTCGACTTTGGAGGTAAACATTGATGGATAGAGACACTCAAACACCGCTTCACGGAAACGTTCCATATTTTTGAGCGGTTTTAGCAATACGTCCTGCACGCCCAAACGCAACACATGCGCGATGTCCGCCATATTTTGTGTGGCGGAGATAATCAGAATGGGCACATTGTTGCCGCGCGTGCGAAGACGCTCAACGAACGGGATACCGCCCATACGCGGCATTTCAAGGTCGCAAATAACCAGATCCACTGACTGCGCCGACAACAAGGTTAAGCCATCAACACCATCACCTGCCTCAAGCGTTGTTGCACCTAAGCTGGTTAATAAATTGTCTATCAATGAACGGAAAACGACCTCATCTTCGACAATGAGTATCTTTTTGCCGATTAGCGGTTTTTCCATTCTCTCCCCCTGCGTACCAGATAATTCAATAGTGGTTCATAAAATGCCGTTGCGCCTTTCAGAATTGGCTGAAGTCGCAACACCTGTGAATGAACAACCTGACTATCTGCCACGGACCAGCGGTAATAGTTCATCCATTTTTTTCTCAACGGCGGCCTTGCCAGCCGCAATGGCTTCTTCTGCACGATGGAAGTCCAGTGTGGAAATTTGTGGACAAAACGGCTGAATCAGCACATCCGGCGGATCGCCCGCCATGCGGTTACGTTTCAGGCGATTTTCCAGAACCTGGATTGATGTCGACATAATCTCCATCGCACCCGGCGTTTGATTAGCACGGCGATGCGTCAGGCCAATCAGGCGTTGACGCAGTTTCTTTCCCCAGCTCAGCGCTTCTACTGCCGCCGCTTCTTCACCGCTCTGCGGCGTAACTGACAATAAATCCTGTTGCATCAGATGTGCGTCATGCTGTAAATCCACGGCGATAACGATGTCAGCACCCAATGCGCGGGTTAATGAGATCGGCACGGGATTCACCACCGCGCCATCCACCAACCAGTATCCATTGTAAGCAATGGGTGGCAATAAGCCTGGCATACTACAGGACGCACGCACAGCTTGATGCAAATCGCCTTCGGTCAACCACACTTCTCGTCCGGTACTGAGATTGGTCGCGACGACGCCAAATGGCTTATCGCACTCATCGATGAGGTCGTTGGGAATCAGCTGGCGGATGTGGCTAAACACCCGGTCGCCGCGCAATAAACCACCGCGCTGCCACGACAGGTCCATTAATCGAATGACATCCCAATAACGGAATGCACTCACCCACTTCTCCATCACGCCCAGCCGTCCATTCACGTAAGCCGAACCGACCAACGCGCCAACAGAACATCCAGCCACCACATCGATTTCAATCCCTGCGCGTTCCAGCGCATTGATCACGCCGATGTGCGACCAACCTTTGGCAGCACCTGAACCCAGTGCCAGCCCAATCCTGACCTTTCTCATCTCACCTCATGATTGGCATGGTACGTAGCATCACGCCTGACAGTCGGCTACCATAGCGCACGCTTAAATTTACTTTAATCACTTCCAGGAGATGACGTGTCTGAAAAGTGCCCTTGCTGCAGCGGAAAGGAGTATAGCGTATGTTGCCAACCCTTTCTGAATGGCCAAGCGAACCCGTCCAGCGCGGAACAATTAATGCGCTCACGTTACACCGCCTACGTCGTGAAAGATGCCGCGTGGTTGGCGAAAACCTGGCACTCCAGTAAACGCGTGGCCGACCTTGAGACGTTATTATCCGAAAGTTTTGCCGGTACTGAATGGCTGGGCTTGAATGTAACTCGTTGTAATCATGGAAGCCATGAGAATGAAGCCTTCGTGACGTTTTTTGCGCGTTACCTCGAAAAAGGCCGGACTTCAGCCATCTATGAATGTTCGCGCTTTCTTCGCGAGGATCAACGCTGGTACTATGTCGACGGAACAACGCCTGAGTTGGGACGTAACGATCGCTGTCCTTGTGGCGCCGATAAAAAATACAAAAAATGTTGTGGGTAATCTGGACAGATACACAACGGCTTTACCATTCATCGCTTTGACAGGACTCTGATCGAGATGCAAGCGCAAACCATCCAACGAAAAGTTTTACGAACCATTTGCCCTGATGCGAAAGGTTTGATCGCCAAGATCACCAACATTTGCTATAAGCACGAACTCAATATTGTGCAGAACAATGAGTTTGTCGATCACCGCACCGGACGCTTTTTCATGCGCACCGAGCTGGAAGGCATTTTCAACGACAACACCTTGCTGGCCGATCTCGATAGCGCGCTGCCCGTCGGTTCAGTGCGTGAACTGCAAAGTGCCGGTCGTCGCCGTGTCGTGATTCTGGTGACCAAAGAGGCGCATTGCCTGGGCGATCTGCTAATGAAAAGCGCGTTTGGCGGTCTGGATATGGAGATTGCTGCAGTCATCGGTAACCACGAAACGCTGCGCTCACTGGTTGAACGTTTCGATATTCCGTTTGTGATGGTGAGCCACGAAGGCCACACGCGTGAAGAGCACGACAACCGCATGGCGGATGAAATTGACCGTTATCAGCCTGATTATGTGGTGCTGGCAAAATATATGCGCGTGTTGACGCCCGCCTTTGTGCAACGTTATCCAAACCAGATCATCAATATTCACCACTCATTCTTGCCGGCGTTCATTGGCGCGCGTCCGTATCATCAGGCTTATGAGCGTGGCGTGAAAATCATCGGCGCCACCGCGCACTACGTGAACGATAACCTCGATGAAGGTCCAATTATCATGCAGGACGTGATCAACGTCGATCATAGCTACACCGCAGAAGAGATGATGCGTGCAGGACGAGACGTTGAGAAGAATGTGTTGAGCCGCGCGCTGTATAAAGTGTTAGGCCAGCGCGTGTTCGTTTACGGCAACCGCACGATCATTCTTTAACCACTTTGGCGCTGAACTGCACAACTCTTCAGCGCCACGCATAAAAAGTGGGCAAACAGTTTTTATTTTCAGTGACGGCGCTTTACAGACTGAGCGCATTTGTTATGATGCGCCCCGCTTTAAGACGCAATGATTCAGGCCAGTGGTGGGATTCCCGAGCGGCCAAAGGGAGCAGACTGTAAATCTGCCGTCACAGACTTCGAAGGTTCGAATCCTTCTCCCACCACCATCTGAATCGTCTCTGCCTGAAGCCACAATATGTCATATCCCCGGTGGGATTCCCGAGCGGCCAAAGGGAGCAGACTGTAAATCTGCCGTCACAGACTTCGAAGGTTCGAATCCTTCTCCCACCACCATTAATACCATTCTCCTGTTTTTCCCACTTGTTTTAATCGTTGTAACCTCCTGATTCACACCATGACTTTTCCCCAAAAACTCGTTACCATCGCGCCATACTTTTGCGGATAAAAATGGCAGCGAAATGAAATTTGTCTCTTTCAACATCAACGGCTTGCGTGCGCGTCCTCATCAATTAGCCGCGCTGGTTGAACAGCATCAACCCGATGTCATCGGCTTGCAGGAAACCAAAGTGCATGACGATATGTTCCCGCTCGAAGACGTCAGCAAACTGGGTTATCACGTGTTTTATCACGGGCAGAAAGGTCACTACGGCGTCGCGCTGCTGACCAAAGCTGAGCCTGTCAACGTCTACCGTGGTTTCCCTGACGATGAGGAAGATGCACAGCGTCGTTTGATCATGGCGGAAATCCCGAGTCCGATTGGTGATATCACGGTGATCAACGGTTATTTTCCGCAGGGTGAAAGCCGCGACCATCCCACCAAGTTCCCGGCGAAAGAGAAGTTTTATCGCGATCTGCAAAGCTATCTTGAGCAACAGCTAGCCGTGGATAAACCGATATTGATCATGGGCGACATGAACATCAGCAGCACCGATTTTGACATCGGCATTGGTGAAGATAATCGTAAGCGCTGGCTGCGTACCGGAAAATGCTCGTTCCTGCCTGAAGAGCGCGAGTGGATGGATCGCTTGCTTAAGTGGGGTTTGGTTGATACCTGGCGCGATAAGTTCCCGGGAACCAACGATCGTTTCTCATGGTTTGATTACCGCTCGAAAGGCTTTGACGACAATCGTGGTCTGCGCATCGATCTGCTGCTGGCGAGCCAGCCGCTCGCCTCGCGCTGTATTGAGAGTGGCATCGATTACGATATCCGCAGCATGGAGAAACCGTCGGATCACGCCCCGGTTTGGTCGACATTTAAGCTGTGATGAAGCAGCGTGGCGTCTAGCGCCACGCGCTTTTATTTGATGATCTTCCAGATAAGCGGATTGGTTCCCAATACCTTCTCATCCCTGCCGCACTGCAATAACACGCCTTCCGCTTTGACTACCGCACCTTCAGAATAACTGCGGTTCTCATAGGTACAGCACTGCATGCAATTGCTCTGACGATTGTTTTGCCCTTGTGTCCACACTTCTGGCGGCAGATCCACCACCACATCGGTATTGCCCATACGATTGTTTTCCGGCTGGCGGTTGGCCAGCGCCGAGGTGCTGCATAACAACAATCCGCCCAGCAACATCATTGCATAACGCATCACTCTGTCTCCTTGGTTTTGCGACGAGCCGTTTTCGGTTTGGCTTTCTTTTTGGCCCCAGGCGCTGTTAATCCGCGAAAGGCCTGTAACGACGGTCGCTGGCGTGCTTCACCAATCAGCCCAATCAAGGTGCTGACCAGCGGCTGCATAAACTCATCATAGCGACAAGACTTCTCGCTAATCCGGGTAAGCGTCGATTCCCATTGCGCCGTCATATCGGGCCGGGCGGCCATTTCTGGCAGTGCATGGATCAACGCCCTGCCCGCATCCGTCGAATGAATATAGCGGCCTTTTTTCACCAGGAAAGTGCGGCGGAACAGCAATTCGATAATGCCCGCACGCGTCGCTTCCGTACCTAAACCATCGGTTGCACGCAGCACTTTCTTTAATTCTTTATCCTGCACAAAGCGGGCGATGCCGGTCATCGCAGACAACAGCGTCGCATCGGTAAACGGACGCGGCGGTTGCGTCTGCTTCGCCAGCACTTCGCCGCGCTCGCACAGCAGCTCATCACCTTTAGCGACGACCGGCAGCGGCGTGCCATCGTTCTCCTCGTCACGCTCTTTGCTGCCGAGCAGCGCACGCCAGCCGGCTTCGGCCAGAAAACGCGCTTTAGCGATAAATTTTCCGCCGCCGATATCAAGATCAATAACGCATTTGCGGAACACCGCATCCGGGCAAAACTGCATTAAATACTGGCGGGCGATCAATCCGTAAATATTGGCCTCATTTTCGGTCAGACTAACCTTACTGGCACGCGCAGTGGGAATGATGGCATGGTGCGCATCGACCTTTTTGTCGTCCCAGCAGCGGTTCTTCTGATCGGGATTGAAATCCGCTGGCGGTGTCAGATTGGGCTGATGCGCCTGAATGGCGTTCAGCACCGCATGGCGTCCGGCAAAGTGCTCATCGGGCAGATAGCGGCTATCGGAACGCGGGTAGGTGATCAGCTTATGGGTTTCATAAAGCCGCTGACAGCAATCCAGTACGTTCTGCGCGCTGAGGCCAAAGCGCTTACCGGCTTCGATCTGCAGGCCAGAAAGCGAAAATGGTAGCGGTGCGGTATCGGATTCACGTTTGTCGTTATATCCGGTGACCAGCGCCGGCTTACCATTAATGCGCTCAAGCACGTGATCCGCCAGCGGACGATGCAGCAAACGCCCCTCTTCATCCTGCCACGGCTCGCAAGCATCGCTTGGCACCCATGTCGCGACAAAACGCTCGTCTTTTGGCGTGACGATGTGCGCTTTAACTTCGAAATAGTCCTTAGGGATAAAGTTTTCGATCTCTTCATCGCGGCGCACCACTAAACCCAGCACCGGCGTCTGCACGCGGCCAACCGACAGCACGCCGTCGTAACCGGCGTTACGGCCCAGCAAGGTAAAGGCGCGCGTCATGTTGATGCCGTACAGCCAGTCGGCGCGCGCACGCGCTAACGCAGACACACACAGCGGAATGAATTCGCGATTCTCACGCAGGCGCCCAACCGCACGTTCAACCGCCGAAGGATTAAGATCGTTAATCAGGCAGCGCTGCACCGCTTTACGTTTCTCTGGTGCGAGCTGCAGGTAATCCAGCACTTCATCCACCAGCAGTTGACCTTCACGATCGGGGTCACCCGCATGCACCACCATGCTGGCTTGTTGCAGCAGGCCTTCAATCACTTTCAACTGCTTCGCTACGGATGGACGTGGCTGCAGGCGCCATTTTTCCGGAATAATCGGTAAATCAGCCAGATTCCAGCGCGCATAGCGGCTGTCATAACTGTCGGGCTGCGCCTGCTCCAGCAGGTGCCCAACACACCAGGTCACAACCTGGTCATTCCCGCAGGCAATATAGCCGTCTCCGCGTCGATGCGGTTTTGGCAACACGTCGGCAATCGCACGCGCTAAGCTGGGTTTTTCGGCAATAAACAAACGCATGGATGGCGTCGTTCCTTAACGTCAGGTAACTACGGTAATCAGTGGACGATCGGCTCTAGCGGCAAACAGTTCGCCAATCGACGTTGCTTGCACGCCTGCTGCAGAGGCGCAGCGCTGGAATGCCTCAATGGCGCTGGGTTGAACCGCCACCAGCAGACCACCGGAGGTTTGTGGATCGCACAGCAACGCGCGGGTGGCATCATCTAAGGGTGAAACCTGCTCGCCATAGCTGGCGAAGTTGCGGCTGGTGCCACCGGGCACCGCTCCCGCAGCGATATAGTCATCGACGCCCGCCAGGCGCGGTACCTGCGCTGCAATCACTTCGGCACGCAATCCTGAACCCTGGCAGATTTCACTTAAATGGCCGAGCAAGCCAAAACCGGTGACATCGGTCATCGCGCTGATGCCCGCCAGTTTGGCGAACTCCGCTCCGGCTTTATTCAGCTGGCACATTACGTCGGCGGCCAGCGACTGGTGTTCAGGCCGTAGCAGGTCTTTTTTCTCCGCGGTAGTGAGAATGCCAATGCCTAATGGTTTGGTGAGGAAAAGCTGACAACCGGCCTGCGCCGCGCTGTTCTTTTTCACCCGTGCCACATCGACGATACCGGTTACGGCCAGGCCGAAAATCGGCTCTGGCGCATCAATCGAATGGCCGCCCGCCAGGGCGATTCCCGCCGCCTGACAAGCGGCACGCCCGCCCTCGACCACCTGCTGCGCCACTTCCGGACTCAGTACATTCACCGGCCAGCCTAATATAGCGATCGCCATGATGGGTTTCCCGCCCATGGCGTAGATATCGCTGATGGCGTTAGTGGCGGCGATACGACCAAAGGTAAAAGGATCGTCGACGATCGGCATAAAGAAATCGGTGGTGCTTACTACCGCAGTACCGTTGCCGAGATCGTAGACTGCAGCATCATCACGCGTTTCATTGCCAACCAGCAGTTGCGGATCGTGAAACGGGCTGAGCTCACTGCGCAGAATGGTTTCCAACACCTGCGGCGAAATTTTGCACCCACAACCCGCACCGTGGCTGTATTGCGTTAAACGAACAGGTTCACTCATGGCGACTTCCTTATGCGATGAACAGAAGGCGCTATGTTAGCCTGGCTGTTAGTTGGGAGTAAGTGTTGCACGACCTAACCTCGATCTTTCGCACAGGCTCTGTGCAATCTTTGCAACGGCGCCTAACCTGCCGCAAAAGTCCAGCATTGTCTGTCAGAAATAACTGACAAACTGCGCGGTGTCCGGCGCAACCACGGTGGTGTTGGCTTTCAACTGCGGCGTGCCGAGATAGAGGAAACCGACAATCGCATCTTGCTCGCGGCAGCCAAAGGCTTCGCGCACGGACGGATGATCGGTCCACGGACCGCTGCGCCAGATGCCATTAAAACCTTGCGCCACGGCGGCCATCTGCATCGCCATCACTGCACAGCTGGCAGACGCCAGTTGCTCCCACTGCGGCACTTTGGCGTTCTCTTCACAATGCGCCACCACGGTGATGATCATCGGCGCGCGATAAGGCGCGGAGGCTGCTTTGTCAATCGCCTTCTGCTCAAGATTGCTGTCACGCGCGGCCTGTTCCAGCAAGTTAGCAAAGCGCTCGCGCCCCTCATTTTCGACAATAATGAAACGCCATGGCTGCAGCGTACCGTGATCGGGGGCGCGCATCGCGGCGTGCAGAATATTTTGCAACGCTTCACCTGCCGGCGCCGGTTCTGCCAGACGAGACGCCGAGCGGCGATTAACTAATAAATCCAATGCATCCATTATTCTTCTCCCGTGAATAAAACGCGTGGGCTAATCCTGGCACAGCACGATCTTTTGTAACAGTCTGGCGCGATTTCCTGCTGACTTTTCGCACGCCGCTCTTTAGGATGAACCCGACATCGGGGCAGACCGCGTGCTGGCTGCCCTGCTACGTGAATATGGAGAGTTTATGCGCACTTTGTGGCGAATTATTTCCGGTCTGTTCCGCTGGACCTGGCGGGTACTGAATTTTATTCGGGAATTTATTCTTAATTTATTTCTTATTGTTTTGATCCTGGCGGGCGTCGGGATTTGGCTGCAGGTTTCCAGTTCCAACAACAGTGAGCCTGTACAGCAAGGCGCATTGAAAATCGATCTGAGTGGAGTGCTGGTCGATAAACCTTCCGTCAGCAATCGTCTAAGTCGTATCAGCCGTCAACTGTTAGGCGCCAATAGCGATCGCCTGCAGGAGAATTCCCTGTTCGATGTCGTCGATGCGATCCGCCAGGCAAAAACCGATAAAAACATCACTGGCATCGTGCTGGAGCTGCGTGACTTTGCCGGTGGCGATCAACCTTCGCTGCAATATGTGGGTAAAGCACTGCGCGAATTCCGTGACGCCGGCAAACCTATTTATGCAGTCGGCGACAGTTACAGCCAGGCGCAATACTACATCGCCAGTTACGCCAACAAGGTGTATCTCTCACCTCAGGGCACGGTCGATCTGCACGGTTTCGCCACCAACGGCCTGTACTACAAGACTTTGCTGGAAAAGCTGAAAGTTAATTCGCATGTATTCCGTGTAGGCACTTATAAATCTGCGGTTGAGCCGTTCCTGCGTGACGATATGTCACCGGAAGCGCGCGACGCTGATGGGCGCTGGATTGGCCAGCTGTGGCAGAATTACCTGAATACTGTGGCAGCCAATCGTCAAATTACACCAGAACAGCTGTTCCCAGGTGCAGCCGGCATCATTAGCGGCTTGCAAGCGGTGCACGGTGATACCGCAAAATATGCGCTGAATAATAAATTGGTGGATGTACTGGATACGCGTGCAGCCGCCGATCAGGAACTGGTGAAAACCTTCGGCTGGGATAAGGCGAATAACGATTACCGTAGCGTGAGTATCTACGATTACACCGTTAAACAGCCGCCGCAGAGCCAGGATGGCAATATCGCCGTGATCCTCGCCAGCGGTGCGATTATGGACGGTGAAGAGAGTGCCGGAAACGTCGGCGGTGATACCACGGCGTCGCAAATCCGCGATGCGCGCCTGGATGCTAAAATCAAAGCCATTGTGTTGCGTGTCAACAGCCCTGGCGGCAGCGTCACGGCATCGGAAGCGATTCGTGAAGAGCTGGCGGCAGCCCACGATGCGGGTAAACCGGTGGTGGTCTCAATGGGTGGCATGGCGGCTTCCGGCGGTTACTGGATTTCAACGCCTGCCGATTACATCGTGGCGGCACCCAGCACGCTGACCGGTTCCATCGGTATCTTTGGCGTGATTAACACCGTTGAAAACAGCCTGAGTTCGGTGGGTGTGCATACTGACGGCGTTGCCACATCGCCGCTAGCGGACGTCGCTACCACCAAAGCGCTGCCAACCGAAGTGCAGCAGTTGATGCAGCTGACCATTGAGAACGGCTATCGTAACTTCGTGGGCCTGGTGGCGACCTCACGTCACAAAACGCCTGAGGAGATCAATGCGATTGCACAGGGTCACGTCTGGACCGGTAGCGATGCGAAAGCCAATGGTTTGGTCGATGCGTTGGGAGACTTTGACGATGCCGTGGCGAAAGCTGCTGAGCTGGCGAAAGTCGCTAAGCCGGAGTTGAGCTGGTATCAGGACGATCCGGGCATGATCGATCTGCTGCTGAATCAGATGAACGCGTCGGTTCAGGCGGTGTTGCCGGCTGCGCTGAAAGTCTGGCTGCCTGCGCCAATGCTGGACGTCATGAGCGCAATGAAACAGCAACCTGGCTTACTGAATAACCTCAACGATCCGCAAAATCGCTACGCTTTCTGCCTGAACTGCGGCAACGTACGCTAATCTTTACAGCCCGGCCGCTGGTCGGGCTGCTTTTCGTTCGCAATCCCCTTATACTGCGCGTTTTACGGCAAGTCTGAGTTCCTTCATGCAAAAGAAAAATATCTACGTAGCCTACACCGGCGGCACCATCGGGATGCAGCGCTCTGCGCAGGGCTACATTCCGGTATCGGGTCATCTGCAACAGCAGCTGGCAAACATGCCCGAATTCCATCGGCCTGAAATGCCGGATTTCACCATCCATGAATATCAGCCGCTGATGGACTCCTCGGACATGACGCCGCAGGATTGGCAATCGATTGCGAACGATATTAAGCAAAACTACGATCGTTACGATGGCTTTGTAATTTTGCATGGTACCGACACCATGGCCTTCACCGCTTCGGCGCTCTCCTTTATGCTGGAGAACCTCGCTAAGCCGGTGATTGTCACCGGCTCGCAAATTCCCCTGGCAGAATTGCGTTCTGATGGGCAGCAAAACCTGCTGAACTCGCTGTATGTGGCGGCCAATTATCCGATCAGTGAAGTTGCACTGTTTTTCAATAACACGCTATTTCGCGGCAACCGTACCACTAAGGCACATGCTGACGGCTTTAATGCCTTCGCATCGCCAAACCTGGCGCCCTTGCTGGAAGCGGGTATTCATATCCGCCGGTTAAACACCCCGCCCGCACCGCAAGGTCACGGCGAGCTGATTGTGCATCCGATAACACCACAGCCGATTGGCGTGGTAACGATTTATCCGGGTATCTCTGCCGACGTGGTGGGTAATTTCCTGCGTCAACCGGTGAAAGCCTTGATCCTGCGCTCTTACGGCGTTGGCAACGCGCCGCAAAATGCTGAGTTTCTTTCGGAACTGCAACAGGCCAGCGATCGCGGCATTGTGGTGGTGAATCTGACGCAGTGTATGTCCGGCAAAGTGAATATGGGCGGCTATGCCACCGGCAATGCGCTTGAGCATGCGGGTGTGATCAGCGGTTTTGATCTCACCGTTGAGGCCACATTAACCAAACTGCATTTTTTATTGAGTCAGAACCTTACCAGCGCGGAAATTCGTGCCAAAATGCAGCAGAATTTACGCGGCGAACTGACCGAAGATTGATACGGAGCGAAACCAATGAAGCGGGCATTGATAATCATCGATATTCAGAACGATTTTTGCCCCGGCGGCCCAATGGCGGTGCGTGAGGGTGACCAAACGGTTGCCGTCGCCAATCGATTTGCGCGTGAGTTTCACGATCGGGGTGAATGTGTGGTGGCATTGCAAGACTGGCATCCAGCCAATCACGGCAGCTTCGCCTCGATCTCCGGCGAGCCGGTCTACACGCTCGGCGAATTAAACGGTTTAGCGCAGATCTGGTGGCCCGATCACGGTATTGAGAATTCTGTCGGGGCGGATTTTCATCCCGATCTCGATCGCTCTCTGATTGATGCCGTATTCCATAAAGGGGGCGATGTTGAGGTGGATAGCTACAGCGCCTTCTTTGATAACGGCCATCGACGCAAGACAGAACTCGACAGCTGGCTGCGCGAGCGCGGCATTAGCAATTTAGTGATGTTGGGTATTGCGACCGATTACTGCGTCAAATACAGCGTGCTGGATGCGCTGGAGTTAGGTTACAACGTGGAGGTGGTTAAAGAGGGCTGCCGCGGTGTGAACCTGAATCCGGATGACAGTGAAATTGCTTTCGCTCAGATGGAAGCACAAGGTGCGGTATTAATCTGAAAATAAGGGGCTGGTGAGAACCAGCCCTTTTGATTTTTAGTGCAGGTTGATGCGCGTCACGTCGGGCTCAATGCCGAACTCTTCTTTCAGCTGTTTCTTCGATTTCATCACCATATCCCCACCTTTGCTGATGGTCATATGTTGCGGATCGTCATTGTGGCGAGCCTGCCACAACATCACCAGCTGCAGACAATTCTCTTTCTGCTCTGGCGTCAGCGCGACGCCATCTGGCCATTTGCCGATTTCAACCGCCGTGGAGAGCCGCTCGTACACTTCCGGCGTCATCGCCTCCAGCATCGCTTCCAGTTCCTGTTTCATGCTTAGCCCTCTTGCTGATTACCCTGCTCATCAGTGAAGTTTAGCGAGGCGGAGTTCACGCAGTAGCGCTCGCCGCTCGGCTGTGGGCCATCCGGGAACACATGTCCCAAATGCGCATCACAGTTGCCACAGCGAATCTCAACCCGGTGCATGCCGTGTGAATCATCTTCCAGATAGCGGATAGCGTCGTCACTGAAAGGCTGATAGAAACTTGGCCAGCCACAGCCTGAATCGTATTTGGTTTCGGAGAGAAACAGCGGCGAATTACAAACTAAGCAGTGGTAAATCCCTTCCTGCTTGTTGTGCAGCAAGGCGCCCGAGAAAGGGGGCTCCGTTCCACGATGCTGAGTGACATAGCGCTGCATTTCGGAAAGCTGCGCAATTTTTGCGTCGGGTGCGGTGTCTTTAGCCATTTTGAGTTCCGGAGTGTCATTCTGAAAAAATCGACTAGTATTCTAACAAACGTACAACATCCATCGGGTCTTTTTTCGTGCTAACGCCTCCGACATCTGTTCCACAGCACGATTTTGTGATGGCGATCACCCTTTGCAAAAGTCATCCCTTTTCAGCCCGCATTCGGCGTAACATAGGCGCGCAATAAGGGTGCTGCGTAAGCGATTGCGCAACGAATTATTCCTGGTGTTGGAATTGACCTGTCGCAACAATTGACACGATTCCGCTTGACGCCTGGTAAGGTTTTTGTAATTTTACAGCCAACCTTTTATTCACTAACAAATAGCTGGTGGAATATATGACTATCAAAGTAGGTATTAACGGTTTTGGCCGTATCGGTCGCATCGTTTTCCGTGCTGCGCAGCAGCGTTCTGACATCGAAATCGTCGCGATCAACGATCTGCTCGACGCCGATTACATGGCATACATGCTGAAGTATGACTCTACTCACGGTCGTTTTGACGGCACTGTAGAAGTGAAAGACGGTGCACTGATTGTTAACGGTAAGAAAATCCGTGTTACCGCTGAGAAAGACCCGGCTAATCTGAAGTGGGACGAAGTGGGTGTTGACGTTGTTGCTGAAGCGACCGGTATCTTCCTGACCGACGAAACTGCACGTAAACACATCACCGCTGGCGCGAAGAAAGTGGTTCTGACTGGTCCATCTAAAGACAGCACCCCGATGTTCGTACGTGGCGCTAACTTTGACAAATATGCTGGCCAGGACATCGTTTCTAACGCGTCTTGCACCACTAACTGCCTGGCTCCACTGGCTAAAGTTATCAACGACAACTTCGGAATCGTTGAAGGTCTGATGACCACCGTTCACGCAACTACCGCGACGCAGAAAACCGTTGATGGCCCGTCTCACAAAGACTGGCGCGGCGGCCGTGGCGCAGCGCAGAACATCATCCCATCTTCTACCGGTGCAGCTAAAGCAGTTGGCGTTGTTCTGCCAGAGCTGAACGGCAAACTGACCGGTATGGCGTTCCGCGTTCCTACTCCAAACGTGTCTGTTGTTGACCTGACTGTTCGCCTGGAAAAACCAGCGACCTACAAAGAAATTTGTGCAGTGATCAAAGCTGAGTCAGAAGGCAAAATGAAAGGCGTTCTGGGCTACATTGAAGACGACGTGGTTTCTACCGACTTCAACGGCGAAACCCTGACTTCAGTATTCGATGCTAAAGCAGGTATCGCTCTGAACGACAACTTCGTGAAACTGGTTTCCTGGTACGATAACGAAACTGGTTACTCACATAAAGTTCTCGATCTGATTGCACTGGTTGCTTCTAAGTAAGCTAACCGGCTAAACGGACAAGGGGTGACTTCGGTCGCCCCTTTTTTTCGACTGGATAAAAGAGAAGGTCTGACCATGCAAGATACGCTTTATACCCTTCCGGTAGTGAATCAAATCACCCCTTATCTGTCACAGCGCCAGCAGGATGATTTGCCGATTGTGGTAATCAGCCATCCTAAAGTGCGTGCGGCGATTGCCCTGCAAGGTGCGCATCTGCTTTCGTGGCAGCCTAGCGGCCAAAAACCGGTGATTTGGCTCAGTGAAAAAACCCCGTTTACCACAGGTAAAGCAATCCGCGGCGGCGTGCCGATTTGCTGGCCGTGGTTTGGTCCGGCAGGTGAACCGGCGCACGGTTTTGCACGCAATATGCCGTGGACGCTGACCGCCCATGACGAAAACGAAGATGCGGTAATGCTGACTTTTACGCTGGAAAGCAACGCACAAACCAAAAAGCTCTGGCCGCACGATTTCACCCTGCTCGCTCGCTTCCGGATTGCTGAGCATTGTGAAATTGAGCTGGAAGCTTACGGCGACTATGAAGCCACCGCAGCGCTGCACAGCTACTTCCAGATTGCGGATATCACACAGGTCGAAGTGAGCGGATTGGGTAACAGCTTTATTGATAAGGTTAACGATAATGCGATTGGCGCATCCGACGGCAAGCAAACCTATCCCAACCGCGTGGATCGTATTCACACCGCAGCGGATGACTGCAGCGTGATTCACGATAAAGCGGGCAAACGCCAGATTGAAGTCTATCACCACTATCAGAGTGACGTTGTCACGTGGAATCCAGGTCCGGAGTTATCATGCAGCATGGGGGACATGCCAAATGAAGGCTATAAAACCATGGTGTGCGTGGAAACGGCGCGCATTAGTAAGCCGCTAAAAAGCGCGGGCGAATCCCCTGCGCGTTTAGGCACCACGATGCGTATCGTTAATAAGTAATAAAATGCGGCGCCGTTGCGCCGCTAAACCACATCTAATGCAGTTTTAGATTGAGGCGCAGGAAACGCCCGATCAATGATGCTCAGCTCTTCATTAGTCAGATTGATACTTAGCGCGGCCGCGTTTTGCTGCACATGTGAAACGCTGCTGGCTTTAGGAATGGCCAAAACACCTTGCTGACGGATCACCCAAGCCAATAGCACTTGCGCCACGCTGATGCCCTTCTGTTGTGCAATCTGTTGAAGATGCGCATCGTCAAACAGCGCCTGTCGCAGTCGTCCAGCCTGCGCTAACGGGCAATAGGCCATAATCGGTATCTCGCGCTGCTGACACTGCGGCAACAAATCGTACTCGATCCCGCGTGACGCTAAGTGGTACAGCACCTGATTGGTTAAACAGGATTTGCCGCCGGGCTCTTGCCACAGTTCCAGCATATCGTCATGGTCAAAGTTCGAGACGCCCCAATGGCGGATTTTGCCCTGCTGCTGCAAGGATTCCATCGCGCGAATGGTTTCTTCTAAGGGCACATTGCCACGCCAGTGCAGCAGGTAGAGATCGAGGTAATCGGTTTGCAGACGGCGCAGACTGCGCTCGCAGGCCTCGATAGCATCGACTTCACCGGCATTCCAGGGATACACCTTCGATACCAGCCAGGCTTGATCGCGACGGCCGCGTAACGCTTCGCCGACCACCTCTTCGGCAGCGCCTTCCGCATACATTTCCGCCGTGTCGATAACCTTAAGTCCAAGATCTAAACCCGCCTGCAGTGCGCCCACTTCCTGGCTGCGCAGCGCTGCATTCTCACCCATATACCAGGTTCCCTGGCCAATAGCGGGTAAAGCTGATTCACCGTGAAATTGGATAGTCTTCATCACTCCTCCTGTTGTGCTGATATGGGGCTCTGAATTGGTGCAATGTAAGAAAAACGCCTCATTACGAGGCGTTTATTTAATCGTCAGAAGCTGTAACTGATGCCGGTCCAGAGTGTGAACTGGCCACTCTTATCGACCATCGGGCTGTCTTTGATTTCGCTGTCGAAGCGCGTGTAACGACCAGACAAGCTGGCGTTCCAGCTTTGGCTGATTTGGTAGCTGGCATTCATCTCGACATACGGCGACCAGCTGTCGTCTGGATGATACTCAGCGATGCCGGTTCGCGCACTTTCATGGGATGAAACACCGTAGTAATAACGGTTCTGATTGGCGCTGTTCCACATTGCACCAATGCCCGGCGTCAGGCTGAATGCGCCGAAATCAAAGCGATATAGATAGGTGAGATCCCAGATTAAACCATTGCTGTTATTGAGCACATCACCCAGCAGAGCGGTGCGCACGATACCCCAATCGGCAACGTGGCGATAGTTGGCGCCGGCCATCAGCGTCATACGGCGCTTATCCAGCGCTTTCATGTCACCCAAATCGTTGTCTTTCGGATCGTACTGCTGCGGCGATCCCAGCACCGTCAGCGACAGCTGATTCTGCGGGTCTTTCCACAGGTAATAGCCGCCTTGCAGGCTACGGAACCAGAAGTTTTCACCTTCATAATTAATCACCGGAATCGGCAGATAGCGGTCTTGTCCGCCCCGATAAGGTGACTGCGCATAAATCACCGAAGCGCCAAGAGATAAGGGTTCTGCATGAGTGCCGAACGCCGCAAAATAACAAGGAATAGCCAGAGTAAGCGCTTTAAGTTTGAATTGGTTCACAATTTATTCAGTCCATTAATATAACAATCACACGCAGAGTCTAACCAAATTTTTGCTATCGGTTAACGTTTAATGATGCTCTCTAACCAGCATAGCGAAATATTCTCAGTGGCTTCATCGCTCTCACGGCTTAGGTTGATTGCCTCAGTGCTTATGAGACTTTGTTATTGATATATCGCTGAATAAGGAGAAAAGTGGCTGCAGGTTTTCTGAATGCCTTCTACAGTTAAATGTAAGACGAGACTTTTTTGTACGAGCAGAGTAACCATAAGAATTGTGTATCCCGATAAAAAAACGTCAGGTTGGCATAAGGGTTGCTGTACTCAATAAAGAATATCTTCCGGGAGCTGCTACAAACTTTTATTACGCTCCTTTACCTGTGCTAAAAACGAAAGGACGGGCATCGCTATGAATATATTCGATCACTATCGTCAGCGTTATGAAGCTGCCAAGGACGAAGAGTTCTCATTGCAGGAATTCCTCGCCATCTGTAAACAGGATCGCAGTGCATACGCCAACGCTGCCGAGCGACTATTAATGGCCATCGGTGAGCCGGTGATGGTTGACACTGCGCAAGAGCCTCGCCTTTCCCGAATCTTTTCCAACCGTGTCATGGGACGCTACCCGGCCTTCGAAGAGTTTTACGGTATGGAGGAAGCGATTGAGCAAATCGTCTCCTACCTGAAACACGCCGCGCAGGGTTTGGAAGAGAAGAAACAGATCCTTTACTTACTGGGCCCGGTGGGTGGCGGTAAATCCTCATTGGCCGAGCGCCTGAAAGCGCTGATGCAGCGTGTGCCGATCTATGTGCTGAGCGCCGACGGCGAGCGCAGCCCGGTAAACGATCATCCACTCTGCCTGTTTAACCCGCAGGAAGACGCCAATATTCTGGAAAAAGAGTATGGCGTGCCACGGCGTTATCTGGGCACCATCATGTCGCCCTGGGCGGCGAAACGCCTGCATGAGTTTGGCGGCGATATCACCCGCTTCAAAGTGGTGAAAGTGTGGCCGTCGATTCTGGAGCAGGTAGCGATTGCCAAAACAGAACCGGGCGATGAGAACAACCAGGATATCTCTGCGTTGGTTGGTAAAGTGGATATCCGCAAACTGGAAAATCACGCGCAAAACGATCCTGACGCATACGGCTATTCAGGTGCCCTTTGCCGCGCGAACCAGGGCGTGATGGAATTCGTTGAGATGTTTAAAGCACCGATCAAAGTGCTACATCCACTGCTGACCGCCACGCAGGAAGGTAACTACAACGGTACCGAAGGGATCTCTGCCCTGCCGTTCAACGGCATCATTCTGGCGCACTCTAACGAATCAGAATGGGTCACCTTCCGTAATAACAAAAACAATGAGGCCTTCCTCGACCGTGTTTACATCGTCAAAGTGCCTTATTGCCTACGCGTTTCCGAAGAGATTAAGATCTATAACAAACTGTTGGATCACAGTGAGTTGACCACGGCGCCATGCGCGCCGGGCACGCTGGAAACCCTGGCCCGCTTCTCGATTCTGTCGCGTTTGAAAGAGCCGGAAAACTCCAGCATCTACTCCAAAATGCGCGTCTATGATGGCGAAAGCCTGAAAGATACCGATCCAAAAGCCAAATCCTGGCAGGAGTATCACGATTACGCGGGCGTTGATGAGGGCATGAACGGTCTTTCAACCCGCTTCGCGTTTAAAATCCTGTCGCGCGTGTTCAACTTTGACCATGCTGAAGTGGCGGCCAACCCGGTGCATCTGTTCTACGTGCTGGAGCAGCAAATTGAGCGCGAGCAGTTCCCTCAGGATCAAGCCGAGAAGTATCTGGAGCACCTGAAAGGCTACCTGATTCCGAAATACGCCGAGTTTATCGGTAAAGAGATTCAGACCGCGTATCTGGAGTCCTACTCTGAATACGGTCAAAACATCTTTGATCGCTACGTCACCTACGCTGATTTCTGGATTCAGGATCAAGAGTACCGCGATCCTGACACCGGACAGCTGTTTGACCGCGAATCGCTGAACGCCGAGCTGGAAAAGATCGAGAAACCTGCCGGGATCAGTAACCCGAAAGATTTCCGTAACGAGATTGTCAACTTTGTGCTGCGTGCCCGTGCGCAGAATAGCGGACGCAATCCGAACTGGACCAGCTACGAAAAACTGCGCACGGTCATCGAGAAGAAAATGTTCTCGAACACCGAAGAGTTGCTGCCGGTGATTTCGTTCAATACCAAAACCTCAACGGACGAGCAGAAAAAACACGATGATTTTGTCGATCGCATGATGGAAAAAGGCTATACCCGCAAGCAAGTACGCCTGCTGTGCGAATGGTATCTGCGCGTGCGTAAATCTTCATAATCGTTATCTGTAAGCGTCGCGGCGCTTCGGTGCTGCAACAGGAGGCCGGGTTTTCCCGGCCTAAGCTTGCAATGCAGTTTGGGGGATTTTTATGGCCTATTTTATCGATCGGCGTCTCAACGGTAAGAACAAAAGCGCCGTCAATCGGCAGCGCTTTCTGCGCCGTTATAAGTCGCAAATCAAGCAATCGATCTCCGAGGCCATCAACAAGCGTTCGGTGACCGATGTCGAGAGCGGCGAATCGGTCTCGATTCCAATTGACGATATTAATGAACCGAGCTTCCATCAGGGCCGCGGCGGCAGCCGTCATCGCGTGCATCCTGGGAATGACCATTTCGTGCAAAACGATCGCATTGAACGTCCGCAAGGTGGCGGCGGCAGCGGCGGTAGCGGCCAGGGCAACGCCAGTCAGGATGGTGAAGGCCAGGACGAATTCAGCTTCCAGATATCTAAAGATGAATATCTCGATCTTCTGTTCGAAGATTTGGCGTTGCCGAACCTGCGCAAGAATCAGCATCGGCAGTTAAACGAGTACAAAACCCATCGCGCGGGCTACACCTCAAACGGTACGCCGGCTAATATCAGCGTGGTGCGCTCACTGCAGAACTCGCTGGCTCGTCGTACGGCGATGACGGCGGGTAAACGCCGCATGTTAAACGAACTGGAAGCTACGCTAGCCGAAGTGGAAACCAGCGAACCGGCGCAGTTACTGGAAGAGGAGCGTTTACGTAAAGAGATCGCTGAGTTGCGCGCGCGCATCGACCGCGTGCCGTTTATCGATACCTTTGACCTGCGCTACAAAAACTTCGAGAAGCGACCAGAACCTTCCAGCCAGGCCGTGATGTTCTGCCTGATGGACGTGTCTGGTTCGATGGATCAAGCTACCAAAGATATGGCGAAGCGTTTCTACATTCTGCTGTATCTGTTCCTGAGCCGTACTTACAAGAACGTCGACGTGGTGTACATCCGGCATCACACTCAGGCGAAAGAGGTCGACGAACAGGAGTTCTTCTACTCGCAGGAAACGGGCGGCACCATTGTTTCCAGTGCACTGAAGTTAATGGATGAGGTGGTTAAAGAGCGTTATGACCCGTCACAGTGGAACATCTATGCGGCGCAAGCGTCGGATGGGGATAACTGGGCCGATGATTCGCCACTCTGCCACGAGATCTTAGCCAAACATATTCTGCCGGTTGTGCGTTATTACAGCTATATCGAGATCACGCGTCGCGCGCACCAGACCTTATGGCGCGAGTATGAACATCTGCAGGCAATGTTTGATAACTTCGCAATCCAACATATTCGCGAGCCAGAAGACATCTATCCGGTATTTAGAGAACTTTTCCACAAACAGGCTGCAGAAGCCTGAGTTTATAAGCCGGTCACTGACCGGCTTTTTCTTTGCAGCAGCCCCGCTCACTTCGCGCCATTTCCTGTTGTTTTTTCATACAAATTTAGCTGTATATGGGATGCGGCCCCACAGAATGAAAAAATGTGCAATTAAGCGCTGACAAGCTATTGATAAGGCATTATCTTTCCACCTTGTCTGTGTGAATCGCCCGCAGTTTGTCTTTTTTGCCCCGCCGCAGGAGAACGCCGTTGAATACCAGCATGATTTACAGTTTGTTCATTATTGGGTCCGTGCTGGTAGCAGCAAGTATTTTGCTCAGTTCCTTTTCCTCACGCCTTGGCATTCCGATTCTGGTGATCTTCCTCGCTCTCGGCATGTTGGCCGGGATTGATGGTATCGGTGGCATCGCGTTTGATAACTATCCCGTCGCCTATCTGGTCTCAAACCTCGCTCTAGCCATCATCTTGCTTGATGGCGGGATGCGCACCAAAGCGTCTTCGCTAAAGGTGGCGCTCGGCCCGGCATTATCGCTGGCGACGGTTGGCGTGATGATCACCGCAGGGTTAACCGGCGTTGCCGCTGCCTGGCTGTTTAAGCTCGATCTGATGCAGGGCTTTCTGATTGGCGCGATTATCGGTTCTACCGATGCCGCCGCCGTATTTTCGCTGCTGGGTGATAAAGGCCTCAACGAACGTGTCAGCTCTACGCTGGAAATTGAATCCGGCAGCAACGATCCGATGGCGGTGTTTCTCACCATCACGCTGATCGACATGATTCAGCAAGGCCAGTCCGGCCTGAGCTGGATGTTTGTGGTGCATCTGGTGCAGCAGTTTGGTCTTGGCATCGTATTAGGCCTGGGCGGCGGCTGGGCGCTGCAGCAGTTGATTAACCGTATCAATCTGGCGCAGGGTTTATATCCGCTGCTGGCGGTGAGTGGCGGCATCATCGTGTTTGCGCTCACCACCGTGATGGAAGGCAGCGGCATTCTGGCGGTGTATCTGTGCGGCTTCCTGCTGGGCAACAGCCCGATTCGCAACCGCCACGGTATTTTGCAAACCTTTGACGGCATGGCATGGCTGAGCCAAATCGGCATGTTCATTGTGCTGGGCTTGCTGGTGACACCGTCCGATTTGTGGCACATCGCGGTGCCGGCGATGATTCTGTCGCTGTGGTTGATTCTGGTGGCGCGCCCGCTGTCGATTCTGGTTGGTCTGTTACCGTTCAAAGGCTTCACCGGACGCGAACGTATATTCATCAGTTGGGTGGGCTTACGTGGCGCAGTGCCAATCATCCTCGCCGTATTTCCGATGATGGCCGGGCTGGAGAACGCCAAGCTCTACTTCAACATCGCTTTCTTTGTAGTATTGGTGTCGTTGATGCTGCAAGGCACTTCGCTGGGCTATGCCGCCAAACGCGCCAAAGTGGTGGTGCCACCAACCGCCTCGCCGATTAGCCGGGTTGGGCTGGATATCCATCCGGAGAATCCGTGGGAACAATTTATTTACCAGCTAAGCGCCGACAAATGGTGCGTCGGCGCAGCGCTGCGTGATTTGCAGATGCCGCGCGAAACCCGCATCGCCGCCCTGTTCCGCGATAACGCGTTAATGCATCCCAACGGCAATACGCGCCTGAAAGAAGGCGATGTGCTGTGTGTGATTGGCCGTGAGCGCGATCTCCCCGCCTTGGGCAAAATGTTTAGTCAATCGCCGCCGGTATCGCTGGATCAACGCTTCTTCGGCGACTTTATTCTGGATGCCGAGGCGCGCCTGCGCGACGTGGCGCAAATTTACGGCCTGGAGTTAGATGAACAGACCAACGATCAGCAGTCGCTAGGACAGCTGATAATGAGTTTGCTCGGCAGCACGCCAGTGGTTGGCGATCAGGTGGAATGGAAGCAGTTAACCTGGACGGTGGCAGAGAAAGAAGATAACCAGATTGTGAAGGTCGGTGTGCGCGTCAGCGAAGACAAGGATTAATCCGAGGCTTTATCGCTCGTAAACTGCGTGTGAACGACTATGCTCACTATTCAACCCAGCAAATACGGGAGAATGTAATGGGACGCGTGGTGAAGATTGGTCAATATGAAATCGTTGATGCAGAGTTCAATAGTGACAATGGCGACACTGTCAGTATTCCCTGCCATACCAATCCCGGCCTGAGTGACCAACTCGACGGCTGGGATGTGGATACCAGTGTACCGGCATGGATTGATGAAGAGGCTGTCGATCTGCAAATCGGACACTATGACAAGCAGCAGGACCTGTGGGTATTAAAAAAACCCGCCTGATTGGCTGGCGCCGCCATTGATGTGAATGGCGGTCATTCCGAAAAGCTGTCTTAAAATGAAGCGTAATATTCGCGATTAATTAACTTTTAACCATACATTTCAATTAAATAGCCAATTATTTCTTTAGTCATTTATTTCCTTTTCAGACTATTTCCATATTAACTCTGTCAAATAACTCCTGCATACTCTTAAACGTTGCTGCAGCTTTTCGTGACGTGCATCACGTCTCAAACGGTCCTTTCCTTGCAGCGCTTATGGCAGCACTGACTTATATCTCGCTGAAAGAATACTTCTTTCCATTTTTCAGCGGACCACTCCTGAGCGCGTACTTGATTCTGGTCAGGCCATCTTTTACTTAAGAAAAGAGAGCAGGTTTTATGGCAAGTACTTTGATAATGAATGATGCAACCCGCTCGTGGAGCGGACTGCGCAAAAACCTCATCGCAAAAGTCGCACTTAGTTTCTCGGATTTAATTGCATTAAATCTGGCATTGTTTTTATCTGCCGCCACCGTTCAAGGTATTTGGGGCGAACTGGATACCTTTATTCCGCCCCAGCAGATTGAATACCGGTTTATTGCCCAATTTAGCCTTTCTATTCTTTGCACCGCCTGGTTCTGGGTGCGTATGCGTCACTACACTTATCGCAAGCCGTTTTGGTTTGAACTGAAAGAAGTGATTAAAACCCTGTTCGTCTTCTCTCTGCTTGATCTGGCGTTGATTGCCTTTTCAAAATGGGACTTCTCGCGCATGGTTTGGGTATTTAGCTGGACTTACGCTCTGCTGCTGCTGCCGCTGATGCGTGCCGTGGTAAAACGCGCCATCAACCGCGCAGGTCAGTGGCAGAAGGAAACCATCATCATTGGTTCCGGTAAAAATGCCATGGAAGCTTTTGCGGCGCTGCAGAGCGAGGAGATCCTCGGTTATAACGTGCAGGCGTTTATCTCGCTGGATGATGACCAACAGCATGAGAAGGTTAATGGCGTTCCGGTGATCACCTGGAAAGACATCAACTGGCAAACCATGGACCGTGACAACACCCAATTTATCGTCGCCACCGAATTTGAGCAGCAAGTGGTGCGCGATAAATGGCTGAAGTTCCTATCCAAAATGAAGTGCCGTTCAATCTCCGTGATCCCAACGCTGCGCGGCGTGCCGCTGTATGGCACCGATATGTCATTCATCTTCAGCCATGAAGTGATGATTTTGCGCGTCAGCAACAACCTGGCGAAACGCTCATCGCGCTTCCTGAAACGCACCTTCGATATCGTGGTGGCATCCATGCTGCTGCTGTTCCTCGGACCGGTATTTGGTCTGCTGTGTGCGATGGTGAAACGTGACGGCGGCAATGCGATTTATGGTCATGAACGCGTTGGGCAAGATGGCGTGAAGTTTAAGTGCCTGAAGTTCCGCTCAATGGTGACCAACTCGCAGGAAGTGCTGCAAAACCTGCTGGCGACCAGCGAGGAAGCGCGTGCCGAATGGGACCGTGATTTCAAACTGAAAAACGATCCGCGTGTGACCAAAATTGGTAACTTCCTGCGCAAAACCAGCCTTGATGAGCTGCCACAACTGTGGAACGTGATTCGTGGCGAAATGAGTCTGGTCGGTCCGCGTCCGGTGATTGAAGCAGAACTGGAGCGTTATGCCGGTGATGTGGATTACTACCTGATGGCGAAACCGGGCATGACCGGCTTGTGGCAGGTCAGTGGACGTAACGACATTGACTACGATACGCGCGTCTACTTCGATTCCTGGTACGTGAAAAACTGGGCGTTATGGACTGACATTGCGATTCTGTTCAAAACCGCTGGCGTAGTGGTTCGTCGCGACGGCGCTTACTAATACCCTCGAGGCGATGTCTGTGCACTTCGGCAGGCATCGCTTTTATTATCCCTTTCTTTTTCCCCTAAGAGTCATTACCCTTCCGGATTGTTTAACAGGTCGTCCGGTTCGTAATGCAAAAATTCACCTTAATACTTCTTAGCCTGGTGCTGCTGGCGCCGCTTGGCATTGATCTTTACCTCCCGACATTGCCGCAAATCGCCGAGGGTCTTAACAGCCCGGTGAGCCTCATCCAAATCACGATTCCTCTGTTTTTATTGGTGATGGGCATTGGCCAATTGATTACCGGTCCGCTGGTGGATAATTTTGGTCGTAAGCCGCTCGCGTTAATTGGTCTTGCGCTTTATATCATTGGCAGCGCGATTGCCGCCACGAGCACGCTGTGGCCGGTGTTCTTTCTCGCCCGCATCATTCAGGGTTGCGCGGTGTGCTGCACGGCGGTGGTGGCCTTCAGCGGCGTGCGTGACCGTCTCAGTGGCGAGGATGCCGCACGCGCTTACGGCTTTCTCAATGGTGCGCTGAATATCGTTCCCGCGCTGGCGCCACTGCTGGGTGGGATCCTCGCCGAAGCCTACGGCTGGCGGATGCCGTTCTGGTTCCTGTGCGGCTATGCGGTGGTGATCGGCTTGATCGTCCTGCTGTGGCTGCCGGAAACGCGCTCGGCGGACACCCTACGCGTTAAAGGTTTACCGCTGGCGCAGTATGCTGCCATCGCCCGTGAACCGCGCTTTCTCGCCTTTGCCTTTGCCAATGCCGGCGCGCTGGGCATGGTGCTGACCTATGTGTCGCTGGCGCCACACGTGCTGATGACCGAAGGCGGCCTGACGCCGTTGCAATTCTCTTTCGCCTTTGGCGCCAACGGGTTTTGGATCATGCTGGTTAGCGCGTTCGTGAACAAAACCATTCGCAAAGCAGGACGCCCGTTCTGCCTGGCGATGGGTTTCGCCACCATGTTGATCGGCGCGATCCTGTTGATGATGGGCACCACGCTGTTACCGGCGGCGTGGCAAAACCATTGGGCGCTGTACATGATTCCCGTGGCGGTTTCCGTTGCCGGCCTGGCGTTCACGGTCGGGCCCGCCACCAGCTACGCGCTGGAGCCGTATCAGCAGCAAGCGGGCGTGGCCTCAGCACTGCAGGGATTTATTCAGATGGCGTGTGGTGCGGGCGGCAGCATGGCAATCGTGGCATTGCCCGTTGCGGAGAAGTCGTCACTGGCATTGATGATGCTGCTGGGTGCAGCGCTGGCACTGACCGCCTGGCGCTGCAGTAAGAAAATGCACGGTCGCGTGACCGCGCTTAAATAACCTCAACCGGAACGCGTGGCGCGAGCGCACACATCAGCTCGTAGCCCACCGTTCCGGCGGCTTTTGCCACCTCATCGATCTTCACCTGATTGCCCCACAGCTCCACCTTTGAACCGATGCCGGCCTGCGGGCAAGGTTCTAAATCGATCATCATCATGTCCATGGAGATGGCGCCCAGCGTTTGCGTGCGTATGCCATCCACGCTGACTGGCGTGCCGGTGGGCGCATGACGTGGATAGCCATCGGCGTAACCACAGGCGACGATGCCGATACGCTGGGCGCCGCTGGCGTGATAGCGATAACCGTAACCCACGCCGTCACCGGCATTCAGCTGCTGCACGCCAATGATTTCACTGGTGAGCGTCATCACCGGCTGCAATCCGGTGCTGGCGATATCCTGCCAGTCGCCGCTCGGTGACGCGCCATAGAGAATGATGCCCGGACGCACCCAGTCAAAATGGGTTTCTGGATGCCACAGCGTAGCCGCAGAGTTAGACAGGGAACGCGGACAATCGAGCCCTTCCGCCGCCAGTTCGACGCGCTTCATCGGCTCAACAACTCCTTGCGGATTCTCCGCATCAGCGAAGTGCGCCATCAGCGTCATTGCACCGACGTTCGGCAGAGCGCGCAGTTTTTGCCACGCCGCATGAGCCTGCTCAGGACGGAAACCAAGCCGGTTCATGCCGCTGTTGATTTTGAGGTACACATCGACCGGTGCCGACAGCTGCGCTTTTGCCAGCGCCTGAATCTGCCAGTTGCTGTGCACGCTGGTGGTGAGGCGGTAACGATCGATTAGCGCTAAATCCTCGGCATGAAAGAAACCTTCCAGCAGCAGGATCGGTTTTTTCCAGCCCTGCTCACGCAGCAGGATCGCCTCTTCCATATTCAGCAGAGCGAAACCATCGGTTTCCGCCAGGCTTTGCCACACGCGAGCCACACCGTGACCATACGCATTGGCTTTTACCACCGACCAGACGCGTGATTGCGGGGCCGCCCGGCGAACAACGGCCAGATTATGACGCAGTGCCTGATGATTGATGGTGGCACCGGTTGGACGTGACATGCTTTTACTCTCCCTGAGGTCTCAGCGCGCCGCGCTGGCGTTACGCAGTGGCGAAGAATGTGGCTCAAAACCTGGCAGGTAGCGCAGCACTGACAAATCATCTGCGGCAATCGCCGGTTTCTGACCGGAAATTAAATCAGCCAGAAGCTGACCGGAACCACAAGCCATCGTCCATCCCAGCGTACCGTGACCGGTATTGAGATAGAGATTGGAGAGCGGCGTGCGCCCGACAATCGGCGTACCGTCTGGCGTCATTGGACGCAGTCCGGTCCAGAACGTGGCCTGTTCGACAAAACCGCCTTCAGGATAAAGATCGCGGACCACCATCTCCAGCGTTTCGCGTCGTGCCGGCAACAGTTTGGTGTTAAAACCAACAATTTCTGCCATGCCGCCCACGCGAATGCGATCGTCAAAGCGCGTTACCGCCACTTTGTAGGTTTCATCGAGGATGGTGGAAACCGGTGCGGCGTCGGCATTCTTGATTGGAATCGTCAGCGAATAGCCTTTCAACGGGTAAACCGGGATGGCGAGAATGTCTTTTAGCAGCGCGGTTGAATAGGAACCGAAAGCCACCACGTAAGCATCGGCTTTGATCACTTCATCGCCACACTTCACGCCATAAATGCGATTGCCCTCACGCAACAACTGATCAACCGAGGTGTTGTAGCGGAAGGTTACGCCCGCCGCCGCTGCCATCGCAGCCAGACGTTGGGTGAACAGTTGGCAGTCGCCGGTTTCGTCGTTAGGGAGACGCAAACCGCCGGTGAGTTTATGCGCCGTGGCCGCCAGCGCAGGTTCGACATTTTTGAGCTGATGCGCTTCCAGCAGCTCATAGGGCACGCCCGCATCGCGCAGCACGGCGATATCCTTGCTGGCACTTTCGAACTGTTGCTGCGTGCGGAATAGCTGCAGCGTGCCACCCTGCCGACCTTCATAGGCAATGCCGGTGCTGGCGCGCAGCGTTTTCAGGCAGTCGCGGCTGTACTCCGCGATGCGCACCATGCGGCTTTTATTCTCTTGATAGTGCTGCATGTCGCAGTTTCGCAGCATATTCCACATCCATTCCAGCTGGAATTTGCTGCCATCGAGACGTACCGCCAGCGGCGCGTGACGCTGGAACATCCATTTGACCGCTTTCAGCGGAACGCCCGGCGCCGCCCAGGGTGCAGCATAGCCCGGTGAAATCTGTCCCGCATTACCGGCGCTGGTCTCCAGCGCGGCGGCAGGTTGACGATCGATAACCGTGACCTCATGTCCGGCCTGCGCCAGATACCATGCGCTCGCTACCCCAACGACACCACTACCAAGAATCACTACGCGCATAAGCCCCTCGTCGCAGCAAAAGAATAATTAACTATTAACCCAGCCCAACACAGCATAACCCGACCGCTATTGAAATCTTACATTCGACCGACTTATTTCACATGTTTTTTACCTGACTGCACACTGAAATCATGCAACAGCGGCAAAATCAGGATTTTTTATGCCTTAAATCCCTTAATCAGCCATTTATTATGCGGAAGGGAGCGGTTTTGACTTTTTTCAGGAGAAAGCGCCGCAGTCATACAATCCACTTATAAACAGCGCATTATTCTGCAAAATGAAAACTAACCAACACTTGTCATCAGTATCAGCTTAACTAACGCTTTTTGAATGATTTTCTGCCAAAAGAATTCGATTGAGATTCAGTTTCGGATAGGCGACAGTGGACTATCATTGAAGTGTTCGCTCAGTTTTTTGGGCCATCTTTACTCAGGATGAGGCCTTAAACGATCGTGACAGGTAACTCCTGCCGCTTGCAAAACAGAGGTGCGCTATGACGACAATCTTTGACGAGCCAACCCGCAACAGTAAACGACTCAGTGATGGTCCCGACTGGACCTTCGAACTGCTGGATGATTATCTGGCGGAAATTGACCGCGTAGCCAAAAGTTACGGACTGGAAACCTATCCGCACCAAATTGAAGTGATCACCTCCGAGCAGATGATGGATGCCTACTCCAGCGTGGGTATGCCGATCAACTATGCGCACTGGTCGTTCGGCAAGAAATTCATCGAAACGGAACAGCGCTACAAGCATGGTCAGCAAGGCCTGGCGTATGAGATCGTCATCAACTCCAATCCGTGTATCGCCTATTTGATGGAAGAGAACACCATGACCATGCAGGCGCTGGTAATGGCGCACGCCTGTTACGGTCACAACTCTTTCTTTAAAAATAACTATCTGTTCCGCAGCTGGACCGATGCCAGTTCGATTGTGGATTACCTGCTGTTTGCGCGAAATTACATTACCGACTGCGAAGAGCGCTATGGCGTGGAGGAAGTTGAGCGGCTGCTCGATTCCTGCCATGCGTTGATGAACTACGGTGTGGATCGCTATAAGCGTCCGCAGAAAATTTCGCTGCAGGAAGAGAAGGCGCGCCAGCAGAGCCGCGAAGAGTATTTGCAGAGTCAGGTGAATACGCTGTGGCGTACCCTGCCGCGTAAAGAGAAAGAGTCGGTGCACGTTGAGGCATCGCGCTACCCTTCTGAACCGCAGGAAAACCTGCTCTATTTCATGGAAAAAAATGCGCCGCTGCTGGAATCCTGGCAACGTGAAGTGCTGCGCATTGTGCGCAAAGTTAGCCAGTATTTTTATCCGCAGAAACAGACGCAGGTGATGAATGAAGGCTGGGCCACTTTCTGGCACTACACCATCCTTAATCATCTGTATGACGAAGGCAAAGTGTCGGAACGCTTTATGATGGAGTTCCTGCACAGCCACACCAACGTGGTGTATCAGCCACCGTATAACAGCCAGTGGTATAACGGCATCAACCCGTATGCGCTGGGCTTCGCGATGTTCCAGGACATTAAACGCATCTGTCAGACACCGACCGAAGAAGATCGCTACTGGTTCCCGGACATTGCCGGTTCCGACTGGCTGAAAACCCTGCATTTCGCCATGCGTGAATTCAAGGACGAAAGCTTTATCAGCCAATTCTTGTCACCAAAAGTGATGCGTGATTTCCGCTTGTTTACGGTGATGGATGATGACCGCAACAATTTCCTCGAAATTGCAGCGATCCATGATGAAGCGGGTTACCGCGCCATTCGTCAGCAGCTGTCGGCGCAGTACAATCTGAGCAATCTGGAACCTAACATTCAGGTCTATAACGTGGATTTGCGTGGCGATCGCTCACTGACGCTGCGTTATGTGCCGCAACAGCGTGCGCCGCTCGATAAGAGCCGCAAAGAAGTGTTGAAGCATGTGCACCGTTTGTGGGGCTTTGATGTGATTCTGGAGCAGCAGAATGAAGACGGCAGCGTCGAGTTGCTGGATCGTTCGCCCACGCGCGGCCCAACGTTGTAAGGCAAAAAAACCGGACTGTCGAAGTCCGGTTTTTATTTTATCGCTTGCTGGCTAAATCGTCCGGCATGCTTTTCTGCATCTTGTGCCAAATCTCACCGCTGCGGCGTCCGTATTCACGCACGCTATCGACAATCTGCTCCTGCGAAGGATTAGCCACGCACAGGTCAGCCAGCTGGCGATAGAAGTTTCGCGCCAGTTCACGCGCTTCCAGACTGGAGAAGTAGTGACGACCAACGCGGGTATACAACCCTTTCAGGCCATTCAAAATCAGACCATAAATCGGGTTACCTGATGCAAACGCCAGGCCGCGGAACACGCGATAATCCAGCTCAGTATAGGCTTCGGCTTTGTCTTCCTCGATCAGCGCATTTTCCAGCACTTCGCGCGCTTTATCTGGATGATGACGCAGCGCACGGCTGATAAAAATCGAAGAGATGTTAGTCCGCACCGACAGCAGATTATCAATCAACTGGGGGACACTATCGTGATCGAGTCGGGCCAGGGTTTCGAGGATGTTTAAACCGGAGGTTTCCCAAAAATCGTTAACGCGCGTCGGTTTACCATGCTGAATGGTCAACCAGCCATCGCGCGCCAGACGCTGCAAGACTTCACGCAACGTGGTGCGGGTCACGCCAATCAGTTCAGAAAGCTCACGTTCGGCAGGTAGAATGGATCCCGGCGGAAAACGACTGTTCCAGATACTTTCAATGATATACTCTTCCGCAAATCCCGCGGGGCTCTGCGCCTTAATCACCATAGCATTTATTTCTCGTTGCTTTCTTTATCGTAATGCGACTCATCATACCAGAGCGGCTATAGCGGAAATAGCCTGCCAACCGATTAAAAGCGCGCGCTGTCGCAAAATTCAGCCGTGAATTCAGATGAAACAACGTTGGCAAGCACACGTTTGCGCTGCGTGCGTGGCTTGCACTTATCGGATGAAGCGCATGGCCGGATCTTTTTTGGCCTCAACGCGACTTAAGTCATTTTTGTACATGATTTTTTCCCTTTACCTGGCTGGCACGGCTGCGCTTTTGGTTTACACTGCGAAACAATAACGGTTACAGGAAAAGCAATATGTTGCGATATTTGAATCAATGCTCGCGTGGACGCGGTGCCTGGCTTCTGCTGGCCCTAACGGCGCTAGCGTTTGAATTGACGGCGTTGTATTTTCAGCACGTCATGGGGCTGCAACCCTGCGTAATGTGTATTTATGAGCGTTGCGCGCTGTTTGGCGTGATGGGCGCGGGCATCGTGGGTGCGATTGCACCGAAAACCCCGCTGCGCTGGGCGGCGATCCTCATCTGGATTTATAGCGCGATTGAAGGCACTCGCCTCTCTTACGATCACACCATGATTCAGCTGCATCCCAATCCGTTTGTCACCTGCGACTTTGCCGCACGTTTCCCAGCCTGGTTGCCACTGGATAAATGGTTGCCTTCGGTGTTTGTGGCCAGCGGTGACTGCGCCGAGCGCGGCTGGACTTTCCTGACCTGGAGCATGCCGCAGTGGATGATCGTGATATTCGGCGCTTATCTGCTGGTGGCGCTGCTGGTGTTGATTGCACAACCGTTCAAACCGAAACGCCGCGATCTGTTCGGACGTTAAACACAAAAAAACAGGCAGCCCTGGCTGCCTGTTTTATGTTTAACCGTTGCGATCCGGTCGATCGATTATATGCTCTTCCCAATCCCGCACTTCACTCTCACGCACCGCAATAAAACGCACTGAAATGCGCTGCGCATGCATCGCCTTTTTAGAACCGGCGATCAGCGGATGCCAGGCTGGCAAGGTTTTGCCTTCCCCTAACACGCGATAGGCGCAGGTACGCGGCAGCCATTCAAAGCTGGTGAGATTTTCACGCGTCAACTTGATGCAATTCTCTTCTAACTCAAAACGATGCTCGTAGTTACGGCATTGGCAGGTTTTGATATTCAGCTGATTGCAGGCCACGTTGGTGAAGTAGATTTCGTCGGTATCCGCATCCTGCAACTTATTCAAGCAACATTGGCCGCAGCCGTCGCACAGGGATTCCCACTCTGCGTCGTTCATTTGGTCAAGGCGTTTAGTCTGCCAGAAAGGTTGTTCAGTCATGATGGCGGTCCGGGTTAGCAAAGAGACCGCACCTTATAAAGGTTCAGGTGCGGTGATGCAAGTTTTACAGAACGCGCGTCGAAATACCGTGACCCGCCAGCGATACTTCCAGCTTGTCGCCAGAACGCATCGGGCCAACGCCTTCAGGCGTACCGGTCAGCACCACATCGCCCGCGCGCAGTGTGAAATACTGGCTCATATAGGCAATCAGCGGCAGAATTTTGTGGATCATATCGGCGGTCGTCCCGTGCTGACGCACTTCGCCGTTAACCATCAGCTTCAGTTCGGTGTTCTGAGGATCGCCGCTGAACTCGGCAACCGGAATAAAACCTGACAGCGGACACGAGTTATCGAAACCTTTGGATTTTTCCCACGGTTGGCCCGCTTTCTTCAACCCGGCCTGCACGTCACGTAAGGTCAAATCCAGCGCGACGCCATAACCGGCAATCGCCTTCGCCACATGCTCTTCGCTCGCCTGCTTCAGCGTCGAGCCAATCAACACCGCCAGCTCCACTTCATGATGCACTTCACCAAAATTTGCCGGGATTGACAGCGGCTGGCGCAGATCGCACACCGCGGTTTCCGGTTTGATAAACACTACCGGTTCGGTTGGCGTGGCACTTCCCATTTCCTTTATGTGCTTTGCATAGTTGCTGCCGACGCAAACCACTTTGCTGACCGGATAATCCAACAGAGCGCCCTGCCAGTTACGATGCTGATACATGCTATTCCCCTGCTTTGGTTGTGTTTGCCGCCAGTGCATCTGGCGATGAAATCTGGCTCAGTGCCGGAACGCGGCACGCTGAGGTGGAATATATTAGCGGGTTTATGGCGGCAGGCGTGGCGGAAATTGTCAAAAGTCATTAATCGTATACAACAAAATCAGCTAAACGCCGGGATAATTGCCCGCAATAAAGGGTTAAAGCGGGCAATTAATTAACGCAAATAGCACTGATTATTTCTACAGGATATATTTACAGAGGAATCTGAATTAATCTTTTTTACCCTGATCGAGATGAATGTTGAGCAGACTTTCAACCGGCGGTGGAATTTGCAAATAAAAGCCGTGGTCGCTTAAACCTTGCTTAACTTTATTGATATCCGCGTTAGCCAGCTTGTCACGCTTATCCAGTGACAGCACCATGGCCAGCTGGGGTTTGCCGAAGCCACGCAGCAGTTCTTCCGGCACCCGTGAGAAATCGTCTTTTTTTTCAACATACAGATAAGTTTGTTCACGTTGCGGGCTTCTGTAGATCACACAAAACATATTTTTTACTCGAATTAACCGATGGCGTCACTTGCCTGAATATAGCAGTAACTATAACATGCTTGCAGAACTTCGAATATTGACCGTTTGATGTTATTGCCGATTTTATCGGCGAGCATTTAAGGGTCGTAAAACAGGACTGAGTCAGCACAGATGTCGCAAACGCCAATCGAATTCAAGGGAAGCAGTTTTACCCTGTCAGTCGTTCATCTGCATCATTCGCAACCCGAGGTGATTCGTCAGGCGCTACAGGACAAAATCGATCAGGCACCGGCCTTTTTGCTGAATGCGCCGGTGGTGCTGAATGTATCAGCGTTAACCGGCGACATAAACTGGAAACAGATGCAACAAGCGGTGATGGCGACCGGTCTGCGTATCGTGGGTGTCAGCGGATGCAAAGATGAAGCCCTGAAAAAAATGATCGCCCGCGCGGGCTTGCCGGTCCTTTCTGAAGGTAAAGAGAGCCGCAAACAAGCCGCGGCGCCGGTCGCTGAAGCCGCACCGGTTGTTGCGGCGGTGGTGGCGGATGCCGCCAGTAAAACCCGCATCATTAATACGCCCGTGCGTTCGGGCCAGCAAATTTATGCGCGCAATGCCGATCTCATCGTCACCAGCAGCGTCAGCGCCGGTGCCGAACTGGTCGCCGACGGTAACATCCATATTTACGGCATGATGCGCGGTCGCGCGTTAGCCGGCGTCGGCGGACAACGCGACAGCCAGATTTTTTGCACCAACCTCGCCGCAGAGTTGGTCTCTATTGCCGGGGAATATTGGATGATCGATCAAATCCCGGCGGAATTCTTTGGTAAAGCGGCGCGCCTCAGCCTGATAGAGGGCGCGCTTACCATTCAGACACTTAATTAAGCCCCTTTTCTTTCGTTAAGGAAATCAACATTTATGGCACGCATTATTGTAGTTACATCGGGTAAAGGGGGCGTTGGCAAGACCACGTCAAGCGCGGCCATCGCTACCGGGTTAGCGCAGAAAGGCAAAAAAACCGTCGTCATCGATTTCGATATCGGTCTGCGTAACCTGGATTTGATCATGGGCTGTGAACGCCGCGTGGTGTATGACTTTGTAAACGTCATTCAGGGCGATGCAACGCTGAATCAAGCGCTGATTCGCGACAAGCGCACAGAGCAACTCTACATTCTGCCAGCTTCACAGACGCGCGATAAAGATGCACTGACGCGTGAAGGCGTTGAAAAAGTGCTGAACGATCTGGCGGCGATGGAGTTCGACTTTATCGTCTGTGACTCACCAGCAGGTATCGAAACCGGCGCGCTGATGGCATTGTACTTCGCCGATGAAGCCATCATCACCACCAACCCGGAAGTCTCTTCAGTACGTGACTCCGACCGTATTCTCGGCATCATCTCTTCGAAATCCCGTCGTGCAGAGAACAGCCAGGATCCGGTGAAAGAGCATCTGCTGCTGACCCGTTATAATCCTGGCCGCGTAACCCGTGGCGATATGCTGAGCATGGAAGATGTGCTGGAAATTCTGCGCATTCCCCTGGTTGGCGTCATCCCGGAAGATCAATCTGTCCTGCGCGCCTCTAACCAGGGTGAGCCGGTGATCCTCGACGCAAACGCTGACGCCGGTAAAGCCTATGCTGATACCGTAGATCGCCTGCTTGGCGAAGAACGCCCCTTCCGCTTTATCGAAGAAGAGAAGAAGGGTTTCCTTAAACGCCTGTTCGGGGGATAACCAATGGCATTACTTGATTTCTTTTTATCCCGTAAGAAGAACACAGCCAATATAGCCAAGGAAAGGCTGCAGATTATCGTAGCCGAACGCAGAAGGGGCGACAGTGAGCCCCACTATCTGCCGCAGCTGAAGCGCGATATTTTGGAAGTGATCTGTAAATACGTAAAAATTGACCCGGATATGGTGACCGTTCAGCTGGATCAGAAAGGGGATGATATCTCGATCCTCGAGCTCAACGTGACACTGCCGGAGCCGGAAGACGTTCCTAAATGATTAAAGCGGTTTCCTGATTTTCCCCTGCGGTGTTGCGCAGGGGAAAATGCTCGCATTAAAGTGCCTGCAGAATCTCGCTGATACCCGCTTTCAGTAAGTCGCCCCGCCAGCCTGTCTGTAACTCAGGTGTGCGCGACGCGTTTTTCAATCCCCAATGCACACTCAGCACCTGATTAATCTGCCGACGTGATGCCAGCAGTTCCTGGCTGAAACCACTCTCTTCACTCACCTGTTGCACCAGCGCTTTAATGGCTTTAAACGCCTGCTTGTAGTGTGGGTGGTCGATCAGATTGGGCAGCGGCTGCGGCAAGGTCGCTTCATCCTGCGCCTGCGCTTCAGCCACCAGCGCCACCATAGCTTTACCGTGGAAGCGGATTTCATGGCCGTTCAGCCCTAAATGATCCAGCTCGCCAAGGCTGCCCGGCATAAAGCGCGCCACTTTCCACAGATTCTCTTCGCGCACCACGAAGTTCACCGCCATATCTTTCTGACGCGCGAGGTTTAAACGCCACGCGGCCAGACGTTGCAACGCCGCAAGCTGACGCGGACGCAGTTGCCACGCATTGGTGATGTCGCGCCAGGCTTCTTCCGGTTGCAGCACATCCAGGCGGCGCTGGCACAGCATATTGCATTCGCTTAGCGCCGCCGCCATGTTGCCAGCTTCTTCAGTTTGCGCCACCAGCTGATGGGCAATCGGCAGCAGATAGGCGACATCGGCAGCGGCATATTCACATTGACGTTCGGTCAACGGACGCGCCAGCCAATCGGTACGCGATTCGCTTTTATCCAGCTCGATTTGGTTGAAATGCATCACCATCGAGGCAAAGCCCCACGACAGCGCCTGGCCGGTAAATGCCGCCAGAATTTGCGTATCAATCATGGGATCGGGCAGGCATTTAAAGCGATGCAGGAACACTTCCAGATCTTCGCCACCGGCGTGCAGGAATTTGGTGACCTGCTTGTCCTGCAACAGCGCCACAAACGGCGTCCAGTCACTGATATTAAGCGGATCGATCAGGATCAGCTGGTCGCCATCAAACAGCTGAATCAGGCCGAGCTGCGGATAGTAGGTGCGGGTGCGCACGAATTCAGTATCCAGCGCCACGGCGGCGTGCTGGCGTGCTTTCTCGCACACGGCGGCCAGTTGGTCATTTTGGTCGATCAGGGTGTAATTCACGTTGTCTTTCTCGCTGCGGCAAACTACGCGCAGCGCTCCATGTTAAAAGCAATAAAAACGCCGGACTGTGCCGGCGTTAACCTGAGGAGAATGGCGCGTTACTGCCCTTCTCGCTTCGCCTCATCACGCAATTCGCGACGTAATATTTTGCCGACGTTGGTCTTCGGCAACTCGTCACGAAACTCGATAATCTTCGGCACTTTGTAGCCGGTGAGCTGGCGACGGCAATGATCCAGCACTTCTTCTTTCGTCAGTGAAGGATCTTTCTTCACGATGCACACTTTTACCGCTTCGCCCGACAGATCGCTGGGAACGCCAATCGCCGCGGCTTCACGCACTTTCTCATGCTGCATCAGCACATCTTCGATCTCGTTAGGATACACGTTAAAGCCTGACACCAGAATCATGTCTTTCTTACGATCGACGATGCGAATAAAGCCTTCGCTATCAACGGTAACAATATCACCGGTATGCAGCCAGCCATTTTTCAGCACTTCATCGGTAGCGTCGGCGCGCTGCCAGTAGCCGGTCATCACCTGCGGTCCGCGAATACACAACTCGCCCGGTTCACCTGGCGCCACATCCTTGTCTTCATCATCGACGATGCGCACATCGGTGGACGGCACCGGCAAACCGATGCTGCCGGTATGACAGGTAATGTCATACGGATTCACTGACACCAGCGGCGAACACTCGGTCAGACCGTAACCTTCCAGCAGATAGTGTCCGGTGAGTTTTTCCCAACGCTCGGCGACCGCTTTTTGCACCGCCATGCCGCCGCCGGCTGACAGGCGCAGCGTGGAGAAATCGAGCTTATTGAAATTGGCATCATTCAGCAGCGCATTGAACAAGGTGTTCACGCCAGTAATGGCGGTAAATGGGAACTTGCTGAGCTCTTTAACAAAGCCGGGAATATCGCGCGGATTAGTGATCAGCAGGTTGGTGCCGCCAAGGTCAAGGAACAACAGCCCGTTCACCGTCAGCGCGAAGATGTGATAGAGCGGCAGCGCGGTCACCACTTGCTCTTTGCCCGGACGCAGCAGCTTGCCGTAAGTAGCTTTAGTCTGTTCCAGATTGGCCTGCATATTGCGGTGCGTCAGCATCGCGCCTTTGGCCACGCCGGTGGTACCGCCGGTATATTGCAGGAAAGCGAGATCGTCATTGGTCACGGTTGGGCGTTGATAGGTCATCTGTTCGCCCTGCGACAAGGCGCTGCGGAACGGGACCGCGCCCGGCAGATGGTATTTTGGCACCAGCTTTTTCACGTATTTAACGACGAAGTTCACCAGCGTGGCTTTCACCGGCGCCAGCTGATCGCCCATACGCGTTAACATCACATGTTTGATCGGCGTTTCGGCCACCACTTTTTCCAGCGTGTGGGCAAAGTTCGAGACGATCACTATGGCGCTGGCGCCGCTATCAACGAGCTGATGCTTGAGTTCACGCGGCGTATAGAGCGGATTGACGTTGACCACCACCATGCCAGCGCGCAGTACGCCAAACAGCGCGACGGGATATTGCAGCAGATTGGGCATCATTAGCGCCACGCGATCGCCTTGCTTTAATCCTAAACCTTGCTGCAGCCAGGCGGCAAAGGCGCGGCTTTGCTTTTCCAGCTGCCGATAGGTCATCGGCTGGCCCATATTGATGAAAGCCACCTGATCGGCGTATTGCTCTGTTGCGTGCTCGAAAAGATCGACCAGAGAAGCGTAACGATCCGCATTAATTTCCGCAGGGACATCTGCCGGATAGCGTTTGAGCCAAACCTTATTCAAAGAATCACCCCGATAATCCTGTTGCGTAGCCATCTCCGCCTCGACAATCAATGTTGTTAACAATATTTTAACTGATTGTACCAGTTTGCCTGTTTCGGCATTTTCAGGTTGCGAAGCGCATCACTAAATTTCGCGCATCGGTTGCGCGCCCAATAAAAAGGCCCGTTCGCACGCACCGCGACCGGGCCGTAAATAACACCATTAATAGCTTATTCGGTGAGGATAGTTTGTACCTGCGCCGGTTGGCCAAGGTTCATACCCCAATACGGATTGGGTCCCCAATATCCCGGACGATGGCGCGTTGGGCCATACCAGATGTAGGGATCAATCGGCTGCGGCGGCGTCATCACCTGTTGCGTCAGATGCCAGCGCTGATAGCCGCGCACATCGATCACCACAAAGTTGTAGCTGGCCTTACCAATATCGCCTTTCTCGGTGCCTTTGATGTTGCCCAGCACCGTGATGTATTGGTTATTCAAATCGACCGGATCGACAAAGCCGCGGATGTCAGCAAAGATGCGGCCAACCGAAGCTGCGCCTAAACGCGGACGCGCGCTCTCATCCAGCGGCTGGGTCGCAATTTCCACGCGCGTTAAGCCGTTGAGATTGGTGACCTTTACCACTTTCCCGCCGAAGCGTGATTCCTGACCGACAAACAGTTGCGGCGCGTTCATCACGCGCAGTAAATCTTGCTGTGGAAGCTCAGAACTTCCTTTAATTGAATCTGGCACCGAAACACAGCCGCTGAGCAGCATTGCGCAGGCTAACAGAGCGCCAGACATCCCTTTACGACTTATTGGCATAGCACTTCTCCTGTTATTTCTCTGATTAGACTGAGCACGCGAAGATAAGTTGCGCGCGGCCTAGCGTCCCGGCAACTTTTTCCATGCCACTTCATTGCGCAGATAAACCGGCTCGGCATTCTCCACCGCAACTGCTTCATCACGCTGCCAGGCGCTGAGCGCCAGCGGCAGCATATCTTCCGCCGCCGGTAACAATACCTCTGAGGCAATAAGCTGCGCGCCTGGCGAGGTGAGCAGATGCGGATAGGCTTGCCAGCCGGTGCCAACAGCCGTCCATTCGCCACCTAATGCGGCAATACGTTGCTGCGCCACGTCGGGTTTGATCACCGCTTCGGTTTCCGCGCCCTGCCATTCACCGTTTTCGTCGCGCTGATATTCAGCCCAATAGAGTTCGCCCATGCGCGCGTCGATTGCGGCCAGCACGCGCGTCGCGCCGGTCAAACGCCACGCGCCCTGCGCCATGGTCGCTAACGAGGAGACGCCAATCATCGGCAGATTCGCGCCAAGCGCCAGCCCTTGAGCAATGCCAATGCCGATACGCACACCGGTAAAACTGCCCGGTCCACGGCCAAACGCCAGCACGTCAAGCGCGGTCAGCTCCAGCTGCTGCGCCTGCAACAGCTCCTGAACCAGCGGCAGAATACGTTGGGTGTGATCGCGCGGGGCGATTTCAAAGCGGGCATCAATCTGCTGCAGATTTTGCAGCGCGGCAGAACAGGCTTCTGTCGCCGTGTCCAGGGCTAAAATTCGGGCGGACATAACAACCTCAGAGAGTCAAAATGGCGCGCATCTTATCACAGCCTGGCACAATTAGTGATCCACTGGCTGACGGACAAATTCGATGGCACGCGCAATATCGCGGGTGCGCGGCGTGGGTGGCAAACTGTTCAGGAACAGGCCGCCGTAGGGGCGAGAAACCAGGCGCTGATCGCAAATCACCAGTACCCCGCGATCTTCGGTATCACGAATCAAACGCCCCACGCCCTGTTTCAGGGTGATTACCGCATCGGGCAGTTGCACATCATTGAAGGGATCGCCGCCGCGCAGGCGGCAATCTTCCATGCGGGCTTTGAGCAGCGGATCTTCCGGCGAGGTAAATGGCAGCTTGTCGATGATCACCAGCGACAGCGCATCGCCGCGTACATCGACACCTTCCCAGAAGCTGCTGGTGGCGACCAACAGCGCGTTACCGGCTTCCAGGAACTGCTTTAGCAGCTGTCCTTTACTGGTTTCACCTTGCAGCAATACCGGCAACGTCATGGAAGCACGAAACTCAATGGCTAACTCGCGCATCATCTTGTGCGAGGTGCAGAGGAAGAAGCAGCGGCCTTTGTTGGCATCAATCAGCGGCTTCATCATGCGCGCCAGCTGGCGCGCGCCGCCGGGATGATTGGGTTCCGGCATGTTGCGTGGCACACACAGCAGCGCTTGCTGGGTGTAATCGAACGGGCTGTCGAGGATCATCGTAGTAGCGTTATCCACCCCGAGGCGGCTGGAGAAATGGCTCATCTGCTCATTCACCGCCAGCGTGGCTGACGTGAAAATCCACGCAGCTTTGCGGTTATCCATCACTTCCCGGAAGCGTTCCGCCACCGACAGCGGCGTCAGCGCCAGCGTGAAATGGCGGCTATTGCACTCATACCAATAGCTGAAGCCGGGCTCGTCAATGGCGCGCAGCCGTTTCAGGCGCGTGCGATACAACGCCGCGCGCTCAAAGGCGGCGTCCAGCAGCGCAGAGCGCCCCAGCGACAGTTTGATCACGTCGTAACAGAGTTCGAGCGCATCATCCAGCAAGGTAAACATGCGCATGATGTTGTTATCGCTCAGCAGATCGCGCAGGTTGCCGCGAAAACCCGGTTCGCCGAGCGTCAAACGAAAATCCTGCGCGCACTGCGCCAGACGATCGGCAGATTTCTGCAGCTGCTGCACATCCCGCACTTCGGTGCGATAGGCGATGATGATGTCTTTGGCGAGGTCCTGCAGTTGACGGCTCGACAGCTGCTGACCGAAATACTGGCTGGCGATATCGGGGAGCTGATGCGCTTCATCGAAGATCATCACATCGGCCTCCGGGATCAGTTCGCCAAAGCCGCCCTCTTTCACCACCAGATCGGCAAGAAACAGATGATGGTTCACCACCACCACATCGGCGTCCATGGCTTTTTTGCGCGCTTTGACCACGAAGCAATCTTTATACAGCGGGCAATCGCTGCCGAGGCAGTTATCGTTGGTGCTGGTGACGAACGGCCAGATCGGGCTGTCTTCGGCCACGCCGTTGCAGTTGCTGACGTCGCCATCGGTGGTTTCTGACGACCAGCCGCGCACGCTGATCAAATCGCCCAGCGCCTGAACGCTGAGATCGCCGCCGGTTTGATTCTGCTGCTCAAGACGTTCGAGGCATAAATAGTTGGAGCGTCCTTTAAGCAGCGCAGTTTTGCCGCTGAACTTAAGGGCACGCGCGATGGTAGGCAGATCGCGATTATAGAGCTGATCCTGCAACGCTTTGGATCCGGTGGAAACAATGACTTTTTTCTTTGCCCGCAATGCCGGCGCCAGATAGGCATAGGTTTTACCGGTTCCGGTGCCCGCTTCTACTACCAGCTCGCCGCCTGTTTTCACCGCCTCGGTTACCGCTTTGGCCATTTGGCGCTGTGCTTCACGCGGTTTAAAGCCCGGAATTGCCTGCGCCAGTGCGCCATCAGCTGCAAAATCGTCTGCCACACTTCCTCACATCAAAAATTAAAACCACTGTAATTATGTCAGGATTCCCGGCGGGCAACCACAACAGATGACATGCGCCCCTGGGATATGGCAGGCTAGCGCAGCAAAATTAAAGGAGAACAGCATGACCATTACGCGTATTGATCCAGAGCACCGTATGTCCGAAGCCGTGGTGCATAACCAAACCGTCTATTACACCAGCGTACCGGAAAACCTGGATGAAGATGCGGAAGCGCAAACCGCCAATGCGTTGGCGGTGATTGACGCCATTCTGACGCGCGTGGGATCGGATAAGAGCAAGATCCTCGACGCCACCATTTTTCTGGTGGAGAAAAGCGATTTTCCGGCGATGAATCGCGCCTGGGATGCGTGGGTTTCGCCAGGCAATGCGCCGGTGCGTTGCACCGTGCAGGCCGGTTTGATGAACCCGAAGTATAAAGTCGAAATTAAAATCATCGCCGCGCTGTAAAATCCGTTCGGGCGTTATTCGTTGTCGTCTTCTTCATCCTCGTCGTCTTCGAACATCGCCCGAATGGCTTCACCTTTATAGGTTTGACGAATCTCCTGCGCCACCTGCGCAATCGCCTGTCCGCTCGACATACCGCCCGCCATCAATTCCTGGATGCGTTCAACCGCTTGCTGCTGTTGCTCATGGGATAACGCTGGAAGACCTGTAAACATAATTCACTCCTGGTGCATGGGGGACGCATTATTACCACGTGGAACAAACGGGTGCCAGCAACAAAAAAATATGTCAGGCTAGCGACCTGCTTGCTGAAGTGATTTGTCCAATGATGGTAAAAAGTCTCGTTCTGAAGTATACGCCCGAAACGCTGTTAGACCTTTTTGCTCCGCTAGCCCACCAACGCTGGGCGATGTTGCTGACCTCCGGCCAGGCCGATCATGCGGATAATCGCTTTGATATCCTCACCGCCGATCCGCGCGCGACGCTGACTACGCGCGGTGCCAGCACTGAAATTATCTGCGGTGATGACGTCATTCACTCCGCCGCCGACCCGCTGTTGCTGGTGCAACAACAATGTGCCGCGCTGGGTGTCACGCCGGCTTTTGATGCCGGGTTACCGTTTCAGGGCGGCGCCCTCGGCCTGTTCGGTTACGATTTAGGACGACGCTTTGAAGACCTGCCGCAGCGCGCGCAGCAGGATCTCACCACGCCGGATATGGCGGTGGGCATTTATGACTGGGCGCTGATCGCCGATCACCATCTGCAAAAACTGACGCTGGTTTCGCTCACCGATGCCGGGCAGCGCTGGCACTGGCTGCAAGCACAAACCGCGCCGCCCGCCGAGCCTTTCGCCTTGACCAGCGAGTGGCAATCCAACCTCAGTTATGACCAGTATGCGCAGCGGTTCCACGCGGTGCAGGCCTATATTCAAGCCGGTGATTGTTATCAGGTGAATCTGGCACAGCGTTTTCAGGCGGGCTATCGCGGTGATGAGTGGCAGGCCTTTTTGCGTCTGACGCAGGCGAATCGCGCGCCGTTCAGCGCCTTCCTGCGTTTGCCGGATAGCGTGCTGCTGAGTTTATCGCCAGAGCGCTTCCTCGCTTTACAGCAGCAGGAGATTGAAACACGTCCGATTAAAGGCACTTTGCCGCGTCTTGCTGATGCCGAGGCCGACCGTTTGCAGGCAGAGAAGCTCGCCAACTCGCAGAAAGATCGCGCTGAGAACCTGATGATTGTCGATCTGCTGCGCAATGATATTGGCCGCGTGGCCGTGCCCGGCAGCGTCAGCGTACCGGAACTGTTCGTGGTTGAACCTTTCCCGGCGGTGCATCATCTGGTCAGCACCGTGCGTGCACGTTTGCCTGAGACGCTGAGCGCAACCGATTTGCTGCGTGCTTGCTTCCCCGGAGGTTCCATCACCGGCGCACCGAAGATCCGCGCGATGGAGATCATTGAAGAGTTAGAGCCGCATCGCCGCAATGCCTGGTGTGGCAGCATCGGCTACATCAGCCTGTGTGGCCGTATGGATACCAGCATCACCATTCGCACGTTGATTGCGGAAAACCATCAGCTTTACTGCGCCGCCGGTGGCGGATTAGTGGCAGATAGCGACCTTGATGCCGAATATCAGGAAACCTTCCATAAGGTGAACCGTATTTTGCCCAGCCTGCGTGATGGGACCTGAAATGAATTTAACCCTTGAGCAGTTCCTCAGCCGCTTTGTCCTGCAACCGCCGCTGCATGCGCCGAAAAGTGCCATCAGCGGACGCCGTGCGGCGGTACTGGTGCCGGTGATCGACGGCGCAGAACCTGGCTTGCTGCTCACGCGGCGCTCATCACACCTGCGTAAACACGCCGGGCAAGTCGCCTTTCCCGGCGGCATGCAGGATGCCACAGACACCTCGCTGATCCACACCGCACTGCGTGAAGCGCAGGAAGAAGTGGGAATTCAGCCGGAACAGGTGCAGATCATCGGTGTTCTGCCGCCGGTGACCAGCAGCACCGGTTTCGCTGTGACGCCGGTAGTGGGCATTATTCCGGCTGATTTTGCTTTGCAGCTCAATCCGGACGAAGTGGAAAGCGCCTTTGCCATGCCGCTGGCGGAAGCATTGCGTTTGAGCCGCTACAGCGATCTCACCTTGCGCCGTGGTCATCGCCAACATCAGGTTTGGTTATCCTGGTATGAGGATTATTTTATCTGGGGCATGACCGCCGGGATTATTCGTGCGCTCGGTCAACAAATCGCCCTGCCGTAAATCACCTAATGCTTGCCAGTTAAACTGTCTTTTTGCTTCAGATCTGGTGCGGGCTCTGACACATCTGCTGCGTCACGGGCCGTCCTCGCGCCGCTAGCGCGGTGCCTTCGGCTTCCACGTCGTGCCGACGGACCGTTCGCGGATCGGCCATCCTGGCCGGCCCCGAACTGCCTCACGCATCCATGCGTGAGGCTCCTGGCCCAACGTAAAAGCCTCAGCGCTGCGAATGGCCCTTTTGCCACAGCAGACGCGCCAGCGCCTTTAGCAAATGAGCCCCTTTCATCAACATACACTGAAGCTTCAGAGCAGGCCGGGGCCGCTTTTGGGCAGGCATTCCGCAGCGCTGAACGAAGCGAGGAAGCCAGGAGAGCCCGCAGGACGCGGGCGAAAGGCGGAGCCGGGACAAGGAAGTCCCGTCTCCGCCGGTCCGTCAGGCAGACGAGCGAAGTGAAGGTACCGCGTTAGCGGCGCGAGGACCGCCGGACCAAAAGTGGCCCCGGCCAGCTCACTCTTCGTTTGCTGACCAAACAAACAATGTGCCGTAAAACCCCGTTTCGTTAGCCTTTCGCCGGGAAAACCGATCCGCTTCACAACTGTACAAACGGATAACTATTTCTGGGGTTTATAATTAGTTTATTTCATGCGAAAAGCTGCTCGTTATACGGCATGGGCGATTACTATTAGCCGCATAAACGGCTTATGCCGTGCAGAATAAGATTTGTGAGGAGTGTCACCGGTGATTAGTGTTTTTGACATGTTTAAAGTGGGCATCGGCCCATCCAGTTCACATACCGTCGGCCCGATGAAAGCGGGCAAGCAGTTTGTTGATCTGCTGGCCGAACAAGGCAAATTGCAGGACGTGACGCGCGTGGCGGTTGACGTCTATGGTTCGCTGTCGCTCACGGGCAAAGGTCACCACACTGATATCGCGATTATCATGGGCCTGGCGGGCTTCGAACCGGCCACCGTGGATATCGATGGCATTCCTGCGTTCATTAAAGACGTGGAGCAGCGCGAGCGTCTGCTGTTAGCCAACGGCGCGCGCGAAGTGGATTTCCCACGGGAAGGCGGCATGGTGTTCCGCAGCGAAAACCTGTCGCTGCATGAAAACGGCATGACGGTATTTGCTTTCGCGGGCGATCTGCTGATTCTGAGTAAAACCTACTACTCCATCGGCGGCGGTTTCATCGTCGATGAAGAGCATTTCGGCCAACCGGTGTTGAACGAAGTTTCCGTGCCGTGGCCTTTCCACTCTGCTAAAGAGCTGCTCAGCCACTGTCGGGAAAGTGGGCTGTCGCTGTCCGGTTTGGTAATGAAAAACGAACTGGCGCTGCATACTCGCGACGAGATTTACGCCTATTTTGGCAACGTGTGGCAAACCATGCAGGCCTGTATCGATCGTGGTCTGAATACCGAAGGCGTGCTGCCGGGTCCGTTGCGCGTACCTCGTCGTGCGGCTTCACTGCGCCGTCTGCTGGTGTCATCCTCAAAGCACTCGAAAGATCCGATGGATGTGATCGACTGGGTGAATATGTTTGCGCTCGCAGTGAATGAAGAGAACGCGGCCGGCGGTCGTGTGGTGACGGCACCTACTAACGGTGCCTGCGGCATCGTGCCGGCAGTGCTGGCCTATTACGATCACTTTATCGAACCCGTTACGCCCGATATCTTCATCCGCTACTTCCTCTCTTCTGGTGCGATTGGCGTGCTGTATAAAATGAACGCCTCTATTTCGGGTGCCGAAGTGGGCTGTCAGGGCGAGGTAGGCGTGGCGTGTTCCATGGCAGCCGCCGGTCTGGCGGAACTACTGGGCGGCAGCCCGGAACAGGTGTGCGTGGCGGCGGAAATCGGCATGGAACACAATCTGGGATTAACCTGCGATCCCGTCGCCGGCCAGGTTCAGGTGCCGTGCATTGAGCGTAACGCCATCGCTTCCGTGAAGGCCATTAACTCCGCGCGCATGGCGCTGCGCCGTACCAGTGAACCACGTGTGTCGCTGGATAAAGTGATTGAGACCATGTACGAAACCGGTAAGGACATGAACGCTAAATACCGTGAAACCTCTCGCGGCGGATTAGCGATTAAGGTCCAGTGCGATTAACGCTTCGCTGGTGATTTAAACAACAGTTGGCTATTTTTATTCATCTGTAGCTACCTCCAACTGAGTAAAACAGATACATTGATTTCGAGCGCGGCCCTTTGTGGCCGCGCTTTTTTTAGTGCCGTATTTTTTATTCAGCCGCGCTAAACCTGGCCGCCTCAATGCCGATAACCTACACGTTAATTTGGCTTCAATCTTTGTTTTGCAAGGTGGTTACTGATGCTCATTCCCCAGCAATTTGTGGGTCAATTTCGCCGTAAGCGACTGCTTATTGCGTTAGTGATCGCCTCGCTGGTTCTGGTCCTGACGCTAACTTTTCGTTATATCGAAGAGAAATCGCGCATTGAGCAGCAGTCGCTGAATTTCGCCACCCGCGCGATTGAACGCTTTGATCGTATGTTCTCGCCGCTGGATGTTTCCGCCAACAACACACTCGGTCTGGTTGGCGTACCTTGTGCGCAAGTGCGTTATCCGCTGATTGAGAAAATTGCCGCGCTGCAAACCGTGCGCACCGTGCTGCTGGTTAAGGACGACGCGCTCTACTGCTCCAGCATTTTTGGCCCGCAAAACCTCTCCTTCAGCCAAACCTATCCTGAATTAGCTATCAATAATCAGCGCATGATGTTGGCCACGGACAGTGATCTGTTGAAAGGATCGCCGGTGCTGCTGCTGTGGACGCCAAAATCGCTGGATAATCGCGAAGGTCTGCTGCAAGTCATTAATATTGAATTGATGACCAATTATCTGCTGGAGCCGCAGTTGCCGTGGGTTGAGCGCGCCATTTTCAACGTGGGTGGTCAGAGCCTTGAATACGGTAATCCGCTGATTGAACAAACTGAACCGTCTGAAGATGAAGTGGCGTACGATCAGGCATCACTGCGCTATCCGTTTAGCATCACCTTGTACGGCCCTTCTCCCGCCCGGCTGGCGCTTAACACGCTACCTTCACAGCTGCCGCTGGCGCTCATGCTCAGCCTGCTGATGGGGTACATCGTCTGGCTGGCGACCGCCAATCGCATGAGCCTCAGTTGGCAGATCAGTTATGGCATCACCGCTAACGAATTTATGGTTTATTGCCAGCCGCTGATTAACGCCAAAAGCGGCGAGTGTGACGGCATGGAGCTGCTGCTGCGCTGGCATAACCAGCGTCAGGGCTGGATTGCGCCGGACGTGTTTATTCCGTTGGCCGAGCGGCAAAACCTGATCGCGCCGTTGACCCGCTTCGTGCTGGCGAAAGTCGTGGCTGAGCTGCCCAATCTGCCGCAATGTCCGTCGTTCCACATTGCGATTAACGTTGCCGCCAGCCATTTTCGCGATCGCGCCATTGTGGAAGATCTGCAAAATATCTGGTGGCCGGCCAATCCCATGCCAAAACTAGTGGTTGAGCTGACGGAGCGTGACGCTTTGCCCATCATCGATCAATCGGTGGTGTCGCAACTGCATGAAATTGGTGTGCGTCTGGCGATTGATGATTTCGGTACCGGCCACAGTTCGCTGGCTTATCTGAAAGACCTCCAACCGGATGTGCTTAAAATCGACAAGATTTTCACCGCCGCCATTGGCACCGATGCGATTAACGCGACCGTTACCGATATGGTGATCTCGCTGGCGCAGCGCCTGAATATTTCACTGGTGGCGGAAGGTGTGGAAACTGCCGAGCAGGCACACTATCTACGTGAGCGCGGCGTCGACCATCTGCAAGGCTATTTCTACGCGCGCCCGATGCCGATTGAGGATTTCCCGCAATGGCTGGAGCAGCATCAGGCGCAGCTAAGCGCATAAAAAAACGGCCACTCCTTTTGGCGTGGCCGTTATTGTTTACTTCAGTCCGATGACTTACCCGGCGTGTTCTTCGTGATCGAATGGCTTATCTTTGGTGACGCGCACCAGATCGATACGGTAATCGGTCGCCTCAATCACCTGGAAGTGCAGCGGCGGCAAATCAATCACTTCGCCGGGCAGCGGCAACTGGCCTTTCTGTGCAATCAACAAACCGGCTAGCGAGGCGTGATCTTCATCGGCTTTCACCAACTCGTGATGATCCAGCAGCTGTTGCAGCGAGTGTAAATCGGTCCCGCCCTTCACTAACCAACCGTCACCATCGGCAATGATATCTGGCGTTTCGTCTTCATCCGGGAACTCACCGGCAATCGCTTCCAGCACGTCCAGCGGCGTGATTAAGCCCTGCACCACACCAAATTCGTTGGTGACAATTACAAAGCTACCTTTAGCACGGCGCAGCACGCCCAGCAGATTGATTGGGTCCAGGGTTTCCGGAACCACTATCGCCGGCGTGTTAGCCGCAAAGGTCGCCACATCCATGCCGTGTTCCAGCGCCACCAGCAGCTCTTTGGCACGCACCACGCCGATGATTTCATCCAGCTCACCGCGACATACCGGGAACAAGCTGTGTGGCGTATCCAGCAGCTGAATACGAATTTCATCCAGCGGACGCGAAACATCCACCCACGAAATGTTACCGCGCGGCGTCATGATGCTACGGATTGAACGCTGCGATAACGTCAATACGCCGTTGATCATGTAGCGCTCTTCGTCCTTAAACGCTTCCTGCGGCATCGCTTCGGTCAATGAGGTTTCTTCAGTTGTCGTCGCTTGCTTACGCTGGCGTCCACCCATCAAACGCAGAATCGCTTCTGCGGTGCGTTCACGCATCGGGCGGTGTTCCTGATGCTTAATAAAGTTACGGCGCGCAATCTGGTTAAACAGCTCAATGATGATCGAGAAGCCGATCGCAGCGTACAGGTAACCTTTGGGAATGTGGAAACCAAAACCTTCGGCCACCAGCGACAAACCAATCATCAGCAGGAAGCTCAGACACAGCACCACCACAGTTGGGTGTTCATTCACAAAACGCGTCAGCGGTTTCGAGGCCAGCAGCATGACGCCCATGGCGATCACCACGGCGGTCATCATCACCGGCAGATGGTTCACCATGCCGACCGCGGTAATCACCGCATCGAGTGAGAACACCGCATCCAGCACCACGATTTGAATCACCACCGCCCAGAAGCTGGCGTAGCTCTTATTGCCCTGATGTTCGAGCCCGCGGTTCTCGAGCCGCTCATGCAGTTCCATGGTTCCCTTGAATAACAGGAACAAACCACCAAACAACAGAATTAAATCTCGTCCGGAAAAGCTGAAATCGCCTACGCTGAATAGGGGCCGCGTCAGCGTCACGATCCAGGAGATCAGCGACAGCAAGCCAAGACGCATCACCAGGGCGAGCGACAAACCAATTAGACGGGCTTTATCGCGCTGCTTCGGCGGCAATTTGTCCGCGAGGATGGCGATAAACACCAGGTTATCAATGCCGAGAACAATTTCCAGCACGATCAGCGTGAGCAAACCCGCCCAAATTGAGGGGTCGAAGAGAAATTCCATCAATGACTCCTTACCGGACGTAAAGGCGCACGAAATTGAGTCTGCACCAGAGGGCGAGACGAGAGATCGTTACAGGCGGTGATAACGCTGAAGAGCGTGGAAGCGGGCGCGGAAAAGCGCTGAGAACATGTTGAGCGACGTCGGTGACGGTCCATAAAGGTGAGCTGAAGCCCGTTACTCCTGAATAAAAAACAGAACGCTAATGTATCAGTTACATCAACGACGTCAAAAAAATTTATTACATTTACAAATATCTACGTTAACGCAGGAATATCGAACAAAAGTGCACATTAGCACCGTTACGCGCGAAATAGCTGACAAACATCACATAATTTATTTTTTCGATCACTAAAATAAATCGCGACCTTATCGCTGTGCAGCGGATTGTTGCGTTTTATTTATTGATGCTTTTTCTCTATCACATCATTAACGATCCACCTGAAACACTAACGGTAATTTTCAATGATTCCCGGCAATGCCAGAGAATCTCTCACGCGAACGGAGGTAGCAAGTGACCATTGCTATTGTAATTGGTACACATGGCTGGGCGGCAGAACAGTTGCTTAAAACAGCAGAGATGCTGTTGGGTGAGCAGGAAAATGTCGGATGGATTGATTTCGTTCCCGGCGAAAATGCAGAAACGCTAATCGAAAAGTATCAGGCACGGCTGGCCGATCTCGACACGTCAAAGGGCGTGTTGTTCCTGGTCGATACCTGGGGTGGCAGTCCATTTAATGCGGCCAGCCGCATTGTGGTGGATAAGGATGGCTATGATGTCATCGCTGGCGTCAACATCCCGATGCTGGTGGAAACCTTGATGGGACGTGATGACAACCCATCGCTGGAAGAACTGATTCACATCGCGGTGGAAGCCGGTCGTGAAGGCGTTAAAGCCCTCAAAACTGAAACGCCAGCGCAAGCCGCAGCTGCGCCTGCTCCGGTTGCAGCGAAAGCGCCTGCTCAGCCGCAAAAACCAATGGCTGCAGGCGATCACATGAAAATTGGCCTGGCGCGTATTGATGACCGCTTGATTCACGGGCAAGTGGCCACGCGCTGGACCAAAGAGACCAACGTTACCCGCATCATCGTGGTGTCTGATGAAGTGGCGAACGATCATGTGCGCAAAACGCTGCTGACGCAGGTGGCCCCGCCGGGCGTTACCGCGCACGTGGTGGATGTCGATAAGATGGTTCGCGTGTGGAACAACCCGAAATATGGCAATGACAAGGTGATGCTGCTGTTCACCAATCCCACCGATGTGGTGAGGATTGTCGAGCAAGGCGTGGACATTAAGTCGGTCAATATTGGCGGCATGGCGTTCCGTCAGGGCAAAACCCAGGTGAACAACGCGGTATCGGTGGATGAAAAAGATATCACGGCGTTCCGCAAACTTAATGAGCGCGGTATTGAACTGGAAGTACGTAAAGTGTCCAGCGATCAGCGACTGAAAATGATGGACCTGATCGCCAAGGTCAATCCGTAGTTCGCCCTTTGCCTGCATACGTGGGCGAATTTTAGAGACCTTGCAGAGGAGAAATGCAATGGAGATAACCACGCTACAAATCATTTTGATATTTATTGTGGCCTGTATTGCCGGGATGGGATCGATTCTTGATGAGTTCCAGTTCCACCGTCCGCTGGTGGCTTGTACCTTAATTGGTGCGGTCCTCGGTGATATGAAAACCGGTATCATCATCGGCGGTACGCTGGAGATGATTGCACTGGGCTGGATGAACATCGGTGCGGCCGTTGCACCGGATGCGGCGCTGGCTTCGATTATCTCAACCATTCTGGTTATTGCCGGTGGTCAAAGCGTGGGCGCCGGTATCGCGCTGGCGATTCCGCTGGCTGCGGCCGGTCAGGTTCTGACCATCATCGTGCGTACCATCACCGTAGCCTTCCAGCACGCCGCCGATAAGGCAGCCGAGAAAGGTAACCTGACGGCGATCAGCTGGATCCACGTATCCGCGCTGGTACTGCAGGCGATGCGTATTGCCATCCCAGCACTGATCGTGGCGATTTCTGTCGGTACTCACGTGGTTCAGGAACTGCTGAACTCAATTCCAGACGTGGTCACCAACGGCCTGAACATCGCCGGCGGCATGATCGTGGTGGTGGGTTACGCGATGGTCATCAACATGATGCGCGCGGGCTACCTGATGCCGTTCTTCTACCTTGGCTTCGTTACTGCAGCCTTCACCAACTTCAACCTGGTTGCGCTTGGCGTGATTGGCGTGGTGATGGCGGTGCTGTATATCCAGCTGGCACCGAAATATAACCGCGTTGCAGGTGCTGCAACCAGCGGTCCTGCAAACAATGACCTCGATAACGAACTCGACTAGGAACAGGTGAAATCATGGTTGATACAACTAACACTCCAAAGAAACTCACCCCCGGCGATGTCCGCGGTGTGTTCCTGCGCTCTAACCTGTTTCAGGGTTCGTGGAACTTTGAACGTATGCAGGCGCTGGGTTTTTGCTACTCAATGGTGCCGGTGATTCGTCGCCTCTATCCAGAAAACAACGACGAACGTAAACAGGCGATTAAACGTCACCTCGAGTTCTTCAACACCCATCCTTACGTAGCGGCGCCGGTGCTGGGCGTTACCATGGCGATGGAAGAGCAGCGTGCCAACGGTGCGCCGATTGATGATGCGGCGATTAACGGCATCAAAGTGGGTCTGATGGGTCCGCTGGCGGGTGTGGGCGACCCGATCTTCTGGGGTACCGTGCGTCCGGTGTTTGCTGCGCTGGGTGCCGGTATCGCGATGAGCGGTAGCCTGCTGGGTCCATTGCTGTTCTTCATCCTGTTTAACGCCGTGCGTCTGTTGACGCGTTATTACGGTGTGGCGTATGGCTACCGTAAAGGCGTGGATATCGTCAGCGATATGGGCGGCGGTTTCCTGCAGAAACTGACGGAGGGCGCGTCGATTCTCGGCCTCTTTGTCATGGGGGCCTTGGTTAACAAGTGGACGCATGTGAATGTGCCGCTGGTGGTGTCGCGCATTACCGACCAGACCGGTAAAACCACGGTTACCACGGTGCAATCTATCCTTGATCAGCTGATGCCAGGCCTGATTCCACTGCTGCTAACCTTTGGCTGTATGTGGCTGCTGCGTCGTAAGGTGAATGCGTTGTGGATTATCGTCGGCTTTTTCGCCCTCGGTATCTTCGGTTACTGGATCGGCCTGCTCGGTCTGTAATCATCCCGCCGGGAGCCCTGCTCCCGGCTAATATTGAGCGGCATTATTTGAGCGCCCACGTTGAGATAATTTCGCTTGAGGAAGAACACCTAATGTCACTGACTGACGCCCTGATCGCGCTGCTGATTGCAGGCTTCATTCTGTTCGCCATCTATGATGAAGCGATCCTGCCGCGCCGCAATGGCCCGACAAAACTGCGCGTCGCACTGCGCCGTCGCCATAAAATCGATAGCGCCATTTTCGTGGTGCTGCTGCTGATTCTGCTGTGGAACAACATTGATAAACATGGCACACAACTCACCACCAATTTGCTGATGGTGCTGTGCTTTATGGCGATTTGGTTATTCTGGGTTCGCAGCCCGAAGCTGTTGATGAAAGAAAATGGACTGTTTTTTGGCAGCGTGTGGATCGACTACGGTCGCATTCAGAGTATGAATCTGTCAGAGGATGGCATTCTGGTGATGCAACTGGAGCAGCGCCGCCTCCTGATTGCTGTCAAACAGCTTGATGACCTGGAACGGATCTACAATACGCTGGTGGAAGCGCGTTAATCGCGCTGCCATAACGTCAGCACAAAGTCGGCATCACAGTTAAACTCGCTGGATGCCGCCAGGTTCTGCCACACTTCTTCACGTGCACGCCAGGCAAATGGCGTCATCTGCAATAAGCTCACCGCCTCACTTCCGCTCAACGTCATGCTGTAATGCAGGTTTTGTTGATCGACCTGCCTGAAGCCGGCATACACTTTCTCTTCCGCCGCGTGCAGCTGCACTTCGCGATAAATCAGCGCCTTGAATTGCTGCAAGTGATGCGGTCCCGGCGTCACCGTTAGTAGGTAACCCCCCGCTTTGATCGCGCGGCTCAGCTCATCTTCATTGCAGGGCGCATAGATGCGCACCACGCCATCCAGAGAAGCATCAGCAAAAGGTAAACGCTGGCTGGACGCCACGCAAAATTTCACCTCGCGATAACGTTTAGCGGCCATGCGAATCGCTGCTTTCGCCACATCCAGACCAAAGAGTTGCGCCTGTGGTAACGCATCGGCCATCGCCGCAGTGTAATAACCTTCCCCGCATCCGAGGTCTAACAGCTGTGTACCTTGCTCACCCAGATGCTGCGCGAGGATCCCGGCGACAGCCGCGCGCAACGGCTGATAGTGTCCGGCATCGAGGAAGGCGCGTCGTGCCTGCAGCATCTCGGCGCTATCGCCCGGTTCGCGCGAACCTTTGTGCTGCACCGGCAGTAAATTGACGTACCCTTCTTTCGCCTGATCAAACTGATGACCTGCATCACAGCGGAAGCTATTCACCTGCTGCAATAAAGGCTGATGACAAAGTGGGCAAATCAAAGACATAGATAACTCCGGGTTAGCAATTCGCGGCGCAGTTTACCCTGATCATCTGGCTACAGAAAGGATAAAAGAAAAAGCCCCGTTCAGTGAACGGGGCTTTAGGATTCGTTTCAGTGGTGCATGGCACCGAGCCTGAGGGCGAAATCAGATTGGGGTAACGTTGACCGCAGCAGGACCTTTCTGGCCATCCTGGATTTCGAACTCAACGCTTTGGCCTTCAGCCAGAGTTTTAAAACCATTGCCCTGGATTGCAGAGAAGTGTACGAACACATCTTTGCTACCATCAGCAGGAGTAATAAAACCAAAACCTTTAGACTCGTTGAACCACTTAACCTGACCTTTAATCTTTGCCATTTCGCAAATTTCCTTTCAATGATTATATTGCCCGCAGGCAGACTTACAGATAAACCAGAGACATTACTGAATGAGGCACTAATTTAAGGTTCGGCAAGGAAGCGGTATTCAACGTCAACGTCTTTACTCGTAACTTCTTTACTGAAGATGCCATACATAAACAGAACTGTACCTCGTTTGACCTACGATTTGTTATCACATATCCGTAAATTAATGGCAAGCCATTTTTAAACGGTGATCGACGTGACGCACATAATTAGTTAATAGGCGCGGCACTTCATCAATCAACATATTGACACCCAGCGCGGAAGGTGCGCAAAAAAAGGTTATCAGTCAGTATAGTTAGCGCTTGATTGCCGCTTAGTCAAGCGCAGCGGCAATGTCTATATTGGTACAATTTTAGGGGTTAACAGTACGACAAAAATATTGCACTAATATGGCATCAATAAAATATTCCACTGAAAACTTCGCTCGCCACACAACAACTGCGCGCCGTTCAAATCTTGTACAAATAGTTTTCTCAGGTATAAGTTATTAATTGCTTTGCACCAAAATCAGGAGAAACCAATAATATGCGCCCCATATAAACGCATTAACATTAGGTGGCATTTATCTCAATTTTAACTATCTACCCAACAATTAAATGTTAAAAAGAACATTGAAGAGCTTGATTTAACAAAAACTCCTTAGGATAAATCTTAGTTGATATTCATTCGGGCAGGGATTGTTGCTATTCATACCTGGCTTAGAAGGGAATTTACTAAAAGTCATTATCCCGCCACGCACCATTTCAGTGCGCATCGGTTGCCATAATGGCGATTATTTCACCCCTTTTAACGGCTTAACGTTCCGGGATCATCCGAATAAAATCGCGTTTTTCATCCGCGTCTTCATCCGCTGGTGGTTTTGCTGTGGATGGCTGTGCGTCAACCAGACGGCGCAGGAGCGCATTCTGTTTCTTTTGCTCTTCGATAACGGCTTCCAGCAAACGGATCTGCTCACTGGCGCGCACGCTAGCCCGGTTGACAAAGAACCAGACAATAAAGGCCACAAGAATGATGATGGCCAGAACGCCATAGTTAAACAGCGGGCTGGTGTTTGCGGCTAATTCGTTCATAACTGCCTCTATAGTCAAAAATCAAACATCTACTCCGCCGCTGATTCTACTCGCTGCCGACGCAAAAGATAATGGGTAGCGACGGAAAGCAGATTATCCCGCCTGCCCTCTCTTTCAGTTATCTCTGATCGATTCGATGGCTAAAGCGCGGCATGCTGTTACAGTAGATTCGCAGCAAGGTTGGATGCGCTGCGTTGTGTATCACAAGGAGATAAGATGAAACTACTTATTCGGACGATTATGCTGGTGGCATTAATTTGGTTAGCGATGCTGCTGACCGGCTATGGCGTACTCACCGGCAGCAATAAGAATGCGGCGGGACTGGGGCTGCAATGCAGCTATCTGACCGCACGCGGTATGATTACGGCACAGTATCTGCATACAGACAGCGGTATCGTCGGCGTAACGGATTGTCCACTGCTGAAGAAAAGTGGCGAAGTGGTCGACAATTAAGCGTTGAAACGGGCTGGCAACAGCCCGTTTTTCATTTCAGAAAGGATAGTTGTGGTAGCCCATTTGTTCAGACAGATTGCGCGCCGCACGATGCAGCATCGCCACATACTCATTTTTGGCTTCTTCGGAAAAACGAATGGTGGGGAACGAGATGCTTAGCCCCGCAATCACCACGCCAAAACGGTCAAATACCGGCACCGCGATGCAACGTAAGCCCTCTTCCTGCTCTTCATTATCTTCACCAAATCCCTGTACTTTTACCTGATCCAACACCGCCAGCAATGCTTCTGCAGTGACAATGGTTTTCGCGGTACTGCGGCGGAATTCCACTTCGCTCAGGATCTCCTGCACTTCAGCGCGATCGCGCCATGCCAGCAGCACTTTACCAATCGCGGTGGTGTGCAGTGGATTACGGCGGCCGATGCGCGAATACATACGCAGGTTATAAAGAGAATCGATTTTATGGATGTAGACGATGCTGTCTTCTTCCAGCGCGCCGAGGTGAATGGTTTCTTTAGTCAGACGCGACAGCTCACGCATCTCAATATCGGCGCTACGAATCAGATCGACGTTCTGCAACGCTTTGGCGCCGAGTTCGAACAGCTTGAGCGTCAGCGAGTATTTCTCACTTTCTCCTTCCTGCGCCACATAGCCAAGCGATTTCATGGTCTGTAAAAAGCGATAAACGGTACTTTTTGACATCATCACGCGTTGGGACAGTTCGGTGATGCCGTGATCGCGCTCTTCGCCCAGCGCCTGCAGAATGCCAAACACTTTCATCACTGATGAAACCGAGTCTGGCTGTTTATCATTATCACTGCTCGCCATGGCGCGTATCCTTTTTGACAGTGTTTCAAAAAAAACGGAACAGAAGCGCCAGTATATGCGTTTCAGCCTGATGGCGGCAACGACTGACGCTAAGTGACACATCCACACGTAATTTTATGTCAATGAATGCGGTGCTTTTCGGCAGCGAATTGATTAGCATGATGATATTCACTCTCTTTACTTACTTTACTTATGCCTTCTACTGTTGCCCAGGATGGATTACCCCTTCCACAGCGTTATGGCGCGATCATCACCATTGCACTCGGTATTATGATGGCGGTGCTGGATGGAGCTATCGCCAACGTGGCCTTACCAACCATTGCGCGTGAATTGAATGCCAGCCCAGCCGAATCGATCTGGATTGTTAACGCCTACCAAATCGCCATCGTTATTTCGCTGCTGTCGCTGTCGTTTCTCGGCGATATGCTCGGCTACCGCCGCGTCTATCAGGTTGGACTCGCGCTGTTTATCGCTACCTCACTGTTTTGCGCCCTCTCCTCATCGTTGAATACGCTGACCGTGGCGCGTGTGCTGCAAGGCTTTGGTGGTGCCGCATTGATGAGCGTGAACACGGCGCTGATCCGCATCATCTATCCGCAGCGCTTCCTCGGGCGCGGTATGGCGATCAATTCGCTGATTGTCGCGGTCTCCAGCGCGGCCGGTCCAACCGTAGCGGCGGCGATTCTGTCTGTCGCCAGCTGGAAATGGCTGTTCCTGATCAACATTCCGCTCGGCATCGTTGCGCTGTGGCTGGCGTTGCGTTTCCTGCCGGATAACACCCAGAAAGCCAAACAACAGAAATTCGACGTGCCAAGCGCGGTGATGAATGCGCTGTTCTTTGGCCTGCTCATATCTGCACTGAGCGGTTTCTCGCAGGGACAAAACGGCTGGCTGATTGTGGCCGAATTGGTGGCATTGGTGTTGGTGGGCATTGTTTTCGTTCGTCGCCAGTTAGCGATGCCGGTGCCATTGCTGCCGGTGGACTTGCTGCGCATTCCGATCTTTTCACTGTCGATAGGCACCTCAATTTGCTCGTTCTGCGCGCAGATGCTGGCGATGGTGGCGTTGCCGTTCTTCCTGCAAAACGTGCTGGGCCGGGATGAAATGGCAACCGGCTTGCTGCTCACGCCGTGGCCGCTGGCAACCATGGTGATGGCACCCATTGCAGGTCGCCTGATCGAGAAGTTCCATGCCGGATTATTAGGCGGATTGGGATTAGCGATGTTCGCTGCCGGGCTATTCCTGCTGGCGCTTTTACCGACGCAGCCAACTGACGTGGATATCATCTGGCGCATGATGCTGTGCGGTGCCGGTTTCGGCCTGTTCCAGTCGCCTAACAATCACACCATCATCACCGCAGCACCGCGTAACCGCAGCGGTGGTGCCAGCGGAATGCTGGGTACCGCGCGTCTGGTGGGACAAAGCAGCGGCGCGGCGCTAGTGGCGCTAATGTTTAATCTGTTTAACGACAGCGGTACACACGCCTCACTGCTGCTAGCGGGTAGCTTTGCCAGCGTCGCTGCCGTAGTGAGCCTGGCGCGCATGACGCAGTCGAGGCAGGCTGCTGAGTCATAGAAACAGCAAGGGCGCCATCTGGCGCCCTTTTTTCTGTCTATTACCGACTACTTCAGGTATTCACCGCTACGCAGCGCTTCGATACGTTTATCGAGCGGCGGATGCGACATGAACAGCTCGCTCAACGATTTGTTTTTACCGTTGATGCAGAATGCCATCATGCTGCTTGGCTCCTGCGGCTCGTAACTGGTTTTCAGACGCTGCAGTGCGGCAATCATCTTCTCGCGACCAACCAGTTTGGCAGAACCCGCATCGGCGTGGAATTCACGGTGACGTGAGAACCACATGGTGATGATGCTGGCGAGGAAGCCAAACAGCAGTTCCAGCACCATCGAGACCGCGAAATACACCATCGGGTTTCCGTTGCTGCTCTCTTCACCGTCGCGGTTACCCGACAGGAAGCCGGAAGCGATTTGCGCCAAAATGCGCGAGATGAAGATGACAAAGGTGTTCACAACACCCTGAATCAGCGTCATGGTGATCATGTCACCGTTGGCGATATGGGCGATTTCGTGCGCCAGCACCGCTTCCGCTTCATCACGGCTCATGTTTTGCAACAGGCCGGTGGAAACAGCGACCAGCGACGCGTCTCGGCGTGCGCCTGTCGCAAAGGCGTTAATGTCGGGCGCGTGATAAATCGCCACCTGCGGCATCGCAATGCCAGCCTGTTGTGCCTGGCGGCCGACGGTATCCATCAGCCAGCGTTCCGTCTCATTACGCGGTTGTTCAATGACTTCACCGCCAACGGATCGTAACGCCATCCATTTAGACATCAGCAGTGAAACAAACGCACCGCCGAAGCCAAACAGACCTGCCATAATCATCAGACCCATAACACTGCTTGACTGGATTCCTGTCAGACTCAAAATCAGTCCGAATACCAACATCACCGCCAAGTTGGTGAGCAGGAAAAGAGCAATACGCATCATAAACGTTAATCTTCCTCAGTTGTGCACGCGCATATGCGCGGATATCTATCCTATGGTCATCGCCGCGCATTTCAAGCAACCTTAATCTTTAAGTGCCTAAAAAGACATAACTTTACATTAGGCAATGAAGTGCGAAGTTCGCTGCGTTAGTAAGGCTTAACAACGATTTTAGCGTAAAAAAAAGCACCGCCGAAGCGGTGCTATTTCACAAGCCAGACGGTTACTTCGCGGTTGCGGCAGCAGGCTGAGATTTCTCCAGCTGCGCCATATCGTTAGCGATTTTCACCGTTTCATCCAGATACGGATCCGGCTCTTTATAGTCTTTCGGCAGATCTTCGATGCTCTTCAGCGGCGCTTTACCTTCCGCCTGATAGCGCGCGTTAATGCGCTCCAGACGCAGTGCATCATCTTCGCGGTTCTCTTTCTCACGCTGGGCAAGATTGAGCGACACGATATTACGCTTGTCTTTCATCGCATCGAAACGCGCAATATCTTTCATGATGTACTGGAACTCGCGATCTTTAGCGATGCGATCACCGTGCTCTTTGGTCAGCTGAGGTACCAGCGGCGCGATATCGCCGGTTTTGGTGTAGCTTGCCGCATTCACACTGTCCCAAGGCAGCGCGTTGTCCTCGAACTTCTCGCCGGTTTCTGCCGCTTCAACGCCGGTTGGCATCAGCAGATCTGGCGTTACGCCTTTACGCTGGGTGCTGCCACCGTTAATGCGGTAGAACTTCTGAATGGTGTACTGTACAGAACCCAGCGCTGGCCACTCTGGACGCAGCATCTGATCGTAGATACGGTTCAGCGAACGATACTGTTGCACAGTGCCTTTACCGAAGGTCGGCTCACCAACAATCAGCGCACGGCCGTAATCCTGCATCGCCGCAGCGAAGATCTCAGAAGCCGAAGCACTGAAGCGATCGACCAGCACCACCAGCGGACCTTTGTAATAGACGATGCCGTCGTTATCGCTGTCTTCACGCACGCGGCCATTGTTATCACGCACCTGCACCACCGGACCGCTTGGAATAAACAGGCCCGAAAGTGAAACGGCTTCGGTCAACGCGCCACCGCCGTTGGTACGCAGATCGATCACCACGCTGTCGACGTTTTGCTTCTGCAGCTTCTGCAGCTGCACCTTCACATCGTCAGTCAGACCAACGTAGAAGCCAGGAATGTCGAGCACGCCAACTTTCTGTTTGCCGACGTTATGCACGGTGCCTTTTACAGCGCGATCTTCCAGACGGATTTTTTCACGCGTCAGCGTCACGGTACGGGTTTTGGTGCCCTTGCCAGCAGGCAGGATTTCCAGGCGTACTTTGCTGCCTTTCGGTCCTTTGATTTTTGAAACCACATCATCCAGACGCCAGCCAATCACATCTTCCATCGGTTTGCCCGGCTGAGCGACACCGACAATACGGTCGCCCACGCTGATCGCTTTGCTCTTCGCCGCCGGACCGCCTGCGACCATCGAGTTGATCACCGTGTAATCGTCATCCATCTGCAGCACAGCGCCGATACCTTCCAGCGACAGGCTCATTTCGGTGTTGAATTGCTCGGTGTTGCGCGGCGAAAGATAGTTAGTGTGCGGGTCGATTTCATGCGCGAACGCAGTCATCGCCAGCTGGAACACATCTTCACTGTTGCTTTGCGCCAGACGACGGATGGCAAAGTTGTAACGCTTGGTCAGCGTTTCGCGGATCTCTTTCTCATCTTTACCGGCCAGTTTCAGGCTCAGTTCGTCATATTTAACTTTGGCATCCCACAGCGCGTTGAGCTCATCGACGCTCTTTGGCCATGGCGATTTTGCCCGGTCAATGTCAATGGTGTCATTGCCGGTGAAATTCATTGGGCGATTCAGCACGCTCAGCGCATATTGATAGCGCTCAAAGCGGCGTTTCTGCGCCAGATTGTAGAGATCGTAAAACACATCCAGCTTACCGCTGCGGAACTCATCACCCACGGTGGTTTTCTTATCGGCGAACTGCGCGATATCCGATGCCAGCAACACGTTATGGCTGTAGTCGAGCAGATTCAGGTAGCGATCAAAAATCTTCGCGGAGAAGTCCTGATTTAAATCGAACTGACGATAGTGAGAGCGGGTGAAACGCGAGGTAACGCGTTCGCTGACGGTGGGATGCTGTGGCTCTTCGTGTAGCTGGGGAATCTGGTCGGCGCGGGTAATATTATCTGCACCAAAGGTGGGGCCTGCTAAAAGCAGGCCCGCGATCATACCGATCTTTAAAATGTTGTTCATGCCAGGGTCAGCCTCCGTTTCAGAACTGCAAATGTTCTGCGCGCACAATCATAGCCATGCCGGAAGCGAGCTGAACCCGAACGCCATCTTTAGTAATTTCAAGAATGGTAGCGTCCATTGCACCTTTGCCTGCAGTCACTTTAATGTTCTGGCCGGGCTGCAACGTTGAGGTATCAGTGACAGGTTTGGCCCGCGGTGGCTGCGGTGCGGCTGCACGCTCAGTCGCGGCCGCACGCGGCGCCTGAGGACGTGGCTTACGCGCTGCATCACCTTCGGCAGCTTTACGCGGAGCAGGCTTGCGCGGACGACGTTCAGCGGTCTCTTCACCGGCTTCACGCTTCTTCGCTTTCTGCTGATCGCGCTGCGCCTGAACGCGGGCTTTCGCTTCTTCCAGTTGCTTGCGCGCATGTTCTACGTGTTGCTCATCCAGCACGCCACAGGCGTTGCCATCGAGATCGACACGAATGGCACCCGCTTTGATGCCATAAAGATAACGCCAGCTAGAGGTATAAAGACGTAAGGCAGAACGCAGTTGCGTCTTGCTCAGGCTCAGTTCGCCTTGAACACGCTCGACCAGATCTTGAAAAATGCCGATTTTGAGCGGACGCGCCTCGCCTTCGGCGCTAAAGCATTGCGGAAAACGTTCCGCCAAAAAGGCGATGACTTCTTTACTGCTATTCAACTTAGGTTGATTTTCCATGAAATTTCCTGATTACAACGGATTTGCCGACCAGAGCAGGCATGAACAGGCGACATTATAATGACAACATCGCCAAATGCTATGTGATCCAGTCGATTAGCTGTGCGTCAGCTGAATAAATTTTACGATGTCGCTGCCCGCCAGCACTTCACAAAGCCCGTCGGTAAGGGCCATCAGCCCCGCTTCGTCCTCGCTATCGAAGCGAGAATAAACCGTACTATCAATGTCTAAAACACCCACGAGGGTGCCATTTACTTTCAGAGGAATCACGATTTCGGCATTACTGGCGGCGTCACACGCGATATGGCCAGGGAACGCGTGCACGTCTTCCACCAATTGCACTTTGTCCTCGGCTACCGCGGTTCCACACACGCCTTTGCCAACCGGAATACGTACGCAGGCGATTTTGCCCTGGAACGGGCCCAGCACCAGCGTGTTCGGTTCCGTCAGTAAATAGAATCCAGCCCAGTTCACGCCTTCCAGGCGTTCGAAAAGCAGTGCACTGCAATTGCCGAGCGCGGCCAGGAACGAGGTTTCACCCGCCAACAGGGCGCGGACATCGCGATTCAAATCCTCGTAAAAAGCTTTTTTGTTCATTGTTCAACCATAACTCGTCACTGGGGTGACCTTGTTGTCACTCAGTTGTTAAAATAAGCACTAATAATCCAGGCGCAGAAGGTGAATCATTCTGTTAGTTACTATACCCTTAGCAGTCGGTGGATAAGCGTATTCTGGTACCACCGAATATTGCAGGCAACTTTGCGCTACTCAGCATGCCGGTAACCGTAACGAACGATGGGCACTTGCGTCACCTATGAAAATTCACGCTATCAGCCAGACGTTGCCCCACGCACGTTATCAGCGTTGTCCGCAATGCGATACCCTTTTTTCCATACCGGATGTGAAATCGCATCAGACAGCCTATTGCCCGCGCTGCCATGCACAAATTCAGAGCGGTCGTGACTGGTCGATGACGCGACTCACCGCCATGGCGGTGGTCATGATCGTGCTGATGCCGTTCGCCTTTAGCTTGCCGTTAGTTGATATTCGCCTGCTGGGCATGCGTATTAACGCCAGCCTGCTGGAGGGCGTAATCCAAATGACGCAGCAAGGCAACATCCTCACCGCTTCAATGGTGGCGTTTTGCACCATTGGCGCGCCGGTTACGCTGGTCATCGGCATTCTCTATTTGTGGGTGGGCAACGCGCTCGGAATGAACCTGCGCCCGGTCCTGCTGATGATGGACAAGCTCAAAGAGTGGGTGATGCTGGATATCTATCTGGTCGGCGTGGCGGTGGCATCGATCAAAGTGCAGGATTACGCCTCACTGGAAGTGGGCTACGGTTTAGTGGCCTATATTGCGCTGACGGTGCTGAGCCTGCTGACGCTGATCCACCTGAACGTCGAGCAACTGTGGGAACACTATTATCCGCAAGCGATGCCCACTTCCCCGCCTGAAGAGTGGCAAGTGTGCCTGAATTGCCATCAAACCGGTGTAGCCGATGAGCGTGGGCGCTGCACGCGTTGTCACACGCCGCTTGACTACCGCCGACGCCACAGTTTGCAGAAATCCTGGGCAGCGCTCATCGCCTCGATTGTGCTGCTGATCCCCGCCAATTTGCTGCCGATTTCGGTGGTCTATGTTAATGGCGCACGCCGTGAAGACACCATCTTCTCCGGCATTCTGGGATTGGCATCGGGCAATATACCGGTGGCCGCAGTGGTGTTTATCGCCAGCATTCTGGTGCCCTTTACCAAAGTGTTAGTGATGTTGACTCTGTTACTCAGCATTCACTTTAAATGCGAACAGGGCTTAAAAACCCGCATTCGCCTGCTGCGCGCCGTCACCTGGGTGGGCCGCTGGTCGATGCTGGATCTGTTCGTCATTGCTGTAACCATGTCGCTGGTCAATCGTGATCAGCTGCTGGCTTTCACCATGGGACCGGCCGCCTTCTATTTTGGTGCCGCCGTTGTCCTGACCATTATGGCTGTAGAGTGGCTTGATAGCCGCCTGATCTGGGATGCACATGCAACAGGAAACGCCGACTACACCGACTAGCGCTAATCTGCGCAACAAGCGCAAGATTTCGCCATTCTGGTTATTGCCCATCATCGCCCTGCTGATTGCTGGCTGGCTGCTATGGACCAACTATCAGGAGCGCGGTACGACGATCACCATTAACTTCCAGACTGCCGACGGGATTGTGCCAGGCCGTACGCCGATTCGTTATCAGGGCGTGGAAGTGGGTACGGTGCAAGGCATTGTGCTGAGTGATGACTATCGCAGCATCCAGATTAAAGCCAGCATCAAAAGCGACATGCGCGATGCACTGCGTGAAGACACTCAGTTCTGGCTGGTGACGCCGAAAGCGTCATTGGCGGGCGTCTCCGGGCTTGATGCGCTGGTCGGCGGTAACTACATCGGCATGATGCCGGGTAAAGGTAAAGAGAGCGATCACTTCACCGCACTCGATACCCAACCGAAGTATCGCGTTAATACCGGCGAACTGCTTATCCACCTGCGCGCGCCCGACCTCGGCTCGCTCAACACCGGTTCGCTGGTTTATTACCGCAAAATTCCGGTGGGTCGCGTTTACGATTACAGCCTCAACAACAGCACCGACGGCGTCACCATTGATGTGCTGATTGAGCGCCGCTTTATCAATCTGGTGAAAAAGCAGAGCCGCTTCTGGAATGTTTCCGGCGTTGATGCGGATGTCAGCCTGAGCGGTGCCAAAGTGAAGCTGGAAAGCCTGGCCGCGTTAGTGAATGGCGCGATTGCCTTCGATTCACCTAATGACGGCGAGCAAGCTCAGGTGGATGCCAACTACCAGCTCTATCCGGATTTGGCACGCAGTCAGCGCGGCGTGCAAGTGAAACTGAACCTGCCGAGCGGCGATAACCTGAAAGCCGATAGCACACCGCTGATGTATCAGGGACTGGAAGTCGGCACCTTAACCAAACTCAACCTGCTGGATGGCGGCAAAGTCACCGGCGAGCTGACGGTTGATCCTTCAGTAACCGGTTTGATGCGCAGCGGGACGCGCATTGAAATGCGCACGCCGAAGATCAGCCTGACAGACACCAATCTCAGCAGCCTGTTAACCGGTAATACTTTTGAACTGGTGCCAGGCGAAGGCGAGCCGCAGGATCACTTTACCGTGTTGCCAGCCAGCGAAACATTGCTGCAGAAACCTGACGTGCTGACGGTAAAACTCAGCGCGCCGGAAACCTACGGTATCGATGCCGGCCAGCCGGTGATGTTGTATGGCATGAAAATCGGTCAGGTGATTTCACGCACGCTGGATGAAAATGGCATCAGCTTTGTGGCGGCCATCAATCCGGAGCACCGTAATCTGGTACACGCTGACAGCAAGTTTGTGGTGAATAGCCGCCTCGATGTGAAGTTTGGACTCGACGGGATGAAAGTGCTGGGCGCCAGCGCGCGCGAGTGGGTAGATGGCGGCATTCGCCTGATTCCCGGCGCGAAAGGCAATCCTTCCAGTCGTTATCCTTTATATGCGGATGCGGAACGTGCCGAAGAAGGCATCGTGGGTGAACAGCCGCCAACCACGCTGAAACTTACCGCCAAAAGCTTGCCGGATGTACAGGCCGGTTCAGTGCTGCTGTACCGCAAATTCCAGGTCGGTGAAGTGGTGGATGTAGTGCCGCGCGCGGATGCGTTTGAAATCTCGATTCACATCCAGCCGCAGTATCGCAAGTTGCTGACCAGCGAGAGTGTGTTCTGGGCCGAAGGTGGCGCGAAAGTGCAGCTCAACGGCAGCGGTTTGACCGTGCAAGCATCCCCGCTCAACCGCGCGCTCAAAGGCGCGATCAGTTTCGATAATCTCACCGGCGCGCAGGCAGCGAAAGGCGTGAAACGCGTGCTCTACTCGTCTGAAACCGCGGCGCGTGCAGTTGGCAGCCAGATTACGCTGCACACCTTCGATGCCAGCAAACTGGCGGCGGGCATGCCGATTCGCTATCTCGGCATCAACATTGGTCAGGTTGAATCACTGGCGCTGAGTTCTGATAACAATCAGGTTGTCGCCAAAGCGGTGCTTTATCCGGAATACGTGCAGGACTTCGCGCGCATCGGCAGCCGCTTCTCGGTGGTGTCGCCGGAGATTTCTGCGGCGGGCGTTAACCATATCGAAACGCTGCTGCAGCCTTATCTCAACGTCGATCCGGGCAAAGGTTCGCCGGCGCGCACCTTTGAACTGCAGGAAAGCACCATCACCGATTCACGCTACCTGAACGGCTTGACAATATATGTCGATGCCGCCGACGCGGGATCGCTGTCGGTGGGCACGCCAGTGCTGTTCCGGGGCGTTGAAGTGGGCACCGTCACCGGAACGTCGCTGGGCAATATGGCGGATCGCGTGCAGATTGCGCTGCGTATCAGCAAAAAGTACCAACATCTGGTGCGCAACAACTCGGTGTTCTGGCTGGCTTCCGGCTATAACTTCGATTTTGGTCTGATCGGCGGCGTGTTGAAAACCGGCACCTTCCAGCAGTTCATTCGCGGCGGCGTACAGTTTGCCACGCCGCCGACGGTGCCATTAGCACCGCAGGCCGGCGCCAACAAACACTTCCTGCTACAGGATGAAGCGCCGAAAGCGTGGCGCGACTGGGGCACGGCGATTCCGGACCCTCATTAACCTTAAGCAAATCGGGCAGCCTGGCTGCCCGATTCTTTTTCGCGTGTTACACTTCGCGCTCATTTCGTTTCCCGGTAGATGCCCGTGTCCGATCGCTTTCCCGAAGATTTCCTCGCGCTGATGCGCGCCAGCCTTGCTGACGACGCCGAACTGCAGCGCTTTCTCGCCATTAGCCAGCAACCGCTGCGTCGCAGCTTACGCGTCAACACCTTAAAAATTAGCGTGGATGATTTCCTCGCCCGCACCGCCGACTATGGCTGGCGCTTATCGCCCATTCCGTGGTGCGCCGAAGGGTTTTGGATCGAGCGTGACGACGAATCGCTGCCGCTGGGTAGCGTGGCGGAGCATCTGAGCGGACTGTTCTACATTCAGGAAGCCAGCTCGATGCTGCCGGTTACCGCGCTGTTTGACGCCGCACCCGGTGCGCGTCAGGTGATGGATGTGGCTGCTGCGCCCGGTTCTAAAACCACCCAGATGGCCGCGCTGATGCGCAATGAAGGCGCCATTCTGGCGAACGAATACTCGGCCAGCCGCGTTAAAGTGCTGCACGCTAACATCAGCCGCTGTGGCGTCAGCAATGTTGCGCTGACCCATTTTGATGGCCGTGTATTTGGCGCCGCGCTGCCGGAGCGTTTCGATGCCATTCTGCTCGATGCGCCCTGCTCTGGCGAAGGCGTGGTGCGCAAAGATGCTGATGCGTTGCGTAACTGGACGCTGGCCAGCACTGAAGCGATTGCGGAAACCCAACGCGATCTGCTCGACAGCGCTTTCCATGCCTTACAGCCAGGCGGCACGCTGATTTACTCTACCTGCACACTGAATCAAATCGAGAATCAGCAGGTGATTCATTGGTTGCAGCAGCGTTATCCCGACGCGGTTGAAATCGTGCCGCTGAACGGTTTATTCGACGGAGCCGATCAGGCGTTAACCGCCGAAGGTTTCCTGCACGTATTCCCGCAGATTTTCGATAGTGAAGGTTTTTTCGTCGCGCGTCTGCGTAAAACCGCCAGCATTCCCGCGCTGCCAACGCCAACCTACAAAGTCGGCAAACTGCCCTTCTCTCCGGCCAGCCGCAAGCTGAGCGTCGAAGTGCAACAGGCCGCGGCCAAAGTCGGCTTGCGGTGGGATGAAAATCACACGCTGTGGCAGCGCGATAAAGAGCTGTGGCTGTTCCCCGCGGCGCTGGAGGGTTGGCTGGGTAAAGTGCGCTTCTCACGCATCGGCCTCAAGTTGGCCGAGACCTTCCCGAAAGGCTATCGCTGGCAGCATGAAGCGGTCGTGGCGTTGACGCAGCCAGGCAGCGCGCTGGATTTCGAACTCACCGATGCAGAAGCGGAAACCTGGTATCGCGGTCAGGATATTCATCCGGACACGTTGCCCAGCCGGGATGAGGTGATCGTCACTTACCAGCAGCAGCCGCTGGGATTGGCGAAGAAAGTGGGTAATCGGATTAAAAACAGTTATCCGCGTGAACTGGTGCGCGACGGACGTCTGTTCCGCTAAGCGTTACTGCAACTGCACCAGGGTGAGGCGATTGCCGAAGACCGCGCCGGTATCGATGTAATGCTGATTCGCCACATTGAGCGGTTGTTCTAACGGCGTGTGGCCGAAGTAGAAATCACTGGCGCCATCGATGTGGGCTGAACTGCCGCGTTGATGGCGTCCCAGTCGATCGCGACTCCACACCACTTGCTGCCAGTCAACCTCTTTCCCTAACGCATAATGACTGGCGGGATAATCGGCGTGGGCAATCACCACCACGCGATCGCCGAAATCCAGATGCAGGATCAACGGTAACTCAGCACAGCGCTTCAACGCATGGCGCGCAGCGATCAACGCTGCGCCTTTGAGTTGCCAGAACCACTCGCCGCCGTTCATCATCCACAAGGTTTGGTCGCGCCCATCCAGCGCAGCGAGCGCCATCTGCTCATGATTGCCGCGCACGCAGCGAAACCAGGGCTCCTGCATCAGCGCTAAACAGCCGGGGCTGTCCGGGCCACGATCGATTAAATCGCCCACCGACAGCAGTAGATCCTGCTGCTTATCAAAATCCCGCTTGAGCAGTTGCGCATCGAGTTGGGCGCGGCAACCGTGCAGATCGCCAACCACCCAAATATTTCGCCACATTTGCGCGTTCACCTTTTGGTAAAGCATGTAATCTTCCCCGGTTGACTGGAAGTTTAGTGAGCCCGGCTTAAAGTATAGTCCGGCAACGTTAGCCAGCGGAGGGAACAGCATGAGCGGACGGAAGCAATTCATTGGTGTATTAATCGTTATTTTCATCGGTAGCTTGCTGCTGCTGGAATCACTCGCTCGTCTGGTACATCTATTATTTGTGGGATAATTACGCGACTTTACATTCCGCGCTAAACGCCTAAACTCCTTTGCGCATCATATAAAGGAGCCTGTATGAGCCAGAATATTTACGACAACCCCACTTTTTTTGCCGGTTACGCCACTTTGCCACGTTCCGTTAAGGGATTAGACGGCGCGCCAGAATGGCCCGCACTGCGTGCGCTACTACCCGTCCTGCATGATAAACGTATTCTCGATCTCGGCTGCGGTTACGGCTGGTTTTGCCGCTACGCGCAGCAGCAAGGCGCGCGCGAGGTGCTAGGTCTGGACGTTTCCGAGAAGATGTTAGCGCAAGCCGCGACCATGACGCAGGGAACCGGGATTCGCTATCAGCGCGCCGATTTAGAATCGCTGCAACTGAACGAATCCTATGATCTCGCCTACAGCTCGCTGGCGCTGCACTACCTCAGCAATATTGACGCACTCTTCGCAACCGTGTTTGAGGCGCTAACGCCGGGCGGCGCGCTGGTGTTTTCCTGTGAGCATCCGATTTACACTGCACCTACTCAACAGCAGTGGATTGTGGATGAACAGCAGCAGCGCAGCTGGCCAGTTAATCATTACCAGCAGGAAGGGGAACGCATCAGCAACTGGTTTGCCGATGGCGTGAAGAAGCAACATCGCAAGCTGGCAACCTGGATCAATGCGTTAATTGGCGCAGGATTTGAGATCGTACATCTTGATGAATGGGGCCCGAGCGAAGAGATGGTTGCACTCAATCCCGCGCTGGCGGAAGAACGCGATCGTCCGATGATGTTCTTGCTGGCCGCGCGTAAACCGCTGTGACGTTGAATTGAGGCTGCGCACTGCAGCCTTTTACAAATCTCTGCAGCGCTATTAACGGCATTGAGCGCGCATTGCGTACTAGCGTGTGATTAAAAAGATCGCCATCAAGAAGAAGGCTAATAAACCGGCGAATGTCAGCGTTCCAATGCGCGGCGTTTTGGCGCGGCCAACCACCACACCAATAAAGATACAAAGCAGCGTGAGTGTGCCAATCATTACCCAAAGTAGATATTGTGTATTTGCCATGAAGGATCCTTATCCGGCCATTAATCAGATGCGCCAACGTTATACCATTTTTCGCACAGGCTGACTGCTGCTATATGACCGCATCTTTTTTGCAGGTTATTTGCCACCCGTTAACGATCAAGTCGCGTTATGCGCACAACGCACTGTTTTGAGATTTTCCAGCTGTTGCAAACGCGCCGCAGCTTTATTGTTAGCGCTGACCTTTGCAACGCCGTTACCGATACCAAAATCCCCGACGAATCCCAATACCGTTAGCGCATCAAACTCGCCGGTTTTATCAATCTGCTGCTGAACGCTTTGGCTTTTAGCGATCTCCTGATTCAGTGCTGCACAGTCATAGGTTTGCGCTTCGGCATCACTCACTTTGGCGGACTGCGGATACTGTTTCAGTGCGCAACCACTCAGCAGCAAGGCGATCAGGATAACGGGCTTGTGCATCTCGCAAGATTCTCTCTACGACGGTAATTTATTTCGGAATAAGAGAAAAAGTAGCATGTGGGTAAGAGGGTAAACGTGGGAATAAGTGAAGATGTGCGGGGGTATTTAAAATAAAAAAGCACTGCCTGAGCAGTGCTAATGATTCTGATATCAGGCAATTGCCTGATAAGCCCTGATAATTATCAGGGCAGAATATCCGCTATTAAGCAGTTTTCAACACAATCATTGATGATTTGCAGAAAATACATTTAGCGCCATGTGGGTTCACTTTCGTAATATCGAACGCGGAGGTACGATATTGTGAACTCTGGCAATGCGGACATCTTAAACGATTATAAATGCGAATAATTACAGACCTAATACATTTGTTGCAGACGGACCTTTTGGACCATCTTCAACTGAAAACTCAACACGCTGACCTTCATCAAGTGAGCGATAATCAGTGCCCTGAATGGCTGAGAAGTGGACGAAAACGTCCTTGCTGCCATTTTCAGGAGAAATAAAGCCGAAGCCTTTTTCTGAGTTGAACCATTTTACCGTTCCAAGAATTTTATTAGACATAATTTTTACCTTTTAAATGAGCCTATTGGCGTAAGGGCCGAGTTGCAGATACGAATCAGAACTTAGGATAAGACTCAAAGAGAAAGGGCTTGAAGCGGCACTAACCGGGATGAGAAATACAATGGGAACTAACCTTCTAACTGTCTGCTATTCAGACCGACGACGCATTAACGCATTTATCTTACCAGGTAGCAAGGTAAAAAAATTTTTATTTCATATAAAAAAGAAAAACAGAAAATAAAAAACCCACCGAAGTGGGTTTAATCATCAATCAGGCTGCTTGTCGCCCGACTCCGGTGCCAGACTCTCATCGTCTTTTTCATGCTCATCCGGCTTCACCTTAGTATCTTCTTCAAGCTCATCCGCTTCAATCGGTCTATCAGACATAAATCCTCCTGAGTTGCTAAGAGAATTAAGTGTAGATGCCAGCATAAAGGTAAGCCTAACGCGTGCAGACAATTCATTATTATGCAGATAAAAAAAGACCGAATACGATTCCTATATTCGGTCCAGGGAAATGGCTCTTTGGGAGCCGTGCGCTAAAAGTTGGCATTTTTGCAGGCGAGGACGCCTTGCCATTTAAAGGTAGACCAGGATTGCTGGTTTTCCAGCCAATCATGCGGTTTGGTCGCGAAAGGTGACAACTCTGTGATCGTGGTGACAGAACGAGGAAGCAAGCGTAGCGGCAGAATTGTGCGCTACGCCTGAGAATATAGGGATTACTTACCGCACAGTTGCTGCGCGCGGTCGATGATCGGTTGCAGACTCATTTTCTGGCCTGGATGGGCTTTATCAACGGCGACAATGGTGTCGATCGATTGCAGTGTGCCCCGCCCGGCCGTTTTGCGCGCAAAGGCTTTATCGTTGAGCGGATACTGCAACAAAGTGCCCGGGTTAATCGCGAACAGCGCGCCGTCTTTCTCGCAGGTCAACATCACCTCTTCGCGGGTGAAGGGCCATTTGTCTTTTCCAATCTCAAAACGGCTGACGGTAATAATCTGTGCCGCCATCGCCTGGCTGCACAGCGCCATCAATACGCAAGCTGGAATCAGTTTCTTCAGCAAAATATCGACCTCATTTCATCTTCTTGAATGTCACATTCAGGCCGGTGACAGCGTAGCAAACACGCTCACCAACCCAATTACAATAATGGCCAGCAGCAGCTCAAGCTGCGTCAGGCGAATAAACAGATGCGCTGCGTTACTGGCCGCCAGGCGAAAGCGCGGCACCAGCAGATAGCGATTGGTCAGCGCAATAGCGATCATCAGCATGACCAGCAGCACTTTCACCACCAGCAGTTCGCTCCACAGCGTGGCTTGCCAATGCAACGGCGAACCGGCAATCAGCACGCTATTGATGATGCCCGTCAGCAGCGCGAGCGCCACCGCCAGGTGACCGTAACGCGAGAAGCGCATCATGCAGCGAATCGCATCGGTGCGAAAAGCGATCTGCCGCGCTTCACGCATCAGTAATAACAACGGCAGTAATCCGCCCGCCCAAAATGCAGCCGCAATTAAATGCAGCGCGTGATTGCCTTGTTGCAGCAATCCGGGCCAGCCATCGCGCATCGCGGCATGCCCAACACCGGCTAACGCCACCAACTGTAACAGGCCGCTGCATAGCAGCAGATTTTGCCGCAGTGTGCCACGCAGCAGCAGCGCTAACGTGCTCAGCAGTGCAAAAGCGATTTCCCAACACCAAACCTGGCCGAAGCGCGTGCTGAGCACCGCCTGCCAGGTTGCGCTGTCACTGACATTACGCCAGTCGCCGCTCATCAAGCCGGTTTGCGTTGCCAGCATCAACAGGGCGCTGAATAAACTCAGCAGCGCGCTGGTACGGAGAAGTAAAGCTAAACGCTGTGATAGCAGCGGACGATAGCGGCGCGGCGCCAGTAGCGCGGTATAAAAGGCGCTACCGGCGAGCAGCAGCACCGACAAAAAATGCAGCGCTCGCAGTCCAATCCACAGCGTGCTCAAACTCATCAATCACTTCACGCTGAAGGTGTAGCTGCCTTTAGTTTTATGTCCGTCAACGGACAGCACATGCCAGTTCACCTGATAGTTGCCCGACGGCAGCGGCTGGCTGATCGGTACAATCAGCTGATGGTGTTGTTTATCGTTGAGTCTGGCTTTCCCGACCGTAATGGGTTGATGTTGTGCATCGAGCACATCCACGCCACTGAATGCCGCTTCAACATCCTCGGTAAAGGTCAACGTTAAATTCTGCGGGGAGGTTTCCACCACCGCTTTGTCGGCTGGTACCGGGGTTTTCAGGTGAGCGTGTGCCATAGCAACCTGGCTGAAGGCCAGCGTTGATGACGCCAGAAGTAGCGCGACGACAGCGTTGAACGCAGTTTTCTTCATGACTTCTTCCCTATTAACTGCGGCAAACCACCGCAAACGTGGCAGCAGGATACGCCGCCGATCCGCAGGTGTCGAGACTTGCGGTGCGATCCAATCCGCTTGATCCCAGGGTCCGAAACCATTACTTTTGCCCCTGTTTATCAGGAGAAAAGCATGAGCCAAAACCTTGCCCTGCTCTCGCAGGAAGAGAAAGACAAAGTCAATGTCGATCTGGCCGCCGCGGGCGTTGCATTCAAAGAGCGCTACAATATGCCGGTGATTGCCGAAATGGTGGAACGCGAGCAGCCCGAAGCGCTGCGTGACTGGTTTCGTCAGCGCTTAATGAACTATCGCCAGGCTTCGCTTAGCCTGTCGCGCCTGCCCTACGAACCGAAGCAGAAGTAATTTATGTTACGTGTAATTGATACCGAAACCTGCGGCCTGCAGGGTGGCGTGGTGGAAGTGGCGTCGGTGGATGTCATTGATGGTCAGATCGTCAATCCGATGAGCGACTTAATCTGCCCGGATCGCCCAATCAGTCGTCAGGCGATGGCGGTACATCGCATTACTGAAGCGATGGTGATGGGAAAACCCACTATCGAAGAAGCGATTGGCCGCTATCACGGCAGTCCGCATTACGTGGCACACAACGCCAGTTTTGATCGCCGCATGTTGCCCACTATGCCGGGCGAATGGATCTGCACCATGACGCTGGCGCGTCAGCTGTGGCCAGGCATCAAATATGGCAATCAGGCGCTGCGCCACAGCCTGAAGCTGGATGTCACGCCACCGGCCGAACTGCATGCGCACCGCGCATTGTATGACTGCTACGTCACCGCTGCGCTACTGATCCGCATTATGGAAACCTCCGGCTGGAACGCCGAGCAGATGGCGAATTTGTGCCAGCCCGCGCCCGTGAGCGGCGATGTGTTCCCGTTCGGCAAATATCGCGGTCAGAGTATTGGCAGTATCGCGCGTAAAGATCCCGGCTATCTGCGTTGGGTGCTGGAAAATGTGCGTGATTTGCGCCCACCGTTACGGCAGGCGCTGCGCAAGTATGTGAAGAGCGATCAGTAATCGACGCGGTCTGGCAAGCTGCCCTGCGCCAGGCCAATCAGGAAAGTGAACTCCTGCGCCACCCCTTCATACGCTTTGAAGCGGCCCGATTTACCGCCGTGGCCAGAATCCATCTCGGTGCAGAGCAACAGCAGTGAATCGTTGGTTTTCAGCTCACGCAGTTTCGCCACCCACTTAGCCGGTTCCCAATACTGCACCTGCGAATCGTGCAAACCGGTGGTAACCAGCAAATGCGGATAGGCTTTGGCCTCGATGTTGTCATACGGACTGTATTGGCGAATGGTGTGATAGAACTCCGCCTGTTCGGGATTGCCCCACTCATCGTATTCGCCGGTGGTCAGCGGAATCGTCGGATCGAGCATGGTCGTTCCCACATCGACAAATGGCACCTGCGCCACCACGCCGTGGAACAGCTCCGGCGCCATGTTCACCACGCCGCCCATCAGTAATCCGCCGGCGCTGCCGCCCATCGCGTAGAGCTGCTGGCGATGACCATAACCCTTCGCCACCAGCGCTTCGGTGACATCAATAAAGTCGGTGAAGCTGTTGATTTTATTCTTCAGGCGGCCACCGTCGTACCATTGCTGGCCGAGCTCGCCGCCGCCACGCACGTGAATTATCGCGTAGACGAAGCCGCGCTCCAGCAAGCTGATGCGGCTGGTGCCAAAGCTGGCATCCATGCTGCTGCCGTAAGCGCCATAACCGTACACCAGCAACGGATTGTTGCCGCGCTGGAAATGCTTGCGGTGATAGACCAGCGAAACCGGAACCTCTGTGCCATCACGCACCGTGATCCACAGGTGCTCACTTTTGTAATCCTCCGATTTGAAGCCCGGCACCGGCGTGCGCTTTAGCACGCGACGCTCGCCGGTTTCCATGTTCAGTTCAAACAAGGTAGTCGGCGTGGTCATGGAAGAGTAGCCGTAGCGCAAGGTGTCGCTTTCTGGCGAAGGATTGTAGGCAAGCCAGGTGACATAGGCGGGATCGTCGAAGGCGATACCAAAGCTTTCGCCGCTCTCCCAGTTTATCTGCCGCAAGGTGTTTACGCCGTGCTGACGCTCTTCGACTACCAGCCAATGACGAAACAGCTGAAAATCTTCCAGCACCACATTGTCACGCGCCGGGATCAGCGATTGCCAGCGTGCTTCCGCCAGCCACGCGCTGCGATAAAGCCCGAAATTTTTGCCATCGCGATTTGAGCGAATGTAGAACTGATGATTGTAGTGATCGATGCTGTATTCGTGGTCGCGGCGACGTGGACAAAAGGCTTGCGGCTGCGCATCCGGATATTCGGCGTCGATCAGCAGAATCTCGCTGGTGTTGGTGCTGTACAACGCAATCAGAATGAAGTGCTCGGAGGTGGTTTTATGAACGCTGAGGTGAAAAGAGTCATCCTTCTCTTCATACACCAGCTGATCGTCAGATTGCGGATGGCCCAGCTCATGGCGCCACACCTGATACGCCAGCAGCGTTTTCGGATGCTTACGCACGTAATAGAGCGTGCGGGAATCGTTGGCCCAGGCAACGCTGGATGACGCATTGGTCAGCACTTCCGGATACCAGCTACCGCTCTGCAAATTACGGAAGCGAATGCCGTATTGGCGGCGCGACAGGAAGTCTTCCGCTAAGGCCATCACCTGATTGTCCGGTGTAATCGCCAGCGCGCCCATGGTGTAAAAATCACTGTGCGCAGCCCGCTGGTTTCCATCGAGCAATAGCTGCCAGGGCTCATCAGCTGGCGCGTCAACGGGCTGCCGGAAATAAGCCGGATACTCGTTGCCCACTTCATAGCGGCTTTGATAGCGATAACCGTTTTTCACATAGGGCACCGAGTGATCCTGCGGTGGAATGCGGTCAACGATCTCTTTCAACACCCGTTCCTGCAGCGGATTCTGCGACGCCATCATCGCACGGCCGTAATCATTTTCGGCGTGCAGATGGGCCAGCACCTCTGGATTCTCGCGGTCGTCATCACGTAACCAATGATAATTATCGATGCGCGTTTCACCGTGCAGCTTCATGACATGGGGAATTTTTTTCGCGTGTGGCTGATTCATTAGGCTCTTCTCCCTGAAGGACAACATTCAGCAAGCGTGGCACTAATCACGCACGATGCCAAGCTACACGCAGCATCACTTTACGCAGGGTAAGCAAAAGATGAAAAGCGAAGGCTGCGGATGCAACCTTCGCACGGAATTAAGCAGCTTTTTCCGCGTCGATATCGCGCTGAATACCGTCGCGCACATCCTGGGGAATTTTCAGCGCATCGCCGAGCGCGGAGAGATAGCTACGCTCCATAAAGTGGTCGACATCAATGGCTGCACAGCTGAGGAAATAGAGTTCCAGCGCCTCTTCTTCGTTTTTAACGTCAGCGGCCAGCCAGTTGGGATCGAGCGGGCGATTCATCGCCTGCTGAATCAGCGCTTCGGCTTGTGCGCCGTAGCCGGCCTGCTGGATATTTTGCTCAATTGCGGCACGCTCTTGATCGTCAATGTGACCATCACTTTTCGCCGCGAACACCAGCGCCGTGACTAAACGCTCTGCGCGTTGATCCATCGGCGTTTGCAGCTGGCCAAAGCCCGCATCGTCCTGATGGGTTTCACGTATGCGCTGTTTGTATTTGTTCCACAATAGCGCGCCCGCCGCCGCGCCGCCGCCCAACAGCAAGGCTTTGCCGCCATATTTGGTCAGCAGCTTACGCGTGGATTTGCTGCCTACCAGCAATCCCGCCAGCCCGCCCAATGCGCCGGGGGCCAGCATGTCACTTAAACCGCCCGATTTTCCGTCTCCACACTTTTTCGCCAGCACCGATTGAATTTGCTGCAGCCAATTGCTCATAGTTTAACTCCTGTTTACTTTTCCGTTCTCCATGCTGCCGCAGGCTGTGTCAGTTAACGTCAGAGCGGGAAAAGTATGGCAAACCTCATCGCGGCGAAAGCGTGAGTACGCAAACGTTTTCGTTTATACTGCGCGCGCATTTTGACTGCTAAGGTGAAATTATGACGACTCTCGGAACCGCGCTGCGCCCTGCCGCTACGCGTGTCATGCTGTTAGGTTCAGGCGAATTAGGCAAAGAAGTGGCACTTGAGTGCCAGCGTCTTGGTGTGGAAGTGATCGCGGTGGATCGTTACGCCGATGCTCCGGCGATGCACGTTGCGCATCGCAGCTATGTGATCAACATGCTGGACGGCGACGCGCTGGCCGCGCTGATTGCAGAGGAAAAGCCGCACTTCGTGGTACCAGAAATTGAAGCCATCGCCACCGAAAAACTGCTGGAGCTGGAAGCGCAAGGTCAGAAAGTGGTGCCGACCGCACGCGCCGCACGTCTGACCATGAACCGCGAAGGCATTCGCCGTCTGGCGGCGGAAGAGTTGTCCTTACCAACATCGACTTACCAGTTTGCTGACAGCAAAGAGAATTTTGTGGCCGCGGCTGAGGCGATTGGATTCCCGTGCATCGTTAAGCCGGTGATGAGCTCATCCGGTAAAGGCCAGAGCTTTATTCGCGAAGCCAGCCAGTTGGACAAAGCCTGGGATTATGCGCAGCAAGGCGGACGTGCCGGTGCGGGCCGCGTGATCGTTGAAGGCGTGGTGAAGTTTGATTTTGAAATCACCCTGCTGACCATCAGCGCAGTAGATGGCATTCACTTCTGCGCGCCGATTGGTCATCGTCAGGAAGATGGCGATTATCGTGAATCATGGCAGCCGCAGCAGATGAGTGAACTGGCGCTGCAACGCGCGCAGGATATCGCCGCTAACGTGGTAAAAGCGCTCGGTGGATACGGCCTGTTTGGCGTGGAGCTGTTCGTGTGCGGTGATGAAGTGGTGTTCAGCGAAGTGTCACCGCGTCCGCATGATACCGGCATGGTCACGCTGATTTCGCAGGATCTGTCCGAGTTCGCGCTGCATGTGCGCGCTTTCCTCGGCCTGCCGATTGGCGGCATTCGTCAATACGGTCCCGCTGCGTCGGCAGTGATTTTGCCTGAGCTGAACAGCCAGAACGTCGTGTTCGGCAATATCGAAGCCGCGCTGGGTGCCGGATTGCAGCTGCGCCTGTTTGGTAAGCCGGAAATCGCCGGTCAGCGCCGTTTAGGCGTGGCTTTGGCAACCGGTGAAAACACCGATGACGCTATCGCGCGCGCCGTGGCGAGTGCGGCCGCGGTACAAGTCGAAGGTTAAGTAAGATGAAGTGGTCGCCATCAATGACGACCACTTCATGAACTTATGCGCGAGCCCCTTCAACCGCTTCACGCGCCAGACGCGTAATACGATCCCAGTCACCGCTTTCCAACGCATCATTCGGTACCAGCCACGAACCGCCAATGCACAGCACGCTTTTCAGCGCCAGATAGTCTCGATAGTTGGCTGGCGAGATGCCGCCAGTTGGACAGAAACGCACCTGCGGGAACGGACCGCCAATCGCGGATAATGCTTTCACGCCACCATTGGCTTCCGCCGGGAAGAATTTGAACTCCCGCAGGCCGTAATCCATGCCAGTCATCAGTTCTGAAACCGTGCTGATACCTGGAATCAATGGCACCGGACCTTCAACCGCGGCTTTCAGCAGCGATTCCGTCAATCCTGGGCTGATGACAAACTGCGCACCGGCGTCAGTGACTTCTTTCAGTTGCTGGGTGTTGATCACCGTGCCCGCACCGACAATCGCTTCCGGTACTTCTTTAATCATGGCACGCAGCGCGTCCATCGCCACCGGGGTACGCAGCGTCACTTCCAGCACGCGCACACCGCCAGCCACCAGCGCTTTCGCCATCGGCACCGCGTGTTCCAGCTTGTTCACCACGATAACCGGCACGACCGGGCCAGTTTTCAGGATCTGTTCAGCACTTGTTTTCCAGTTCTTCATCACGTTTCCTTAGTTGCATCAGCCCGGCGTTTAGCCACGCTGTCAATAATTGGGCTCTACCATACAAGATCGTCTGGAGCGGCGTCCATCGGATATCAGAATTTTTTGAAACTCTGGTTCACTTTTCAGAAAAATGAATTGTGGACGTAAAAAAGCCCGCACATTTGGCGGGCTCAGCATGAGGTTTCTATTCGAACTCGTTCCAGGAACGGCCATCGCGAGTAATCATCGCGACAGAGGCAACCGGTCCCCATGTTCCCGCCTGATACGGCTTCGGCGCTTCGGCATCGGCGCTCCAGGCATCAATGATCGAATCCACCCAGCCCCACGCTGCTTCAACTTCATCACGACGCACAAACAGCGCCTGAATACCGCGCATGGTTTCCAGCAGCAGACGCTCGTAAGCATCGGCCAGATGCGACTGGTTGAAGGTTTCGGAGTAGCTCAAATCCAGCTTGGTGGTCTGCAGTTTATGCTTGTGGTCAAGTCCCGGCACTTTGTTCAGTATTTCGATATCCACGCCTTCGTCCGGCTGCAGACGAATGGTCAGCTTGTTCTGCGGCAGTTCAGCGTACGAATCCTTAAACAGGTTCATCTCAGGATTCTTGAAATACACCACCACTTCAGAGCATTTGGTTGGCAAGCGCTTGCCGGTACGCAGATAGAACGGCACACCAGCCCAACGCCAGTTATCGATATCCACGCGAATAGCAACAAAGCTTTCCGTGGCGCTCTGCTTGTTAGCGCCCTCTTCTTCCAGATAACCTGGCACTTTCTTGCCCTGCACAAAGCCGGCGGTGTACTGACCGCGTACGGTTTTCTCGCGCACGTTGGTTTGATCGATACGACGCAGTGAGCGCAGCACTTTCACTTTCTCATCACGAATCGCATCCGCGCTCAGATCGGACGGCGGCGACATGGCAATCATGGTGAGGATCTGCAACAGGTGGTTCTGAATCATGTCACGCATCTGGCCGGCTTTGTCGAAGTAACCCCAACGGCCTTCGATGCCCACCTCTTCTGCCACGGTGATCTGCACGTGATCGATGGTGCGATTGTCCCAGTTGTTGACGAAGATGGAGTTGGCAAAACGCAGCGCCAGCAGGTTGAGCACCGTCTCTTTACCGAGATAGTGGTCAATACGGAAAACCTGGCCTTCTTCGAAGTATTTGCCGACGCTGTCATTGATCTCTTGTGAGGTTTCCAATGAGGTGCCGAGCGGCTTTTCCATTACTACGCGTGCCGGTTTGGCGTTCAGCTTGGCGGCGCCCAGACCGTCGCAAATCGCGCCAAAGGTGCTTGGCGGCATGGCGAAGTAGTTAATGGTGACGCGGTTTTTCTGGTCAAGCATTTTGCCCAGTTTGGTGAAATGCGAGGTGTCATTTACGTCGAGGTTACAGAAGTCGAGACGGCTGCTGAGGGTGTCCCACAGCGCTTCATCGATCTTCTCTTTCATGAAGGTTTCCAGCGCTTCACGTACCACTTTGGTATACGCGGCTTTATCCCAATCCGCGCGACCCACGCCAATAATGCGAGTGGTTTCATGAATCTGACCGGCTTTTTCCAGCTGATACAGTGATGGCAACAGTTTACGGCGCGCGAGATCGCCTTTGGCACCGAAAATCACCAGATCGCATGCCTGGGCTGTTTGTGTAACCGCCATTTTCCTCTCCTCGTTGCAGGATATACCCGGCTTGAGCGTTCTCATCACGCCAGGTCCTTATTGTAATTTTCTTACAGCACAATGTACGTTTTTAGCGGGTTTAGGACAACCCGAACGCAGTGTTTTGCTGGCGTTAACTGTGAACGTAATAAAGGTGTTAAGTGTGTTGTAGCGTGCCATTTGAGCACATTTTCTGTTTCGATATTTGTCGTGGCAAAACACGTCAGCGATCAAAGTATCGCAAAAAAATCGCGTTTACATTTGTCCTCCGCTGCGTGCGAGGGGCTATTACACGGTATATTCTTGTGAATTGGCAGCGATTTCATTGATTGATGAACGCGAAAAAGTGATTGACGCTCATTAGGTTAAACCATGCTGGAACAGATTCAGGCGCAACTCGATGCGTTAAGCAAATCAGAACGTAAAGTCGCAGAGCAGATTCTTGCCGCGCCGCAACAGGCGATGCACTCCAGCATCGCCACGCTGGCACGCGCCGCTGACGTCAGCGAACCGACGGTGAATCGCTTCTGCCATCGTATGGGCACGCGCGGCTTTCCTGACTTCAAATTGCAACTCGCGCAGAGCCTGGTCAAAAGCCCGAACTGGGTGAGCCGCGATGTGGAAGAAAATGACAGTGTGGAAAGCTATAGCCACAAAATTTTTGATTCCGCGTTAGCCGGCCTCAGCCGCGTCCGCCAGCAACTCGACTCTCAGGTGATTCGTCAGGCGGTTCAGGCGCTGTCAAAGGCGCATAAAATTGCCTTTTTTGGCCTTGGTGCCTCCGCCGTGGTGGCACATGACGCCACCAATAAATTTTTGCGATTTAATCTGCCGGTCATCTGGTCAGAGGATATTGTGATCCAGCGCATGAGTTGCATAAATAGTGGTCCAAACGATGTGTTTGTTCTCATCTCACATACTGGTCGCACCAAAAATATGGTAGAACTGGCTCGCCTGGCGCGTGTAAACGCTTCCACTGTGCTGGCTATCACTTCTCCGGGTTCCCCGCTGGCGGCGGAAGCCACGCTGGCTTTGACGCTCGACGTACCCGAAGATACCGATATCTACCTGCCAATGGTTTCCCGCCTCGCACAATTAACCGTGATTGATGTTCTGGCGACAGGGTTTACCCTTGAGCGCGGCGCTGCTTTCCGTGAAAATTTAAAACGGGTGAAAGAAGCGCTGAAAGATTCACGCCTGGAGAAACAGGCGCAGGAAAATAATTAACATCACATTCACAATGTGAGTCGAATCACAGCCCATCGATCATATAGAATAGATGAACACTACGTGTCACTTGAGAGCGACACGATACTTTGCTAACGGAGTCCTTCATGTCCAGACGTCTCAGAAGAACGAAACATGAGGTGATACTAGGTGGAGGACCCTCAGTAGATCATAGGGTTACACGTTAGGTCAAGACTATTTGTGTCACTCGTGTATCAGTATTTGTGTCAGTAGGTAGCACTGAGAGTCACCGCCAGACGCTGTGGGAATCACGGAGAGACACGCAACGTATAAAGGAAGGGAATCACACAGGGTGAACTTAGAGGGTCATAGAGTGGCACCCTATGGGGGTAAAGTGGGAACCTTTATCTATTAAATGGTCTTTCACACGTGAGCTATATTTTTTAAAGAGGTCACTAAGTAACCACCTTGATTGACCATAGGAGCACTTGCAGAATCAGTAAGAGGTCCGACAGGTCATAGTTTGAATGACCCATAGGAGCCTCCTTGTCATTGTTGTGCTTAGATGACCCCAAAGGTCACCACTCGTTTATGCCAAACGGATTTCACAGGGATCATCTCTAAGGCTAGCTCCTTGGTCACGTTACCGCGCTTAAGGGCCTCGTAGATACGGGCTGGCTGTTGACCATCGACCCGAGTAGAGATTGCTTTGAGTTCACCCATAGCGTAGCGGTGAGCATCTTTCTGTCGCTCTAGGAGTTCAGCTTCTTTGTTGTAGCCTAGCTCTACCATCTTATTAGCCACCACTGTGGCAACTTCTGGCATCTCTAGGATAGCTTCAAAGGCGGCATAAACAGTCATAGCAAATTCCATAGAGACCCACCCAGCGTATTGCAGGGTTGCGAACTTGGAGCCGAACGTCTGTGAAACCTTGCCGACTTTCAGAACCGAAATTTCGTTCCTGTCGCGTAGGGCTTTAGATTCTTTATTGACCCATCGGCCCGGTTCTTTTGAGCGGGTCAGTTCGAGCACCTTCCAGATCTCTGTAAGATTCCACATACCGTCAGCGTTAGCTCTAAAGGCGTGGTCTTCAATAATAATGATATGGTCGGCGTGCTTGTGATTCTTCAAATTAGATGAGGTAAACATTTTGGTATTTCCTTTTGTTTGCATTCTCAGAGTCGCACCCTCCGATGGCCTACACAGTCCCACCAAAAAGGGGACCAGCAGAGGCACTGAGAGTGCAAACAGAATGACTGTGTAAGATTATATTAAGGTAAGCCCTGCGATGGCTTGGGGTTTACTACAGGGTCTAACAAGGTGTGGTCAGAAAGTGATCCACTTGATTAAATCGAAGCGAATAGGTCAGAGTGACTATGAGAGGGAATAAAGAGGGATGGTTGCTATCACATGATGGCCATCTTACTTAGAGGTATCTTAGAGTTAATCAAAGAGTATTATCTTTTAATTAAATCAATTCTTTTACACTGTAAGTATCTAAAGTGTCTTAGGTTTTAAACCAAAAGAATAAACATAAAGTAAGGTGTCTAGCTCATCGCTAATAATCACCATCACTCAAAGTCTTATCTTTATGATTTTCCACCCTGTAGACTTAGCGTCTACTAAACTCATTACCCTCACTGTCCAATAGCTAAGAAGCAGGCTCATAGAGACCGCGAAGCGTAACAGTGTTCCCACCCTGAAAAGAAGCGAGTAACAAGTGGGTCAGAGCGTGTCTACATAAATTATTCTGAGTCTCTCCCCAGTAGTGAGTCGTAATTAAACTTGTTGACAGTGGTCTCAAAGTTCTATCTCAATTCACTGCTAGTGGCACCTATCGTAATCCCCTGAAAGAATTATTCTGAGTGCCCTCCCTATAGTGGGTGTTAATTAAAAATCTTGACTACCACTTCCGGTTCAAGTTGGGAAGTGTATATGTAGCTCTTGCCATGTGATGCCATCGTGTTTAAGATTAGTCTCATGAAGTCGCAAGCTCAGACGTTGAGTGTGTGCACCGTTCCGAATGGGCTATTGCGTAGAGTTAGGGCATTCCTACAAACAGTATCTTCGCCTAACTAAATCCTGAAGGCTAAACATCTTCAGCACCGATCTTTACTCCAAACATTTTCTAACTAAAAGTATAAAAATTAAGTGGGTGCATAATGAACTCTGGTGAAATAGGTACTCAAGCTGGGCGCATTTTTGAATACAACCTTCCAAATAGTTGGATATTTCGCAGTCAGGAAGACCAGAATGATTTTGGCATTGACGGTGAAATTGAAATTAAAGATAGCAGCGGCAAAGCTATCGGAAAAGAAAGCGTATTTAAAGTACAAATCAAAGGTGAAGAGCAATCAAATTATATTAAGGGTAACTCTCTTCTGTCTTTCACTCTAAAATTAGAGAGACTACGATACTACTTTGAATTTAAAGTGCCGGTTATCTTAATAGTTGTTGAAGTTTCATCAGAAAAAATATACTGGTTACCATTAACCAATGATGAAGATCTTAGAGTTAAGGCAGCGGGTGCCAACTTAAACGAATTCATTCAGATTCATATCCCCGTCGAAAACACCTTAATTAGAAAAGACGACCATTCGGCCTCTAGGATACTGGATGTAGTCACAGATTGTTGGGATTATCTGGACATCAAGGGTCTTAAAGAATCAATCATTAGATACCCCATGGTCTCTCCAGCCACTCTTAATAAGAAAATTGAGGACATTGGTGAGGCATTATTTAAGGCATACCATCAACAATTACATAATCTTTTATCAGATAAGAAATACAATGATGTTCTCTCACGTTCTTTTGAACTCTATGCATCAGCTATAGTCCCAGCTAAAGATAGATTCACGGCACTTTTATACTATTGGCAGGCATTTCAAATATCACCTTTCACAAATATTAAAAGGGAAATCTTACGGGAGAACTATAATATATGCTCTTCACTGATTTCTCTGGCGCGTGACCAAAAGAGTCGCTTGCATAGACTTATAGCTTTTGGTAAATCACGACAGGCTATATTTAAGATTCAGATTGATCAACTTTATGCACATCATCATTCGGTAAATCATTTCAAGAAAGACTCCTTTGAACATTATATATTTAACAACCAAACTCAAGATTTTTATAGAAAGTGCTGTTTATCTCTACAAAAAATCATCGAGCTATGTAATCGAGTAACTCGTGATGGGCAGTTCCATATTCTTACGGACATCTTCGTTGATGTATACCCCTCAATTTTTGCATTCAAAGGTATTCACAAAGCTCGCGGCTCTAAAGAATCAATTAAGTTCCTTGACGATTGGAGCGAGAAATTATCTTCTCTTGTCATGACTTACTGTGTTATCTCAGGTGATATAAATAAAACTGAAAGGTTGTATCTTCTTCTTAGTGCTTCACTAAAAGATAACCCTGATGCAACTAAAAATGCCCGTGAAATCATCCTTTCTTCTATTCCTGAGTTTAACCAAGTGTTAAATGAAATGGAACAATACGTGATCAACTTAAATAGTCAGGAAGACTTCTTCTCGCTAACAATTCAGGAACAGAAAAATTACTTTCTGAGCATGGCAAAAAATCTTGGCTTAGACCCAGATGATACGGAAGGAGAACATTACGAATTTATGAAAATTGGATTCGCAAATTATGATCCTACAGTTATTATGAAGAACTGTGAGAGTTTATTCGTGCACTATCGACCCGGCGGTTTATTAGCGCAATCACTTAGAATGCATTCTTTAGGCGGAATGCACATGATGATTTGTCTACAGCATGGTCACGCTCAGGGAACAGGTAATCTATTGAATATGCTTTATGACAACACTGGTGGCCCCGACTTTGGATACAGCTTTAAACAATCATTCTGTGATAAATGCTCAGATTGTCGGCCCAGAAAGGATGACTGGTCGTGGACTCTTGGTTGGTATGAACAGGCAGTAGAGAAGCATAACTCCTTACTGAAAAAATATAAATTTTAGAAGTGATTACAGTAAAGAGTTAATTTTATAATAGTTATTTCATAGAGGAAATGGGTCATGGTAATTTCAGAAGTCATTAAATGCTCTTCCTGTGGAGAGGTGTACAGAGCAAGAATCGGTGTAGGGATTGACGGTTATCAGCAACATTATTTAGATTGCATAAAATGTTTTTTACCGATTGTACTTGCCGTAAGAGCAGACCCTCCGAATGCAAGCATAGAAGCAACTAGTAATTGCGAAGTTATCCCAAGGATCCCCGACGATCAATTAACTATTATCAACTTCCACCCTGCTTGCGCCTTTAATAAAGAAGACCTACACGACCCTAGAAAGTTCGCTTCTATGGATATGCTTAGCCTACTACATAAACACTTAAGAGTTCATGAAAACCAGCGAATGATTAGCTTGTCGCATGATTTTGATGTGCCTAATGCGCCAACTAAATGGTCACAATTAAAGACTGCCTTACAAATGCTTTTAAATGATAAGAAGGATAATGCAGAGAGAATTGCGAAAATATACATGAAGAAACGTAATGAGGATGGGCGATATTATGTTTCCGGAGAAAATTATTCCCACTTCAGTTTACTATATGAATACCTTGAAAAACTTCATTACCCACTTGCACCTGCCATAGCTGATCCCATAATTGATAAGCTGGATATTTTAAAAGCAGAGGGTAAGCTTGATGATTTCTACAACTTCTATAAACAAGAAATCAAAACAGAAAACCTTCAGCGCTACATTAATATTCTATCGTCATATATGGTCAATCGTGATCATTTCGGTCAATTAATGTATTACGCAAGAGTATCTTACGATGATATTGACGACCTCATTGTTAGCTCTAAAAACTTTGATTCAATCAAGAATTTTTATGGGGACGCATACGAAACTTTAACTTCCAATGTAACTGTCCTCGCGTGTATAAATAACATAACTGACGGTAGAGGCTATGATGAATTTAAATCAATGACTTTAAACAAATATATAAAAGATGTGAGCAAAGAAAATAAAACAAATCCATTTAAAACAAACCCATTAATGTCTGCTTTCTGTGAGAGTGACTTGGAATCTACTATAAGAAATGGTTCGCACCATGCATCTATATGGCACGACGGAGAGGTGATCAAGTATCGGAGTGGTGGAACAGGGGCACAAAGAGATATTAGCTACACTCGATTCTTATACTTATGTAACAAACTTACGATAAAGATAGTAGCTTTGTGGTTTATTGAAATGCACTTGCAGTACTTATTTGAGTCTGAGTCTGGAGAGCTTCCGTCTTTCACCTTGTAGCGAAATTGAGCTTAAAGTTACACTAGACACAAGGAGATTGCTTTACGATTTATTTATGGATAATTATTTCATATGCAATTCATGATCCCCCATATAAAACTGGTGAGATGATAAGGGGTAATACCCTGCAAGATTCACCTATAGATGCCATGAAGTTTTAGGAATGAGAAATAAAAAAGGCTCACCAATAGAATTAACTAAAGGTGAGCCTTCGAGTTTGCTAGATATCGTTATGATCATTGCGATTACTTGATGCGCTCACCAGAGAAGTCGATAGCGGTCACCAGAGGGAAACCGTTAACCAATTCAATCGGGAAACCGTCACCGTCTTTAATCTTGATGGACGGCGCAGCCATAACCTCAAGCATCAGAATGATCTCAACGTTCCAGCCTTGGCGACCAGCATCACGGCTACGGATAACCTTAGCTACATCTCCGTTGATGGTACGGAATGACAGCATCGCATAACGCTTAGGCAGTAGGTAAACGGTAGTGTTAGCCGTTCCCTCATAGGAGAACACTGAGGCACCAATCAGGTCGCTTACGTCAGCCATCCCCGCCTTGTGTGCAGCACGTTCTAACTTACCGTGCATCTTAGCAGGCAGCAGGATAGCGAAATCAGACAGTGAATCGCCTAAGTGGGTCGGCATGTACTCGGTCAGCCAATCTAAGATTTCCTCAGCGGCTTTGCTTGGAGTGACCATAGCGAGACCCGGAGCAACAAAGCGATCTACATCGTTCAGCGTTGCAGCCTTATCGAGAACTCCCGCCACCTGTGCGAACATCTTCTGTTCAAATTGATACTTCACATCCTTAACGGATGCCTCCAGTGAACCGTGTGTGTAACCGCCAATCATATTGAAGTCACTAACGAAGGTCACAGCAGAGACCATGATTCCAGTAGCCATAGGCTTATCGTCACGAGGGTTCAACAGTGGGTTAATGATGATCGTTGTGTTAGCCGGAATGGTCACCTCTGGTGCATCCTTCGCGGGGTCAAACGGGCTGTTGCGGTCGTAGATGACTGAGCGGTCAACCAGAGTGTGACGCTGTACCGGAGTTGGGTCATTGCGGAAATCACGGAACTCAGACGGTAAGACAACTTCGTTAATGCCCACTTTGAACTCACCGTCATTGAAGGTCGCATCAAGTGAAGCAGCCAGAGCCTTAGAGTAAGACGCGCTGTCATTACCACCCGGTAACGGCAGGTCATTAAAGCCTGTGCCGTTCACTTGCAGGATGCCAGAGGCTACAGTGTCCTCACCAGTTGCCTCAATGTACGTTGAGTTGTTTACGTCAGCCATCTTAGGCGCGAAAGGTTTAACCTGTGCGTCTGCGTTACGGGCCGGGGTAGTGAATTTAGGAGTTGAGTTAAAAGACATGGTATGTACCTTATTTGGAATATGAATAGAATTGCACTGAATGTGCATAGAGTTTGTTACTAAGGGTCCACGGATTGCAGACCCTCAAAGAGTGGCTATTAGAAGCCGCCAAAGTGTGCAGCCTGACCACGAGCGCCGAACTTACGGGCAATCTCTTCCTCACGCGCTTTACGTTCAGCAACGGCCTTAGCGATCTCAGCAGGTGTCGCGTGCATAGCGGCTACACGCTCTCGGTCCTTCTCGGCTTCAATGCGCTTACGTTCAGCCTCTTTACGTGCCTCAGCGTTACTGTGCGCCCACTCTCGGGAATACTTGCTGTAGTCGCCAGCGTTCAGACCAACGGAGTGCAGAGCGTTTAGAATCGCGTTGCTCTTACCGAAGTCATTGCCACAGCCGTTGAGCATGGTCACCACGACAATCTCAGTGAAATACTTGGTCGCCATCTCTTGACCAAAGATCATTACGGTTTCCTTATCTGCGCTTAGGGTCAGGTCGAGTTTGCGATATGAAATAGACATAGTTTGTACCTTCTGAATAAATGTTAAGTTAATGTTAATTAAGCGAAGTCACGCAGGGTCAGACCAGCGGCAACAGCCATGTGACACAGGGTCGCTTTAGGTAGCTTCTCGCGGCCTTCAAGTGTTCCGAGTGCTAATCTGTCAGCTAATGCTTTGCTGCTTACTGTGGCTAATCTGAGAGCCTTACGGCCTTCAGGTTTGCTCGTATCGAATACGCTAGGGAATGTCATAATGGTTGCTCCTGTTGTTCGGCGTAGAGTTCAGCCAATGTGTCAACCACAATGAAACTCACAGCGGATTGATAACTAGCTAAGAGGGTCACGAAGTCGGAACCGTGGATAAACTCACCGTCCCAATTAGGTTGATTCTTGAGGGTCATCAGGCGCTTTACGTCACGCTTGACGTTTCGTTTCACTTTGCCAGTGATAACGGCAAGGTCTTCGAGTGAGACCGTGTAGCCTTGAGGATCAGAGAGCCACACCGATAAGTGCTCACGGAGAGACTCACGGTCAACCGTGGCAGGTTTGCGGATAGTGGTCATGGTAGGAATCCTTTGTGATAGATGCGGATAGGTGGAGGTGTTCAGAGTTGAGCAAAAAGAACGGCCCAATAAAGGACCGCTGAAAGGTAGATAAATCAGGATTACATCAAGTGAATCGGACAGCACTCCCGGTGCTCACAGCCAGACTCTTGCGCATACTCAAGTGAGTTACTCTGATAAGAGATGGCGTCTAGCGTTTGTATGCGTTATGTGCTGCCTTAACGGAGCACTGTCCGATTAACTTGATATAGAGGTGAAGAATTAAAGCGAGGCCGCAGGGAATCAGTCTGGGCCTCTAATCGCACAGGAATAGAATCACAGTCATAGTGAATCAGTCAGCGCCCGAAATGGTCGCCATCAGACACCCGCCGTTACTCGGGGAGTTAACATAAGTTTGAGAGGAGAAACGCTCATGCCTAAAACATCACTGGATGACCCTTGGATATACGCAAGGAATATCTTTATCAGTTTTGATTTATTACATAATTGATTTCTTAAATGGATTGTCTGATGTTTGTAACGGTTAGGCCCTGTCTAGGACGCTGGCTGATTGACTATGTAGCTGTGTGGGAGGGACGACACACACACACGAGGTTATCTAATAAAGGAAATTTTCCTCTTTTAGATTTAGACCATGTGCGGAATATGAGCATAGTCATAAAGAGCCGCTGAGGTCTGGTGTGTGTCTCCCTAAAGTGGGTGATAATTGGGTCGGGATTGTCTCCCATTACCGAGTGTAATTGAGGTGATTGATTTATAGGGATTTTTAAGAGGTCAGTAGTCCACATCAGGCCAATCACCTGACCACTCGGGTTCATCTTCTATGATGCCCGGATTGAAGTCTGGACCGGTTAGTCCTGTTAGAGACTCGGTGATCTTCTCATCGTGTCGGATTGAGAGTTCCTCATAGATTCTGTCCATGAGAGACACGAAGGCCACACGTAGGCACCGGAGGCTGTGCGCATCGTTACCATTGAGGCGGTCCTCTGCGTGCCTCATCAGTTCAATCTCGTGTCTGATTTCATCATCATTCATACGCTTGAAGTTATCCATATTAGAAGTCCTTACTTCTTTGGTTTCTGTTTGAGGTTAGCGTGTGCGACCTTGATGATCTCTAAGCGGTTCTCTTTGAGCCACTCGAAGCCCTTTGTCAGGACCTTAACGCCCTCTTTGTTGAACCGTGCGTCACCCTCTGGATTGCGCCAGTAGCCATTCTCGCGGCCTTTATGGTTCAGGTTGGCAGTCTTATCGGTAGTCTTGAAGATATCCACTGCGCGACCTGTAGGAGCCGTGTAGCTTGACCAGAAAGGATTGGTGTAGATACGGTCCTTGAGAACCTCTCGAACCTTACCGACATTAGGAAACTCTAGGACGTTAAGGCACTCGGTGAGCGAATGACCCACGGTCTCCAGCTTGCGCACGAACACATCATTGACGGGCTTCATACCCTTAAGCGCCTTTACGTCTTGTGCTAGTGCTTTCGCTTCGGCCACCTTGTCATTACGAATAGCGATGAAAGCATTGATAACTTTCAGGTAGAACTCTGGAGAGACCCACATAGCGTAAGCGATAGCGCCTTGCTCGGTCGCCCATGTGCCCGGATTGGCACCACCTAAAGCAGTCCGGAAATTTCCGGAGTGGTCAAGATGTAGCCTAACTTGGTTATTCCACTCAGATGGAACCTTGTTATCACCAAGGGTCAGCGCCTTATGTAGCTCGTTAAGATTCCACATACGGTCTTCGTTACAATGCCAGTAATAGCCGTCAACGATAACAGGCAAGACAACCTCGTGTTTCATGAGAGGCTTAACGTTATTAATATTTGAATTGTTTAAGGTAGACATTTGAGTATTTCCTTTTGTTTGCACTCTGAAATGTTCGCACCTGATTACTGACCAGACCGACCCACTCAAATAAGGGAATCAGTATCAGCAGATCAAAGTACAAACAGAATGACGATCTTGTTTAAAATAAAGTGGATGCGCTGCGATGCGCGTGAGGTATTCAATGTTGAGCAAAACAAACACACTCAAAGAGACCACCTGAAAGTTACGGGAACTGAGCGTGTCGTAGCATGAGCTACTGTGTCAGTGAGAACCGTGAGAGGTGATCGGTGAGAGGTGTGTGTCTCCCTATAGTGGGTGTAAATTGCAGCCTAATAGTCACACTGAGTTACTACGTGGAGGGATGACCTGTTGCCTCCAGAAAGGAGAGCACCCGATGACCACCTACAGCCGGAACCATGAGCGGGGAACATCAGATAGGCCATGTATACATATAAGGATGGGGCACCAGCAGGACACCAGTAGTCAAACACTTACCAGACCGCACAGGAGCAGCGGAGAGCCACGCACTGAGTTAGGCCATGTGTTTGCTTGAGGTAACCGCTGAGGCGCTGAGAGGATCATACAGGGATGACCTATAGGGATGGTTGCTATCGCATGATGACCATCAAACAACGAGGCATCTTAAAGGGTTACTCATTGAGTTACTCTTAGAGTTAATAATCTTATTATTTAAATCTTATTATTAAGACTTAAAGAGAGACTATAAGAATCTTAGAGTTTCCACCCTGTGAATAATGGTCATAATCCAATTAAGAATAATGGTCATTAAGGCTTTACGGTTATCCACTCACAGACCGATAGCAAAGAGCCAGTTATTTAAACCGGATTGCGTGTCTGTGTGTCCACCCTGAAAGCCAGCGCAGATAACTATTTATTGAAAGGAAAGTTGAATGTGAGAGAGAGAGCGTTGTGTTGTGTGCTCTTCCCTAAAGTGGGTGTAAATTGCAGCCTAATGGTCACGGTATGTAATCAATAGATCTGGTCAGTATCTCCCAAGAGTGAGTTATAATTAAATGGAATATTAAAGCATCATCAATAGACCACGAAGAACTAAGGGCCAGCACTAGGCCAGCCCATAAAGATCACTCGATGAAACCATCTACATCAGAGCCTTAGCGAGAGCAGTAGCCATCTGGTCAATCGACTTAGCCTTACCGTAGAGGCCGAACGTTATGCCCTGCCCGGTATGTCCTAAGATATCACCAGCCGTGCTCTCAGCGATGCCAGCCTGTTTACATAGGGTAGCCAGCGTGTGCCTCAGAGAGTGCAGCACGAGATCACCTGTGCGGTTTGGTAGTGCTTGCGGTAGGACCTCTCTGTTAAACCACTGTGAGGCTGTATCTCTGGACATGCCGAATACTAACGAGTCTTTAGAGGGCAACGCTTTGACCCACTCCCGGAACTCTGTCAGTGAGAAGCCCATAGCGCCATCAGTCAGCGGAACTAAGCGAGCACTCGCAGCGGTCTTAATGCTCTTGTCTCCATTATCGTTAATGTCGATACATAGATGACTAGCCTCCCCGTTTGCTCCGCTCACCTCTACTACATCAGCCTTGGTCAGTTGCGTTAACTCCCCGGCTCGTGCTCCAGTGATAACAGCAAGCAGCCCAAAAAGGCGTTTGTGAGGTTCTCTCTCAGCCTTAACCCTGTCCACTACCTTAGACAACTCATCCTCTGTGTAGGCCCTACGTGCGCTCCTGACGCCCTTCACCTTTAAGCCTTTGGTGTAGTCATGCGGGATGTGTCCATTCTGATAGGCCCAATTCATAACAGCGCACAGTTTAGCCATCATCTTATTAACGGTAGCGTCAGCGTAGCGCCCCGAGTCCCTCATTGAGTCACGCATAGCTGAGACCTCAGCCCTTGTATGAGTACGCCAATCAATCGAACCAGTGAACAGCTTGAGCGCCTTATGTGCGGACTGAATGTCTCTCACGCTGGCTGGCTTGAGGTTGACCGTGTGTTCCTCGATATACATTTCTGATAATGTTTCAAAACTCAGAGGCTCCTGCTTGGATTCTCCAAAGGTAACTGCTTGGTCATCTCTCAGATTTCGCGTAGGAGCGTCTGCTTTGTTCACTCCCTTATCATTATCACCGTCCAACGAGGCCAGCACAGACAGTAAAGGCTGAGTGTCCCCACTGTGCGCACGACGCCGCGCAGCTTGCAGGACCTCCAGCGCCTTAACGATGTGTGCTTGCTGGTCTACTGTCATTGATTCCTTTGCGAGTGACCGTAGATTAACGCTGGCGTCTTCGATGTGGTCCACCTCCAGACCTGACCAGAAGTCCCCTACCTTGTCAGTAAGGAACGTTAAGGCCATAGATTTAAGGTGCTCGTTCAGTTCCTTGCTGGTGACCTGTGAGTTATCAAGAAGGAACGCTTTAGCGGTCTGAGCTAACTCTCTTGCTCTTATCATTGCAGCCCTCTTGTCCGAGGTGCGCAGACCTATAGAGACCAGAGAAGACGCATTACCTATCTCCCTGAATCGAACTGTATAACGCCCTGAGCCTCGACGTCTGACAAGCTGAGGGACAGCTAGTCTTGATAGAGATAACGACTGAGTGTTCATGATGTGATTCCTTTTGACTCGTTTTGAGTGGACACGCTGCCCTCTCCCAAATCGTGAGTCGCAATTACCTCCTCACCCCTGTAAGTGGGTGTTAAATGGCTTCCTTCCCTGTGTGGATTGAAATCAGCATCAACATAATCAGGTGCTGTCATGCACCAGTAGACCAGACAGACCAAACTCAGCAAGTAGACGAAAAGCACAGATGAAATAATTAACGTAACCCACGGAAAGTCACCCAAAGAAAAAGACTCAGTAGCACACATCACAGAGCGCCCTCCTCTTTTGAGTTCAACTCAATGGTAATGTCGTGAGCCGCCGGGTTATCGAGGAGTGAATAACTGACCTGATAGAGAACGGTGTGTGGGCCCGCAGTCTGGTAATCAACAATCGACCAACACGCTAAATCAGAACCGATTGATAATTCCATGATGAGACCTAGCGTCATGGTGCGCACAGATGGGCCTTGATGGTAGATGTGGACTCCTCTCTGGTCACTATGAGTAACCACCGAGTCCGCTTTGCGGATGGCATAAGTAAATACAGGTCGAGCATGGCTTGAGGTCATCTTAACAGTGTCAAACATTTGGTGTACCTTAGGTGTAAGCGTTTACCTTGTGTCAGTATTTGGAGCACTACTTGTGTCACCTTAAGCGCTAAACAGATAGCAACGGACAGACGCTAAGATATGCTCAACAAGTAGACCCACACTGGCACGCACGATTAAACATCAGGCTAATCAATCAGTTAGAACAAAAGGATCATCGAATGACCAGCCCTACAGCAATCATCCAAAAGTCCACTTCAAGACGTCTCAGAAGAACCAAGATCGTTACAACCCTCGGTCCAGCCACCGATCGCGACAACAACCTCGAAAAAATCATCGCGGCGGGTGCTAACGTTGTACGACTCAACTTCTCCCACGGCACACCGGAAGATCATCAGCAGCGCGCCAATAAAGTCCGTGAAATCGCGGCGAAACTGGGTCGTCACGTAGCGATCCTTGGCGACCTGCAAGGCCCAAAAATTCGCGTATCGACCTTCAAAGAAGGCAAAGTGTTCCTCAACGTCGGCGATCGTTTCCTGCTGGATGCTGATTTAACCAAAGGCGAAGGCGATAAAGAAAAAGTCGGTATCGACTATAAAGGCCTGCCAGAAGATGTAGTGCCCGGCGATATCCTGCTGCTGGACGACGGTCGCGTGCAGCTGAAAGTGTTGGAAGTTCAGGGCGTAAAAGTGTTCACCGAAGTCACCGTCGGCGGCCCGCTCTCTAACAATAAAGGCATCAACAAACTCGGCGGCGGTCTCTCTGCCGATGCGCTGACCGAAAAAGACAAAGTTGATATCGTTACCGCCGCGAAAATCGGCGTGGATTATCTGGCGGTCTCCTTCCCGCGTAACGGCGAAGATATGAATTATGCCCGCCGTCTGGCGCGCGACGCTGGCTGCGACGCCAAACTGGTGGCGAAAGTGGAACGTGCTGAAGCCGTTGCCTCACAGGAAGCGATGGATGACATCATCCTCGCCTCTGACGTGGTGATGGTTGCGCGTGGCGATTTGGGTGTGGAGATTGGCGATCCTGAGCTGGTGGGTATTCAGAAAGCATTGATCCGTCGCGCTCGCCAGCTGAACCGCACCATCATCACCGCCACGCAGATGATGGAGTCGATGATTACTAATCCAATGCCAACGCGTGCCGAAGTCATGGACGTGGCGAACGCCGTGCTGGATGGTACCGATGCGGTGATGCTGTCGGCGGAAACCGCTGCTGGCCAGTATCCGGCTGAAACCGTCTCAGCGATGGCGAAAGTGTGCCTCGGCGCAGAGAAAATCCCGAGCGTTAACGTTTCTAAGCACCGCCTGGAAGTACAGTTCGATAACGTCGAAGAAGCGATTGCCATGTCGGCGATGTATGCTGCCAACCATCTGCAAGGGGTTTCAGCGATCATCACCATGACCGAATCGGGCCGTACCGCGCTGATGACCTCACGTATCACGTCCGGTTTGCCGATCTTCGCCATGTCACGTCACGAACGTACGCTGAACCTGACGGCGCTGTACCGTGGTGTTACGCCAGTGTTCTTCGACAGCAATAACGATGGTGTTGCTGCCGCGCACGATGCAGTGAATTTGCTGCGCGAAAAAGGTTTCCTGGTTTCAGGCGACCTGGTGATTGTCACCCAGGGCGACGTGATGTCGACCACCGGTACCACCAATACCAGCCGTGTTTTGCGCGTAGACTAATACGCACCACCCACAGCGGCTGTAACAACATGGACAAACGCGACTGCCTGGCAGTCGCGTTTTTATTTTTTTGACAAGGAGGCCAGATGGCCCGCTATCAACCTATCACTCAACTCACCGGGCGCGTGCTGCTGTTCCCGCTCGCGCTGGTACTCTTCGAGTTCGCCACCTATATCGCGCATGACATGATTCAGCCCGGCATGCTGCTGGTGACGTCTGAATTCAGCGTCGGCCCGGAATGGGTTTCGACCTCGCTGACCGCGTATCTGATGGGCGGCGTGGTGCTGCAATGGCTGCTCGGTCCGCTCTCTGACAAATATGGCCGCCGGCCGGTGCTGCTGTTTGGCATCCTGTTCTTTGCCGCCGCCTGTATTCTGACAACGTGGGTGAGCAGCATTGAGGAGTTTGTCGCGCTGCGCTTTGTGCAGGGTATTAGCCTGTGCTTTATTGGCGCCGTCAGCTACGCAGCGGTGCAGGAAGCCTTTGACGAGGCGCTGGCAGTACGCATGATGGCGCTGATGGCCAACGTCGCGCTGCTGGCACCGCTCGCTGGTCCGCTGGCCGGAGCCGCGTGGCTCACCGTTGGCGAGTGGCGCAGCATGTTCTGGCTGTTTGCGATTTGCAGCGTGATTGCGTTTGCCCTGCTGTGGCGCGTCATGCCGGAAACCGCTGGCGATCGCAGTCACTCTATCGCCCTGCCAACGCTGGCGCGCGGCTATGCGCGTTTGGCGCGCGATCGTCAGGTGATGTACGGATCTTTTGCCATTGGTTTAGTGTTTATTCCGATCCTGACGTGGGTAGCGCTGTCGCCAGTGATTTTGATGCACGATGAAGGATTGTCACGCATGCAGTATGCGTTGCTGCAGCTGCCGGTGTTTCTGGCGATGATTGCCGGCAACATCACGCTCGGCAAACTGGCTGGACGCGTGCCGATTGAGCAGCCGGTGAAGTTTGCCGCCTGGCCGATTCTGATTGGTTTGAGTATTTCGCTGCTGGCTAATTTGCTCGATAGTCACACCTATCTGCTGCTGACAGCCGGGTTAAGCTTGTACGCTTTCGGCGCAGGCATGGTGAATGCCGGTCTGTACCGTTTGACGCTTTACTCCAGCAACGAAGGTAAAGGCAGCGTGGCGGCGATGCTCGGTATGATCAGTATTCTGACCTTAGCGGTAGGCATTGAGCTGGCAAAAAGTGGCTACTTCAGCGGCGGCACACCGTGGTTTAGCGGAATTAACTTCGCCGCTGGCGTGCTGTGGTTTGGTCTGGTGACCCTGTTCCTGCGCGAACGTAAACGTCGCAGTCACGTGGCGGCAATAGAATGATAAAGGGGCCAGACGGCCCCATGTTTATTTCCTACGAGGATAAAGATCTTTGCGCGCATAAGGTTCGATATCCCCTTCCTTACGCGTTTTCAGCAGCTTCAGAATCCAGGTGTACTGTTCCGGATGCGGGCGCACGAACACTTCAACTTCTTCATTCATGCGACGCGCAAGCGTATTGTCATCGGCATCCAGCAAGTCATCCATTGGCGGACGCACATAGATTTCCAGACGATGGGTTTCACTGTTATACACCGGGAACAGCGGCACAACGCGTGCGCGGCATACTTTCATCAGGCGGCCCACTGCGGGCAGTGTGGCTTTGTAAGTAGCAAAGAAATCCACAAATTCGCTGTGTTCCGGGCCGTGATCCTGGTCCGGCAGATAATAGCCGTAATAACCCTGACGCACCGACGCGATAAACGGCTTAATGCCGTCGTTTCGCGCATGCATACGGCCACCAAAACGGCGTCGCACGGTATTCCACAGATAGTCCATTAACGGATCGCTTTGATTGTGGAACATCGCCGCCATCATCTGGCCTTCAGACGCCAGCAGCATCGCTGGAATATCCACGCCCCAGCCATGCGGCACCAGGAAAATGACGTTTTCTTTGTTGGCCTGCAGTTGCTCAATGATTTCCCGGCCGTACCAGTCAACACGCTTACGCACATGCTCAGGATTACGCATGCCCAATTTGGCCATCATCGCCATCGCCTGCGGTGCGGTGGCAAACATACGATCAGCAATCTCTTCGCGCTGCGCTTCACTCAATTCCGGCAGGCAATAATAGAGATTGATCAGCGCACGGCGGCGCGCACTTTTCGCCAGCTTACCGGCGAACTTGCCCAATCCGCCCAGAATCGGATCGCGCACTTTAGCGGGAAGCAATGCCATGCCGGCCAGCGCGCCCACCGCCAACCAACTTCCCCAGTATTTCGGCTTTAAAAAAGAACGTTGAAAAACGGGAATAAACTCGCTGTTATTTTTCTTTCGGGTTTCCATGCACTCGCCTCTGACAATGACCGGTCAATAATAGTGACGGTGGTTAATTTTGCAATCTTCATGCGCCAGATAGCAAAAAACCGACGAAGAATCCGTCGGTTTTTAAGTGTTACGCGCAATAATGCGCTATTTCAGCGTCAACTGCGGCAACCAGGTTTTGACTTGCGCCATGTAAGTGCTGCGATCTTTACCCGTCAGACCCTCCATGCGCGGCAGTTTTGCCGTCAATGGATTCACCGCCTGATTGTTGATCCATACTTCATAATGCAAATGCGGACCGGTCGAACGTCCGGTGTTACCCGACAACGCAATACGATCGCCGCGTTTCACTTTTTGCCCCGGTTTCACCAACGCTTTACTCAGGTGCATATAACGCGTCATGTACTGACGACCGTGACGAATTGCCACGTAATTCCCGGCAGCACCGCCGTTTTTCGCCATCACCACTTCACCATCGCCCACGGCTAACACAGGCGTACCAATAGGCAGCGCGAAATCGACACCTTTATGCGGTGCAATACGGCCGGTTACCGGATTAAGGCGACGCGGATTGAAGTTGGAAGAGACACGATACTGCTTAACCGTAGGGAAACGCATAAAGCCACGCGCTAAACCAGAGGCGTTGCGATCGTAGAACTTGCCGTCTTCCGCACGGAACGCGTAGTAGTCTTTACCGCCGGTGCGTAAACGCACGCCAAGCAATTGGCTTTGGGCACTTTTGCCATCGAGCATTTCACGTGACATCAGCACGCTAAAGTCATCACCGGCGCGTAGTTTGCGGAAATCCATCTGCCACTGCATCGCTTTGATGACGTTGCTGGTTTCTGCGCTGGTTAAACCCGCACGCTGGGCACTGGCAGCAAAACTGCCGCGCACTTCACCTTTCAGTACGTTATTTTGCCACTCACCCTTTTGCAGCTCCTGCTGCATCTTAAAGCTGCCGTTGTCGGCGCGCTGATAAGTACGGGTTTCACGACGATCGATTTCCCAGCTGAAGGTTTGCAGTTGTCCATCGGCATCCAGCGTCCAGCTCAGTTGCTGACCAACGCGCATGTTACGCAGATCTTTATCGCTACTGACTAATGCGTTGATATCGCCCATCTCAATACCGTACTGATTTAACGCGCTGCTCAGGGTATCACCTGAAGAGACGGTGTACTCATGTACGTTGGGATTGTCCGGAACGTCATTATCAATGTCGTCAGCAGGAATATCGTCGGACGGTTCTTCCGTTGTCTGGTCAATCGGCTCGCTGGCTTCGGGCAACAGCGTGCGCAGTTCATCTTTATCCAACGTAATGGTTTTCACGATGGGGGCAACATCACGCGGATGGTAAACGTAAGGCCGCCATACTGCGACGGCCAACGTGACAACGGTTAATGAACCCAGCATAACGCGGTGGGGGCGCGGCAAATTGTTAAATGCGAGGGCGACAGAGCGGGCTATCTGCTGCACTTTTACCTATTCCTCATGCTCCATTCAGGCAGCTCGCATACTGGCTCGACAGCTGTGAAAGAAATTTCACGTAGCTGTCTTTGGATAAGCTGATGTCCATACCCAACGGATCTAACGTGCCTTTACGTACGGAAGTTCCACGGGACACGGCATCGATGACGGCCGGTCTGAATTGTGGTTCAGCGAAAACGCAAACGGCTTTCTGCTCAACCAACTGTGTTCGTATTTGATGTAAACGCTGGGCGCCCGGCTGGATTTCAGGATTGACGGTAAAATGACCTAAAGGTGACAAACCGTAATGTTTTTCAAAGTAGCTGTAAGCATCGTGAAAAACGAAATAACCCTTGTTCCGCACAGGCGCGAGTTGCGCGCCGATGTGTTTGTCTGCATCGGCTAATTCTGCCTTAAATTCCTGCAGATTAGCGTCAAGTTTGGCTTTGCTTTGCGGCATAAGTTCCAATAATTTTCCATGGATTGCAACCGCAGATTGTAAGGCCATGTCAGGGGACATCCACAGGTGCATATTAAACTGTCCGTGGTGGTGATGCGCATGAGACCCGTCCTGGTCTTCGGAATTTTCTGAGTCGTGATCGTGATCGTGACCATGCTCATGTTCCTCATCTTCATCATCGCCGCTAATCAATAGCGGTTTTATGCCCGGCAATGCGGCAATTTCGAGGTTTTTACTGGCAGGTAATTCGGCCGCTGACTTAGTAAGAAAGGCTTCCATCTCTGGGCCTGTCCATACTACTAAGTCTGCGTTTTTAATACGTTTTACATCAGAGGGACGCAAGGCATAATCATGCTCTGAGGCGCCATCAGGCAGCAATACTTCAACCGGCGTAATACCCTCTGCGATAGCCGCTGCGATAAATCCGATAGGTTTGATTGAAGCGACAACTGCGGAGTGCGCGGGTAATGCGCTTGCCGCGCCAATTGCCGCAGCAGTAAGGGTGAAAATCAGGCGCTTTTTATTGTGTAACATAATACGTCATTCCATCGTGAACCGTTGATGGAATGTGATATTATAACATTCGAAATTCTATGCAACCCGTAAATAACATGTCGCCACTTGTTACCCTTGAAAACATTTCTGTGAAGTTCTCCCAGCGTCCGGTGCTTGCAGGTATTAGCCTCGCACTTGAGCCGGGGAAAATTCTCACCCTGCTCGGCCCGAACGGCGCCGGTAAATCCACGCTGGTTCGCGCGGTGTTGGGGCTACTGAAACCCACCAGCGGCAGCGTCAAGCGCGCCGCTGATTTGCGTATCGGCTACGTGCCGCAAAAACTGCACATCGACCCAACGTTGCCGATCACCGTGGAACGCTTTATGCGCCTGTCGCGCGGCACCAAACGCGATGCCATTTTGCCGGCGCTCAAGCGCGTACAGGCCGGGCATCTGCTGCATGCAACGCTGCAAAAACTTTCTGGCGGTGAGACACAACGTGTTTTGCTGGCGCGTGCATTACTCAATGAACCGCAGCTTTTGGTATTGGATGAGCCGACACAAGGCGTTGATGTCAACGGCCAGGTCGCGCTGTACGATTTGATCGATCAGCTGCGCCGCGAACTGAACTGCGGTGTGCTGATGGTTTCTCACGACCTGCATCTGGTGATGGCGAAAACCGACGAAGTGCTGTGTCTCAACCATCACATCTGCTGTTCCGGCACGCCGGAAGCGGTGTCACAACATCCCGAGTTTATTGCGATGTTCGGCCCACGCGGCGCACAGCAGCTGGCGATTTATCGTCATCATCATAATCACCGTCACGATTTACAGGGACGCATTGTTCTGCGCAAAGGAAATGGCCCGTCATGATTGAACTGTTATTACCTGGCTGGCTGGGCGGCGTGTTGCTGGCGCTGGCGGCCGGTCCACTTGGCTCGTTTGTGGTTTGGCGCCGCATGTCTTACTTCGGCGATACGCTCGCGCATGCGTCCTTACTGGGCGTGGCGTTTGGTTTGCTGCTCAACGTGAATCCTTACTATGCGGTGATTTTGGTGACCGTGTGTCTGGCGTTGGGATTGGTGTGGCTGGAGCGACGCCCGCATCTGGCTATTGATACGCTGCTCGGCATTATGGCGCACAGTGCGCTGTCGCTGGGTTTAGTGGTCGTCAGTCTGATGCAAGGCGTGCGTGTCGATCTGATGGCTTACCTGTTTGGCGATCTGCTGGCGGTGACGCCCGATGATTTGTGGATGATGGGCGGCGGCGTGGCGATTGTACTGGCGGTGATGGCGTGGCAGTGGAATTCGCTGTTGTCGATGACCATTAGCCCGGAGCTGGCGCAGGTGGATGGCGTTAACATTCAGCGCACGCGTTTGATGTTGATGCTGGTCACCGCATTAACCATCGGCGTAGCGATGAAGTTTGTCGGTGCTTTGATTATTACGTCGTTGCTGATTATCCCGGCGGCGACGGCACGTCGCTTCTCGCGCTCGCCGGAACAGATGGCCGGTTTTGCGGTAATTGCCGGTATTATCGCAGTGACCGGTGGACTGACCTTCTCCGCCAGCTACGATACGCCAGCCGGTCCTTCAGTGGTGTTATGCGCGGCAGTATTGTTCATCATTAGCATGGCAAAAAAACCGGCGGCATAACGCCGGTTTACTCTTCGCGACTGATACCAAAGTGTTTGTAAGCATGCTGCGTGGCCATCCGGCCACGCGGCGTGCGTTGAATGAATCCTTGCTGGATCAGGAAGGGTTCAATCACATCCTCAATAGTTTCCCGCTCTTCGCCAATCGCCGCTGCCAGGTTATCTAAGCCAACCGGACCACCCGAGAACTTATCGATAATCGCCAGCAGCAGTTTGCGGTCCATATAATCAAAACCCTGACTGTCGACGTTAAGCATATCTAGCGCGCTGGCTGATACTTCGCCGCTCAGATTGCCGTTGGCGCGCACTTCCGCAAAGTCACGCACGCGGCGCAGCAGGCGGTTAGCGATACGCGGCGTTCCGCGTGCACGACGCGCTATCTCCAGCGCGCCCTCTTCGCTCAGCGCCAGGCCAAGACAGGCCGCGCTACGACCCACGATATGCTGCAGATCGGGCACGTTATAGAACTCAAGGCGCTGCACGATGCCGAAACGGTCGCGCAGCGGCGAAGTTAAAGAACCGGCGCGCGTCGTGGCACCAATCAGGGTAAACGGCGGCAGATCGAGCTTAATCGAACGCGCTGCCGGACCTTCACCAATCATGATATCCAGCTGATAATCTTCCATCGCTGGATACAGCACTTCTTCCACCACTGGCGACAGTCGATGGATCTCATCAATAAACAGCACATCATGCGGTTCGAGGTTAGTGAGCATCGCCGCCAGATCGCCGGCTTTTTCCAGCACCGGGCCGGACGTGGTGCGCAGATTGACACCCATTTCGTTAGCGACGATGTTAGCCAGCGTGGTTTTACCCAGTCCCGGCGGGCCGAAAATCAGCAGATGATCGAGTGCATCGCCACGCAGTTTCGCAGCCTGGATGAAAATCTCCATTTGCTCGCGCACCTGCGGCTGGCCAACATATTCCGTGAGCAGCTTGGGACGAATGGCACGGTCGAGCGTTTCTTCTTCATTAAAGGAACTGCCCGAGACCAGACGATCGGCTTCAATCATGCTTTACCTCAAATAGCTGCGCGCAGGGCTTCACGAATCAGGGTTTCGCAATCCGCATCCGGTTTACCGACTTTGCTGATCATACGGCTGGCTTCCTGCGGTTTATAGCCCAGAGCCACCAGCGCTGAAACCGCTTCGGCTTCAGCATCGTTATTGTCTTGTGCAGCGGATGGCGTGGTCAACGTAAAGGTTGAATCACCACCAAACAGATCGCCGTGCATGCCGATAAAGCGGTCTTTCATCTCCACAATCAAACGCTCGGCGGTTTTTTTACCCACGCCCGGCAGTTTGATCAGCGAGGCAATCTCTTGTCGCTCAACGGCGGTCACGAACTGCTGGGCTGACATGCCAGACAGAATTGCCAGCGCCAGTTTTGGCCCAACGCCATTCACCTTCACCAGCTCGCGGAACAGCGTGCGTTCCTGCTTGTTATTGAAACCGAACAGCAGTTGCGCATCTTCGCGTACCACAAACTGCGTAAAGATAATCGCTTCCTGATTGATCTCCGGCAGCTCGTAAAAGCAGGTCATTGGCATGTGCACTTCATAACCGACACCGTGCGCCTCAATCAACACCAGCGGCGGCTGTTTTTCCAGAATGTTGCCTCGTAAACGACCAATCACCTGAGCAATTCCTTAATCTGATAAGTAAGCCTGTTTATATACCATAAAAAAGGCTGGATGAATATCCAGCCTCATACTGCGTTTCGTTTCCGCTAACCCGATCGCATACGTCCGCGCGTCATCACCAGTTTCGTATCGCTGATACGCGCCGCGTTTTGGCTCATATGGCAATGCGTAATGGCGATGGCCAGCGCATCGGCGGCATCCGCCTGCGGATTGGCTGGCAGTTTTAGCAAGGTTCGTACCATATGCTGCACCTGACTTTTCTCTGCGCCGCCGGTACCGGTAACGGTTTGCTTCACCTGGCGCGCCGCATATTCAAACACCGGCAAATCATGATTCACCGCCGCGACAATCGCCGCACCGCGCGCCTGGCCCAGCTTCAGCGCTGAGTCCGCATTCTTGGCCATAAATACCTGCTCGATGGCGAAATAGTCGGGTGAGAACTGGGTGATAATTTCGCTGACGCCCGCGTAGATCAGTTTGAGGCGCGTCGGCAGATCGGTGACGCTGGTGCGGATACAGCCGCTGCCCAAATAGGTAAGCTGGCGGCCGGTTTGGCGAATAACACCGTAACCGGTGACGCGCGAGCCGGGATCGATCCCGAGAATTATCGCCACGGCGCGTCTCCGGTGAGTGGGGTTTTAAGCAACGCCATTACAGCGTTTCTGCGATCTCATCAGAGATTTCACCGTTATGGTAAACTTCCTGCACGTCGTCACAGTCTTCCAGCATGTCGATCAGGCGCAGCAGTTTCGGCGCGGTTTCGGCATCCATTTCGGCTTTAGTGGAAGGGATCATCGAGACTTCAGCCGAGTCGGCTTTCAGACCGCCCGCTTCCAGCGCATCACGCACCGCACCCATCTCTTCCCACGCGGTAAAGACATCAATCGCGCCGTCGTCATAGGCCACAACGTCTTCTGCACCTGCTTCCAGCGCCGCTTCCATCACCGCATCTTCGTCCTGACCTGGCGCGAAGGAGATTACGCCCTTCTTGCTGAACAGGTAAGAAACCGAACCGTCGGTACCGAGGTTGCCGCCGGTTTTGGTGAAGGCATGACGCACTTCGCCCACGGTACGGTTGCGGTTGTCGCTCAGGCACTCAATCATCACTGCTGAGCCGCCCGGGCCGTAACCTTCATAAATGATGGTTTCCATGTTGGAATCATCTTCACCGCCCACGCCGCGTGCGATGGCACGGTTCATGGTGTCGCGCGTCATGTTGTTAGACAGCGCTTTGTCCATAGCTGCGCGCAGACGTGGATTAGAACCCGCATCGCCACCGCCCAGTTTCGCGGCGGTGACCAGCTCACGAATGATTTTGGTGAAGATTTTACCGCGCTTAGCGTCCTGAGCAGCTTTACGATGCTTAGTATTCGCCCATTTACTGTGTCCAGCCATCTTACATATTCTCCGATCTTTTACTGGGTGCAGGCTATCTTACTTGCGATCTTGTCCCCCGGCAGTGCTCGCAATCCTCACGTACATAAGTACGCTCCGGTTGCTGTGCGCTGGCGGTGAACAACCTCGCGGCGCCGATTACGCCTGACTGTTCGATATTGTTCGGTGCGTTCATTGAAAACTCACCAGATTCATAAAACTTAATGCATTCGCCACCGGAAAAACGCGCGGCGGCAAGCATTCAGATAAATTCTTCAATCGCCTGGCGGTTACTCCAGGACTTGGTGAGGGCAGCAGCAGCGGCGGGTTCGAGCCAGCGCGCGGCGAGATGCTCGGTGAGCAGCAGGTCGCGTTCTGCGGGTATAGCCAACCTGAACCAGTGTTCGCGATTGTGCGTGGTGCCCGGTGCGTAACGATGACGATAGTGCGGGAAGATCTCAAACTCGATTTGCTTGTGGCAATCGTCCAGCACTAGCTTTTCGTGCGCAATATCGATGGCGAGTTCTTCTAACACTTCGCGCTGAGCTGCCTGGCGCGGGGTTTCGCCCGCTTCCAGGCTGCCAGTGACCGATTGCCAGAAGCTGTCGTCATCACGTCGCTGCAGCATTAACACCCGGCCGGTATCGCGGGCAAAAATCACCACCAGCACCGAAACCGGATGTTTAAAGCCCATTATTTGTTCTCTGTTTTTTCTTTCTTCGGTGCCACCAAAATGCCGAGGTCCAGCAACGCAGCGGGATTCGCTTCGCTTGGGGCTTCGGTCATCATGCATGCGGCGGCGGTCGTTTTCGGGAACGCGATCACATCACGGATGTTATCGGTGCCGGTCAACAGCATGGTCAGACGATCCAGGCCGAACGCCAGGCCGGCGTGCGGCGGCGTACCGTATTTCAGTGCGTCGAGCAGGAAGCCAAACTTCTCACGCTGCTCTTCTTCGGTAATGCCGAGGATGCTGAATACCGTCTGCTGCATTTTACCATTATGAATACGTACGGAACCGCCACCCACTTCGTAGCCGTTAATCACCATATCGTAGGCATTCGCTACCGCTAGTACCGGATCGGTTGCCAGCTGTTCCGCGCTCAAGTCTTTCGGCGACGTGAACGGATGGTGCATCGCTGCCAGGCCGCCCTCTTCATCTTCCTCAAACATTGGGAAGTCGATCACCCACAGCGGCGCCCAGGCTTTGTCATCAGTAATCTGCAGATCGCGACCCACTTTCAGACGCAGCGCACCCAGCGCATCCGCCACCACTTTGGCGCGGTCCGCACCGAAGAAGATCAGGTCGCCATCTTGGGCGCCAGTACGGTTGAGAATGTCTTCAACGATTTCTGCGCTGAGGAACTTGGCAACCGGGCTCTGTACGCCTTCGAAGCCTTTCGCGCGTTCGTTGATCTTCATCCACGCCAAACCTTTGGCGCCATAGATTTTGACAAATTCGCCATACTCATCAATTTGCTTACGCGTCAGCGCTGCACCGCCCGGTACGCGCAGGGCAGCCACGCGGCCTTTGGCATCATTGGCTGGGCCAGCAAACACCTGGAATTCTACGTTTTTCAGCAGATCGGCAACGTCGACCAGCTCCATTGGGTTACGCAGGTCTGGCTTATCTGAGCCGTAACGGTTCATCGCTTCCGCAAAAGTCATCTGCGGGAAGTCACCGAGATCCACGCCTTTGATATCGATCCACAATTCACGAATCAGACGTTCCATCTTTTCACGCACCTGCTCTGCGGTCATGAAAGAGGTCTCCACGTCGATCTGGGTGAATTCTGGCTGACGATCGGCACGCAGATCTTCGTCACGGAAACACTTAACGATCTGATAGTAGCGGTCAAAACCCGACATCATCAGCAGCTGTTTGAACAGCTGTGGCGACTGCGGCAGCGCGTAGAACTTGCCTTTATGCACGCGGCTTGGCACCAGATAGTCACGCGCGCCTTCAGGCGTGGCTTTGGTCAGCATCGGCGTTTCGATATCGAGGAAACCCTGGTCGTCCATAAAGCGACGCACGAAGCTGGTAATTTTAGCGCGGGTTTTCAAACGCTGCGCCATTTCCGGACGACGCAGGTCCAGGTAACGATAGGTCAGGCGCGCTTCTTCGCTGTTGACCTGGTTAGAGTCCAGCGGCAGCGGTTCAGCGCGGTTGATGATATTCAGCTCGTGGGCAAACACTTCCACTTCGCCGGTCGCCATATCGCTGTTTTTGTTCTTTTCGTCACGTGCACGCACGGTGCCGGTGATCTGGATACAGAATTCGTTACGCAGCTCAGATGCCAGCTGGAAAGCGTCCTGACGATCGGCATCAAAGAACACCTGCGCGATACCTTCACGGTCACGCATATCGATAAAAATCAGGCTACCCAGATCGCGACGGCGATTTACCCAGCCGCAGAGAGTGACTTGCTGACCCACGTGAGACAGATTGAGCTGTCCGCAATATTCTGTACGCATAACGTATCCTTTTAACTTCGCCGCTGCTGCCAGACAGCATCAGGCCGCGTAACCTTCTGAGATGCTGTCGCAAAAAAGGCGGCTATTATAATGGAAAAACCCAGGCAGGATAAGTGGAGCCCGATCAAAGCGGACAAAACATTATGCTTTATCGCGCTGTTTTTCCTGCCGACATCAAAACAGGTTACATTAAGCCGCCCTTTCCCGCCCTAAAGGATTCAGGAGTTCGCGTTGACACTTCGTCTTGGATTACCGCAATGGCAGCACCCGCAATGGAAACAGTTCGGTATTGAGACCTTAGCCGACTACGCGCAGCTGTTTGGTTGTGTGGAAGGCAATACCACATTGTATGCGCTGCCAAAGCCGGAAGTGGTGCTGCGCTGGCGCGACATGACGCACGACGATTTCCGTTTCTGCTTCAAGTTTCCCGAAAGCATCAGCCATAAAGCGGCGCTGCGCGACTGTGATGGGTTGCTGAATGAGTTTTTCCGCCTGTTCGATCCGCTCAGCACGCGCATCGGTCAATACTGGCTGCAGCTGCCGGCGGCGTTTTCACCGGCTCAGCTCGGCGATTTGTGGTCTTTTCTCGATAGTTTGCCGCGCAATTTCCGCTATGGCGTCGAGGTGCGGCATCAGGCATTTTTCGCCAAAGGAGATGCTGAACGCGCGCTGAATCGCGGTTTGCTGGAGCGTCAAATTAATCGGGTGATGCTGGATAGTCGTCCGGTGCATGCCTCCACCTCACAGTCGGCCGCAGCGGTGCACGCCCGATCGCAAAAGCCGCGTGTACCGCTGCATGTGGTGCGTACCGGTGCGCAACCGATGGTGCGTTTCATTGGCAGTGATAGCGTGGCGGAGAGCGTGCCGCTGTTTCAGCCATGGCACAGCAAGCTGCAAGCGTGGCAGCGTGATAGCGATCCGCTGCTGTTTATCCATACGCCGGATATGGGCGAGGTGTTTCCGCTGCTTCAGGCGTTGTGGCCACAGTTGCAGCAGCTGGAACCAACCTTACGCGATCTGCCCGACTGGCCGCAGCAATCGAGCCTGTTCTAGACGCAACGCAAAGGGTGCAGCCTGCCCGCGTTTCTGCCAAAATAGCGCCCTTTCCGTTTTCTCTCCGGACCTTTTCATTATGTCTGATCGCGATACGCTATTTTCCGCGCCCATCGATAAGCTGGGCGACTGGACCTTTGACGAGCGCGTAGCTGAAGTTTTTCCCGATATGATTCAGCGCTCGGTGCCGGGTTATTCCAACATCATTTCGATGATTGGCATGCTGGCGGAACGCTTCGTTCAGCCGAATAGCCAGGTTTACGATCTCGGCTGTTCACTGGGTGCCGCCACGCTGTCGGTGCGCCGCAATATTCATGTGCCGGGCTGCCAGATTATTGCCGTGGATAATTCACCGGCGATGGTGGAGCGCTGCCGTCGCCATATCGACGCCTTCCGCGCGGATACGCCGGTGCAGGTGATCGAAGCAGATATTCAGGACATCCACATTGAGAACGCCTCATTGGTGGTGCTGAACTTTACCCTGCAATTCCTTGAGCCACCGGCACGCCTCGAACTGCTGAAGAAGATTGTTGACGGATTAAATCCGGGCGGCGCGCTGGTGTTGTCGGAGAAGTTCAGTTTTGAAGATGCCGATGTCGGCGACTTGCTGTTTAACATGCATCACGATTTCAAACGCGCTAACGGTTACAGCGAGCTGGAGATCAGCCAGAAACGCAGCATGCTGGAGAACGTGATGCTGACCGATAGCGTTGAAGCGCACAAAGCGCGCCTGAAAACCGCCGGTTTCAAACATGCGGAGTTGTGGTTCCAGTGCTTTAACTTTGGTTCGTTGGTGGCGTTGAAATGATTGAGTTTGGCCGTTTTTATCAGCAGATTGCCACCGGCCCGCTCGCCAGTTGGCTGGAAGTGTTACCGGCGCAAGTCGCCGCCTGGCAGCGTGAAAATTTGCACGGTAAGTTCCGCGACTGGGAGAAGTCAGTTGATTATCTGCCGCTGCTGACGCCGCAGAAGCTGGATTTGTTGCATAGCGTGAGCGCCGATGTTGAGGATCTGACCAATCGTCAGCGTCTGGGCATTGAGAATCTGTTACGCAATTTGATGCCGTGGCGCAAAGGTCCTTATTCGCTGTACGGTACCGAGATCGATACCGAATGGCGTTCCGACTGGAAATGGGATCGCGTGTTGCCGCACATTTCGCCGTTGCAGCATCGCACGGTGCTGGATGTCGGCTGCGGTAGCGGCTATCACATGTGGCGCATGATTGGCGCGGGCGCGAAGCTGGTGGTCGGCATCGATCCAATGCAGCTGTTTTTGTGTCAGTTCGAAGCGGTGCGTAAGCTGTTGGGTGACGATCGTCGGGCGCATTTGCTGCCGCTGGGCATTGAGCAACTGCCGGCGTTACAAGCGTTTGATACCGTGTTTTCCATGGGCGTGCTTTATCACCGCCGTTCGCCGCTCGACCACTTGATGCAGCTGAAAAATCAGTTAGTCAGTGACGGCGAGCTGGTGCTGGAGACGCTGGTGATTGAAGGTGATGAAAACGCGGTGTTGGTGCCGGGTGAGCGTTACGCGCAGATGCGTAACGTCTACTTTATCCCTTCTGCCGCAGCGCTCAAGAGCTGGCTGGAGAAGTGCGGATTTGTCGATGTGCGCATCGCGGATTACGCGGTGACGTCCGTGGAAGAGCAGCGTCGCACCAGCTGGATGACCAGCGAGTCGCTGGCTGAGTTTCTTGATCCTAACGACAGCACCAAAACCGTGGAAGGTTATCCCGCCCCGCTGCGCGCCGTGCTAGTCGCGCGCAAGCCGTAATGTTTAACGCCGCGATAGCGCCAGCTTCGCGGCGAAGCCAATAAACACGCAGCCCGTCAGGCGATCCATCACTTTCAGCACCGCTGGGCGACGCAGATGCGCCGCAAAGTATTGGCTGCTGCCAATTAGCACCGCATTCCACACCAAACCAATCACCATGTGCGTGAGCGCCATCAGCGTACACCACAGCGGCACCGACGCGCCCGCCGGAATAAACTGCGGCAGAAAGGTAACGTAGAATACGCCGACTTTAGGATTTAACAGGTTACCAAAGAGTCCGCGCGTGAAGCAGGCAACATAACTTTGCTCTTTACTCTGCGCGTGCTGCCCTTCTTCCGCTTGGGTGCGTGGGTTGATGAGTAATTTGACACCGAGATAGAGCAGATAGGCCGCACCGATCCATTTCAGCAGGTTATACGCCATTTCCGAGGCCAGCAGCAGCGCGCCCAAGCCTAAACCCACCGCAACGCCCCACACCAGACAACCCAGCGTAACGCCAAATGCCGTAGCCCAGGCACGTTTCCAGCCTTGCGCGGCGGCGGAACGCAACACTAATGCAGTATCAAAACCGGGCGTGAGTGTGAGGATGGTGATGGCGAAGAGGAAAGATAAAATTAGTGTCATGCGATGTTCTCAATTGCTCCGGTGCGTTTCAGGCTGAAAACAAGGGCCGCTGCGTAAAGGCGTCGTGGACACTTCCCTGTGGACTCTGCCGCCGCATCCATGCGGCGGAAGCTTTACTTCGCGGCCCTTGTTTCCAGCCTTTATGTGGGTTTTGTGGGTTTTGTGGGTTTTGTTCGTTTTGCTTTAATCTTGTGCGGCGGTTTCGTTGGGTGCGTTCCAGTATTGGTATTTATAAGCGGAGCTGAGATGGCGTTCAATGGTGCCTTTGGCGAACACTTCGGTTTCATGCAGATAACTGAGCGTGCAGTTGCCCACTTCATCCCACAGCTGACACTCATCCACCGAGCGCAGCGTGCTGACTGGCGTGGTCGCGGTGCTGTTCAAACGCAGTTCCCGCCACTGGTTATCATAGCTATAAGTATCTTTGCTGCGCGCGCTGGTGGATAAGGTTACCAATCCTTGTGGATTCCAGCGCCAGCTGCTTTCGCCGTTGGTCATATTATCGCTGCCGCGCGCCACGCTTTTTTCCACTCTGAACTGTTTGTCATAGCGATAAGTGGTATCGGTAAAGCCATCTTTGCCCATGCTGGTGAATTTATCGGATGAGCTGATGATGTTGCCATGCTGGCCGATTTGCCAGCTGATGGTGCCCTGGCGGTTGTCGACCACCTCCTCTTGCCCAGCTTTGATCACTTTAACCATGTAGGCATATTCCGCCACCCAGCCGCGTTGAACGCGGGCGATATGCTGTTCCATCGTCAATAGAACATTGCCTTCATTTTTGTCGTAGGAGATATCGGCCACCATCAAATCGCCGCACTGATCAAACTGGCCGAGTACGCGCTTTTGCGAGTTCACATCTTTGCCAAATTCGCCCGCCACCACCTGACGCACCGCGCCTTTGGCATCGCCGCCCAGCATGATCCAGTTGTTGCTGCTGGTGATGTTTTTGCTCATCGGCGGACACGCGGTGCTGACCGCCAGCGCGACGCCGCAGTACGGGAGTAGCAGCATTAAAACGGTATAAGGGATGGATTTCATGAAGGTTATCCGTACGAAGCCATAGAGTAATCAAAGCATCATTTACGCGATCACGCTATCTCCGCGGGAATTGCAGATAAAAAGAACCCCAGTTAGAAGAACTGGGGTTGGTACTTGCAAACATCACGTCATTTGAGCTGGCGTGCTGCGCGGCAAAATCGGGGTGAATTCAGGCTACCCGGACGGCGCTCAACTGCGTCATGCTTTTCATGGCTTCAACCACATCACCATCAACGCAATAGCGACTGAATTCATCGGTTTCCGCTTCGGAGCACATGGAAACACCGGCTTTACGGTAGCGCATCGGCGAAGCGACTAAACGGCTGGCGGAGCTGTGGACTTCCTGCAATCCACTGTCGATGAACTTCTGGATGTTGCTCAAACGTACGCCCGCACCGGCCATAATAATTGGACCTGTGCTGTATTCATTTAGTTCCCTTAATAATGCAATTCCTGCTTCGGCACTCTGCTGCTGACCAGACGTCAGGATCCGCGCGATGCCTAAATCAGCCAGCACCTCAAGTGAGCGTTTCGGGCTGTGGCATAAATCAAAGGCGCGATGGAAGGTGACGTCCATGCCGTCACACAGCTTCATAATCTGCTGCATACGAGCAATATCGACATGCGCATCTTCATCCAGCATGCCAATCACTAAGCCGGGAAAACCGAGTTCACGCATTAGCGCAACGTCCGATTTCATCGACTCAAACTCAAAGTGGGTGTAGCAAAAATCGCCGCCGCGCGGACGGACGATAGGATGTACCGGGATCGAAATTTCACGTCGTGCCGCTTCCAGCACGCCGGCTGAAGGCGTCAACCCACCTTCGCGCGGTGCACTGCACAGCTCCACGCGATCGGCACCGGACAGCTGCGCAGTCATTGCGCAGTCGATGCCGTAGCAACAAATTTCCAGTTTCGTCATACCATGCTCCTTCTCATGACTTCTGGCTCGGGATGAATGCTTCCGTTAGTCTACTTAATTGGACAGTTTACGTGGAACTCGCACTATGGCATTCGATTTTAATCAATGGATAGACCGTCGTCACAGCGATAGTTTGAAATGGCACAAATATGGTGATCGCGATGTGCTGCCGCTCTGGGTCGCAGACAGCGATTTTCGTTCGCCGCCGAGTGTGATTGAGGCCATTAAACAGCGCGCTGAGCACGGTGTTTTTGGCTATGGCGCAACGCCAACCGGATTGATTGATATCACCCTTTCGCGTTTAGCGCAGCGCTACAACTGGCAGATTGAGCCGGACTGGATTGTGTTATTGCCCGGCGTGGTGTGCGGTTTGAATCTTTCGGTCCGCGCATTCACGGAGTTTGGCGAATCCACCGTTTCCCCGACGCCGATCTATCCGCCGTTTCGCGGTGCAGCAAAGCTGGCCAACCGCGCACAGGTAAATTTACCGCTGCGTTTACAAGACGATCGCTGGGTTATGAATCTGGATAATAGCGCGATGCAGGGCAATGAACGCCTGCTGATGCTGTGTAATCCGCAGAATCCGGGCGGCACGGTTTATCGTCGTGACGAGCTGGAAGCGCAGCTGGCGTTTGCGCAGCAGCATGATTTGATCGTCTGCTCCGATGAAATCCACTGCGATTTATTGCTGTCACCCGGCGCACAGCACATTCCCTTTGCTACGTTAAGTGAAGATGCCGCACAGCGCAGCATCACGCTGCTGTCGCCATCGAAAACCTTCAATATTGCCGGATTGGGCGCGTCGCTGGCGATCATTCCCAATCCGGAGTTGCGTGCGCGGTTCAAACGCGTGCGTGAAGGCATCGTGCCTGGCGTGGATATTCTGGCGTTGGTAGCAGCCGAAGCGGCGTGGCGCGATGGCGATGCATGGCTGGCAGCGCAGCTGGATTATCTGCGCGCCAATCGCGACTGGCTGGTGGCGCAGGTGAATGCACTGCCAGAATTGCAGATGGCCGCGCCGGAAGCGACCTATTTGGGGTGGATCGACGCCAGCAGACTGGATGTTGCCAATCCGATGGCGTATTTCGAGCAGCACGGCCTCGGTTTTTCACCGGGCCACGATTTTGGCGATGATAATTTCGTGCGCTTCAACTTTGGCTGTACGCGCGCCACGCTGGAACAGGCGGTCACGCGTTTGCAAAAAGCGGTCGCGGCGCGGCGTTAAGCCTGCTCACTGGCGACAATCTCTTCCAGTCGCCATGGATGAAACTTAATGGTGGTTTGCCCGTCCGTCACCGCCAGCGTCGGATTGGGCAACCGCTCGTTCTCGCCTTTGGGCGCGCTGGTTTTAAACGAGATGCCCGGCTGTGTCAGCGCATGATCAGAAAGCAGCGCCATCGCCCGCATGCCCAGCGTTTCCGGTTCTCCACGCAGTACAATCTCTACATGTTCCCACCCTTCGTGGCGATACAGCTTTTCGCCTGGCCACGGCAGTTCAATCACATCAATTTGCCAGCCCGCCAGGTTCAGTGGCTGATGCAGTTTGAACAGGCAAATCGGGCGACCATTGATCATTGCCTCGGAAAACTGTGTGCCGATCTGCAATAAGCCAGATTTCCAGCGTTCTGCCGTTGCAAACTGGTGGCAGCGCACCGCGACGTGATCGGCTTCATGTTCAGCCAGGTTAATGCCTAAACGTTCAGAAAAATTCATCAGCGACTGCTCAAAACGCGCCATGTCTTGTTTTAAATCATCCAATTCCACAGGAAAGTGGGTCTGCATCATGCCTTACCTCTAATTCAGTTCAGGTTTACTAATCAATATGAAATTTGCTAACCGTTGATTCCGCTTGACAAAATTGTCGGATTCATCCGATTTAGGCGCCAAAAAGGCTAAAAACCGCATAAATAGACCATTCATTTCAGATTTATCACCTAATCAGGTCCAGCAGTTACTTTATGAAAGTAGGCTAAATATATGTTTTTAATGATGATAGTTAATACAATGAGATAAATCTTATTTAAATTGCAAACAATTGCAGCTTGAAACCCTTTCTTATAAATTTGGGTTTCACAACTACAAGGAACGGCCTTATGTCTATGCTCATTGTTGTCGCAGTCCTGATTGCATTAATGGGATTTGCAATTTCCCGCCATTGGAAGGTGCGTGAAGACAAAAGCGTTAAAAATCCTCGTCGTCACCCGCGGCGCCGTTAATCGGCGCTGGGGGCCCGATGTTGCCTGTCATCAGATACCGAATAGCTGACTCACTTTAACATTTCACGTATACTTCCCCTCTTATTTTTCCGTCCCGCCGCGCAGTTGCGGGATGACGACATCGGCTCGCCGCCTACAGGCGGGCCTTTTCAGCATATGAAGGTAACGCGGTGAATATTCAGGCTCTTCTTTCCGACAAAGTCAGTCAGGCAATGATTGCGGCGGGTGCGCCTGCCGATTGCGAACCTCAGGTTCGCCAGTCTGCGAAGGTACAGTTCGGTGATTACCAGGCAAACGGCATGATGGCCGTAGCGAAAAAGCTCGGTCAGGCACCGCGACAACTGGCTGAGCAGGTGATCCAGCATCTGGATCTTAACGGCATCGCCAGCAAAGTCGAAATCGCCGGTCCCGGCTTTATCAATATCTTCCTCGATCGTGCATGGCTGGCGGCGCAAACCGCGCAGGCGCTGCAGCTGCCGCGTCTTGGCGTGAGTGCGGTTGCGCCACAAACTGTCGTGGTGGATTACTCCGCGCCTAACGTAGCGAAGCAGATGCACGTCGGTCACGTCCGTTCCACCATCATTGGTGATGCCGCAGTGCGTACGCTGGAGTTCCTTGGCCATAACGTGATCCGCGCCAACCACGTCGGCGACTGGGGCACGCAGTTCGGTATGCTGATTGCCTATCTGGAAAAGCAGCAGAACGAACATCACGAAGAGATCGCACTGGCTGACCTGGAAGCTTTCTACCGCGAAGCCAAAGTGACCTACGATGCCGACGAAGCCTTCGCCGAGCGCGCGCGTAATTACGTGGTGAAGCTGCAGGGTGGCGACGAATATTGCCGCAGCATGTGGAAGAAGCTGGTTGATATCACCATGAGCCAGAACCAGCAGGTGTATGACCGCCTTAACGTGACGCTGACGCGCAAAGATGTGATGGGTGAAAGCCTGTACAACGACATGCTGCCGGGCATCGTCGCCGATCTGCGCGAAAAAGGCCTGGCGGTGACCAGCGAAGGCGCCACGGTAGTTTTCCTTGATGAGTTCAAAAACAAGGAAGGCGAACCGATGGGCGTGATCATTCAGAAGAAAGATGGCGGCTATCTCTACACCACCACCGACATCGCCTGCGCCAAATACCGTTTCGAAACCCTGCATGCCGATCGCGTGCTCTATTACATCGATTCCCGTCAGCACCAGCATCTGCAGCAGGCGTGGACCATCGTGCGTAAAGCCGGTTACGTGCCGGAATCGGTACCGCTTGAGCATCACGCCTTCGGCATGATGCTGGGTAAAGATGGTCGTCCATTTAAAACCCGCAGCGGCGGCACTATTCGTCTCGCCGATTTGCTGGATGAAGCGGTTGAACGCGCGCATGCGTTGGTCAGCGAAAAGAATCCAGAGATGTCCGCGCAGGAGCTGAAAGATCTGTCGGAAGTGGTCGGCATCGGCGCAGTGAAATACGCTGACCTGTCAAAAAGCCGCACCACCGATTACATCTTCGACTGGGACAACATGCTGGCCTTCGAAGGCAACACGGCGCCTTACATGCAATATGCCTACACGCGCGTGCTGTCGGTGTTCCGTAAAGCCGGCATTGATGCCGATAGCCTGAGCGGTGACATCGTGCTGACTGAAGAGCGTGAAGCGCAGTTGGCTACGCGTCTGCTGCAGTTCGAAGAAGTGATAACGCAGGTCGCGCGCGACGGTACGCCACATGTGATGTGTGCTTATCTGTACGATCTGGCCGGTCAGTTCTCTGGCTTCTACGAAAACTGCCCAATTCTCTCCGCCGAGGACGAGAACATTCGTCAGAGCCGCCTGCAGCTGGCCGCGTTAACCGCGAAAACGCTGAAGCAAGGTCTGGATACGCTGGGCATTAAAACCGTCGAACGCATGTAATACCTCTGGCGGAGAGCGCCGCAAACGGCTCTCCGCTTGCTTTCCCCCTTTTTCCCCCTCTGACAAAATTCTGCTCTTCAGCCCGCTCTGAATAGCGCTGTTGCCGTGCCCAATACCCGCCATTCCTCAGCCTCGATACGCCTTCTCATTTTTCCGACACAGCTCACCAAATAAACAAAACTCATACCTTCATAACCATTTTATGGCAGACAAACTCGCACGCCATCCCTAATTTGGTTATGGAAGCAAGAACACAAAAACATGCAACAAGCTGTTTTAACAGCTAAAAACTATAAAACTCATCCCCTGCAATCGGGTTAAAGTGATGCCCCCGGCCAATGTCAGGGCAGAATAAAATCTCAACCCGATAACGTTATTAATAAAAAAATCAGAGCGTATCCTATGAGCAATCACGACATTATCGATGTAAAAGGCTGGATCGACGCCCGCCCGATCACCGGATACCAGTGGCTGACCCTCAGCCTGTGTTTCATCATCATCATGTTTGATGGCTACGATGCGGCAGCGATGGGTTTCATTGCGCCCGCGTTGATTGAAGACTGGGGCATAAGCCATGCAGAAATGGGGCCGATTCTCGGTGCCGCGATGTTTGGCGTGGCGATTGGCGCGCTGATTGCCGGTCCATGGTCCGACAAATTTGGCCGCAAACGCGTGCTGCTGCTGTCGATTGCCGTCTTCGCCTGCTTCAGCCTGATGAGCGCCTTCGCGCGCACGCCGCTGGAAATGGGTGTGTTACGTTTTCTCACCGGTCTCGGTCTCGGTGCGGTGATGCCCAACTGCGTCACGCTGGTATCGGAATATATGCCGGAACGCCGTCGCAGCCTGATGATCACCGTGATGTACAGCGGATTTAATATCGGTTCCGGGTTGGGCGGATTCATTGCCGCCGGCATGCTGCCACACTTTGGCTGGCAAGCGGTGTTGGGTTTAGGGGGCTTGCTGCCGCTGCTGATGTTGCCGCTGCTGCTGTGGCTGCTGCCGGAATCGGCGATGTATATGGTGGTGCGCAAAGTCAGTCGCGACAAGATTGCCGCCGTGCTCAAACGTCTGGGCGGCGAATTCTCCGCTGGCACCGCCTTTGTACTCAATGCGCCAATCATCCCGAAAAAAGCGCAGGTGCTGCAGCTGTTCAGCCGCGGCTATGCAGGCGGCACGGTGGTGTTATGGCTCACCTACTTCATGGGGCTGTTTGTCATCTACCTGCTTAACGGCTGGCTGCCAACCATCCTGCGTTCTGGCGGCGTGACGCTGGAGCGTGCGGCGATTGTGGCGGGCTTATTCCAGCTGGGCGGCACCTTTGGCGGCTTAATGGTTGGTGGGCTGATGGACCGTTTCAAAGCGAAATATGTGATCGCCCTGTTCTATCTGCTGGGCAGCTTCTGCCTGGTGTCGCAGGGCATCTGGAGCTTTGGCCCGAATGTGCTGGCGCTGCTGGTGTTCTTCGCTGGCGTCTGCATCAACGGTGCGCAAACCGGATTGCAGGCCTTCTCCCCGGCCTTTTATCCCACCGAAATGCGCGCCACCGGCGTGTGCTGGATGCACGGCATTGGTCGCAGCGGCGCCATTATCAGCTCGTCGCTGGGCGGCGTGCTGCTCGGCGTGTTTCCTGGGCAAACAGCCATTTTTATCGTTTTGTCGCTCCCGGCAGTTTTGGCGGCACTTTCCATCACCCGACATCACCCTGCACAGGTGGCCCGTCAGGTTAAAGGCATCGACCTTAACGACCTGCCGTCCCTGTCGCGTACCCTCAATAATCGATGAAGTAGAGGTCAAAAAATTATGGCTAAAATCATAGGCGGTTTAGCGGTTTCGCATACTCCCACCATTGGCTTTGCGGTCGATCACAACAAGCAGCAGGAAGGCGCATGGGCCCCGATTTTCGATGGCTTTGCCCCGATGCAGCGCTGGCTGGAGGAGAAAAAACCGGATGTGCTGCTGTATGTGTTTAACGATCACGTCACCTCCTTCTTTTTTGATCACTACTCGGCGTTTGTGCTGGGCATTGATGACGAATATGCCGTTGCGGATGAAGGCGGCGGCCCGCGCGATCTGCCGCCGGTAAAAGGCCATGCAGCGCTGTCACAGCACATTGGTGCCAGCCTGATGGCGGATGAGTTCGATATGTCATTCTTCCAGGACAAAGCGCTGGATCACGGCCTGTTTTCGCCGCTGTCGGCGCTGGCACCCTGGCAAGGCGGCTGGCCGATGCAGGTGGTTCCGCTGGCGGTCGGCGTGTTGCAGTTCCCGATCCCGACGGCGCGTCGCTGCTATAAGCTCGGCCAGGCGCTGAAGCGCGCGGTAGAAAGTTTCCCGGAGGATCTTAAAGTCGCGGTGGTCGCGACCGGCGGCGTTTCACATCAGGTACACGGCGAGCGCTGCGGCTTCAACAATCCCGAATGGGATGCGCAGTTTATCGATCTGTTGATCAACGATCCTGAGCGCCTGACCGAAATAACGCTGGCTGAATACGCCACGCTCGGCGGCCTGGAAGGTGCGGAAGTGATTATGTGGCTGATTATGCGCGGTGCGCTGTCGGCCAACGTCGAGAAACTGCATCAGGATTACTATCTGCCTTCGATGACCGGGATCGCCACGCTGATCCTTGAAAATCAGTCACGCGAAGCGCCGGTCGATGTGCACCAGCGTCAGCGCGATAAGATCAACCTGCAGCTCAGCGGCGTGGAAAAACTGCCCGGCACCTATCCGTTCACCCAGGCGCGCAGCCTGAAAGCGCTGCGCATCAACCGCTTCCTGCACCGCATGATTCAGCCAGAATGGCGTAAGCGATTCCGCGAAGCTCCGCAGGCGCTGTATCAGGAAGCCGGACTGAGCGCTGAAGAGCAAACGCTGATTACCCAGCTCGACTGGCGCGGCATGATCCATTACGGCGTCAGCTTCTTCCTGCTGGAAAAACTGGGTGCGGTGGTGGGTGTCTCTAACCTGCATATCTACTCAGCGATGCGGGGTGAAACGCTGGAACAGTTCCAGCAGACGCGCAATCAGCAGGTGCTCTATTCGGTGGCGGGGAAAGCAGACTGATGTTTACGCAACCGGTCATCGACTGCCATCACCACGTTTTTGATCCAGTACACTTTCCCTGGGCGCCCGAAAGCGCCTATAACCCGGACGGACACGAGCTGGCGACGCCGGATTACTATCGTGCTGTGATGCAGGCGTACAACATCCGCCACTCGCTGATTGTCGGCCCGACGTCGGGCTATAACACCGATAACCGCTGCCTGCTGGATACCATCAAGCGCGGTGCAGGACGTTTTAAAGGGATTGCCGTCACGCCGCGTGACGTGGAGAGCGACACGCTCGCCAGCCTGAAAGATCAAGGCATCGTCGGCATTGCGCTTAACGTGGCGATGCTGGGCACCGAGCCGTTTCTCCAGCTTGATGCCCTGATGGGCAGGCTGGCGGAGTTGGATCTCTTTGCCCAGATTCAGGTGCAAAACGATCAGCTACTGGCGCTGATGCCGCTGCTGTCACGCACCCGCACGCGTTTGCTGATCGATCACTCCGGTCGGCCTGACGTCAGCGCGGGCGTAGCACAACCAGCCTTTCAGGCGCTGCTGTCGCTGGCCGGCCAGCAGCGCACCAGCGTCAAGCTCTCCGGGCTGGCGAAATTCTCCCGGCAGCCCTATCCCTTCAGCGATGGACATCCCTATTTGCTGGCATTGCTGGACGCTTTCGGCGCGGAAAACTGCATGTGGGGATCGGACTGGCCTTTCCTGCGCGCCAGTGAACGCATGGATATGGGCACGCAACTGCTGCTGATCGAACAGCTGATCCCCGATGAAAAGAGCCGCCGTCAGGTGCTTTGGCACACGCCACAGCGGCTCTTTGGTTTTACTGAATTACAGGAGTCACGATGAGAACCATCTATGTACTGAACGGCCCGAACCTCAATCTACTGGGCACCCGCGAGCCAGAAACTTACGGTTCCGACACACTGCAAAGCGTCGAAGCGCTGTGCCGCGCAACGGCGGAAGAGCTGGGCGTGACGATTGAGTTTCGCCAGACCAACCACGAAGGGGAAATGATTGAGTGGATTCAGCAGGCGCGTCTCGAAGCGCAGGCGCTGGTGATCAACCCGGCAGCGTGGACGCACACCTCGGTGGCGATCCGCGATGCGGTCACCGGCGTGGGGTTGCCGCTGTGGGAAGTGCACATCACCAACGTGCACAAGCGTGAGCCGTTCCGTCATCACTCCTATCTTTCCGACGTCGCACAAGGCGTGATCTGCGGCTACGGCATTCGCGGTTACCGCTATGCGTTGATGGAAGCGGCGCGCGCAGGTTGATTATTGGTCCTGTCCGCACACTTCACGCAGGCAGCGGATCAACGCATCCGCTGCCGGTGAGTGCAGACAGCCCGCACGCACCGTCAGCCCAATAGCGCGATCGGTATCCGGCAAAGGCACCGGCAACGCCACCAGCGCGCCGGACGCCAGTTCCACTTCCAGCTGGTGCGCGGAGACCGCCGCCAGCATATCCGACTGCATCAGCAAGCCGCGCACCAACGCCAGATCGCCGGTCTCCACCACCGGATCGGGTGCCGGAATGCCCATCGCCTGAAAACTGTTATTCAGTAGATAACGCGCTGGCGTGGCCGAACGCGGCAGCACCCAACGCGCCGCGCGCAGATCATCGGTAGAGAGCTCACGTCCTACCAGCGGATGATCGTGACGCGCCAGCAGCACCATGCGTTCGGAGAACAGCGTCTCGCGCGTGACGTCCAGCGCATCTTCATCGCGGCGCAGCGCGCCAAAAATAAAATCGATATCGCCCGAGCGCATTTCCGAGGCCAGCACGCCAAAGGCGCTTTCACTGGTGACCACGCGTACGCCCGGATAGCGCGCCGTCAGCATCACGATCGCCTGCGGCAGGATACGCGTGCGTCCCAGCGGCAATGCGCCTACGCGCACCGTTCCCTCGAGTATCCCGCTGCGGGCAGCGATGTCGGCCGGAATGTGGCGCAGTTCATTGAGCGCACGCCGCACGTTGGCTTCGATTTCACGTCCGGCCAGCGAAGGCATCATGCCGTGCGGCGTGCGCTCCAGCAGCGCGATGCCCGCGCCGTTTTCCAGCACGCGCAGCGCGGCGCTCACCGCCGGCTGGCTCAGTCCGAGACGTGCCGCCACCGTCTGCATATGCCGCGTCTGACACAGGGTGATAAAAATTTGCAGCCGACGCACGTTAAACAGCCACAGCGGTTCCGCATCGCTACGCTGCGCACCGCGTCCCTGCAATTTAGCCAGCCGCTGCGGCACCTGATGCAGTTCCTCAATCGCCCGCAGCGCACGCGGCAGCACACATTTACCGAAGTCAGTCAGCATCATGCCGCCGGCGTGACGTTCAAATAGCGTGACGCCTAACGTGAGTTCCAGGTCGCGAATAGCGCGGGTAATGGCCGACTGGGTGCGAAATAATTCATCCGCTGCCCGTGAGACACTGCCTTGTGCTACCACCTGACTAAATGCCCTGATTTGCATCAGATTTGTCAGCTCCTGCGTGCCCTTTTCCGCCATCTTTCCCTGCCTGTTTTCACCACCGTTCGATGTCGCAATATAAATAAAACGCATACCCGCTGCAATGAAATGAATTATCGCCGCCAGGTGGGCAGTGACAGCATGGAAAAAAACAGCGGAGGAGTATGCCATGACTAACAACACCCCAAAAAAAACCGCGCTGGTGGTCAGCGCTCACTCAGCAGATTTCGTCTGGCGCGCCGGCGGTGCCATCGCGCTGCACCATGCGCAGGGCTATGACGTTCACGTTGTCTGCCTCTCATTTGGTGAGCGCGGCGAATCGGCCAAGCTGTGGCGCAAGGGGGAAATGAGCGAGGCGAAAGTCAAAGCCGCCCGCCGCAGCGAGGCGCAGGCCGCCGCCGAGATCCTCGGTGCCAGCATCGAATTTTTTGATCTCGGTGATTATCCGCTGCGTGCCGATAAAGAAACCCTGTTCCGCCTCGCGGACGTTTATCGCCGGGTGCAGCCGCACTTTGTTCTGACCCATTCCTTGCAGGATCCCTACAACTACGATCACCCGCTGGCCACGCATCTGGCGCAGGAGGCGCGCATTATCGCCCAGGCCGAAGGCTACCGTCCGGGCGAAAAAATCGTCGGTGCGCCGCCGGTGTACTGCTTCGAACCGCACCAGCCTGAACAGTGCAACTGGAAGCCGGATGTGCTGCTGGATATCACCTCAGTGTGGGACAAAAAATATCAGGCGATTCAGTGCATGGCCGGGCAGGAACATCTGTGGGAATACTACACGCGCGTGGCGCAGCAGCGCGGCGTGCAGGCTAAGCGTAACGTCGGCATTACCACCCGCCGCGAGATCATTTATGGCGAAGGTTATCAGAGCATCTTCCCGCGCGTCACGGAGGATCTGGCATGAGCATCATCGCGAAAAAAGGCGTCGCGGTGCGCCACATCCCGCGTGCGGCAGCCACCGATATCGACGCGCTGGCGCGCTTTGGCGTCGCCACCGTGCATGAAGCGCAGGGGCGCAAAGGCTTGCTCGATCCCGCCCTTCGCCCGATTCAGCAGGATTGTGCCATCGCGGGCAGCGCGGTCACCGTACTGGTGGCGCCGGGCGATAACTGGATGTTTCACGTCGCGGTGGAGCTCTGTCAGCCGGGCGATGTGCTGGTGGTTGCGCCAACCTCGCCGTGCAGCGACGGCTTCTTCGGCGATCTGCTGGCGACCTCGCTGCAGGCGCGCGGCGTGCGCGGACTGGTGGCGGATGTCGGTGTGCGCGATAGCCGCACGTTGCGTGAGATGGGCTTTGCCGTCTGGTCGCGTGCGGTATATGCGCAGGGCACGGTGAAAGAGACGCTCGGCTCGGTGAATGTGCCGCTGGTATGTGCCGGGCAGCTGATCTGGCCGGGTGACGTTATCGTGGCTGATGATGACGGCGTGGTGGTGGTGGCACGCGATGAAGCTGCCAGCGTAGCAGCCAAAGCGCGTCAGCGTGAAGAGCTGGAAGAGAGCAAACGCCTGCGTTTAGCGGCCGGTGAGCTGGGCCTGGATATCTATCAGATGCGCCCGCGCCTGGCGGAAAAAGGACTGCGCTATCTCGACACGCTCGATCAACTGGAGGAGTAAACCATGCGCCAGCGTCGCATTCCCTGCTTACTGATGCGCGGCGGCACCTCCAAAGCCGCCTGCTTTCTGGCACAGGATCTGCCAGCCGAACCGGCGGCCCGCGATCGGGTACTGCTGGCGGTGATGGGTTCGCCCGATATCCGTCAAATTGACGGCCTCGGCGGGGCCGATCCGCTCACCAGCAAAGTGGCGATCGTCAGCGCTTCACACCGTGACGATGCCGATGTCGATTACCTGTTTGCCCAGGTCAACGTCGATCAAGCCCGCGTCGATTACGGGCAAAACTGCGGCAATATCCTCGCCGCCGTCGGGCCTTTCGCCGTGGAACGCGGGCTGGTCAAGGCAGGCAGCGAACGCACCCGTGTGCGCATTTTCATGCAGAACACCGGGCAGATTGCCGAGGCGGCGTTCGCCACGCCCGACGGTGAAGTCGACTATGACGGCGACTTACGCATTGATGGCGTACCGGGCAGCGCAGGCGAAATCGCCCTCACCTTCAAAGATATTGCCGGATCGAGCTGTGGCGCGCTGTTGCCAACCGGTCAGCCGCGCGATCGTTTTGATGGCATCGACGTCACCTGCATCGACAACGGCATGCCGGTGGTGCTGGTGCGTGCAGCGGATGTCAATCGCAGCGGCTATGAAAGCCGCGACGCGTTAGATAACGACAGCGAGCTCAAGCAGCGGCTGGAGTCGATCCGCCTGCAGGCCGGGCCGCGGATGAATTTAGGAGATGTCAGCCAGCGTACGGTGCCCAAAGTCACGCTGCTGGCCGAAGCGCGTCACGGCGGCGCCATCAGCTCACGCACCTTTATTCCGCACCGCTGCCACGCCTCAATTGGCGTGCTTGGTGCGGTGAGTGTCGCCAGCGCCTGCCTGATCCCCGGCAGCGTCGCGGACGGACTGGCACGCACCAGCCAGCAACCTCAACAGAGCCTGAGCGTGGAACATCCCAGCGGTGAATTTAGCGTGCTGCTGCAGCGCGAAGGCGATAACCCGCTGGCGGGCTGCGGTCTGTTGCGCACCGCGCGTGCCATTTTCGCCGGTGAAGTCATGATTCCGGCGGCGGTCTGGTCCTTCAGCAAGGAGTAATTGATGAACATCACCTTTATCGGTTTTGGCGAAGCGGGCGGCATTCTCGCCCATGATTTACAGGCACAGGGCAATGCGGTGACGGTGTGGGATCGCAAAGCCCTCGCGGCAGAAACCCTGCCCGCGCTGCAGCAAAAAGCGCAGCAGAGCGGCGTGCGGCTGGCCGCTTCGCTGGCGGATGCATTACAGGACGCCGCGCTGGTGTTCTCCACCGTTACCGCGTCGCAGGCTCTCAACGTGGCGCAGCAGGCGGCAGCGCGGTTACAGGCCGGGCAGCACTTTCTCGATCTCAACTCGGTGGCACCGCACACCAAACGCGCCGCGGCTGAAGTGATTCACGCTGCGGGTGCCAGCTATATCGACGTGGCGGTGATGGCGCCGGTGCCGCCAAAGCGGCTGGCCACGCCGCTGCTGATTGGTGGCGCTCAGGCTGCACAGGTGCAGCCGCTGCTGCAACAGCTGGGCCTCCACAGCCGCCTGCTGGGTGGCGAAGTGGGTGAAGCTTCAGCGATTAAGATGTGCCGCAGCGTGATGATCAAAGGCCTCGAGGCGCTGACCACCGAATGCCTGAGCGCGGCGCGCCAGTATGGCGTAGAGCAAGCGGTGCTCGACTCGCTGCACGCCAGTTTCCCGTCGCTGGGCTGGAACGATCAGCTGCCGCACTACCTGATTAGCCGCGTGGCGGAGCACGGCCAGCGACGCGCCGAAGAGATGCAGGAAGTGGTGAAAACGCTGCAGGACGTCAAGGTACCGGCCGCCATGAGCGCAGCGATTGTTGCCACGCAGCAAGGGCTGATTGATGCGTTAAACGCCCGCTCCCTGCGCTATCAACAACTCACGCCGTTCGTCTGGCAACAGACGCTGGATAAGATCTATCCACCTCAATGAGTTATACGCATAGAGGTATGCGTTTTGTTTATCGGCAATTGTTTACATTTTTGCTACAGCGTAGCGTAAGCGAGACGAGAAGCAGGTTTTAAAACAATAACTATCGGAAGCAAAACATGAAGATTAGAGCATCTGTCGCCCTTTCCCTGCTGCTGGCAGCGGGTATTGGCCAGGCCAGCGCCGCCGCGCTGGACGCCAGCCACACCAACCAGGTGATGACCAGTGTCAAAAACAGCATCAGCGCGCAGCACAGCACCGGCTGTGTAGCGGTGGTTGATGCCAGCGGTACGCTGCTGGCCTTCCAGCGCCTTGACGGCGCATCGCCGGGCTGCGTCGATGCCGCCATTGGTAAAGCGCGTACCTCGGCGCTGTATCACGCCCCTTCCCTGAAATTTATGCAGCGTCTGCAGAGCGGCGAAACCACGGTTCTCGCCATCCCGCACGCGGTGGCGCTCGGCGGCGGTTTCCCGCTCACGCTGCGGAATGAAGTGGTCGGCGCGGTTGGCGTCAGCACCCCCAAACAGGATCTGGATAATCAGGCTTCAGAGGCTGCCGCTCAGGCGCTGAAATAACTTTCGGGGATTTCCATGATGACTCTTTCACGCCGCCGGTTGCTGACCGGCACGGCGGGCCTGTTGGTGGCTGGCGTCCTGACGCAGGCGCTCTCCGGCAGCCTGGCTTTCGCCTCGCCACCGCTGGCCGCCGCAGTGGCACCGTCCGCCAGTTTTACGGCGATTTCCGTCCGATTAACCGGACTGGACCAGCCGGATGCCCTGCTGGCGCAGCGCCTCTACAGCTGGCTGCACGCGCATTTCCCGCAGCTGGACAGCCTGCTTGATACGCTCAGCGCGCTACTGCAGCAGCAACCTGCCGCCAACGGCAGCAGCCTGCTGACGCTGCTGAGTACCCAACCCAAAGCCCTCGACGATCTTTATCAGGCGCTGGTTTCCGGCTGGTATCTCGGCGTTGTCGGCCCGCTGCCGCGCCCGCAATGTATCGCTTTTGAGAATATCGTCAGCTATCAGCTGGTGCGTGATTCCCTGTTACCACCGAGCTACGCGCCGGGGCAACCTAACTTCTGGACGCAGCCGCCTGCAAGGAGAGCACATGTCTGATTCATTAAGCGCCGACGTGGTGGTGATTGGCGCCGGCATTGCCGGTTCACTGGCGGCGCTGAAGATGGCCAAAGCCGGCGCTTCGGTATTGATGCTGGAGTCCGGCCCGGAGATTAAGCGCGATCAGGCGGTGGAGTATTTCCGCAACTCGCCGTTTAAGGGTGACTTCACCGAACCGTATCCGCCGCAGCCGTGGGCACCGCAGCCAAAATTCATTCCCAGCGATAACAATTACCTGATCCAGAAAGGCCCGGATCCCTATCGCGCCCAATATCTGCGCGGCACCGGCGGCACCACATGGCACTGGGCTGGACAGGCGTTCCGCCTGTTGCCGAACGATATGCGCATTCAGTCGCTGTACGGCATTGGCCGCGACTGGCCGATCAGCTATGACGAGCTGGAACCCTATTACTGCGACGCCGAATACCAGATGGGCGTGTCCGGTGACAGCGATCTGGCTTCGCCGCGTTCGCGCCCTTATCCGTTGCCGGGCATTCCGCTGCCGTATGGCTTCGATCGTTTGAAGCAGCGACTCGGTCCGCTGGGTTATGAGGTGGGCATTGGTCCGCAGGCGCGTAACAGCATCGCCTATGACGGTCGCCCGGCCTGCTGCGGCAACAACAACTGCATGCCGGTTTGCCCGATCGATGCGCAGTACCACGGCGGCATCGCCGCGCGTAAGGCGCTGGATGCCGGTGTCAAAATCGTCACTAATGCGGTGGTGTTCCGCATTGAGGCTGACGACAAAGGCACCATTCAGGCGGTGCACTATCTCGATCAGAACAAAGCGCGCCATCGCGTCACTGGCAAACAGTTTGTCCTGACCGCCAACGGCATCGAAAGCCCGAAAATCCTGCTGCTCTCCACCAGCGATCGCTACCCGAACGGCATCGCCAACAGTTCCGGCATGGTGGGCCGCAATCTGATGGATCATCCAGGATCGTCGGTAGAGTTCTACGCCGATGAGCCGGTGTGGTTTGGCCGTGGGCCGATGCGTCCTGGCAGCATCAACAATATGCGCGACGGCGATTTCCGTGGTGAGCGCTCGGCGCTGCGTATCGACCTCGCCAACACCTCGCCGGTGCGTTATCTCACCGAACGTCTGGTGCGTCAGGGCTATTACGGCAAGGCGCTTAACGACAAGCTGGCCTTCCAGGCCGAGCGTTTTGTTCAGCTCAAGTGTCTGCTGGAGATGCTGCCGGAGCCGCAGAACCGCGTCACGCTGAGCAAAACCGAGAAGGATGCCTGGGGCATTCCCCGCCTCGAGGTTTACTACCGCTTCCCGGAATATGTGCATCGCGGCTATGACCAGTCGATGATCGACTTCCAGCGCATGGTGAAAGAGATGGGCGGCACCGAGGCGGTCTACAGCAAACGCGGCGTCTACGACAACAACCAACATATCACCGGTACCATGATCATGGGCAGCAATCCGCAGGATTCGGTGGTGGATGGTCACTGTCGCACCCACGATCACCTGAACCTGTTTATCGCCGGTACCGGTATTATGCCGTCGGCCTCGACGGTCAACTCAACGCTGACCGGAACCGCGCTGGCGCTGCGTATGGCCGATAGCGTTCTGGCAAGCTTGTAAGGAGCACCCGATGAAACCTGTATTGATTCAGGCCGCTATCGCGGTGGTTCTGATGCAGTGCGCCGTGGCGCAGGCGGCAGACAATGCCGCTCAAATTAAGCGCGGCGAATATCTGGCGCGCGCCGGTGACTGTACCGCCTGTCATACCGCCACCAACGGCCCGCTGTTTGGCGGCGGCTTTGCGGTCAGTACACCTTTCGGCCAGATCTGGGGCAGCAATATCTCCTCCGATAAGCAGTACGGTATCGGCAGCTGGAGTGACGATCAGTTCGTTGCTGCGGTGCGCGACGGCATTGGCAAAAATGGCGAGCAGCTCTATCCGGCGATGCCGTATGACTCCTTTACCAAAATGAAGCGCGACGATGTGCTGGCAATCAAAGCCTATCTCATGTCGATGCCGCCGGTGCATCAGGCTTCACCGCAAACCGACCTGCCGTTCCCATTCAACCAACGCTGGGGCATGCGCTTCTGGAAGTGGTTTAACTTCGATAAAGGCGAATTGCAGAACGATACGCAGCAGAGCGCGCAGTGGAATAACGGCCGCTATCTGGTTGAAGCGCTGGCGCACTGCGGCACCTGCCATACGCCGCGTAATCTGACCATGGGCATGGACAACGATAAAGCATTGGCCGGCGGCGATCTCGGCGGCTGGATGGCGTACAACATCACACCCGATAAGCAGGCAGGCATCGGTGACTGGAGCCAGCAGCAGCTGGTGACCTACCTGAAAACCGGCTTTGTCGCCAACAAAGCCAGCGCCTCCGGGCCGATGGCCGAAGCGATTGAGCACAGCCTGCAATATCTGCCCGAGAGTGATCTGCAGGACATCGCCACCTATCTGCGCAGCGTTAAGCCGCAGCCGGACGCGCAGCAAACCCGCGCGCGCGACAGCTGGGGACAACCTTCCACCGCGCTGATTGCACTGCGCGGCGCCGATGATGCGACCCGCAATGCTCAGCCCGGCGCGGTGGTGTTTGCCGGTAACTGTGCCAGCTGTCACGGCGCGGAAGGTGCGGGATCGGGCAGCGGTTTCCATGCCTATCCGTCACTGTTCCATCACACCAGCACCGGCGCGGCAGATGCGCTGAACGTGGTATCGGTGGTCCTCAACGGTGTACATCGCCATATGCGCGAGGGCGAAGTCTTTATGCCGCCTTTTGCGCCTGAGCTGAGTGACCAGCAGGTGGCGGATGTCAGTAACTTTGTTACCCAGCAGTTTGGTAATCCGGCGGCGGCCAAAGTGGATGCGAAGCAGGTAAAAGGGTTAAGAGAGGATGCAAAACTGGCTTCACCCCCGATTTACGGTCAGGGAGATAAGCCTTAATTACTTCACTCGGCGGCGCAGGGCGCGTCGCCGAGGTAGCACGCGTTACTGATAATTCACCGTCACTTCACTGCTCACCACGCGTAAGCCGGGCGGCAATGCGCCCTTCCCCTGAAAGCCAAATGCCAGATGCAGCGTCTCTTCCGCCGCCACGTTGGCTAAGCCGCGCGTACTGCCGCTGGCGCCTTCAATCTCGACACAACGATCGCCCGCACACAAGCGCACCACCAAACCCGAGGGCGCAGGACGGCTCAGCTGATAACGCCAGTACACCAGCGAAATATTGCCCGGCGCGCTGGAAGGCGCACGCAGCGCAGGCGTCATCAGCCAGTTACCGCGCACGCCAAGGCTTGGGCCGCTGGCGTTGGCTGTCCAGGCACCGCTGGACGCATCAACAGCCAGCGGCAGCGCCATCAACGGCATCATCATTACTGCCCAGCACCAGCGACGCATTACTTGCCTCCAATGGTGGCGGTCATGCGGATTTGACGGTTGTCGGTCAGCTCCATATTCGACAGCACAATCAGCTGCGGCAGATTGCGCCGCAGGAAGCGTGCCAGCAACGCACGCAGCGGATGATTGACCAGCAGCACCGGCGGCGCGCCTGCCATCTCTTGCTGCTGCAGTGCGCCTTGCGCCTGCACCAGTAAGCGATCTGCCAGACCTGGCTCGAGTCCACCGCCACCTTGCAGCGCCTGCAGCAGCAGGCGTTCCAGCGTGGCATCGAGGCCGATCACCTGCACTTCGCCGTTGCCCGGGAACCACTGTTGGGTAATCGCCCGTCCCAGCGCCACACGCACAACGCTGGTGAGCTCTTGCGGATCGTTCTGCACCGGCGCATGTTCCGCCAGCGTTTCAATAATGGTGCGCATATCGCGAATCGAGACGCGCTCGGTCAGCAGGTTTTGCAGCACTTTGTGCAGCGTAGTCAGCGTGATGACACCCGGCACCAGATCTTCGGTCAGCTTCGGCATCTCTTGCGTGACGCGATCCAACAGCTGCTGCGCTTCCTGACGGCCAAACAGCTCGCTGGCGTATTGGCCAATCAGGTGATTGAGGTGCGTCGCCACCACGGTGCTGGCTTCCACCACGGTAAAGCCCTGAATCTGCGCCTGCTCTTTCAGGGCGCTGTCGATCCAGATCGCCGCCAGACCAAAGGCCGGATCGACGGTTGGCTCGCCCGGCAGCGAACCAGCAGCCGTGCCAGGGTTGATCGCCATCCAGCGGCCCGGATAAGCGTCGCCGCTGCCAATTTCTACGCCTTTCATCAGGATGCGGTAACGCGCGGGTGGCAGCTCCATGTTGTCACGGATATGCACCACCGGCGGCAGAAAGCCCACCTCTTGTGCCACCTTCTTACGAATACTGCGGATACGCCCTAAAAGTTCGCCGTTTTGCAGGTGATCGACCATCGGAATCAGGCGATAACCCACTTCCATACCGAGCGAATCTTCCAGCTGCACATCGGTCCACGACGCTTCCACCGTGGCCGGCGTCTCCTGGGTTTTCACCAGACTGGAGGCTTCCGCCGGTTTCTTCGGTTGCATTTCGCGACCGCGTAACCACCAGGCAAGTCCTAATAGCGCGGCGGTAAACAGCAGGAACACCAGGTTCGGCATGCCCGGCACCAGGCCGAGCAAACCAATCACACCGCCGCTCAGCATCAGCACGCGCGGGTTCTTGAATAGCTGCGTTACCATCTGCTCGCCGACGTCCTGATCGGTGCCCACGCGCGTTACGATGACACCCGCAGCGGTGGAGATCACCAGCGCTGGAATCTGTGCGACCAGGCCGTCACCGATGGTCAACAGCGTGTAGGTTTCACCGGCGTGACCGAGATCCATGCCGTGCTGCACCACGCCGACCAACAGGCCGCCGATGATGTTGATCACCATGATCAGGATGCCGGCGATGGCATCACCACGGACGAACTTACTCGCACCGTCCATCGAGCCGTAGAAATCGGCTTCCTGCGTCACTTCGGTACGGCGTTGCTTGGCTTCCTGTTCGCCAATCAAGCCAGCGTTGAGGTCAGCATCAATCGCCATCTGCTTACCGGGCATCCCATCCAGTACAAAACGCGCGCCGACTTCGGCGATACGTCCCGCACCCTTGGTGATAACCATGAAGTTGATGATAACGAGGATGATGAACACCACGATACCGATGGCGAAGTTACCGCCAACGAGGAAGTGACCGAAGGCTTCCACCACGCGTCCGGCGGCATCGGCGCCGGTATGGCCCTCCAGCAGAATGATACGGGTTGAAGCAACGTTCAGCGCCAGACGCAGCAGCGTCGAGAACAGCAGAATGGTCGGAAATGCGGCGAACTCCAGCGTGCGCTGGGTGAACATCGCCACCAGCAGCACCATGATCGACAGTGCAATGTTAAAGGTGAACAGCAGGTCAAGAATGAAGGCGGGTAACGGCAGCACCATCATCGACAGGATCAACATGATCAGTACCGGGCCTGCCAGCACCTGCCATTGCGTGTCTTTAAAGTTGCCCGGTAAGCGCAGCTTCTCGGCTAAATTAGCCATCGTTAGTGTTCTCTCCTGCAAAGTCCATGTCTGCCGGAACCGGCAGGTTTTTTGGTTTGTTTGGAATCAGGCCGCCTTCGCGCTTCCAGCGTCGCAGCTGCCAAACCCAGGCCAGCACTTCTGCCACCGCGCCATACAGCGCGCCGGGGATGAACTGACCAATTTCGGTGTGTCGATACAACGCACGTGCCAGCGGCGGTGCTTCGAGAATAGGGATGCGGTGCTCTTTGGCAAGCTCACGAATCTTCAGGGCGATATCGCCCGCGCCTTTGGCCACCACTTTGGGCGCGCTCATCTTGCCTTCCTGATACTTCAGCGCCACCGAGTAGTGCGTCGGGTTAGTGACGATAACGTCGGCTTTCGGTACATCGGCCATCATGCGACGGCGTGCCGCCGCGCGCATCGCCTGGCGAATACGCCCTTTAACGTGCGGGTCGCCTTCGTTTTGTTTATGTTCGTCGCGGATCTCCTGGCGCGTCATCTTCAGCTTTTTGAAGTAGCTGTAGAGCTGCCAGAACACATCAAAACCCACCATCGGGAACAGGCCCAGCATGATCAGCCCGCAGCAGGCGGCAATCATCGACAAACCGTGATGCAGTGCGTTGATCGGCGATTCGCTCATCAAACGCAGCATCTCTTCCCAATGGCTCCAGATGTACCAGCCAGCCACCAGCCCAACCAGCACCGCTTTCATGATCGATTTCACCAGCTCCGCAGCGGTTTGGCCGGAGAACATGCGGCCGATACCGGTGAGCGGGTTGAGCTTTTTGAGATCGAACTTAATGGATTTGCCGCTGAAGTTAAGGCCGCCCAGCGCCATCGGCCCGGCAATCGCCACCACCACTAAGCCGCCCATCAGCGGCAGCAGCGCGATCACCGCCTGCTTAATCAGGCTGCCAATATGACCAATGATCACTTTGTCATCGTTCACCATGCCGTGATCAAAACGAAATCCGGTGGCGACCATGCTGGCCAGACGCTCCGCCATGCTGTTGCCGCCGACCCACAGGATCAGCAATCCAATCAACAGCATCATCACTGAAGTCAGCTCGCGCGAACGCGGAATCTGCCCCTCCTCACGCGCTTTTTCAAGTCGGTGGGGCGTGGGCGATTCTGTTTTGTCCTCGTTACTCTCTTCAGCCACGACTTACCTCAGCTGGCAGGAATTCTGAGCATAGAATGCCAAAACCCTGACAGGCTAAAGCGCGGATTAAAGGGGGGAAATGTGAGCTTATTTAGCCATAAGTGAAATTTCGGGCTGATTGGTCGCCATAAATGGCGCCGCTACATTGCTCGAATGTGCATTAATCCTGACCGGTTGGCGATAAAAGTGCACCACGTCACCCACCAACAATAACGCCGGCGATTGGGCTTGTTGCACCTCAACAGTGTGTGCCAGCTCAGCCAGCGTAGTGATCATCACCCGCTGATCGGCACGCGTGCCATTCTCAATGATTGCCACCGGCGTCTGCGCGTTGCGGCCCTGCGCCTGCAGCTGTGCGCTGATGCTGGCGCTCCACTTCAGCCCCATATAAAACACCAGCGTCTGGTTATTGGCGGCGAGGCTGGCATCATCCAGCTGCGGTTCACCGCTTTTGCCGTGACCGGTAATTAACCGCAGCGACTGTGCGCAATCACGGTGCGTTAGCGGAATGCCGCTGGCTGCCGCGCATCCGGCGGCGGCGGTAATACCCGGCACGATCTGGCAGGCTATTCCCGCCTGTTGCAGATAGAGCATCTCTTCACCGCCGCGCCCGAAAATAAAGGGATCGCCGCCTTTGAGCCGCACCACTTGCCGCCCGCTGCGGGCTAAATCCACCAGCAGCTGATTAGTTTGCGCCTGCTTTAACCCGTGGCTGCCGGGCTTCTTGCCGACATCAATCGCCAGCGTCTCCGGCGGCACTTCCGCCATGATCGCCTCGCTCACCAACCGGTCATACACCACAACGTCGGCGCTGTTGATCAGCCTCCATGCTTTTAAGGTGAGCAGTTCTACGTCTCCCGGCCCAGCCCCAACCAGCCAGACGCCACCTTGCGCGTGTTCGCCGTCACGCGGATTAAACAGCTTGTCGAGGGATTCACTGGCTTGCGTCATGATGTTTTCCGTTACTGCGCCACGCGCAGAGATGAGAGCAGTTGTTTGAGCTCCGGGATACAGGAGCCACAGTTGGTGCCGCATTTCAACACCGCGCCGAGCGCTGCCGGGGAATCACAGCCCTCAGCGATGGCCCGGCGAATCGCCACTTCACCGACGCCAAAGCAGCTGCAAAGGGTACGTCCGTGGCTGCCGCCCTGCGCCGGTCGCCCGCCCAACAGCGCATGTCGCTGCTGCGGCAAATCGGGCGGCTGGCTGAAGGCCCGCGCGATAAATGGGTGATCGATGTCTGGTAGCCAGGGCGCGGCATAAAAGGCGCATGCCAACTTGCCCTCGCGCCAGCCAAGCCAGTGCAATTGCTGTCCCGCCTGCGCCTGCTGCCATTGCAATGCGGACATGCCCGGCAGTTGCATCAGCCATTCGCCAGCATGAGCGCTGCCCGCCAGCACATAGCGCTGCACGCCGGGCTGTGGGGCTCGCGACCAGTAGAGTAGTGCAGGCGGCGTGATGATGTCCGGCAGCCACAGCCAGCCTTGCCACGCTGGACGCAGTAGTTGCAAGCGCACCGCCGTTTGTTTTAACGCTGGCTGAGCGGAATCGGGACAACAGCTGGCCGCGACTAATCCATCGACGTTGGCCTGCCCGCTGAACTGTCTTGTCCAGTGCATCGGCACAAAGATTTGCCCACGCTGCAGGCCGCTGTCGAGGGTGACGCGTCCACTGCACCAGCCCAGCGCCGACTGCACGCGCGTCACATCGCCGTGGCTCAAGCCGTACGCCGCCGCATCCAGCGGATTTAGCGCGACAAAGGGTTCATCGTAATGCTGCATCAGTCGCGGCACGTTGCCGGTGCGCGTCATGGTGTGCCACTGATCTCGGATGCGGCCGGTATTCATCAGCAGCGGATAATCAGTGGTCATGAGGGTTTTAACCGGTATCGCGGGCGGCAGCAGACGCGCTTTTCCATCGGCATGGTAAAAGCGGCGATCGGCAAACAGCCGCGCGGTGCCGTTGGGTGACGCGGCAGTGATCGGCCACTGCACCGGGGCTAACTGGTCATATTGCTCACGCGTGATGGTTGCCAGCGCGCTGATATCAAAGGCGCGCGTGCCGCGATTCTCAAAACCAGACAGCGCGGCATGCTCGGCGAAAATCTCGCCTGGATGCTGCCAGGCAAAGGCCGCGCCAAAACCGAGTCGCTGCGCCACCTGCGCCAGCAGCCACCAATCCGCTTTGGCCTCACCGGCTGGCGCAATAAAACTGCGCTGGCGTGAGATACGCCGCTCCGAATTGGTCACGGTGCCGTTTTTCTCGCCCCATGCCTGCGCCGGCAGTAGCACATCAGCAAATTGTGCCGTGTCGCTGTGGGCGCTGACTTCCGACACCACCACCAGCTCGCATTTCGCCAGCGCGTGTGCCACGCGGTTACCTTCCGGCATCGAAACGGCAGGATTGGTACCCATGATCCACACTGCCTTGACGTCGCCGCGTTCGATGGCATTGAACAGATAAACTGCCGTCAGTCCCGGCTGCTGCGCAACACGATCGCTCCCCCAAAAGCGCGCAACACGATCAACCTCTGCTGCGCTAAAGCCCATGTGCGCCGCCAGCTGATTGGCTAAGCCGCCCACTTCACGGCCGCCCATGGCGTTGGGCTGTCCGGTCAGCGAAAACGGTCCGCAGCCCGCACGGCCGATTTTGCCGCTGAGCAGATGCGCATTGAGGATGGCGTTGTTGTTATCGCTGCCGGTTTGTGACTGATTGATGCCCATGCACCACAGCGTCAGCACGCGCGGCTGCGCTGCGAACAGCTGCCAAAATGCCACAATGTCATGCTCACTCAGCTGGCAGGCAGCGGCGACCGTCGCCACATCCCACGCCTCACAGGCGGCTAAGGTCGCTTCCACATTGGCCAGATGCGGCAACATACTGGCATCGATACCCTCATGGTGCGCCAGCCAGTTCAGCAGCCCGGCAAACAGCGCGCTATCAGATCCCGGTTGCAGCGCCAGATGAACATCAGCAAGGTCACAGCTGGCAGTACGACGCGGATCGATCACCACCAGCTGCATCTCAGGGCGTTCGGCTTTGGCCTGCACCAGCCGCTGCCACGCCACTGGATGCGCCCATGCCGCGTTGGAGCCGACTAACACCACAACATCGGCTTGTTCAAGATCGTCATAGCAGCACGGCACCGCATCGGCACCGAAAGCGCGTTTGTAACCCACCACCGCCGAAGCCATACACAGCCGTGAATTGGTATCGATGTTGGCAGAGCCAATAAAGCCCTTCATCAGCTTATTGGCGGTGTAATAATCCTCCGTTAGCAGTTGACCGGAGCCGTAAAAGGCCACCGCCTGCGGGCCATGTTGATCGATGATGCGCCGGAAACCCGCCGCCACATGGTCCAGTGCGGCATCGATACTGACGCGCTGACCATCAATCTGCGGCCAGAGCAAACGACCGTCATGCATCAGGGTCTCGCCCAGCGCTGAACCTTTGACGCACAGCCGACCGAAATTAGCCGGATGCTGGCGGTCGCCGCTCACCGGCGCATCGAGGGCTTTCACCTCCACGCCACAGCCCACGCCGCAGTACGGACAGGTGGTTTTCATGAGGCCGCCGCCAGCGCAATAATCGGCTGATGCCCGAGCCACACTTTGCCGCCCTCCACGCGCACCGGCCAGCAGCGCAGCTGATGCTCGGCGTTATCGAGACTTTGTCCGTCGCGCAGCCGCACGCGCTGCTTGTAGAGCGGTGATATCACCACCGGCTCGCCCGCTACGTCGCCGAGAATGCCACGCGACAGCACGCTGGCTTGCGTGCCGGGCTCAATATCTTCCAGCGCATAAATCGCCTCGCCCAAGCGGAACAAGGCCACACGCTGACCGCCTAACCGCGCACCCATGCCCGCAGACGGCGGGATAGCGTCGACAAGGCAAATGGCACTCCAGGGTTCTGCCGGCAACGTGGTAACGGGAATGCTGTCCGCCGTCGCGGGCTGACGCTGACCGCGCACCTGCACATAGTTGAGCGTCTCGTCAGGCTGCTCGCTGTTGACGGTGGCGGTAAACAAGGCGCGACGCGAAGGATCCTGCAGCGTGCTGTGCCATTCGCACTGATAGCGCTCCACCACGCGCTGCATCTCCTGCTCCAGTTGCACGGCTATACCGAGTGAATCTTCGATCACCACCTGACGCAGGTAGTCGAGTCCGCCTTCCATGTTATCCATCCACACGCTGGTGCGCTGCAGACGATCGGCGGTGCGCACATAGAACATCAAGATGCGGTCAACGTAGCGCAGCAGCGTTTCATCATCGAGATCGCTGGCGAACAAATCGGCATGACGCGGTTTCATCCCGCCGTTGCCGCAGACATACAGGTTCCAGCCTTTTTCCGTGGCGATTACGCCAATGTCCTTGCTCTGCGCTTCAGCGCATTCACGCGTGCAGCCGGAAACCGCCATTTTAATTTTGTGCGGGGCGCGCAGCCCTTTGTAGCGATTCTCTAATGCGATGGCGAAGGCGGTAGAATCCTGCACGCCGTAACGGCACCAGGTTGACCCCACGCAGGATTTTACCGTGCGCAGCGATTTGCCATAAGCGTGACCGGTTTCAAAACCCGCCGCGATTAAGTGTTCCCAGATATCCGGTAACTGATCGAGCCGCGCACCGAACAGATCGATGCGCTGACCGCCGGTGATTTTGGTGTAGAGATCGTAACGAGCGGCTACTTCACCAATCGCAATTAGCCCTTGCGGCGTAATTTCACCGGCTGGCACACGCGGTACCACCGAATAGGTGCCATCTTTCTGGATGTTGGCGAAGTAGCGATCGTTGGTATCCTGCAGCGGCAGATGTTCGGGCTTCAGTAAGTAGTCATTCCAGCATGATGCCAGCAATGATCCCACCAGCGGCTTGCACACTTCACAGCCCTGTCCGCGTCCGTTGAGCTGCAATAGCTGCTCAAAGGTGGTGATGTTGCCGACGCGGATCAGGTGATACAGCTCTTGACGCGAGTAGGCAAAGTGTTCACAGATATCCTTCTTCACTTCCACGCCCTGACTGGCGAGCTGGAACTCCATCACCTGTTTGACTAATGCGCTACACCCACCGCAGCCGGTTGCCGCTTTGGTGCAGCTTTTGATCGCCGCCATGTCACCGCAGCCGCCCTGCACTGCCCCGCAAATGTCCGCCTTGCTGACGTTATGGCACGAGCAGATTTGCGCGCTGTCTGGCAACGCCGCGACACCCAGCGCTTTAGCCGGCGCACCCGCTAACTGGGGCAAAATCAGGCTTTCCGGCTCTTCTGGTAACGGTAACTGATTCAGCATCATCTGCAGCAGGCTGGCGTAATCTGCGCTGTCGCCCACCAGCACGCCGCCAAGCAGCGTTTTGCGATCTTTGCACACCACCAGTTTTTTGTAGATGCCCTTTGGATTATCGATCCACTGATAACTTTGGCTGTCAGCGGTGCGCCCGTGCGCATCGCCAAATGACGCCACTTCCACGCCGAGCAGTTTCAGTTTCGTGCTCATGTCGGCACCGCTGAACGCCAGTTCTTCCTGCGCCAGCTGCGCCGCCAGTACGCGCGCCATTTGATATCCCGGCGCAACCAAACCGAAAATTTGCCCTTGCCACAGCGCGCATTCACCAATCGCATAGACATCTGCGGCGCTGGTGGCGCAAGCGTCGTTGATCAGAATGCCGCCGCGTTCACCCAGTTGCAGACCGGCGGCGCGCGCCAGTGCATCACGCGGACGAATACCCGCTGAAAATACCAGCAGGTCCGTTGCCAGCAGGCTGCCATCGGCAAAACGCAGCTGCAGGCTGCCATCCGGCAGACTCTCAATCGCTTCAGTTTGCTTGCTGGTATGAACTTGAACGCCCAGCGCGCTGATTTTGCCGCGCAGCATCTGCGCGCCGCCGTCATCCAATTGCACCGCCATCAGACGCGGCGCGAACTCCACCACATGGGTTTCCAGACCGAGCTGTTTCAATGCGTTGGCGGCTTCCAGTCCGAGCAGCCCGCCTCCAATCACCACCCCGCGCGTCGCATTACGGGCACAGTCAGCAATCGCATCCAGATCGGCCAGTGTGCGGTATACAAAACAACGCGCGTGATCGTGGCCGGGAACCGGCGGTACAAACGGCACCGAGCCGGTCGCCAGCACCAGTTTATCCCAGGTCAATTCCGCGCCGCTGGCATCACGCAGGCTGCGTTTTGCACTGTCAATTGCCACCACTTCACAACCGCTGCGCAGTTCGATGCCGTGTTGCTGAAAGAAGTTATCGCAGACCAGTGACAAATCGTCCGCGCTTTTACCGTTGAAGTATTCGGTAAGATGCACGCGATCGTAGGCCATCTGCGGCTCATCGCCGTATACCACGATGTGATAGTGCTGATGCAGTTCACGACTCACCAGCTGTTCGAGAAAATGGTGGCTGACCATGCCATGTCCAACCACGGCGAGAAGAGGTTTGCTCATCATCTGGCTTCCTGCAGCGCTTGGCTGCGTTGTGTTGTCGTCAAGACCGAACAGTGCGTTAATGCCCACCTGCGCGGCCTGTTGAAGTTGTGGTAGCAGCGTGCCTGCCGCCTGGCTGTCGCCAAACAGCAGCACGCCGCGCAGTGCGCCATTGCGCAAAAACAGTCGGCGATAGTGCTGGTGCAGCGGGTCAAAGCTGCTGATGGCGTCGCCTTCGCTGATATCGCCCGCACTGAACATCTCAATGCCGCTGACTTTCAGCCGCGTACCGTTTTCCTGATAGTGAAAGTCGGCCACGGGTTCACCCGCCAGTTGTGCTGCCAGCACGGCGGCCTGCGTCAGACAAGGCGCAATCAAGCCAAAGGTTTCGCCGCTGATTTCGCAGCACTCACCCAGCGCATACACATGCGGAAGCGCGGTTTGCAGTTGACGGTTAACCAGAATGCCGCGCTGGCAAGGCACGCCCGCCGCCTGCGCCAGCGCGATCTCCGGCAGCACGCCGATGGCGATCACCACCTGTTCCGCTGCGATAACCGCCCCATCGCCGAGCGTGACGCTTTCGGCGTCAATGGCCTGCAAAGTGACGCCGAGCCGACAGCGAATACCGCGCTGTGCCAGATGCTGCTGCAACAGCGCACCCGCTTTGGCATCCAGCTGGCGATCAAGCAGCCACGGACGATGATGCAGCAGCGTGACGTCACGTCCACGCTGACGCAGCGCCGCTGCGGCTTCCACGCCAATCAATCCGCCGCCCAGCACCACCACCGGACCTTGCTGCGCGAGCATGGCCTCCACGTCTCGCACCGTGCGGAAACCCTGCACCTGTGGGCGATGGATGCCGGGCAGATCCGGCATGCGCGGCCTCGAACCGCAGGCGAACACCAGCTTGTCCCAGTGCAGGGTGCGCTGGTCGGTTAGTACTGTGCGCGTAGGGATATCCACCTGCAGCGCCTCTTCCCCCATCAGCAACTGCACCTGATGTGCCGCATACCATGCGGGTTCGTGGATCACCGTGTCAGCGAAGGCTTTTTCGCCCGCCAGCACCGGCGACAGCAGCACCCGGTTGTAATTGCCGTGCGGCTCACGGCCAATCACCGTGATGGCGTAGCGACCCGGCGCACGTTGCAGCAAGGTTTCCACCATGCGCATCGCCGCCATGCCGTTTCCGATCACTACCAGTCGCTGCACCATGGTTGTCCCCTTACGCCACAGCCGTTTGCTTTTCATACAGGAAATGCAGAATCCGCTGACGCAGCTGGTGATAGCGCGGCTCGTCGGCTAACGCTACCCGTGAACGTGGACGCGGCAGGTCGATGTTGAGAATGTCACCGACCTGCGCGGCGGGGCCGTTGGTCATCATCAACACGCGATCTGACAGCAACACCGCCTCATCGACATCGTGCGTAATCAGCACAATGGTGGTATTGAGCTCCTGCTGGATGCGCATCACGCTGTCTTGCAGATGAGCGCGCGTTAGCGCATCCAGCGCACCGAACGGTTCATCCAGCAGCAGCACACGCGGCTGCATGGCCAGCGCACGCGCAATCCCGACACGCTGCTTCATGCCGCCGGAGATCTCCGACGGACGCTTATGCAGCGCGTGACTCATCTGCACGCGATTGAGGTTGTGTTCGATCCACTCGCTCATCTCTCTTTTGCTCATTTTTCCTTTGAACACTTGCTGCACCGCCAGCTCCACGTTTTGGTAGGCGGTCAGCCACGGCAGCAACGAATGGTTCTGGAACACCACCGCACGCTCCGGACCGGGACCGCTGATTTCGCGGTTGTCACACAGCAACACGCCGCTACTCGGCTGCGTCAGCCCGGCTATCAAATTGAGAAGCGTGGACTTTCCGCAGCCGGAGTGACCAATCAGGCTGAGGGTTTCACCTTCGTGGATATCAAAACTGACGTTATCGAGGGCGAGGAACTCGCCGCCTGCGGTATTGAAGCGCTGGCTGACCTGCTGTACGCGAATAATTGGATTCATCATCGGCTCCTTATTTTTCCCAGCTAAAGCGGCGTGCCAGTAACATCAGCGCCTGTTCGAGCAGTAACCCGACCACGCCAATCACCACGATGGCAATCAGGATGTTTTCCACATTGAGGTTGTTCCACTCGTTCCAAATCCAGAAACCGATACCGAGCCCACCGGTTAGCATTTCCGCAGCGACAATCACCAGCCATGCGATGCCCATCGATAAACGCATACCGGTTAACACTGCAGGCAGCACCGCCGGGAACAGAATGCGGCGCATCACTGTCCACTCATTGAGCCGCAGCACGCGCGCCACATTGAGATAATCCTGCGGAATTCGCTGTACGCCTTCGGCGGTGTTGATCACCATCGGCCAGATGGAGCAGATGAAAATGGTCCAGCTTGATGCCGGTTCAGCGCGCTGGAACAGCAGCAGGCCAATCGGCAACCAGGCAAGTGGACTGACCGGACGCAGCAACGCGATGATCGGGTTGAGCATGTGCGCGATAAAGGTAAAACGGCCAATCAGGAATCCGGCGGGAACGCCCACCAGCGCCGCCAGACCAAAGCCGATTGCCACCCGCTGCAGCGAGGCGACCACGTTCCAGCCGATGCCCTGATCGTTAGGCCCGTTGTTGTAAAACGGATCGGCAAACAGCGTGACGGCGGCTTGCCAGGTGGCATATGGCGTGGGGAAGCCTTTACTGGACATTGAAGCCAGTTGCCAGACAAACAGCAGCAGAATCAGGCCGCAACTGGCGGGGATTAGCCGCTGCAGCAGGGGACGGAGCCAGCGTTGACCCCGACGCGGTGCGGGCGTTACCTTGAGTGCAATCACCTGCGCCGGTGGCGCGGCGATCGGCGCGGTATTGAGCGAGCGTGCTTCAGATTTCATCATGACCTCACTTAACGGCGTTTAAGGGCAAAACTGTCGGCATAAGCGGCGGGATTGCTGCCGTCCCATACTTTGCCGTCGAACAGTGTGCTGCTGCGCATCTCGCCGGCTGGGACGCTAATGCCGCCCACCGCGCTGGCGGCCTGTTTGTAGATATCAATACGGTTGATCTGACGCGCCACTGCTGCATAATCAGGCGCGGTTTGCACCATGCCCCAGCGCTTCATCTGCGTCAGGAACCACATGCCGTCGGAAATCCACGGGAAGCTCACTTCACCGTCGCGGAAGAAGCGCATACCGTGCGCGTCCTGCCAGCGCTGACCGAGGCCATTTTCGTACTGACCGAGCATGCGCCCTTCCAGCGTTTCCACTTTGGTGTTGATCCACGCGCGTCCGGCCAGCACCTGCGCGGTCTCTTTGCGGTTAGCGTCGGAGGCATCGATCCAGCGCGCGGCTTCCAGCACTGCGGCGGTCAGCGCACGGGCGGTATTGGGGTTCTCTTGCACCCAGGCGGCGCGCGTGGCGAGAATTTTTTCCGGATGATCCGGCCAAATTTGCTGTGTGGTGGTGGCGGTAAAACCGATGTTGTCGCTGATAGCACGCTGGTTCCACGGCTCGCCAACGCAGAAGCCACTCATATTGCCCATCTTCATGTTCATCACCATTTGCGGTGGCGGGACCACCACGGTGCGCACATCCTCAAACGGGTCGATACCGGCGTTGGCCAGCCAGTAATAGAGCCACATGGCGTGTGTACTGGTTGGGAAGGTATGCGCGAAGGTAAAGCTGCCTTTGGCTTGGCTGGCGATTAATTTTTGCAGGCTGGCCGCATCAGTAACTTTCTGATCTTTAAGCTGATTCGCCAGGGTGATGGCCTGCCCGTTGTTGTTGAGCGTCATCAGGTTAGCCATCTCATGCTGAGGCCCGGCAATGCCCAACTGCAGACCATAAATCATGCCGTACAACGCGTGCGCGGCATCCAATTCGCCAGCGGTGAGCTTGTCGCGCACCGCCGCCCAGCTGGCTTCTTTACTCGGTTGCAGCGTCAGACCGTATTTTTTATCGAAGCCTTTTACTGACGCCATCACCACCGGCGCGCAGTCGGTGAGCGGAATAAAGCCGACGCGAATGTTGCTCTTTTCGGGCGCATCGGAACCGGCAGCCCATACCGCATTGCGTAATCCCGGCAGTAGATAGCTGCCACCGACCGCCGCGCTACCCAGGAGAAATTGACGTCGTGACAATGTGAACCGCGTTTTACTCATCATGCGCATCCTGAAAAAAAGAATAAAAAAAGGCGTCCTCCCGCATGTCGCAAAAACATGGGGCCGGACGCCTTTATCCAAAGCACTCGCTTCACCGCCGTTGGCGAAACAAATGCGCAATGTCTGTAAGGTATTGCAAAGCCTGTGCCAAAAATATCAGGCCGTTTTATCAAGGCTGGCGCTATAAATGCGCTGATGATGCGTCGTTTTTGCACTGCGCTGACGCACTCTACGCACAGGGTTTGTGCAGCTACCTCCTTCGAGTTATGCCTTGAGCGTGGCGGCAACCGCCAGCACCGCCAGGGCTATTTCCAGCACCCGTTTGTTCTGGTTCATGGCGCTCTTACGCAGCGCCTGCCACGCATCCTGCTCGCTGAAACCGTGCTGCTGCATCAACCAGCTTTTCGCCTGATCGATAATTTTGCGTTCATCCAGTGACGCGCGCATCGAGGCGAGTTCATCGGCCTGCGTCTGCAGACGCTGCGACTGCTCACGGATCAACGCCAGCACCGAACGCCCGAGCTGGGGCGCGAGGCCATTGCTGTCCAGCGTGGTTTCAACGCCTGACAGCCAGCTGGCACCCGCGATATAAAGCGAGAAACTGGCCTCTTCTCCGATGGCTATCGGCGGAGATTCACTGTGCTGGGCAGCCGCAATCGCACACTGACAGCGATTCATCAGCGTGGCGCACAGCGTATCTTCAATCTGTTTCATCTGATCGAGACGCGAACTGAGCAGACTAAACCACTGCAACACGCCATTTTCACCGCACTGTGCGCCGGTGCAGGCGATGCGTCTTAGCCGCTCAATTTGGCTGCCGGCATCGGCTATCGCCTGCCAGCGTTGTAGATTTTCCGCATCAGAAAATTGGCTGAAAGTCGCAAAGCTTTGCTCCTGCGCAGCGATCAACACCTGAATGCGCTGCCGTTGCGTCTCGGTAAATTCACCGGCAGCGAATCCCGCTGAACCGGTGGCGCGCTCCTGTCCGGCCAGCTCTTTGCCTTGCATAAAGCTAAATAGCGCGATTAACGCACGCGAGATGTCCGGCTCACTGGCGGTATCCGCCGCTTCAAATACCAGATTGAGTAAGGTGCAGATGATGTGATTAAACGCATCCATCGCCTGCGCCTGCGTCACGGTGCGGCTGTATACTTGCTGACGCAGCGCCGGCAGACTGTCCAGCGCCTGAAGCGCAGTCGCGATCAGCATGCAAAATCGGCTATAGCCGGGCTGCGCCTCTGCTTCCGGCAGCACCGCCATTGCACGCTGTTCGCGCAGTTCTACCTCCGCAGCGCGCTGTGCTAGCTCTTCACCAAACAGTCGATCAGCCGAGCACAGCCAGATATTGCTGGCTCCACGTTCACGCTGCAGCACATGGATCAATTCACTGATGGCGGTAATCTGTTCGCCGGTCCGCAGCAACCGTTGCAGGCTCGCAATCTCGCTGGCGCGGCTAGCACGTAGATAGTTCAAAGCCCGATTCATTGCTTTCTCCAGCGGTTTAGCGGTGTAAACAGAGGGTCAAGCAAAAGCCATGCCGTGCTGCGTTTAAACGTGGCAGAATTGGGCCCGGAAATTCCGAAATTGAGAAAATTGTTTCGCAAGGCAATCTTTTTTGCTTCATACAAATAGATTAATCTTATTTACCATTTTCGTTTGGTACTAACAGCGACCAAATGCCGTTGCGCTGCCTCGCATCGTTAACTGCAGCGAATAAATTAACTCAGCTTATCTATCACCGTGACTATGTGTTTTATATCATCGGCCTGCGCTGCTTTTTCGCCCGCTAGCACGGGATTTCTCATGGTGCAATGGTTTGAATTCTCAAAAGTCTTAGGTAGACTTAGTTCAGCACTATCTTTCTGTAATCTGTCTGTTTTTTTGATGGCTTTCTCGCTGCTTAATCTGCCTGCCTTAACGGCCCGTGCCGCAGATTACTCTGCAGCTAATCTGATGAAATTTGAGGATCATGGTGAATAAGAGTCTCGTGCTTGTGTTGCTGGCGGTATTAAGTCTGGCTGCTTGCAAAGCGCCACCGCCACCCGTTACAGATGACACGCTGGTAACCAGTGAAGTGAATGGCGTCCAACTGGTCCATCGTCATGCGGTGGCAGCACCTGGCGAATTCACGCCGGTCAATGAGAGTTATCGCGCGCTGTATGCTGCCTCGGTAATGACCACGCCTGATTATGGTGGCAAGGTAGTGCGCTATCTTGATAACGCCAAACCGTTTGAAGTGCTCGGCCGTGTTGAACACAGCTGGCTGGCAGTGGCTGATGAGCCTAACGGCCAGTTAATTGGCTATATTCCGCCGAAAGCGGGCGTGGAGAGCAGCCGTTACGACGCGACCATTCGAAGCGATCGTCCGCGCCCCCGCCGCAACAGCAAACAGGTTTGTGTGGCCGTTGGCGGCGCCAGCAAGGCTTGTCGCACTAACGATACCGCGACCTGGATTTTAGACTGATAATGCAATCCGGCGCACAATGCCCGCAGAAGCGCTTGCTCTGCGGGCTGTGATTTTCGCCCTTGCCTGGATAACCAAGATTTAATGACTCAGGATTCCCTTGCTCGCGATGGCATTGTCGCGGGCAATGATAACCTTTTGCTTAATGCCGCAGCACCCATCCTGAATGCCGTGGTACGTATACGGCAGGCCGCGACACATGACGATCCTGCCGGATTGCGCCAGTTACTGATCGAAGAGATCCGCCAATTCGAACAACGCTGTAAACAAGCGGGCTTACCTTTTGAGATGATTATCGGCGCGCGCTACTGCCTGTGCAGCGTGCTGGATGAAGCCGCAGCGCAAACTCCGTGGGGCACGCGCGGCGTGTGGTCCGGCAACGGCATGCTGGTCACTTTTCACAATGAAAGCTGGGGCGGTGAGAAAGTGTTCCAGCTGTTGTCGCGCGTATCGCAAAGCCCGCAGCAGCATCTGTGGCTGCTGGAACTGATCCACTATTGCCTGCTGCTCGGTTATGAAGGCCGTTATCGCGGCAGTGACAGCGGCCGCGCGCAGTGTGAAGCCATCCGCAAACGCCTGGCACAACTCATTACGGAACATCGCCCGGCAAGCGCCAATCCGGCGGTGCCGCTGGTGGAAGTGCATCCGCTGGTCAGCACCCTGACGCGTCCGATGGTGCCGCTATGGGCCTGCGTTACCCTGGCCACGCTGGTGGCGAGCCTGATTTACAGCGGGCTGAACTGGCGACTCGGCAACGCCGCCGAACCGCTGCTGCGCACCATCTATCAAACCCCGCTGCCACAAATCACGCCAGGACGTCGCCCTACTTCCCCTCAAGCGCTGCTCGATCTGCATCAACGTCTGAATGATGTGATTGCCGCCGGGCAGCTGGAAGTGAGCGACGGCGCGTTCGGCAGCAAAGTGATCATCCCCGCTGACAAACTGTTCTCCAGCGACGGCACGGTGGTGAATCAGGTGGGACGGGCGCTGCTGGCGCATGTCGCCAGCGCAATGAAAACCGTTAAAGGCACGGTATTGGTGTCGGTGTATACCGATAACAGCCCGGTCGATGGCCGTTTCGCCTCCAGCTACGAATTCTCCTCTGCGCGCGCACGCGCCATCATGCAGCTGCTTAATCCGCAGCTCGCGGAAGGTCACAGCGTGAAAGCGGAAGGTCGCGGCGACAGCAATCCGCTGCTGCCGAACGACAGTAATGAAAACCGCGCCCGCAATCGTCGGGTGGAAATCACCCTGTTTGTGACACCGGAAACCCTCGGCAATCATCAGGGAGGCCAATGATGCGCGCATCACTGCAACATCTGTTAACCCATCGCCTGTTGTGGAGCCTGATTGGCGTCACGGCATTGAGCTGCGTGCTGTGGATGCTCGGACCGCTGTGGAGCTGGGGCGATACGCGCCCGCTCGAGCCGGTATTGCCGCGCCAGTTAGCGGTGGGTCTGCTCTATCTGCTCTGGCTGCTGTTCCAGTTTATTCCTGCACTGTGGCGCGGCTGGTTTAATAGCAAGTTGCTCAACCGTCTGCAGCAGATGAGCCAGGAAGAGTTATCCGATCGCCAGGCCACCGAAACCCTGCTGGCGCAGCGCTTCAGTGAAGCAGCGCTGCGTTTAAAGCGCACCCAGTTTGGTCGTCGTCATCAGCAGAGCTGGCTGGCACGTTTTCAAAGTCACTACCTTTATCAGCTGCCGTGGTACGTGATGATTGGCGCGCCGGGCGCCGGTAAAACTACCGCACTACTCAACGCTGGCCTGCAATTCCCGCTCACTGACAGCCTCGGCAAAGCGGCAATTCGCGGCGTGGGCGGCACGCGCCACTGCGATTGGTGGTTCACTGACAGCGCGGTGCTGATCGATACCGCCGGACGTTACGCGTTGCAGGAGAGCCAACGCGCGCGCGATGGCGCGGAGTGGCACAGTTTTATCAATCTGCTAAAGCGCTATCGCACCCGTCAGCCGATCAACGGCGTGATCATGACCATCAGCGTCTCCGATCTGCTGACCGATTCAGCCGAAGCGCGCAATGCGCAGGCCAGCGCGCTACGAGAACGCATGGCGGAGCTGCATCAGCACACCGGCATTCACTTCCCGGTGTATGTGATGGTGACCAAAACCGACCTGCTGAAAGGGTTTATGAGTTTTTACGGCACGCTCAGCAAGCCGCAGCGCGATGCGATTTGGGGCTTCACTTTCCCGTGGGAACCGGGCAAACCGCATAAAGACGACTGGCACCGCAGCTTCAGCCAGCAATATCAGCACTTAGAACAGCGTTTACAGCAGCAGCTGGCCGACGTCATGGCTGGCGAGCGCGATCTCACCCAGCGCGCCGACAGCTTCCTGTTCCCGCAAGAGTTCAGTTCGCTGCGTCCGCTGCTGAATGAGTATCTCGATGTGGTGTTTTCCAGCCATCAGGAGCCGATCGCCTGGTCGGCGCGCGGCCTGTTCTTCACCAGCGGCACGCAGGAAGGTTTACCGTTTGACCGCATCATGGGCGAGCTGAACCGCAAGCTGCAGCTGCCGCATACCGGCGAAAGCAGCCTCGCGGCGTGGAATAGCGTCGATCGCAGCAGTCCGATCCCCGGCAACAAAGGACAGAGTTTCTTTATCCGCGATTTGCTGAGCGATTTAGTGTTCCGCGAAAGCGGCCTGGCGGGCAGCAATCGCCATTGGGAATACCGCAACCGCCTGTTCCACTGGATCGGTTATGGCGTGCTGACCGGCGCGCTGCTGCTGCTCTCCTGTTTGTGGCTCACCAGCTATATTCAGAATCAGCGTTATCTGGACCAGGTTGCCGAACGCCTCGCGCCGATCACCACGCAGAGTCAGCAGGTGATCCATCAGCCCGCCGATAATATTTTTGATCTGCTACCCTTCTTAAATAACCTGGTGAAACTGCCGCTCTCCGAGCGTTTTTCCCTCGACAATCCACCGCTTACCATGCGCGTTGGGCTGTATCGCGGCAACCAGGTCAGCGATGCGGCGTGGGCGCTTTATCAAAATGCGCTTAAGTCTTTACTGCTGCCGCGCGTGGCGCAGCAGATCACCAATTTGCTGCGTGACGATCCGGGCACCGATAACGATTACAGTCGCAATGCGTTGCGGGCCTATCAGATGCTCTATCAGCCGCGCAATTATGACGGCGAGTTCCTGCGTGGCTGGCTGATGCAAAACCTGCAGCGCACGCTGCCGGATGATGTCAGCGCGCGCGATTTGCAGCAGCTCGACTGGCATCTGAGCCAGCTGCTGGATCAGCAAATTCAGTCTTCGCCGTATGCACGTGACAATGCGTTGATGATGCGCAAGCTTGCGGAGAATCTGAAAAATGCCGGTGACAGCAGCAACACGCTGGCGATTGCGCCGCACGTTGTTTCGCAGCGATTGACCAGACACAGTGAGTAATGGTGAGGTAATCATGCCGACACACACTGCGCCGGGCTGGTACGGCAAGTTACCGGCCACCGGCGATTTTTTGCGCCAGCGTCTGAGCGAAAATACCGTGACGCCGTGGAGCCACTGGTTTCAGCAAGGATTACTGCACTGGCATCAGCAAGCCGATGCCAGCACCGCACAGTTTTTACGTGCGCCGGTGTGGAATTTTGTGTTACCGCTTTCGCCGCTGCGTCAGCAGGTGCAGATGGGCTGCCTGCTGCCGTCTTGCGATCGCGTGGGCCGCAGCTGGCCGCTATTGGCGCTGCGCAGCTTCCCGCTGAGCCACTGGCACAGCGCGCAGCTGGCGATGTCCGGTGACTGGTTCCAGGAACTGGGCGCGCTGCTGCTGCACGCGGTGCGCGATCGACTCAATCCCGATGCGCTGGAGCAGCAGATGCAGCGCCTGTCACCGCTGCTGGTGCCGGATACGCAGCGCAGCGACATCATGGATGTGATTGGTTTTGATGATTTACCCTGCACGCTGAGCTGGCGTGAAGTGGCTGACAGATTCGATCCGCAGCAGCACATGAGCTACTGGTGGAGTAATCGCAGTGACGGTTTTAGCCATGCCACCCATAAACACAGTGGCCCGCTGACTGCGCAACTTTTTTCATTATTGTTTAACCCGGCGTCTGGTGCACAGCCGGGCCGCAACGGCCTCTATCCACCGATGTTTGAATAGGCCGTGGCGTTTGCCTTGTTAACGGGATGACTCATGCAATTTACCATTGTGCAGTGCAATACGGATGTGCCCGCCAAGACGGTAGCCTTTAAACCGCCCGGCGGCACCATCGGCCGCAGTCAGGATAACGATCTGGTGCTGCCTGACGAATCGCGCGCCATATCGCGTCTGCAGGCGCTGGTGCATCTTTCGCCGGAGGGCGAGTGCCGCCTGACCAATCAGGGCAGCGTCACGTCGGTGGTATTGAACGGCGTCGCGTTGCAACGCGGCTCGCAAGTGGCGTTGCAGGATGGCGACACGCTGCAAATCGGTGAGTATGGGCTCGAAGTCCGCGATCCTAACAACCTGAAAGCCCGCCAGGACGATCCGCTGGCGTTCTTTGCCGACAGCAGCGACGACCCGCTCGGTATGATGCAGGAGTCGGAGGTGATTCCCGAGCCGGTTGTGCGTCAGGAGCGCCGCAACGATCCGCGTCTCGCTATCGATCCGCAAAGTGATGCGCCGACACTGCCCGCCACGTTGCCGGGCGTCTCTCAGGACAAACTGATTGCCGCGCTGCTGGAAGGGATGGGGCTGAACAACGGCCATCAAACCACCATCACCGAAGAGCAGATGCGCGTAACCGGTCGCATGCTGAGCCTGTTTTCGCAAGGCACCGTCGCCCTGCTCTCCTCGCGCTCGATCCTCAAGCGCGGCGTGAAAGCCGACATGACGATGATTCTCAATGAGGCGAATAACCCGTTCAAAATTCTGCCGTCCGGTAAAACCGTATTGATGCAGATGTATCAAAGCCAGATGCCGGGCTTTATGCCGCCGGAACCGGCGGTGCGCGATGCGCTGGTGGATTTGCAGGCGCATCAGCTCGGCATGATTGCCGGTATCCGCGCCATTATTGCCGCCATGCTGCAGTCGTTTAACCCGCAGCGCTTAGAAGAAGAAGCACGCAAAGATGGCGTGCTGCCCAAAATGGCGTTCAGTACCGGACGCAAAGCGGCGCTGTGGGATTACTTCTCACGCCACTATCAACGTACCGCTGGCGAAATTGAGGATGACTTCCATACGCTGTTCGGCGAAGCCTTCCTGCATGCCTATGATATGGAAGTGAATCAATATAAAGATTCTCAAACGCGGACCGAAGACGCATGAAGATGATGTTTGCCAGCCGCTGCCAGCAAGGCATGCGCGACGAAAATCAGGATCGTACCGGCGCCGAGCTGGACGATCATAAAGCCTGTTTTCTGGTGTGTGACGGCGTCGCCGGTTTGCCTGGCGGTGATATCGCCGCGCAGCTGGTGCGCGATACGCTGCTAACGCAGCTGCAGCACAGCGCGACGTTCACCCCTGAAAGCACGCGCGCCGCCATTGAACACTGCCAGCAGGTGCTGATTGAGGCACAGGGAAACAATCCGAATTTTTCACGTATGAGCACCACGCTCGCCGCGCTGTTTATCGACCGCGAAAAACAGCGCGCATGGTGGGCGCACGCTGGCGACAGCCGGGTTTATCACTTCCGTCATGGGGTGCTAAATCAGGTGACGCGTGACCACAGTCTGGCCCAGCAGTTACGCGAGGCGGGCTATGAAAATACCGGCATTAACAGTAATTTACTCTATAATGCGCTCGGTGTTGAGCCTGCCCGTCCGGCCACTTTTAGCGAGGTGATTACGCTGGCCGATGGCGATGCGTTTCTGGTTTGCAGCGATGGATTCTGGCTCAATCTCACCACCCACGAAATGGAACTGGCCCTGCGCATGGTGAATGCCTGCGAAGAGTGGCTGACTTTGATGGAACAAGCCGTTAACCGCAGTGTTAAAAGCGACAATCTCAGCGCTCTGGCCGTCTGGATTGGCGAACCGCAGGAAGCGACGCTGCTTTATTCCCAGGCTGATGCGGCACGTTTTCTGCCGTCACGTTATTGATCCAAGGATGCTTATGAAAGTGTGGTTGACGGGCTTCGCAACCCTGTTGCTGGCCGTAAATGCGCAGGCAGAAGATTATCGCGTGGTGTATTCCCCGAGCCTGTCATTAGAAGTCTACATTGATGACGTGGCGAGCAAAGCGCCCAACGACTGGTGCAAAGAGACGCTGCCGCTGCGCATCGTCTCGGGCAAAAGCACCGACTCCAGCATCCTGACCAGCTTCCTGCCGCGCGTCGGTACACTGCTGGCGAATCAGTGCGGCCTGCTGGATGAACTGCCATGGCAGATGACCAATAAAGAGGGCAGCGTGCTGGCTAACGGCAGCGCAGCCAAATTACAGAACTGGCGCCCGATCGTGCTGAACGATGCCACCGCCAGCGCCACCACCAGCAACGCCGCGCCGCTCGATTTGTCACGCCCGGCGGATAGCACGCCGCTGCAGCACTTTGCCTTGCCGGGCGGCTGCCATTTCCGTACCTGGTGGGATGACAAAGGCGAATCGCTGTTTATCCCGGATAACCCGAATCAGCACTGCTCCACCGAAGGCTGGCTGGAAGGCCCGAGCGAAATGACGCTGATGAGCGCTGGCAAAACCCATAATCTGGCGCTGAACTTCTATCAGGGCTACCCGATTGCAGATTTGAAAATGAGCGGTCCGCCGCTGGAAGTGGTCTCGGTGAATAACCAGCGCATGATTGTTACGCGTCCGGATGCCGATGATAGCTGGTTAGTGCTGCCGTTTGATGCACAACAGCATGTGTGGCGTTTTAGCGGCACACTTCTGGTCAAGATGGACAAAACCGCCGATCAGGGCAGCGATGTGCTGAAAAAGCGGGTTGAGACGTTACGCGGCGTTTGGTCGCCGCAATTTATGCCACAGCAAAAAGTGACTGTGTTACTGATTGACACCCTGCATGCGGATCTCGCCGATCCGGCGATTGGTGCCTGGCGTAACATTAATTAATTAGCGGTCGTTGCCTGCCGTCATCGTGATGACGGGGCGCTACAGGACGTGTTCAGAGAGTTCACTATGTCGGCAAACGAAAACCATACACCTAACGCCCTCCCTGCGGGCTACCGGTTTAATGAATTTGAAATCAAGGAAGTGATTGGCGGCGGCGGCTTCGGCATTGTTTATCGTGCCTGGGACCATCAGCTGGAACGCACCATCGCGATCAAAGAGTACATGCCCGTCTCGTTGGCGGTGCGTGCGGCGGATATGTCGCTGGAACTGCGCGGAGAGCGTTTCCATAAGCTGTTTACCGCCGGTCGTAATAGCTTTATTCAGGAGGCGCGCCTGCTGGCACGCTTCAATCATCCCGGCTTGCTGCACGTGCTGCGCTTCTGGGAAGAGAACGGCACCGCCTACATGGGCACGCTCTATTACAGCGGCATGACGCTGAAAGAGTGGCAGATCACCAGTCCGGACAGCATTGACGAGAGCTGGATCCGTCGTCTGCTACCGCCGCTGTTTGGCGCCATTGATACTATCCACGCCGCCGGTTATCTGCATCGCGATATCTCGCTGGATAACATCCAGATTCAGGAAAACCAGCTGCCGGTGCTGCTTGATTTTGGCTCGGCGCGCAAAGAGATCGGCAACCTCTCGGATGAAACCGAGATCATGCTGAAGCCCGGCTTTGCGCCGATTGAGCAGTACAGCGAAGAAGGCGAAATAGAGCAAGGTCCGTGGACCGATATCTATGCGCTAGGCGCAGTGCTGCACAACCTGATCACCGGCCATGCACCGCCGGTGAGCGTGGTGCGCTGCATTGAGGATAACTATCAGCCGCTGGTGGAGCGCAAGCCGGAAGGCTATTCGCTGCCGCTGCTGCACGCCATTGACTGCGCGTTAGCCATGAAGCCAGCAGATCGTCCGCAAAGCATTGATGCCTTTGCCAGCTTGATCGATCTGCCGGTCAGCGATGTCGAAGCGCTCTCCACCACTATTCCGCTCGTGGCTGAGCCGGTTGTGCCGGTGGAGCCGAGTGTTGCAACGCCGGAACCGCAAGTGTTGGCCGTCAATCATGCTGCTGCCTCCGTTGAACCTTTGACGCCGCGCAACGTGCGTCGTTTGTCGCCAGGTTTAGTGGTGGCCGCTGCGATTGCGGTGCTGGCGGTTGTGGTGGTGGTTTGGAAAGCGAATCATCACAGCGAAGCACCACCGGTCGCCGCCAGCACTGCGCCCGCTGCGCCTGCCGCAGCAGGCAACAGTGTAGCGAGCAGCGCACCGACGGTGGCGACGGTTTATCTGCGTTTGCAGGCGGGTGAGAATGTGATGCTGAATGGCGAAGCCCGCGATGTGAAGCCCTCCTCCAGCGGATTCGCTTCACTGAATCTGGCGGCGGGGAACTATCGCATTGAGGTGCGTAACGGCAACCAGGTGCATAGCCAATCGCTGACCATCGATAAGCCGGGAACCTGGCTGATTAATCCGGCGCAGTAATCCGTATCAGCGCGCTGCCGAATGACTCTGCAGCGCTCTGACATCTGCTGCCAGGCGCGTCAATGCCGCTTCCTGCATGCCACGTTTGCCTAGCTCCTGCTCCAGCGCGTAGAGGTATTGTGCGTTGGTGCCGAGCGGACCGCTGGCCTGGGCAATCAACGGCGCAATGGTGCTGCGGCAGGAATCGGTTTCATACAGCGGATGACGCGGATCCATGATAAACACCAGCGCGGTGACGTTGCGTCCATCCTCCAGCTCCAGTTCACACCAGGTTGGCAGATAGCAGCCGGTGATCATTTCACGCTTCCACAGCAGCTCCAGCTCATCATGCAAACGCGATTCCGGTAAACGGAACGCCAGTCCGCTGGTGGAACCGCCCTCTTTCAGCGCCAGCATACGGCCAGGCGCGGTTACGGTGCCGCGACCGGCAATCAGACGCAGGCAAAACGCACGGTGCCAGCCCTCTAAACGACCCGGCGCCACTTCGGCCGCTTCAAAAATGGGATTCCACATCAGCGAGCCGTAGCCAAAAATCCACACCGGGCTTTGGTCAGGACGACAGGCCAGCGTCGCGGACAGCGATGCCGCACGCTTTTCACAGCTCCAGAACAACGCTTCATCAATATCGCCAAACGATGTTTTACAATCTGCTTTTAACAAAAATTCCCGCGTTAACACTGTGGTCTCCTCTACTACGCTGACATCTTGCCGGTGTGGTTCCTCAAAACTGATGTCTACAGGCGACGCTCATTGCATCGTCTTAAGAGAAGACATTAATTCATTTTTAACAAAACATTCAAGATTGACCCCGATCACAAAAGGGAAATTCTGTGTAAATAGCATCGGCTGCCTGGTGAGGAACTTGAATGGCGAAGGGAAAAGTGCGAGGCGGGCCGCACCGGCCCGCAAGACAAACTAGTTTTTAGGGTGCCACTTGTCATCGTCACCTTTTGAGTACTCATGCTTGACAGCTGCCCAGGCGACTTTGTGTGCCACCTCTTCGCGCGACTCATCGCCACGCCGGTCGTCGGGATCTTTGTATTGGTCCCAGGCGCTGTTAAAGGCCTTTTGATAGATGGTTTGTGCGTGAGCCGGCAGGACATGACGCACGCTGTCTGGCAGCTCTTTGTTTGATGAATAAGGCATATTTCCTCCGGATTAATACTCAGAGTTTAAGTCTGGATCATCTGGGTCAAAACGCAAACTGGTACTTTCACTGAAAGATGGCGTAAAACAGGTTTAAACCTCTATAAACTTCACCCTATACGACGATTAACCAGACCAATCTCATCTTTAATTGGTTGAGTGACTCATGCAACATAATGAATACAGGCGTTAATCCAGCGATAACACACTCTTTTGCCGTGTTATGCATAATAAACGCTTTTGGTAAAATCGCGTAAAGTCACAGCAGCACAGCTGATGAAAAGTTACACTGCGTTACGTCAGAAAACTCATTATATTTATCAGGCAATGATTGCCTGCTTTGTACTTTTTCCGGAGAGGATGGTAAATGCCTGGACATGAGAAAACCCGCCATACCGAGTACTCACTGATTTTCCCCGTTGCTGCGCTGGCGGTGCTGAGCTTCTTCGGCAACCAGACAGCGCTTCTGCCGGTTATCGGCATCAACCTGTTGGCATTAGTTGCCATTCTGTTTAGCGCCTTCAGCGTCGTGCGTCACGCCGACGTGCTGGCACACCGTTTAGGCGAACCTTATGGCTCGCTGATTCTCAGTCTTTCCGTCGTCATACTTGAAGTGAGTCTGATCTCCGCGCTGATGGCCACCGGTGATGCCGCGCCCGCGCTAATGCGCGACACGCTCTACTCGATCATCATGATTGTGACCGCCGGTTTAGTCGGCTTTGCCCTGCTGCTGGGCGGACGCAAGTTTGCCACGCAGTACGTTAATCTGGCGGGCGTAAAACAGTACATGATCGCCATTTTCCCGCTGGCGATTCTGGTGCTGGTGTTCCCCAATGCGTTACCTGGCGGTAACTTCACGACCACGCAGGCGCTGATCATCGCGGCGATTTCTGCGGCCATGTACGGCGTGTTCCTGCTGATTCAAACCAAAACCCACCAAAGCCTGTTCGTTTATGAGCATGAAGATGATGGCGACGATCCGCACCACGGTAAGCCTTCTGCGCACAGCTCGTTGTGGCACACCGCATGGCTGATCGTGCATCTGATTGCGGTGATTAGCGTGACCAAGATGAACGCCAATCCCCTGGAGAGTCTGCTGACAGAACTGAACGCCCCGGCGCAGTTCACCGGCTTCCTGGTGGCGCTGTTGATCCTGTCGCCGGAAGGTTTAGGTGCAATCAAAGCGGTACTGATGAATCAGGTGCAGCGCGCAATGAATCTGTTCTTCGGTTCGGTGCTGGCGACCATTTCGTTGACGGTGCCTGCAGTGACCATCATCGCTACCCTGACCGACCAGCAATTGGTGTTCGGCCTTGAGCCACCGCAGATGGTGATCATGAGCGCCGTGCTGATCCTGTGTCACATCTCGTTCTCAACGGGCCGCACCAACGTGTTGAACGGTGCCGCGCATCTGGCGCTGTTTGCCGGGTATTTGTTGACGATTATGCTGTGAGACTAGCGGTCGGCATAAATGCCAACCATACGGAAATCGTGCATGTTGTAGGATCGCCATTAATGGCGACCAGCCAATAAAAAAGGCGCCATCGGCGCCTTTTTCACATTTGAAAACAATCAGTTGCTGGTATCCAGCTCTGGGAAGCTCTTCACCAGATCGTCGATGGCTTTCATCTGCACCAGGAAGGGTTCCAGCTTATCCAGCGGCAGCGCGGATGGACCGTCGCATTTGGCGCTGTTTGGCTCTGGGTGCGCTTCGATGAACAGGCCAGCAATGCCAACCGCCATGCCGGCACGCGCCAGCTCGGCGACCTGCGCACGACGACCGCCTGACGCAGCGCCGAACGGATCGCGCGTTTGCAGCGCGTGGGTAACGTCGAAGATCACTGGGCTATTTTGGGTGACGTTCTTCATCACGTTGAAGCCGAGCATATCGACAACCAGGTTGTCATAGCCGAAGTTGCTGCCGCGATCGCACAGGATAACCTGATCGTTGCCGCCTTCGACGAATTTGTCGTAGATGTTACCCATCTGGCCTGGGCTAACAAACTGGGGCTTCTTGACGTTGATTACCGCGCCGGTTTTCGCCATCGCTTCCACCAAATCGGTCTGACGCGCGAGGAAGGCCGGCAGCTGAATCACATCAACCACGTCAGCCACAGGCTGCGCCTGCGATGCTTCATGCACATCGGTGATGATTTTCACGCCGAAAGCCTGCTTCAGCTCCTGGAAAATCTTCATGCCCTCTTCCAGGCCAGGACCACGATAAGATTTGATTGAAGAGCGGTTCGCTTTATCAAAAGAGGCTTTGAATACGTAAGGGATCCCGAGTTTGTCGGTGACCTCAACGTAGTGTTCGCAGATGCGCATGGCGAGATCGCGCGATTCCAGCACGTTCATGCCGCCGAAGAGAACGAATGGCAGATCGTTTGCGACCTTGATATCGCCGATATTCACTACTTTCTGTGTCATGCCCTTTCCTTTCCTTTTATCGGGTAACGCTTAGTGCAGCGTTACCTGTTTCTGTTCAATTGCGTGAATCTGCACTTTAATCATCTCGCTGACCGGATCTTCAGGACACTGTTCAACGAAATAGGTCAAATCATTCAGCGCGATGTGTTCACACTCTAATTGCGCGTAAATCAAACCACGGTCGCGAATCTCGTAAGGATCGTCAGGATCGATCTGCAGCAGCACTTTGCTGACGTTCAGCGCCAGCTCCATCTGCTTCTCTTCCATCAGCGCGGATTTCAAGGTGTCGAGCATCTTGCGCATCACGTTGATGGTCTTGGCTTCGTCGAGATCGTCGTTATACAGCTTGGCGGTTGGGCTGATGTTGCCTTTCAGCCACACTTCCAGCGTATGCGTATCCAGCGTTTCGCCGTTGAACGGGTTGATCAGCCACATTTCGCCATCTAACCAGTCGGCACGCAGAATCAGCTGTGTCGGGAAAATCACCGGCATCAGCGGCAATTCCAGCTCATCGGCGATGTGCAGCAGGATCACGCCCAGCGACACCGCCGTGCCCTGACGGCTCTTCAAGACTTTGTCGATCCACAGCGCGTCGGAGAGATTGTAGACGCCGCTGGCGCCGCCAAATCCCCACTGACGATAGAACAGCTCCAGCAGCTTACCCAACTGCAAATCGGCGTCCTGTTCGCTGCTGACAAACTCACGGGCTTCATCTACCAGCGCCGCCAACTGTTGTTGCACAGAAGGCGCGGAAAAATCATTGCGTATGGCGCATGTGGCGCCAATCACCGCTTCACTCAGCGGTGTTTTACTGTAATCGAGTTGCTCTGGCGAGGTCATACAATCCCCAATAACGGCATTTTGGTCATCGCCAGCTTAATCACAAACAGCAACGCTACGATTGCAATCAGGAAGGCGATCCAACGTGTCCCCATTTTACGTGGGCGACGGCTCAATGCCACGGAACCTAAGGCGATGTAGATAATAACCGCTAACAGCTTCTCCGTCAGCCAGCTTCCTTGCGGTGTGAACGGATAAAAATGCGTAATCATCACCAGCAGCGCACCGCTTAACAGCAAAAAGGTGTCGTTAACGTGCGGCGCAATGCGCACCCAGCGGCGTTGCAGCATCGCTGAGCCGGTGGTTTGCCAGTAGAAGCGCAGCAAAAACAGACAAATCGTCAGCGCAACGGTCAGCAAGTGAAAATGTTTAATCAGGGGATACCAGCTCGCCATCGTTATTCCTTATTAAAAAATTGTCCTAGTGTGACGCGCGGATTACCGCCGTAATCGTCAACGGTGCTCACCGCCTGATAACCGTGCTGCGTCATGATGGCGCGCACGGCTGCACCTTGCTGCCAGCCATGTTCCAGCAGCAGCCAGCCGCCAGCGTGCAGCCAGTGCGGTGCGGTGTGAATGATAAAACGTAAATCGGCCAAACCCTGATCGTCCGCCACCAACGCGCTGCGCGGTTCAAAGCGCACGTCGCCCTGCTGCAGATGTTCATCGGCGGCATCAATATAGGGCGGATTGCTGACAATCAGATCAAAACGTTGGGCGGGAAGATCGTTAAACCAGTTGCTGAGGATGAAGCGGGCGTTATCAATGTGCAGACGCTGCGCATTGTCCTGCGCCAGTTCCACCGCCGCCGCGATGCGATCGCAGCCGATAACCTGGCAGCCTGGCCGTTCGCTGGCCAGCGCCAGCGCAATCGCGCCGGTGCCAGTGCCTAAATCCAACAGAGACGTCGCGGCGGCCGGCAGATGTGCCAGCGCTTGCTCCACCAGCACTTCGGTGTCCGGACGCGGGATCAGCGTGGCATCACTGACGCGCAACGGCAGCGACCAGAATTCACGCTCGCCGACCAGATGCGCAATCGGCTCGCCGTTGACGCGGCGCGCCAGCAGCGCATTCAGTTGTTCCAACTGCTGCGCGTCCAGTTCCGCATCGTCAAAGGCAATCAGCCAACTGCGCGCTTTGCCCGTCACAAAACCCAGCAATATTTCCGCATCGCGCTTCGGGCTGTCGCCGCCACAGAGCGCTACCACAGCCTGCTGTAGCCAGCGACGGATGATCATTAGTCCTGTCCAGCCAGCGCGGCCAGCTGATCGGCTTGATACTCCTGCACAATCGGCTCAATCAGCGCATCCAGCTTGCCTTCCATCACCTCATCGAGACGGTAAACCGTGAGGTTGATGCGGTGATCGGTGACGCGGCCCTGCGGGAAGTTGTAGGTGCGGTTACGATCCGAACGGTCGCCGCTGCCGAGCAGGTTACGACGCGTCGAAGCTTCAGCGGCATTACGCTTTGCCGTTTCCGCCGCGTGAATACGCGCGCCCAACACCGCCAAGGCTTTGGCTTTGTTTTTGTGCTGTGAACGTTCGTCCTGACACTCCACCACAATGCCAGTTGGCAAGTGGGTGATACGAATCGCGGAATCGGTGGTGTTAACGTGCTGACCACCGGCACCGGAAGAACGGAAGGTGTCGATTTTCAAATCGCCGGCGTTGATTTCCGGCATTTCCGCTTCGGGCAGTTCCGGCATGACCGCAACGGTACAAGCCGAGGTGTGAATACGGCCCTGCGATTCGGTTTCTGGCACGCGCTGTACGCGATGGCCGCCCGATTCAAACTTAAAGCGGCCATAGGCGCCATCGCCGATGATGCGGGCGATCACTTCTTTATAGCCGCCGTGCTCACCTTCGTTGGCGCTGATGATCTCAACCTGCCAGCGACGCGCTTCGGCGTAACGGCTGTACATACGGAACAGATCGCCGGCAAAAATCGCCGCTTCATCACCGCCGGTTCCGGCGCGCACTTCGACAAAGCACGAACGTTCATCGTCGGGATCTTTCGGCAGCAGCAGCACTTGCAGCTGTTGTTCCAGCGCTTCACGCTTCTCACGTGACAGCTTTAATTCTTCCTGCGCCATCTCGCGCATTTCCGGGTCTTCCAGCATCATTTCGGCAGTTTCAACGTCTTCCTGCACCTGCTGCCATTCGCGGAAACAACGGGTGACGTCGCTAAGCTGGGCATATTCGCGTGATAACGCACGGAAACGATCCTGATCGGCAATCACGCCGGCATCGCCCAGCAACGCTTCCACTTCCTCGTGGCGTTCCTGGAGCGCTTCCAGCTTGGCAACAATAGAGCTCTTCATGTAATAGCGGGTATCCCAGTGATAGGTCGTGACTGACCAGATTACTCTAAACCGAGGCTGTCACGTAAGATCTGCAGGCGTTCGCTGTCGCCGTCGCGCGCGGCCTGCTGCAGTGATTTGGTTGGTGCATGAATTAAACGGTTGGTTAGCTTGTGTGCCAGTTCCTGCAGCACTTTTTCGGCGTCAGCGCCCTGCTGCAGCGCGGCCAGCGCGCGTTCCTGTAACTCGGCGCGCACCTGATCGGCCTGCGAACGGTATTCACGGATGGTCTCAACCGCGCTTTGCGCGCGCAGCCAGGCCATAAATTCGCCGCTCTCCTGCACCACAATGCTTTCAGCCTGCACGGCGGCGGCTTTGCGCTGCGCCATGTTCTGCTCGATGATCGCTTGCAGATCATCAACGCTGTAGAGATAGGCGTTCGCCAGCTTGCCCACTTCCGGCTCGACATCGCGCGGTACGGCGATATCCACCAGCAGCATCGGCTGATTGCGACGCGCTTTCAGCGCGCGCTCCACCATCCCTTTACCGATAATCGGCAGCGGGCTGGCGGTGGAAGAGATAATGATGTCGGCATCGGCCAGACGGGTTTCGATATCGCCGAGGCCAATCACTTCTGCCCCCACTTCATCGGCCAGCAGCTGTGCGCGTTCGCGGGTGCGGTTGGCGATCATCAGCTTCTTGACGGAGTGTTCGCGCAGATGACGCGCCACTAACTCGATGGTTTCACCAGCGCCGACCAGCAGCACGTTAACGGTGCTGAGCGATTCAAAAATTTGACGCGCCAGTGAACAGGCAGCGAAGGCGACCGATACGGCGCTGGCGCCAATCTCGGTTTCGGTGCGCACACGCTTGGCCACCGAGAAGGTTTTCTGGAACATGCGCTCCAGTTCACTGCTCAGCGCGTGGTCGCGTGACGAATCAACAAAAGCTTTTTTAACCTGACCTAAAATCTGTGGTTCACCCAACACCAGTGAATCCAGCCCGCTGGCCACGCGCATCAGATGGCTGACCGCCGCGTTATCCTGATGCCAGTAGAGGCTGTTGCGCACATCCTCTTCACGCAGGTCGTGATAGTCACACAGCCAACGCACCAGCTTCTCCTGCAGGTCGGCTTGCTGCTCTACACTGAGGTAGAGTTCCGTACGGTTGCAGGTCGAAAGGACCACACCGCTCTGCACCATCGGCTGGGACAGCAGGCTATTCAGCGCCAGTTCCAGCGTGTCTGGTGTAAACGCAACGCGTTCGCGTAGCGCAACAGGTGCAGTTTTGTGGTTGATTCCGAGTGCAAGCAGCGTCATGTGATTCGGGTTGGGATATCCCAAGTGTTGTCAGGGTTTTGTGCAGCGCATTCTACAAGATGCCACAGGTCAAGAAAAGCCATACAAAGCCTATGACAGTAATAAGATTAAACTGATCGTGCGCAATTATTGCCATAACAGCATTGACGGCTTACATGCGGATGGTTAGCGTTACCGGTTACGAAGTAAAAACGTGTCTGAGGAGATGACCACGTGATGCATTTGCCCCCGCGCAAGTTACTGCGCCTTTTACCCCTTGCCAGCGTGTTACTAGCTGCATGTACCATTAACAAACCACAAGGTCCGGGCCCAAGCACCACGTCACCGCAATGGCAGCAGCATCAGCAAGCCGTGGCGAAAATCAGCCAGTATCAGACGCGCGGTGCGTTCGCTTACCTGTCGGATAAGCAAAAAGTGTATGCACGCTTTAACTGGCAGCAAACCGCTGCGGATCGCTATCGCCTGCTGCTGACCAATCCGCTTGGCAGCACCGAATTGCAGTTGGATGCGCAAGGTTCCGTGGTGCAGATCGTGGATAACAAAGGCAAGCGCTACGTGAGTAACGATGCAGAGAAGATGATTTCACAGCTTACCGGCATGGATATCCCGCTCGCCAATCTGCGTCAGTGGATGATGGGCTTGCCGGGCGATGCCAGCGATTATCAGCTGAATAACCATTACCAGCTGCAAAGCCTGAACTACAGCCGCAACGGTCAGCAGTGGAAAGTGAACATCTCTGATTACGACAGCAAAGTGAATCCGCCGCTGCCGGCGAATCTGGAGCTGTCTGAAGGCGGTCAGCGCATCAAATTACGCATGGATAGCTGGACCACCCAATGATCACCACGTGGCCCGCGCCGGCAAAACTGAATCTGTTCCTGTATATCACTGGCCGTCGTGCTGACGGCTACCACAATCTGCAAACGCTGTTTCAGTTCCTCGATTACGGTGACACGCTGGAAATCACACCGGACAGCAGCGGCAAGATAACGCTGCTGACGCCGCTGACTGGCGTGCCGGATGACGAGAACCTGATTGTGCGTGCTGCGCAGGCGTTAAAAACCGTTGCCGCTGCGCGTGGCACCTTGCCCGCGCAGGCCGGTGCCAGCATCGCGCTGGAGAAGGTTTTGCCGATGGGCGGCGGGCTTGGCGGCGGCTCTTCAGATGCGGCAACGGTGTTAGTGGCGCTGAATCATCTGTGGCAAACCGGATTAAGTGTTGCTGAGCTGGCGACGATTGGCATCAAACTGGGCGCGGATGTGCCCGTGTTTATTGGAGGTCACGCGGCCTTTGCAGAAGGCGTGGGCGAACTATTGCAGCCGGCTGAACCGGCAGAAAAATGGTATCTGGTGGCGCATCCAGGCGTGAGCATCGCGACGCCTGATCTGTTCCGCGATCCCGAACTGACGCGCGATTCACCAATCCGCACATTAGATGAACTGTTACAGCGTCCTTTTCACAATGATTGTGAGGCTGTGGCAAGAAAACGTTTTCGTAAGGTTGATGAGCTGCTTTCCTGGCTGCTAGAATACGCGCCGTCGCGCCTGACTGGGACCGGAGCTTGTGTGTTTGCTGAATTTGACACCGAATCCGACGCACGTCAGGTGCTGGAGCTTGCCCCGAAATGGATTTGCGGATTTGTGGCGCGCGGGCTTAACCTCTCGCCGTTGCAGCGCACACTTTCTGGGCTAAAAGCGTCTACGTGACAGTGTCACCCGTTCCAGACACTGCATGTTGCGCATTAACACACCCGTATGAACATGCTCTTTGGTATTCGCCGGTTACTCTAGAGCCGTTCATTCTCTGGACGCCAAGCCTGAGGTTCTTCTCGTGCCTGATATGAAGCTATTTGCTGGTAACGCCACCCCGGAACTAGCACAACGTATTGCCAACCGCCTTTACACTAGCCTCGGAGACGCCGCTGTTGGCCGTTTCAGTGATGGTGAAGTAAGTGTACAGATTAACGAAAATGTACGCGGTGGTGATATTTTCATCATCCAGTCCACCTGTGCCCCCACCAACGATAATCTGATGGAGCTGGTTGTGATGGTCGACGCCTTGCGTCGGGCTTCTGCTGGTCGTATTACTGCTGTCATTCCTTACTTTGGCTATGCGCGTCAGGACCGCCGTGTGCGTTCTGCTCGTGTACCGATCACCGCCAAAGTGGTTGCCGATTTCCTTTCTAGCGTGGGCGTTGACCGTGTTCTCACCGTTGACCTGCATGCTGAACAGATTCAGGGCTTCTTTGATGTCCCGGTGGATAACGTCTTCGGCAGCCCAATCCTGCTGGAAGATATGCTGCAAATTGGCCTGGAAAATCCCATTGTAGTTTCCCCAGACATCGGTGGCGTAGTGCGTGCCCGCGCCATCGCCAAACTGCTCAACGATACCGATATGGCTATCATCGACAAACGCCGCCCGCGCGCGAACGTTTCGCAGGTGATGCACATTATTGGTGACGTTGCGGGTCGTGACTGTGTACTGGTCGACGATATGATCGACACCGGCGGTACGCTGTGCAAAGCGGCTGAAGCGTTGAAAGAGCGCGGCGCGAAACGTGTTTTCGCTTACGCTACTCACCCAATCTTCTCCGGCAACGCGGTGGAAAACCTGCGTAAGTCGGTGATTGACCAGGTGATTGTCTGCGATACTATTCCGCTGTCTGAAGAGATGAAATCTCTGCCAAACGTGCGTACTCTGACGCTGTCTGGCATGTTGGCCGAAGCGATTCGTCGTATCAGCAACGAAGAATCAATCTCCGCGATGTTTGAGCATTAATTCATCGCGTGAAACCGGGCCTCGTGCCCGGTTTTTCTTTGCACCCTGCCCTCAATCTGACTCACCGATTAAGCCACTTTCGCCATTGATATTTGCGCGATAAATTTCGTTAAATCTCGCTATTCTCGCTGCCATCCACTCTTTTCTGGTGACTCGCATTGCCGCCCTTTAGCGGTCCAATGTTTAATGCTATTTTCTTCCCACTTTTTCCCCGAGCTCCGACCACTATGACTCTCGACCTCTACACGCTGTTTGTTTGCGAGCTCTTTGTGCTGGGGTTTTTGAGTATCATTTTGATTTTTGCCTGGGTCGGTGCGCAGTACGATCGCGTATTGGGCTGCACCACGCTGGCGCTGGTTTTAACCCTGGCGGCGGTGTTCCTTAGCAGCTTACGCAGTGCGGGATTCCATTTTTTACCGGTCGCGGTCGGCAACGTCATGCTGTTGCTGGCTTATGGCAATCTGCTCAATGCCTTCCGCATCTTCTGCGGAAAAGCAATTGGCCTCAGCTGGTTAGGCGGCGGTTTGTTGTGGGCGATTTTGTGCCTGTTCCCCGCGTTTTATCACAGCCAGCCGAAGCGCGTGCTGGTGGTTTGCCTGCTGTGCATCATCTATACCGGCGCGCTAATCCGCTTGCTGTGGCGCGTGCGCGCGTCGTTGACCGTCACCTTTTGGCCGGCGCAAATCCTGCTATGGATCCATTTGCTGTTTCACGTGGCGCGTATCTTTCTGGACGATGCGGTGGCGACGCCGGTGCGCGGTGCGATTGGCGGTTCCAGCTTCTCGGTGTATGTGATTCTTGAATCGATCCTGTTTGTTATTGGCCTGAGTTTCACCATTCTGGCGATGGTCAACGAACGCACGCAAATCGCCCACAAGCTAGCATCAATGCACGATCCGCTCACCAGCGTGTGGAATCGCCGCGCGCTGTTCGAGCAGGCCGATAAAATGATATTGCGCAGCGCGCGACAGTCACAACACTTTGTCTATAGCGCGGTGCTGTTCGATCTGGACCATTTTAAAAGCATCAATGACCGTTTCGGCCATCAACAAGGCGATCAAGTATTAATCGATTTTTGTCAGGTGGTGCAGGCGTTGATGCCGGAGAGTGGCCATTTTGCCCGTTTGGGTGGCGAGGAGTTCGCGGCGATCATTCCCGGCGATGCCGAGCAGGCGCAGCGGGTGTGTGAACGTATTCGTTTAGCGACACAGCTGTCGCAACCCAACGACGTGCGTTATACCGTCAGCATCGGTTATGCCACCGCGCTGCAGCCTGGCGAACCCTTCCCGCTGTTGCTGGCGCTGGCCGATGAAGCATTGTACCGTGCAAAAGCCAGCGGCCGTAACCGCATCGAACGTTATCTCGCGCAGTTACAGCCGCTGCAGCAAACCGTACTCACTTAATGTGATGAGTGATTGCGACGGCAACGCTTATCGCCGTAATGACGTAACCAGTAATAACGATCTTCCACGCGCTCACGTCCGCTGACGCGCGCGCCCACCAGCCACAGTAAAGCGCCAACGAAGATGCTGAACATCGCACCGTGCGCGAGGAATTGCGGCAGGTTGAGTGAAGGAAGCTGGTTAATAATGGAATAGCCGACGCCTAACACCATCGTCAGTAAACCCAAACACATCAAACCGTTACCTACAAAGCGGCAATTTTGACGTTTCATGATCCACCTCCATCCTTTTAAAAGCAAAACAGCACGTATGGTTAACTAGCCATAAGCTTAGGCAATACCTGCCGCTTAAGTTGTGTACAGGATCACATATCCTTCACAACCTTTGACAAATCTTTACCGCCAGTGCCTTGATTTCGATAGAAAATGATTAGTCACGTAGAGACATTATCTATGGCGCATGGCCTTTGTCATCCGTGCCGCCAGGCAGTAAACTATCGCCCTTTCCGCAGCAAGACAGGATAAACATCGTGAGCAGCATTAAACTGATTGTGGGGCTGGCCAATCCCGGCGCTGAATACGCCGCAACCCGCCATAACGCTGGCGCCTGGTATGTCGATTTACTGGCGAGCCGCAACAATCAGTCGTTAAAAGACGAGCCAAAGTTTTATGGCTACACCGCGCGCCTGTCGCTGGCGGGAGAAGATGTGCGCCTGCTGGTGCCCACCACTTTTATGAATCTCAGCGGCAAAGCGGTGGCGGCGATGGCGACTTTTTATCGCATTGCGCCAGAAGAGATTTTGGTAGCGCACGATGAGCTGGATTTACCGCCGGGCGTGGCGAAATTCAAGCAAGGTGGCGGCCACGGCGGCCATAACGGCCTGAAAGACATCATCAGCAAGCTGGGCAACAACAATAATTTTCACCGTTTACGCGTGGGTATTGGTCATCCTGGCGACCGCAATAAAGTGACCGGTTTCGTGCTGGGTAAGCCGCCAGCCAGCGAACAAAAGCTGATTGATGATGCCGTAGACGAAGCGGTGCGCTGCACCGAACTGTGGCTGAAAGAAGACAAGATTAAGGCGATGAACCGCCTGCACGCGTTCAAGGCGGGCTAAGGCCAATTCCCGCGCCGCAGAAGGCAATTCTGTGTATAATGCGCGAAATTTTTTGAATCTGTCGGCGCTATCCAATAGCGCTGCGCACTCAGTGAGAAAGGTAATCAGACCATGGGATTTAAATGCGGTATTGTGGGCCTGCCGAACGTCGGTAAATCCACCCTGTTCAACGCGCTAACTAAAGCGGGTATCGAAGCAGCCAACTTTCCGTTCTGCACCATCGAGCCAAACACCGGTGTGGTGCCAATGCCCGATCTGCGCCTCGATCAGCTGAGCGAGATTGTTAAGCCACAGCGCGTCGTGCCCACCACCATGGAATTCGTCGATATCGCCGGTCTGGTGAAAGGCGCGTCCAAAGGTGAAGGCCTGGGCAACCAGTTCCTGACTAACATCCGTGAAACCGAAGCCATCGGTCACGTGGTGCGCTGCTTTGAAAACGACAACATCATCCACGTTGCGGGTAAAGTTAACCCGGCGGAAGATATTGACGTGATCAACACCGAGCTGGCGCTGTCGGATCTCGACACCTGCGAACGTGCGATTCAGCGTTGCCAGAAGAAAGCCAAAGGCGGCGACAAAGATGCTAAAGCAGAACTGGCTGCGCTGGAGAAGTGCCTGCCGCACCTGTCAGAAGCGGGCATGCTGCGCGCACTGAATCTGGATGCTGACGAGAAAGCGGCAATCCGCTACCTCAGCTTCCTGACGCTGAAGCCAACCATGTACATCGCTAATGTCAACGAAGACGGTTTCGAAAACAATCCGTACCTCGATCAGGTGCGTGCGATTGCCGAAGCCGAAGGTTCGGTGGTGGTGCCAGTGTGTGCTGCCGTTGAGTCTGATATCGCTGAGCTGGAAGATGACGAACGCGACGAGTTCATGGCTGAACTGGGTCTGGAAGAGCCGGGCCTGAACCGCGTGATCCGCGCCGGTTATGCGCTGCTCAACCTGCAAACCTACTTCACCGCAGGCGTGAAAGAAGTGCGTGCATGGACCATTCCTGTTGGCGCCACAGCGCCACAGGCGGCGGGTAAAATCCATACCGACTTCGAGAAAGGCTTTATCCGCGCTCAGACCATCGCGTTTGAAGATTTCGTTGCCTTCAAAGGCGAACAAGGCGCGAAAGAAGCCGGTAAAATGCGCTCAGAAGGTAAAGAGTACATCGTTAAAGATGGCGACGTGATGAACTTCTTGTTCAACGTCTAATCTCTTAACCGCAATAAAAAGCCCAGTTTCTTAACTGGGCTTTTTTTATAACCAAAATCTCACGTCTTTCAGGCCGCTTTGTCCGTCATCGCCACCCGCGCATCCAGCTCTTCAGGCGTTTTCAGGAATGGCGTCAATACGCCGCTCAGAACATAAAGCCCGGCATAAATACCCAGCACCCCGCCCGCGCCCAGCGATGAGTAGAACAGCGCAGTGATGGCAGGTGCGATAAAGGCGCCGAGACCTGCGCCCAGATTCAGCACCGACATGGCCGCGCCCTTGCTGTCCGGGGCCAGCAACGGGAACAGCGCCGACAGCGGCACATAACCGGCCATGGTAATACCGCACAGGCACAGCACCAATGCCATCACATAGAAGTTGTGACCCAGCAGCTGCGGCACGGCCCAGACCAAAATCAGCACCGCGGCATAGCCAAAGCCACCAACCCACATGATGGTGGTTCGCCAGCCAAACTTATCGCCGAAGAAGCCAAAGAACAAGTTGGCGAAAATCGCCACCAGGAACACCGCCGACCACATATGCAACCATTCGGTTTTACTGTAGCCGAAACTGATCAGATAGAGCGGCAGGAAGGTCGCCAGACCATATTGGGCGATGCCGTTGACCGATTTCACCACCAATCCCATCGCAATCACCGGACGCTGCAAAATGGTGATGCCTTTAATTAACTCCGCCGCGCTGAAAGGATGAATTTCAGATGCCGGTACCACGTCGCGGTTCACCCAAATGCCTAACACGGAGCCGACGACCACAAATACCATGCCGACCCACAGCACATGAATTTCGCCCATCACCGGCAATGCCAGCGATGAGAAGAACGGACCGATGACGCTCAAACCCAGCGAGAAGGTAAACCAGAACCAACCCACCGCGGTAGAACGGCGCTCCACCGGCGTGCTGTAGTTAATCCAGATGAGAAACGAGTAGGCAAACAGCGGATAACCGATGCCGCGAATGGCATAAAACGGCAGCATCCAGGCCATGTGCATGGTCTTGAGGCCAACACCGATAAACCCGATACTGCCGATAACAAAGGTGATCAACCCATACAGCATCACTTTGCGCGGGCCAAGGGTTTGCACCAGTACGCCGGTCACCCAGGCCGCCAGCGTCACGGTGACACCGTATGCGGTGATCAGATAAGAGGCTTGCGCGACAGACAGCCCTTTATCCACCAGCCAGATGGCAATCCACGCTTGTTCTACGCCATCGCCGATCATGAATATCGCGAGGCCGATATAGCCCCAAAGCAAGTTTTTAGGCAAACCTATTTTGTCGAACATAGTTTCCCCCAGTGTCAGACACTGACTGGTGGTAGTTAATAGAGGTAAGTTTTGATTTTGTTTTTATTCAGCGATGATTTTCATCAGCATGCCCTGCACTTTCAGCGCATCCTGGCTTTTAATCAGCTGATCGATCTCATCAATGCTCAGGCGGTCGATAAAGCTGGAGAGCGCTTTATACATGCGAATGTTTTGCGCACATTCGGCAACCGGATCTTCACGGCTTGGGAAGGTATCGAAATAGATCAGGCCACTGAAGTTGACGCGTTTTGCGTAATAGATGTATTCCAGCGTCTGCATCAGATGCACTGAACCCAGCATCAATCCATCATCAAAATGGCCATAACCATCATTCAGGTGGAAGCCCACCAGACGGTTTTTGCGTGCCGACTGGAACAGTGAGAAAGCGGGATTCTCTTTCTTCATGATCATGTGACAGAAATCGAGGGTAATACCGAGATTGTCGGAGCCTACATCATCAATCAGCATCAGCGTTGAAGAGACATCACCAATAAAGGAGAAGGTGCGCGGTTCATACGGCTTATATTCAAAACTGAATTGCATATCCGCGTGTGCCTGGGTCACGGTCTGTAGTGCGCTGACCAGCCACTCATAGGCGCGGAAGTAATCCTGCTGGAATGGATAATCGTAACCATCATAGCCAAACCACAGCGTGACGGTATTGCCGCCGAGGTATTTGCACATCTCTGCGGCTTCGAGGGTAATTTCGATCGCTTTTTTACGCAGTGCGGCATCAGGATTGGTGAATTCACCCTCGATGAACTCTTTGTTATAACGCAGAGCGATGCCGCCCACCTGCAAATTGTTATCAGCGATGGTCTGTTTAATCAGCGCTTTATCCTGACCAATAAAGTGCTCCGGATAATTCAGCTCAATATGCGTCAAGCCCGCAACGCTACCCATACGCGTAATAAGATCGCAAGTATCCATTTTGTTCTTCGCCGCAAACAGATCGGCTCTGGAGCGAAATGAATTTATACGTGATGAGAATTTCATTTTTTAAATTACCTTTAATGGGATTTCCATTTCCTTATAAATGAGAATATTCATCAGGTAAATGCGATCAGCTAAATACTACCGCTAATAAAATAAACGATAGATTTATAATAGTAAAAATTTTACTGCTAGAAAAATCATTGTAATACAATAGGTTAAATGGCCATTTTACTGTTAATGAAATAACAGTCGCAATAAGGATACTTTTATTTTACTAACAGTAAAATGCATCAGTAAAACGTTTTACAGTGTGTGATCCAGTTAACACTTTTCCCCTAAATGCCATGCTAGCTTAGCGACAACTTTTTTAATGGGCGCGCAAAATGCATAATCGACTTAAAGGCAATGAGATATTCCTGCTGGCTCGCACCCTTGCGCCTGAGCTGGGAAAAAAGGAACGTTCAATTGCACGTTTTATTGACGACAATCCGCAGTCTTTATCTAAAATGTGCATCACTGATATTGCGAATTATCTGAATGTTAGCGTCTCGAGCATTACTAAAGTATCGAAGAAACTCGGTTTTACCGGTTTTCACGATCTGAAAATCAATATCGCCCGGCAAGTCAGCACGCAGGAAGATATCATCGATATTCCGGTAATCCCGGATTCAGAAAAATATGTCGAGCAGGTGATTGAAAGCACCTTTTTAAATTCGGTGCTGGCACTGCAGGATTCCCTGAGCGTGATTAACAGTGCCGTGATAAAAGCAGTGGCGTATCTGTTTATTAATAAACCAGAAAGCGCACGCATAGTTATTGCCGGGTGCGGTGGTTCAGGTTCTATCTGTGATGACTTCAATCATAAGCTGCTGAAGATCGGCATCTTCTCGTCGGTGTTTAGTGACAGCCACAAGCAGCTGATGACCGCCTCATTGATGCAACCCGGCGATATCCTGCTGGCGATTTCTCACTCCGGCCAAACCACGGACATTATTCAGATGGTAAAAGCGGCGAATGAGAACGGCGCAGAAACCATCTGCCTGACCAATTATCCCAACAGCCCACTGAGTTTAATTGCCCGGCACTCGATTATCTCGTCGGTTAAAAACAATCCAATTACCGGAGAGAACGCCACCACGCGCATTGTGCATCTGAATATTCTGGATGCCATCTTTACCCTTATCGCCAGCAAGACCAGCGAAAAAAGTCAGACCAGTTTACACAACACCAGAAATGCGGTTGCGTCCAAGCGCACCGCCAATTAAGGGCCGAAATGATGAAACATAATATTGTTGTTATTGGCAGTCTTAACTACGACATTCTTGTCCAGCAGGATCGCCTGCCGGAAATTGGGGAGACGTTTACCGGCAACGAATTAATGTTGATGCCGGGCGGTAAAGGGGCAAACCAGGCGGTTCAGTGCGCCAAGCTGGGGCTGAACGTCAATATGGTGGGCTGTGTGGGCAATGATATTTATGGCAGCGAACTCATAAAATCGCTGAATGAAAACGGGGTATCGGTAGATAACATTAGCCAGCGCGGAAAAACCTCCGGCATTGGCATCGTGCAGATTCTGGAATCCGGCGATTATTGCAGCACCATTATTAAGGGCGCAAACTACCTGATTAGCGAACCCGATATTCACGATGGATTATTTAGCGATCGGCCTCTGTTAATCCTGCAGTCGGAAATTCCCGATCGTGTGGTTGAACGAGCCATCAGCGTGGCACGCCGTCATGATTGCCAGATTTTGCTCAACAACGCGCCGGCGCGCGAAATCTCTCCGCAGGCGCTGAGTCAGGTCGATTTACTGGTGGTGAATGAGACCGAAGCCAGCTTTATGAGTAAAACCGCTGTCACTTCGGTTAAAGAGGCGATGGCCTGTGCGGCAGCGCTACAGCAGAAGGTGAATGGCCGGGTGATTATCACGCTGGGCGAGAAAGGCGCGGTGTTATCCGGTGATGCCGGTGCCAGACATTATCCTGCCGTGTTCTGTCCGGATGTGGTGGATACCACCGGCGCAGGGGATTCCTTTATTGGCGGCATCGCCTATTGCCTGGTGAACAACATCGATTTGGAAGAAGCGATTCCTTTCGCGGCTGAAATCAGTTCCTGCTCAATCCAGAAATATGGTGGTCAGAGTTCTTTCCCGATGCTGCCTGATGTGGCGCACGCGCTGACGCAAAATCGCCAGCACCTGTTTGGCCGAAAAATACGGACCTGAAGCTCTGAACGGCACCTTTACAACATCAGACCATATACTTCGCAGCCTTCGTAAACGCCGATTAAGTACTGGCGCGCACCACAAAGTGCCAGTCCATCATAATGCGTTGAGCCGGCGAATCAGGTTGATCGATCTTATTCAGCAGCAAGGTAAACGCCTTGCGCCCCATAGCGCGCGACGGCTGCGCCAGCGTGCTCAGCGGCGGCGTGACCATTTCGGCGAGGTCGGATCCATCAAATCCCGTCACCGCTATATCCTGCGGCACGCGCAGCCCGGCGGCATGAATGGCTGACAGCGCGCCCGCCGCTAAGGTATCCGACACGGCAAACACGGCATCTGGACGCTCGGGCGCTGCCAGCAAGGCCTCCATCGCCTGTTTACCGGCATTAAAACTCAGCTCGGTGGCGTACGTGATGGCCTGCCAGCTGCGCGCTTCATGGATAAGTTGCTGCTGATAACCCGCTTGCCGCAGCTGCGCATATTTATAGCTGAGATCGTGGTTGATTAAGGCAATACGCTGTCGTCCCCTGCCCGCCAGAAACGCCACGACGTGCTTTGATGCCTGCACATCATCAATGCCCACGCAGGAGACATCACCGGCATCGGCATATTCCGCGCATTGCACCCACGGCGTTTCGCCAATCAGCTGCGCCAGTTCTGGCAACTTACTGAACGCATCCATAGTGATAATGCCATCCACCATTTTCCCGGCCAGCAATTGCAAACTGGAGCGGGAGCGCTCGATATCTGAGCCAGAATTGCACAACAGAATGCGATAACTGTTTTTCTCCGCCTGCTCCTCAATGCCTTTTACCAACTCGGCACAAAAGGGATTGGAGATATCCGACACCATCACGAGAATCATTGAGCTACGTGCAGTTCGCAACTGACGCGCTAATAAATTTGGCTGGTAATTACTCGCTTTAATAGCGTGCAGGACTTTCTCACGATTCAGCGCTTTTACCGTATCGCTGTTATTCAGTACTCGTGAAACTGTCGCCACAGAAACGCCCGCTAAGCGGGCGATTTTTTGGATGGACATGCTTGCAACTCTTGCTCAGTCAGATACTACGGAGGCTAGCATAATTTCGCGCCCGCCTTAATCATGCGACTTTGCCGCATTTAACCCCAACTGGGCGCGGATGCTGGCCGCCTGCTGCGGTTGTGCGGCAAAGTCATCAAATGCCCGTTCGGCCACCGGAATGATGTGGCGACGAATGAAGTCGGCGCCCTCGCGCGCGCCGGTTTCCGCCTCTTTCAGGCAACACTCCCACTCCAGCACCGCCCACCCGGCATAATCGTACTGCGCCAGCTTGCTGAAAATGGCCGGGAAATCGATCTGTCCGTCGCCGGGTGAGCGGAAGCGACCAGCACGATCTATCCAGCGCTGATAACCGCCATACACGCCGCTGCGTCCGTTCGGCAGATATTCGGCATCTTTAACGTGAAAGGCCTTAATGCGCTGATGGTAGATATCGATGAACTGCAGATAATCGATATGCTGCAAGTGCAAGTGGCTGGGATCGAACAAGATGTTGCAGCGCGGGTGATTGTTCACCAACGCCAGGAAGCGTTCAAACGTCACGCCATCATGCAAATCCTCACCGGGATGGATCTCGTAGCAGACATCAATGCCGTAGCGATCAAACTCGTCCAGCACCGGCAGCCAGCGCCGCGCCAGTTCTGAGAAAGCTTCACTCAATAGCTGAGGATTGTGTGGCGGCCACGGATAGAGATATGGCCAAGCCAGCGAACCGGAGAACGTCGCGTGGGCCTGCAATCCCAGGTTGGCTGACGCGGCCGCTGCCAGCTTCACCGTCTGAATCGCCCACGCGGTGCGCTTTTCTTTGTCGCCGTGCAAGGCGGCGGGGGCAAAGCCGTTGAAGGCGCGATCGTGCGCCGGATGGACGGCAATCAGCTGGCCTTCCAGGTGCGTCGATAATTCACTGATCTGCAAGCCGTAGTTGGCCAGCAAACCCGTCACTTCATCGCAATAGGTTTGACTGGTTGCGGCGCGCGGCAGATCAAAAATTAGCGGGTGATTACAAGGCATCTGCAGCGCCTTGTAACCGAGCGCAGAGGCCCATTGCGCCAACCCTGCCAGCGAATTAAATGGTGGCTGTTGCCCAATAAACTGCGCGAGAAAAATTCCCGGTCCTTTTAACGTTTTCACCTACACCTCCCGTCAATCAAACCGCTTCATCCCGGTATTTAAAGGTGAAGAGGAAAAGAACGGCGATCGCCGCCGCGGCAATCGCGGGGATCCACCAGAATGTTGCCCAGTTTTGCGCCGTGCCCTGTCCGGCAATCAGGCGGTTATACAGCGCGCCCGAGATCTGCGAACCCAGCAGCATGCCAATACCGTAGGTGAACATCACCACCATGCTCTGCGCCTGCCCTTTCACTTTCTCGCCGGCGATGCGGTCGGTGTAGATAAAGCCCACCACAAAGAAGAAGTCATAACAGACACCGTGCAGCAGAATGCCCATGTAGATCAGTGCGCGGCTTTCATCGTTCATGCCCATGGCAAACAGCGCGTAGCGCACAAACCACGCCACCATGCCGACCAGCAACATGTATTTGACGCCAAGGCGGCGGAACAGCAGCGGGATCACCAGCATGAAGACGATTTCCGACATCTGACCAAATGACATCGCGGTACTGACGTTACTCACGCCCGCATCCGCCAGCCAGGACGCGGTGTAGGCGTAATAGGTGCCGAGCGGGATGGAGATCAAGGTGGCGCAGAGAGCAAAGACGAAGAAGTGACGGATTTTCAGCAGCGCAAAGGCATCCGCGCAGAACAGATCGCGCACTTTTAGCGGCATGCCTTTCGCCGGTGCAGGCGTATGCGGCAGCGTGAGACTGTAAATTGCCAACGCCACCGAGCAGATTGCGGCCAGGGTGAAAATCGCGGTACTGGAGGCGATGCCGGTAACACCAATAAAGATGCCCGCCACAATCCAGCCAATGGTGCCGAACACCCGCACCACCGGAAAACTTTTGTCACTGCTGGCCAGGCTGTGAAAGGCAATGTTGTTAGAGAGCGCCAGCGTCGGCATAAAACACAGCGTATAGCCAAACAGCAAGCCAATCAGCAGCGCGCCGTTTTCGGCCACCAGCGCGCCCGGGACAAACCATAAAATCACCGCGCCCGCCAGGTTCATCACCGCCATGACTTTCTGTGAAGGGAAGAAGCGGTCAACCAACATGCCCAGCACAAACGGCGACAGTATTGAGGCGATCGGCCCTGCTGAGAAAGCATCACCAATCAGCAATGACATGTTGTGCTGCGTCATCACCAGCCCGAGCGTTACGGACCAGCTTCCCCAAATGAAAAACTGCATGAACATCATCAATGACAAGCGGGGAATCAGCAGACGCTGCTGCCTCACCGCAATCTCAGAACCTGTAGTTGTCGAAACCATGCTGACCTCGCGCCAAAAAGAAATCGATTACATTCCACAGAGAGAAACAAAGTAATCGATTACTTTGAGCAGTTCCTGGTGACCGATCACAATTCTTTTACAAGTGACCCGAGCATCACCGAGCGGCTTAGGCTGACAGTGATTGCACGCGCAGCCTTGCTGATTTGCACTATCCTGTGCGGGAGAGATTTTAATGACGATTCAGAGGAATGGGATGAGCGCCGATAACGAACATGAAAACAGTGCAGAAACGCTACTGCAAAGCGGGCAAGCCTGGAATGGCCAGCATATTGAACACTATCCAGCCGGTAAGCCCGAGATCACGGTGATGAAGATGACCATTCCTGCACATTCCGAGCTGCCGTGGCATACGCATCCTATGCCGAATACCGCGTATATTTTATCGGGATCGCTGACTATCGAAGACAAAGCCAGCGGCGAGACTAAAACGTTTAACGCTGGCGAAGCCTTTAATGAATCCATCGACATTGCCCATCGTGGTTTCACCACGGATCAGCGTGCCGAGCTGATTATTTTCTACGCCGGGGTTGAGGGCATGGAACTCTCTATTCCGCTGCCGGGTGAAGAAGCCGAATATTAATTATTCAGCAGCGCCTGTTTAAACGAATAGATATGCACCCGCGCCGCCTCTTCCGCTAGCTCGGCATTTCCCTGCTCCAGCGCCGCAATGATCGCTTCGTGTTCGGCGATGACTTCGTTCATGTGCGCAGCGCTGGAAAGCGTGGTGGCCCAGAAGCGCTGCGCCTGCGCGTGGATAATGCTGAGAATATCGGCCAGCCGACCGTTGGCGGCGATGTCCGCCAGTACCTGATGAAATTCGCGGTCCAGCAGCATCATCTGTTCGCGATCGCGTGAGGCGCTGGCATTGGCAATGCGCTGATTCATCTCCCGCAGATAGACGATCTGCGCCGCATTGACCCGCTGCGAAGCCAGCCGCAAGCACAGCGCCTCATTCACCAGACGCACCTCAATTAACTCCAGCGCATCATCAATTGACAGCGGCGACACCATCACGCCCTTGCGCGGGATAATCTGCAACAGCCCTTCCGTCTCCAGCCGATGCACCGCCTGATTCACCGGCGTTCTGCCCATCTCAAGATCATCCATCACCTGCGCGATATTGAGATAGTCGCCCGGTTTGTAGCGCAGCGTGATCAGCCGGTGCTTGAACGCCAGATAGGCGCGCTCGTTAAGCGAAATGCTTTTCGGGGTCGTCGGCGAGCTCACATTTTCAGCCATCACATTACTCATCACGCAAATCCTTATTAGGTAACTGAGACATATTACACAAAAACCTGGCATGAAAATGGCTAGATTGAAATCACAGTGAAATTTCACACGCATTTCTCACCTGGAGTTCGATCCCATGCAATTACGGTTTACAACAGATTACGCCGATGCGGCAGTGCTGGATGTTGAGATTAATCAACTTGTTATCGCGGGCTGGGTAGGACGCGATCAGAAAGCGGTGCTGCACCATATCAGGGAGCTGGAAGCGCTGGGCGTGCCCGCTCCTGGTGCAGTGCCGCTGTTTTATCGCGTCGCAACCAATCAATTAACTCAGCAAACTCAGCTGGAGGTGGTCGGCGATCAGACGTCCGGTGAAGCTGAACCCTTTGTGTTTTTCCATCGCGGCGAATATTGGGTTTCGCTGATTTCTGATCATACCGATCGTCATCTGGAAACGTTCAGCGTAGCGCTATCTAAACAGGCGTGCGTCAAACCGGTGGCCGGTCACGCGTGGCGCATGGCGGACGTCAAAGCGCACTGGGATCAACTGGAGCTGCGCGCCTGGATCAACGTCAACGGTGATTGGGTGACTTATCAGCAAGGCGCCCTCTCCTCGCTGCTGACGCCGATCGATCTGTTGAGCCGCTATTTTGCCGCGGGCCAGGTTGAGGAAGGTTTCGCCATGTCGTGCGGCACGCTCAGCGCCATCGGCGGGATTCGTCCTGCCAGTGAATTCCGTATGGCGCTGCACGATCCGGTGCTGAACCGCACGCTGGAACACACCTACATCACTGGCTCGCTGCCGGTTATCGCCTGAGGTTCCCTATGACAACGTTATGGCAAGCGAGCCAGCAGCTGCTCGCCGGGCAAATCAGCCCTGAAACCCTGACCCAGGATGCACTGAGTGCCATTGCAGCGGAAAGCGGAGAAGGCAAACGCGTCTACACCAAGGTATATACCGCTGCTGCGCAGCAGCAGGCCGCACAAGCCGGCGCGCGCTGGCAGCAGCAACAGCCACGCAGCGCGATTGATGGTCTGCCCATCAGCATTAAAGATCTGTTTGATGTCGCCGGAGAAGTCACCACCGCCGGCTCCCGCTTGCTCAGTAGCGCCAGCCCAGCCACGGCGAACGCCAGCATGGTGGATCGGCTGCAGCAGGCCGGTGCCGTCATCGTTGGCAAAACCAATATGAGCGAGTTCGCCTTCACCGGCCTCGGCGTCAATCCGCATTACGGCACACCCGCCAATCCGTGGCAGCGCGCGCAGCAGCGCATTCCGGGCGGTTCCTCTTCCGGTGCGGCAGTCGCGGTGAGCGACGGCATGTGTCTGGCGGCGGTTGGCACCGATACCGGCGGTTCGGTGCGCATTCCGGCGGCGCTGTGCGGCTTAACCGGCTTCAAACCGAGCGCCAGCCGCATCGATCAACGCGGAACGCTGCCGCTGGCGGCATCGCTCGACAGCATCGGTGTGATCGCTCACGACGTGCGCAGCTGCTGGTTGCTCGATAGCGTGATCGCCGATCGGCCCCTCACAATCGATGAGCGGAATCTTTCAGAAGCGCATTTCGTCATCCCGCAGACGCGCGTGCTGGCTGACCTTGACGAACACGTCAGCGCCGCCTGGCTGCATGCGCTTGATGTGCTGCGCGCGCAGGGCGTGAAAATCACCGAGCTGCCGCTGCAAGAGCTGGCAGAACTGGACTCCATTAACGCGCGTGGCGGCATTACCGCGTGGGAAGCCTGGCAATGGCATCAGCATTACGCCCAATCCCAGCCAGAAGCCTACGATCCGCAGGTTCTGACGCGCATTAATCGCGGCAGCTTACTGAACGAAGAGGATGCCGCCGAACTTTACCAACTGCGCGCCGACTGGAAACAGCGCGTCGAGCAGGCGGTTGCGCCTTTCGACGGCATCCTGATGCCGACGGTGCCGTTGATCGCGCCGACGCTGACTGAGCTCGACGATCCCGCGCGCTACATGCAGGTCAACCTGCTGATGCTGCGCAACACCAGCGTGATCAACATGCTGGATGGCTGTTCGATTTCTCTGCCTTGTCATCAGCCCGGCGCTGCGCCTGTTGGCCTGATGCTCTCTTCCACCCATGGCAACGATGCTGCGTTACTCAGCTGGGCTGCCGCGATTGAAACCACCCTGAAACGGAGTAGCTGATCATGACTCAACCCCACGGCATGCTGTTTGTCGCCACCCATATCGATGCTGCAGATGAAGCGGATTTCAACCAATGGTACGACCACGAACACGTTGAAGAGCGCGTGGCCATCAGCGGCTTTCTTAGCGGCACGCGTTATCAGGCGGTGGATGCCGAACGCAAATACCTCGGCCTGTATGAAACCGTATCGCTGGAAGCCTTTACCAGCGCGGATTATCACGCCGCCTTCACGCGCCAGACCGAATGGTCGGTGAAGAACCTCAGCAAAATGGTCAATCCGATGCGCCGCGTCTGCGCCATATCGCATCAGCATGGACAAGGCACCGGTAGCCATCTGGCGGTGCTGACCTTAAAAGCGGGTACAGATGTTGCATCGCTAGGCAGCTGGCAAAGCAGCGTGCAGCAAACGCCCGGCTATATCGCCTCACGTTTGCTGACGCCTGACACCACGCTGAGCTCGCCGCTGCCACGGGAAACCAGCGCAACGCGACCAATGCATCCGATGCTGCTGCTGACCTGCCGCGACGCCCAGGTGTGTAAAACCCTCGCCGCCGATGCCGCGCAGGCACTCAACGCGGACGTACAGCTCTACTCCCTCAGCTGGCAGTTAACCCAACAGGAGATGGCTCATGGCTAATACCGATTCAACGTTGCCGCACGCGTCAGGCGCGCGCGCCAGCCACAGCAAAACCGGTCGCCTCGCGGCGGCCAGCTCCATCGGTACCGCGCTGGAGTGGTATGACTTCACGGTCTACAACATCATGGCGGCGCTGGTGTTTAACCACGTCTTTTTCCCCAGCTTTGATCCGCTGGTCGGTACCATTCTGGCGTTCTCCACCTATGCAGTCGGCTACATTTCCCGTCCGGTGGGCGGCTTTATCTTTGGTCATCTCGGCGATGTCGCCGGGCGTAAAGCAGTATTGATCACCACCCTGGTGATTATGGGCGTCACCACCGCGCTAATGGGCCTGCTGCCTGGCTATGCGGTGTGGGGCATCTGGAGTCCAGTGCTGTTGGTGGCCTTACGCTTTATTCAGGGTATTGCATTAGGCGGCGAATGGGCCGGTGCAGTGTTGCTGTCGATGGAGCATGGCGATGCCAACAAGCGTGGCCGTAACGCCTCGTTTGCGCAGGTAGGTCCCTCGTGCGGTACCTTGATTGGCACCGGATTTATCACGCTGGTAACGGTTGCGTTGAGCGGCGAGCAGTTTCAGGAGTGGGGATGGCGCATTCCGTTCCTGCTGAGTCTGCTGCTGGTGATGTTTGGCTTATGGCTGCGTCGCGGCGTAGAAGAGACGCCAACCTTTGTCGCGATGCAGCAGGCGGAGAAAACCACGCATACGCCGCTGAAAGAGGTGTTTGTTCGCTATCCGCGTGAGCTACTGATCGCTGGCGGTTCACGTATCGGCTCCGACGTGTTGTATGCGTTGGTGGTGGTGTTCACCCTCACCTACGTCACCACCGTGCTGCAACTGCCGCGTCCGCTGGCGTTAATGGCCACTATGCTCGGCGCAATTGGCAATGCGATTACGGTGCCGATGTTTGGTGCGCTCTCTGACAAGCTCGGCCGTCGTCCGGTCTACATTGCCGGTGCGCTGCTGGCAATCGTTTGGTCGTTTGTGTTCTTTGTGCTGCTGGATAGCTCACAGCCGGTGCTGATTGTGCTGGCGGTCATTGGCGGCTTGCTGATTCATGCGGTGATGTACGGACCGCAGGCGGCGTTTGTCACCGAACAGTTCCCCAGCCACGTGCGCTACGCCGGATCGTCACTGGCTTACACGCTGGCAGGAATCATTGGCGGTGGCTTTGCGCCCCTGATCATCACGACCTTGTATAAAGAGATGGGCAGCACGCTGTGGGTATCGCTGTATGTCAGCCTGGCGTTGCTGATCACGCTGTTTGCGCTGTGGAAGGCAAAAGAGACCGCGCATCGCCCGCTTTAATCAGAGAGGTGTTTGGCGAGGGATTGCCAGACTTCAGCAGAGGAGAACAACAAGGCGCGGCACGCGCGACCCTATTAGTGCAGTTTTTTCGCCAGGATACGAATGGCTTTCTCGCAGGCGACTTTGGTTTTGCTGTCGGTGGAGCGCAAACTTAGGCGATACAACGCGCCTATGAGTTCCTGAACGGTAAGCGCTTCATCAGGACGCAGGATACGTGTCACTACCCTGCCCACCAATGCGCGAATCTCTTCCGTAATATCTGAATCTTCGTCTTTCACTTGCCCTCCGTCTTTACGCTTCGCTTATTTAGGAAGTATCCGACTCCTAATTAGACAAATTTTAGTCCAGCAGCTTCATAACTAACTTGATGGTTTCTGGTTCATCTTTTACATCGGTGATCTTGCCCACAACGCGCATGCCAAAGGCGATGCAGAGGATCAATCCCGCGGCGGTGTCCACATCCAGATTGGGCGTGACCGAGCCATCTTCCTGGCCCAGTTTGAGCAGCGAGGCGAGGAAGTTTTTATTACGAATGACCGCTTCACTCACCAGTTGCGAAAGATCGTCATCCAGCACCTGCAGCTCTACCGCGCTGCCCACCACTAAACAGCCGGTGCGACCTTCCACCGCCCGCGCGGAATCAAGGTAAAACTGCAGCAGCTCGCCGAGCTTCTCGCGGCCGCTGGTGAACTGTGCCAGACGCTGGCGCAGATCGGCATTACGCACCGAAAGATAGCGTTCAAACACCAGCAGAAACAAGCTGCGTTTATCTTTAAAAGCTTTGTAGATGCTGCCCGCTGTCAACCCCATCGCTTCGCCCAGATCGTTAAGTGAAGCCGCATGAAACCCCTTCTGACGAAAAACAATCATGGCTTTGTCCAGAGCCTGTTCGATATCGAACTCTCTTGGGCGGCCACGTTCTCTGCTTTTCATGTCGGTGGGTTGCGTTTTACTCATACGGATGGCATCAGGGAATGCGGGTTTCCAAAAGTTGACGGAAATGTCTTATCGGCGGTTACTATATCGCAACCCGGCATTGTCTGTATAGCCGGGCAAACATAATGCCTTATAGAGCAAAGAGTTAGAGAATCACTTTTTGCTATTAACGGCTTTTTTCTCCACGCTGGCTCACACATTCGCAAATTTATGAGTCAGCTCACAGCTCAGGCAAGCAAAGCGCAAATCCTGTGCCAGGATTAATTCACCCGCTGGCATCAGGCCAGCGAAGGGCAGCACACAGTCACCACGAAATAGGGAGATCAACATGAACGAAGATCGTATTAGCGGCAACTGGAAGCAGTTCAAAGGGAAAGTGAAGGAAAAATGGGGCGACCTGACCGATGATGACATGACCGTGGTTGAAGGAAAACGCGATCAGCTGGTCGGCAAAATCCAGGAACGCTACGGTTATGAAAAAGACCGTGCGGAGAAAGAAGTTAAAGAGTGGGAAGATTCGAATAAGTACCGCTGGTAACGCCGCGCCGTTATGCCGGACAACCTTTGTCCGGCATACAGCGATCAGTGCTGCGTTGAGTCATCCGCCGAAACGTTTTTCGCCCTAAAGCTCATCACGTTCTCTTCCGATTGCTCAACCTTGTCGGCTGTGCTGCTGTTCGTCACCAGCTCTAAAGCCAGTCTGGCGATCCGTACCTCTTCCGCCGTCACACCCGCATGTATCATCTTCTCTAATTGCGCGAGCAGCGTGGTACGCGAAACCGGCGCATCCTGGTTAAATAATTCCATCACCGCATCACCAATCGCGATGTCGCATAACTGTTTGTCATTACTGTTTTTCATGGGCTCTCTGTAATCGTCTCAACCAACCCTGGCCGGGGGATCCTGACGTGGCTGAGCATACCCACTGAGAAAAAAACGTCAAATACAAAAAAATGTCGATGCAATCGAAAATGCTTCGACATACAACGCTTGCGGCAGCTGAACGTCACGCCGCAAACGTTAGTCTGGCTTAGCCGCTAACCCGCTCCTGCAGAGCAGCAGGATAACGTTCAACAATCACTCTGTAAGTTCCGCATCGCCGTGCAGCTCGCGCGCCATGATCGGCATGGCGGGCAGATAGATATCCGTGGAAAACGAAGTGATCACCATTAACCCACTCAGAATGAGGATAAACGGCAAACCACTCGACTTGACGGTAAAGGATTACGTACGCATTGAGGCGTGATCCATGTTGAATTCCAGCGAGATCGAATTCATCCATGTTAGCGGATGTGATTGTGAAGATAATGGCGTGAAATGACGTTGCGCCAGGGAGGAAAATCATTAATCAAAGTTGCCGCATATCGTGATCTGCTATGCCTGGAAATAATCCAGATGCCATGAGACACTCTGGCTTATCCTGTCAAAATATCTATTTCACGCCATGAAAACATTTCTGATTATTGTGCCCGACGGCGGCATGCTGTTTGAAGCGGCAGGTATCGCCGATATCCTGATGCGCGCCAATCAGCATCTGCCGGCTGGCGTCGATCAGCAGCGCTATCGCGTCAGCCTCGCCACCACCCAATCGCATCAGGTGATCCATGGCCAATCCGGCCTCAATCTATTAGCCGACCTCAAACTGGCCGATCTCGATCCGCGCACTGCGTGGGACACCATCATGATCACCGGGCGAGGCGACAGCGTGGAAGAAGGCAATATGGTGGTCGATTTCATCAAGCTGGCGGCTCCGCAGGCGCGTCGCGTGGTGTCGGTATGTGGCGGCGCGATGCTGCTGGCGGAATCCGGCTTGCTGGCAGGTCGCCGCGCCACCACGCACTGGCGCTTGCTCGATACCTTGCAATCGCGCTATCCAGCGATTCAGGTGGAAGGCGGTCCGCTGTTTATTCAGGACGGACCGATCTGGACCTCCGGCGGCGTCAGCTCGGGCTTTGACCTGACATTAGCGCTGGTGGAAGAGGATTTCGGCTTTAGCGTGGCGCGTGATATTGCGCAGGACATGGTGATGTATCTGCGCCGTCCCGGCGGACAGATGCAGTTCAGCCGTTTTCATCTGCAGACGCCGAGCGGCATTGGCCCGATCGCTGAACTGCAGCGCTGGATCCGCGCCAACCTCGCCGAAGATCTCTCTGTCGAGAAACTGGCGGAGCGCGTCGCCATGAGCCCGCGCAACTTTACCCGCGTGTTCACCCGTGAAACCGGCGCGCCGCCCGCGCACTATGTGGCCGAAGCGCGTCTCGCCGCCGCGCGTGAACAGCTGGAGCAAAGCAACGACACGCTGGATCGCATCGCGCAACAGACCGGCTTTGGTAGCAGCATCAATTTACGCCGCAGCTTTGAGCGTCAGCTCCATCTCACGCCGGGCGAATATCGCCAGCGCTTCCACTGCCGGAAATTGGCGTAAAGTGATCCTTTTTTGGCGTTTACGCCATCACACCATCGGCTTAGAGTGACTCCAGCATCTTCGGAAAAGGAGTCAATCATGACTAAGATCGGCATTAACGGCTTTGGCCGTATCGGACGTAACGTTTTTCGTGCAGCGCTGGGCAGCGATGATATTGAAATCGTCGCCATTAACGACCTCACCGACAGTAAAACCCTCGCGCATCTGTTGAAACACGACTCCCTGCTCGGCAGGTTACCGGCGGAAGTGGAAGCCGGTGAAGGCGAATTACGCATTGATGGCAAAGCGGTGCGCGTGTTTAGCGAGCGCGATCCGGCGAATATTCGCTGGCGCGATGTCGGCGTGGATATCGTGATTGAAGCCACCGGCTTCTTCACCGAACGCGACAAAGCCGCAGTGCACATCACCAGCGGTGGTGCTAAGCGCGTGATTATCTCCGCGCCGGGCAAGAACGATGACCTGACAATTGTTCTGGGCGTGAACGATCAACGTTACCATCCGCAGCAGCACTTTGTGGTGAGTAACGGCAGCTGCACCACCAACGGCTTAGCGCCAGCGGCGGCGGTGCTGCATCAGGCGTTTGGTATCGAGCACGGTTTAATGAACACCACGCATGCTTATACCAACAGCCAGGTGCTGCACGATCAGCCGGAGAAAGATCTGCGCGGTGCACGGGCGGCGGCGTTGTCGATTGTGCCTTACTCAAGCGGGGCGGCGAAGGCGCTCGGTCGGGTGATTCCGGAGCTGGAGGGTCGATTGACCGGCTATTCCCTGCGCGTGCCGGTGCCGGTGGTATCGATTGTGGATTTGACCGTGACGCTGAAACGCGACGTGACCGCAGAAGAGGTGAATGACGCGTTTAAAGCCGCGGCGGCAGAAGGTCCGCTGAAGGGGATTCTTGGATACAGCGACGAGCCGCTGGTATCAAGCGATTATCAGGGCGATGCCCGTTCATCGATTATTGATGGTCTCTCTACGCTGGTGATTGGCGGCAATCTGGTGAAGATTCTCGCCTGGTACGATAACGAATGGGGCTTCTCCAATCGTCTGGTGGATTTAGCGCGGTTGATGGCAAAACGCGGATTGTAAGGTATAACGGTCGCCGTTAATGGCGACCGTTATCCTGGCTACTTCAACCCCATCGCATCCTTCAGGGTAAAGAACAGATCGGTCTGATCGGTCAAGCCCACCACGTTAGCCGCATGCGGGCCGTACGCCGCAATGCGCACCTGCGTACCGGTGTGTTCCTGCGAATCCTCTTCTGAATTGCCGTAGCTGATGGTCATCACTGCGCCATCTTTGGTATTCACCGCCTGCGTCAGACCCGGCGCTTTGGTGCCGTTTTCCACGATCTGGCTGCTGTGCGCGTGGTCGGCGGTCACCACCACCAGCGTGTCGCCATGTTCGCGCGCAAAGGCCAGCGCCTGCTGCACCGCTTCATCCAGATCGACGGTTTCACCAATTTGACCGCATGGATTGGCCGCATGATCCTGCTTATCAATTGACGCGCCTTCCACCTGCAGGAAGAAGCCTTTCTCATTAGTGCTTAGCAGATCGATGGCTTTTTTGGTCATCTGCGCCAGCGTCGGTACCGAAGCGGGACGCTCTTTATTCACTTCACAGGTCACCACCGGCTTATCAATGTTGCCGTGATAGCTGGCTTTCGGTCCCTGCCAGCGCACCGGCATATTGCCGTCGGCAAACAGGCCAAGCACCGGTTTACTCTGGTCGGCCTGCTGAATGGCGTTCATGCCATCGAGATTATCAACCCACTGATAACCCAGCGCCTGTGCCTGTTCGCGCAGGGTTTTACCCTGATACTCGCCAGCTTTGGCGGTTTCGCCGAAGGATTTCGCGCCGCCGCCCAGCGTGACGTCCGCACGGGTTTTTAGCATCTGCTCGGTAATCGATCCTTTACCGCCCTGCTCCAGCGCGTTAGTCGGGCACAATTCGCTGGTTTTCTCCGGGCCGTAGCATTTGCGCGAAGTGACGTGCGCGATCAACGCTGCTGGCGTGGCATCCTGCAGTTCAGCAGTGGAAACGTTGCCGGTGGCTTTACCGGCGGCTTTCGCCAGCTCAAGAATCGTTACCTGATCTTTGCCGTTCACGTCGACGCCAATCGCACCGTTATAGGATTTGGTGCCGGTGGCCCACGCCGTGGCCGACGCGGCGGAATCCGTCACGTAATTCGGCTTGTGGGTTTTCTTATCCAGTGAATAGTGCGTGTATTGACCGGTGAGCGGCAGCGCATCAAGGCCGGGGAAGAAACCGCCTGCGCCCCGCGCCTGATTACGCGCGGCGGTGATTTCCGAATCTCCCATGCCGTCACCAATCAGCAGAATCACGTTTTTTGCGGTGCTATTACTTAATGACGCTCTTAGCGCTTCGGTCTGGTCGCCGGTGAGACGACGCGCGCCGCCGTGCTCGGTGACATCGCCGGTAGCAGCGCGGGAATAGTGTGCATCGTCTGCCACTGCCGATGTCGCGACCAGAGAAGCCAGCAGAGTAACCGTTAAGAGAGGTATCTGTTTCATTTATAAGCATCCTTTTCCATAGATATAACCAAATGTTTCCGCGGACAAGTCTGCGACAGTGCGGTGACATTTTTGTGACAGAGAGGGAATGATTTGATGACAGAATCGCCATGATGAGCAGGCCAACGGCAATACGCTCAGAGCTTAAGCGAATAGAACAAAAGGAGAAAATAGCGCTTGACCCTTTTCAGCGATCTCCCTATAGTAGCGCCCCGTTGACCCAGCGCGGTTGACAAAAAAAATGTGGTGAGGTGTCCGAGTGGCTGAAGGAGCACGCCTGGAAAGTGTGTATACGGCAACGTATCGGGGGTTCGAATCCCCCTCTCACCGCCACATTCTAAAGAAGAGCCTGAACGAAAGTTCAGGCTTTTTTTTTGCCTGTTTTCTGCAAGGGGGATTCAAACCCCCGCAGAGTTTGATAGCTGCGAATACCGGTTGGCTGCGGATTTTGTTAGTCCTGCTTTTTTGACGATGTAGCTGTCGTTTGGTAACTGGCGATAAGCTGCTTCAGGTGCATTTCCGCTTGTGATAGCTGATTCTGTGTAGCGTCATCGTCCGATTGCAGCAACACGCGCAGTTCCTCTTCCAGTGGCACCGTTCCGTTGAACGCCTGCGTCATATTGTAGACCGCTGTTTTCAGTTCGCTCACCGTCAGGTATTTGCCGCGCTGCTCGTCAAGTCCGTTCAGGCGCTGCGACAACATGTTGAGCTGCTCCATGCCCTGTTGCCATCCCTGCATTTTATCTGCTGGTATTGCTGCCGCTTTAAGCTGCTTGTTCCAGCGTGCGCTCATCGTTTTAACCGCATCCGAATCAGGCAACAACTGGCTGGCCTGCATCACTAACGCATTACCATGCTGCAGATTCCAGTCCGGCGATGCGCCCTGCAGCCAGTTCAGTTGCTGCTGCATTTGCTCCAGCCATGCTCCGTCGTTCAGCCATTCGGGGGGATTCGCCTGGAGCTCAGCCATCATTTCCGGTGTGAGAGGCGCAGCAACTGGTGATACTGAAGCCTGTAATGCCTGCTGCAACGGAGATTCCTGCTCAGTATTTTGCTCAACGAAATAGCCAGTGGCGACGATGAGTGACACGCTCAGCAGCGTCGCGCCAACGCCACTCACAAATGCCCGACGGCGCAGCCGCCTCACATCCTGTGCAGGCACACCCGGAGACGGAACGTACACCCAGCCACTGACTTCTGCACTAGCTAACGCCATTGCGGGCTTCTCAATCGGAACGACTTCAGGCAGCTTAGCCACAGCATCAGATGTTGAAACATCGCAGTGTTCCAGCATCACCACCGCACTGCGAATGCGGTCCAGCAGCGGATCAATCTGACTAAGCTGACGCAGTTCAAGACGTTGCAGATGATCGCCGGCTTCGCTGAGCAAGCGCGCCGCCTGGCTCAGCGCCGTCAAGTCTGCATCGGTTATCGTTTGAGTACGCAGGAATTGCTGCAACCGACGACTCAGTCCCGCCAGCAGTTCGATACGTGAATGTGCCGGTTGCGGCCATAACGTCGGCCATTCGCGGGTAATCAATGCCACCAGCACCGCCAGGCCTTCCGTCATACCGGCCGATCCTGCTGTGTTCGCGCGCGATAGCGTGTACCAGACCGCGCTTTGCAGCTCGACACCGTTTTTTTCGAACAGCGTTAAACAGAGCGTGGAGACGTGCGGCCAATCGACATCCGGACGCGCCGGATGCGTGAGTTTCTGCATTTCCTGACGCAGCGCAGCATATTCCGCGAACGCGCGTGGATCGCCGCCGGTTTTGACGAAGCGAGGTTGAGATGAAGTCATTGCTGTGTTCCGAAAAGCCCTAATCAGGCAAAAAAATTAAACAGATGCCCTGGCATCCAGATATTGCTGCTGTTTCATGTGACGGATCATCACGCGCCCTTCCGGCATAAATTCGGTGCCGAAGCGCACCAGTCCTACTTCCTTTAACTCGGCATCAATCGCGTAGCGCAATTCGCCGGGCTGCGTTTGCTCCAACATCACAATGTCAACCCGCTTCAGACGCGGCTCATATTTCAGTAGCACGCCGGAAAGTGTGTGCATCAACTGGTGCGCGGTGCCGGGCATGCCCTGCAGGATGCGCGTCATATCCGGCAGGCCGTAATCCGGCAGGTGCGCCAGCGAACCGGCGCGGCTGTTGAGAATGCGCTGCATGTTATCCAGCACCGACAAAATCACTTGGTTCTCTTCGCCAACACGTTCCAGCTCCAGATCACCTTCAAAATTGCCGTACAGAATGTCGTAAAGTGAAGGTGTCATGATTACTCCTTCTTCACGGCCAGCAACGTCAACGTACCGTCGCCCAGTTCAATAATGCGCGCCTTGTCGGGATCGAGGTCGTCACGCGTTAGCACCAGCCGCCATTTCTCATTCTGCTGGTCCGGTGACAAAAACATGCCCGCTACTGCGACAAACTTTGCATTCTCTTCCATCGGCACATCAATACTCACTGACTCGCCGGGACGCACGCTCACCGATTTCTCCGCCACTAAATCGGTCTTCAGCGCCTGGCTGTCGGCGGCCAGCAGCGATGGATAGTCCGAGCTGTCGAACGCTTTACGATCCTTCAACTGCCAGACGCGCACCACGGTTGTCAGCGCTGCGCCCTGAGCATTGCGGTTAACACCTTCGCGCGCGACAAAGTCGAGGTGCAGCGTTTTAATCTGTTTGTAGAAAATGGCTCTGGTCATCGAAACAGTGCCGTCCGACACTTTCTGCGTCAGTCCGCATCCGCTGACGGCCAGCGCGAATATTATAGGGAGCAGGGTTTTACCAGCGGTAATCGCCTTCTTCATCGGTCTCAATCCTTGATGTGTTGACCCGGACGCGCTCATAGCGGCCGAGCTGAATAGTAATAACGTCATCTCTTTTAGAATGTGATGCGCTCAACTGGGGCAGCACGGCAGTGCGTCCCAGCAGCACTGCATCAGCTTCACGGCAGCTTAGCTGTGCATCGGGTAACCGGCTATGTCTAATACCACGTTCGCTTTGCCATGAAGGCTGGGTTTTCAGTGCCTGCTGTTTTTGTTGGATCGCCTGCCATTGTTTTTTACCATCCTGATCATCAGGAAAACGCAATGCAGTATGAAGGCTGACGTCTAAGATGTTGAGGTAGCGCTGACCCAATTGTACTTGTTGCTGAATAGCCTTTTCTCTTTTAGCATTCAGTTTATCCACTGTTGCAATATCACAGGAATAATAAACCATTCGCAAGACTAACAGAGTCAACCAAATAGCGGCTGGAATCACTAATGCTTTTTCCCAAAAGGCTTCAGCATCGATGGCTTTATTTTCCATGTTTACTGACATTTGATAAGCGGTGCCAGATACCAAAAACAGAGCGAGTAATAATAGCCAGATCCACCATCTTGGTAATTCAGGTTGTTTGAGCGCAGTAGGTACCTGCCTGAAGTTGATTGCCATAATTACTCTGCCACAGCTTGTGTCAGGCTGGAGATTAATTCACAACCACACGCACACCGATGCCCCTGAAATGCCACTGGCACACCATTATCTTTAAACGTAGCATGGCCCTCAGCAATGAAATTCTTACCGTGACCAATAATAGGACAAATAACCGCATCCCCCTTACGTGCTGCGCCGATACCAGAAAATTTCATTGTGGTTGAACCTTCCAACACCGTGCCGCCACTAGTATGGCTATCGCCTAAACGGATAATTCCTTTCATTAAATCACTCCTTTAAACTGAGAAAACGCCAACATTTTTTTGCGGCAATACATTTAAATAAAACAAACCATAATATTTAAATCTCAGCAATTAAACGCCATGCCATCATTTTTTCTTCAATCACAATTTTGTCCTCGAATGGCCAGGGACGAGTGGCCACGCGCCGTACTCTGTCAGCTGGCAGAATATCCCCTTGATTAAAACGCACTATCCTCTGGGTATTTAGGCTGTTGGAATCCCACCATTCCATTTCCCAATATCCACTCACGGGACACACCTCACCATTACGGCATGATAGCTTGATGGAATCATCACGAACAAAATGTGGTGACTCTGGTAATGGTTTGCCGGTAGCAGGATCGAGTTGTTTATCTCGTGCCATTTGGTGAATCAGTGCTTCACTGGGCTTTTCAGGTGGAATATTGGCTTCTCTTTCTTCCAGCCATTTCAACTTTCCATCCCAGGCGGGTAACGGTGCGGGTGGAAGTGGCACAATTTCATCTATTTCTGGCACTTTAGGATTGGCATAAGAGTAATTAGATAATATTTTCCTAATCACACCATAACGACGAGCACGCTCTTTATCTTCATTTAAGCCCATGTAATAGAGCTCATTAGAGGGCTCTGGACCGTTAAAACCGTTAGCAAGGAAACTTGCTGCACTTGAGTTTCCTGCTTTTACTCCTACCTGAAAAATCTTTAAAGCAGCCTCATAATTTGAACTTCCTTGATACATAATCCCTAAGTTCCTGGCTGCTAATCCTTCACCTTGTTCGGCAGCGCATAGACGAAATTGGGTGCTAACACTTGGAGACATATTTCTTGGAGCTAATTTATCACCCACATAGGATTGTGCTTGAGGGTTGCCTTCATCAGCTGCTTTTCGCATATAACGTAACGCCATTTCTTGATCTTTCTCTAAACCAGCAACTCCATGTTGAAGGTACAACGCAATAAAGTAATATCCAGCGCCAACGCCTTCATCTATCAACTTTTGACTAAAACGCAGCCGCTCTTCACCATGTAGAAGAAAAAGCCCTTGAAGTGCACCATTCTGTAAATTAACGTTGGATTTTAGACTTCCGTTTTCAGCAGCTATACGATAAAGACGAGATATTTCGAAATATATATTTTCATCTTGCTTTAGCTGATTATTTTTTTGCAACCAACGCGCATAATTAAAAATCAAATCAGCATTACTATTAGCATCAGGTATTGATTGATGTTTACAGACAAAAGACAAGTTAACATTTACTTTAGATAATGGTTCCATTACGCCACCCTCATTAAAGAATGCATTTTCACCAGACTGGTCACAAGCAGTAATAAAAAAAACAAAAAAAATGATTAGCCTCATATTTAATCCAAGTTTGTTAGTTTCGATTCGTAATAGTGGAATTCTAAAATTGAACAAATAGGCTGTTTAACTTCATTGCTTTCACCGTCCCCACCATTTTTGTTTAACATATTTTTACCTAATAAATCACTCCAGGCATCAAATGCTTCTTCTGCATCATCCTGTCCACCCTCGCTATTCGTATGCAAATTCCACAACCGCTTACGCATTGCCTTAGTTACCGATGCATTACAATGTGCAATATTCATTTCACTATCGACCTGCATACTGCGGCTATTGATATTAGCTGAACCATGAGTGGTGAAAACATCATTGATAATCATCAGCTTTGAGTGAATGTATACAGGCATCCAGTTATTAGCTTCTGAATCAGGTGCCACCAGCGAACAGACGTGGATTTTTAATCCCGGATGCTCTACGGGGACAACGACACTATTGTCTATTTCCTGCATTTTCGCTTTGACTTCCGCCTCTTTATCCTTTCTTTCCTTAATATATTTTATTTTTTCATCAAGTGAGGCATCAATCGATGGCGGATTTGGCATTTCATTCCACAGCGCCTCTTTACGTCTTAATTTGGTAATACCTGGAATGGTATCTGCCCGGCCTAAACTCTCCAGCATACGTTGCGTGTTTACTGTACCTGCTCCAATACCGCCATCAGTCACATTAGTGGTAACAAAAATATAAAGCGAGCCGTGTTTACCCGGATCGCGCCCTCCTCGAGTTTGATCCGCAGCGACTTTCTTAATCAATTCTGCCAGTGGTGGCCAGCGGAAATACTGGTTTTCAATATAGATAAACTGTGTGGCGTTATTTGTTGCCTGTAAATAGAGTTTCTCAATATCGCGCTTACCTGCCTGCGCCTGGGTGCGCAGCAATTGCGCCATAATCGGCGTGCCAAGTGATTTTTGCGGCCGCATGTTTTTAGCAGCCTCACTGGCATTACGCTGCCACAGAAGATTCTGCCCGGTTTCTTTCTGCCAGGCAGTCGCGAAATTATGGTGTAAATGTTCCAGGACTGGCCCGGTTACCCGGCTTGAAATATCCTGCCGTGGCAGAGCACCGGTCGCACCTTTATTCGGTTCGGGTGCATGAGCACCCCGGTTTCTGGCTGAGTGTGCATCAGTATCCCAGTACTCATCCAGCATGTTATGTCCCATCACAAAACCCACGGCCCTCTCGGGCAGTTCATAATCCACTAATACGGTTTTTTGATGATGTGTGACAGTTCCTGCCATAGTAGCAATCGTTGAGTTACTCAGGTTTTTATCAAGAGCCTTAAATTTTGCCTGGTATGCAATTTCAGCACGATCCCTCGCATTAAAACCACGGCAAACAAAATGTGGAAAAGGATAAAGTTTCTCAAGCGTGCTTTCTTTTCCCCGGACCATCTCCTTCATGGTATTAAAGCGCGCAGAGGTTTTAAACCACCAGCAGTCATAATCAAATTGTGTATCGGTAGAAGTCTGACCTGCGCGGTTTCTTACTATCGGCAAAAACTTTCCAGGTAAGTTTGCTTCATCACCAAATCCGGCAGTATTAAACGGCATTTCCCAGGCCAGTATTCTTACTTCAACGCCACGCTTTTCAGCAATATCAATCAATAATTGCCCAATACAGGGTGCTTTGCCATCACGCACAAAATACATTGAAGGCTGAAAGCCCCAGCAAATAATATCCACTGATTTGCGCGCATTTTCGATGGCATGATGCACTGCACCAAATGCTTCCTCACCATTAATCAGCGGAAAATAGGTCGCCGGTAAAGGTTGATATTCGCTGCCCTGTACAAACCACGGCGGTGTAATCACACATTGCTGGGTTATATCAGTTGCAATAGGTGAAACGATATCTGACTGACTCATGCGTCTTTTTCCCTGTCATTAATACCATCAAGTAATGCGGCATAAAGCGAGCGGTGCCCGGTGTGCAAATCCGGAGTATTTATTTCATATGCACTTTGCGAGTGATGATGATGAATGCCGCGATTTGCCAGCATGCCCCTCTTTATTACTGAAGAATTAAAATATAACGTATACTGCATGCCGCCAAACTTCGGACGTCAAACTTAGGTAACATCAGTACTTTTAAAAGAACACCTTAAGCTTCAGCGATTAAACGCCACGCCATCATTTTCTCTTCAATCACAATTTTGTCCTCGAATGGCCAGGGACGAGTGACCACGCGCCGTACTCTGTCAGCTGGCAGAATATCTCCCTGATTAAAACGCACTATCCTCTGAGTATTAAGGCTATTGTAATCCCACCATTCCATTTCCCAATATCCACTCACGGGACACACCTCACCATTACGGCATGATAGCTTGATGGAATCATCACGAACAAAATGTGGTGACTCTGGTAATGGTTTGCCGGTAGCAGGATCGAGTTGTTTATCTCGTGCCATTTGGTGAATCAGTGCTTCACTGGGCTTTTCAGGTGGAATATTGGCTTCTCTTTCTTCCAGCCATTTCAATTTTCCATCCCAGGCGGGTAACGGTGCGGGTGGCAATGGAACTATTTCGTTTATTTCTGGAACTTTGGGATTAGCATACGAGTAACGGGATAAAATTTTCTTAATATCATTATAACGTCGAGATCTTTCTTTATCTTCCTTTAAATTCAAATAATAAATATCATTTTTTTATCAATTCCATCAAAGCCATTGGATAAATAACTAGCCGAACTTGAATCCCCAGCAGCCACCCCCAATTGAAATAACTCTATTGCACTATCAAATTCACCACTTATTTTATAATTAATAGCCAAAGCGTTTGCAGCATTACCTTCTCCTTGTTCAGCAGCGCAACGACGCAATTTTCGACTAATGCTTGGTGCCATTTTTAGTGGGGCGAGCTTATTACCTATATAAGCCTGAGCTTGTGGGTTACCTTCATCCGCAGCTTTGCGCATATAACGTAACCCCATATCGGTGTCTTGCTGAAGACCTGCAACTCCATGTTCCAAAAAGAGAGCTATAAAATAATATCCAGCACCAACTTTTTCATCAATTAGTTGCTGACTTAAACCCAACTTCTCTTGATCACGAAGAAAAAACTGACCTTTTAAAGAACCATTTAGCAAATTGATAATAGCTTTAGTATTGCCATTTCCTGCTGCTATGCGGTACAAGCGCTCTATTTCAGCATATACAACTTCATCCTGTTTAAGTTGGTTGTTTTTTTGTAACCAGCGAGCGTAGTCAAACAATAATTTTGCTTCAGATTTTCCATCACTCAAAGTCTGATGCTTACAGAGAAAGTCTAAATCGAAATTAACCTTTGTTAAATGATTCATGGCATAGTTCTTTTTTAATAAGGGTTCATCATCCAGTTCAAAAGCAAAAAGCAGAAAAGCAACAATCATTAAAAACTTCATATTTAGTCCAAGTCACTAGATTTTGCACTTTCATATAAAAAAGGAATAATAGAAGCTCTAGGCGAATTCTCCACATCCATTAACCCTTGATTTTCTTTTATCAGATCATTCCAGTTGTCAAAAGCAATTCTGGGATCATCCTGCCCACCCAAATTATTTGTATGCAAATTCCACAACCGCTTACGCATTGCCTTAGTTACCGATGCATTACAATGTGCAATATTCATTTCACTATCGACCTGCATACTGCGGGTATTGATATTAGCTGAACCATGAGTGGTGAAAACATCATTAATAATCATCAGCTTTGAGTGAATGTATACAGGCATCCAGTTATTAGCTTCTGAATCAGGAGCCACCAGTGAACAGACATGTATTTTTAAACCAGGATGTTCAACAGGAAGAACAACACTGTTCTCTATTTCCTTTTCTTTGGCCCTGAGTTCTGCCTCTTTCTCTTTTCTTTCCTTAATATATTTCATTTTCTCATCGAGAGAAGCATCAATTGAGGGTGGAGCTAGCATCTCATTTCGTAACGCTTCCTTACGTCTTAGCTTAGTGAGTTCAGGTATGGAATTCGCACGTCCCAGGGTTTCCAGCATGCGTTGCGTATTAACTGTACCGGCTCCAATACCGCCATCAGTCACATTAGTGGTAACAAAAACATAAAGCGAACCGTGTTTACCCGGATCGCGCCCTCCTCGAGTTTGATCCGCAGCGACTTTCTTGATCAATTCTGCCAGTGGTGGCCAGCGGAAATACTGGTTTTCAATATAGATAAACTGTGTGGCGTTATTTGTTGCCTGTAAATAGAGTTTCTCAATATCGCGCTTACCTGCCTGCGCCTGGGTGCGCAGCAATTGCGCCATAATCGGCGTGCCAAGTGATTTTTGCGGCCGCATGTTTTTAGCCGCCTCACTGGCATTACGCTGCCACAGAAGATTCTGCCCGGTTTCTTTCTGCCAGGCGGTCGCGAAATTATGATGTAAATGCTCAAGAATTGGTCCGGTTACCCGGCTTGAAATATCCTGGCGTGGCAGAGCACCGGTCGCGCCTTTATTCGGTTCGGGTGCATGAGCACCCCGATTTCTGGCTGAGTGTGCATCAGTATCCCAGTACTCATCCAGCATGTTATGTCCCATCACAAAACCCACGGCCTTCTCGGGCAGTTCATAATCCACTAATACGGTTTTTTGATGATGTGTGACAGTTCCTGCCATAGTAGCAATCGTTGAGTTACTCAGATTTTTATCAAGAGCCTTGAATTTTGCCTGGTAGGCAATTTCAGCACGATCCCTCGCATTAAAACCACGGCTAACAAAATGAGGAAAAGGATAAAGTTTCTCAAGCGTGGTTTCTTTTCCCCGGACCATTTTTTTCATGGTATTAAAGCGCGCAGAGGTTTTAAACCACCAGCAGTCATAATCAAATTGTGTATCGGTAGAAGTCTGACCTGCGCGGTTTCTTACAATCGGCAAAAACTTTCCAGGTAAGTTTGCTTCATCACCAAATCCGGCAGTATTAAATGGCATTTCCCAGGCCAGTATTCTTACTTCAACGCCACGCTTTTCAGCAATATCAATCAATAATTGCCCAATACATGGTGCTTTGCCATCACGCACAAAATACATTGAAGGCTGAAAACCCCAGCAAATAATATCCACTGATTTGCGCGCATTTTCGATGGCATGATGCACCGCACCAAATGCTTCCTCACCATTAATCAATGGATAATATGTTGCTGGCAAAGGGTGATATTCGCTGCCCTGTACAAACCACGGCGGTGTAATCACACATTGCTGGGTCATATCAGTTGCAATAGGTGAAACGATATATGACTGACTCATGCGTCTTTTTCCCTGTCATTAATACCATCAAGTAATGCGGCATAGAGCGAACGGTGACCGGTGTGCGAATCCGGAGCATTAATTTCTTCTGCAGGTTGCGAGTGATGATGATGAATGCCGCGATTTGCCAGCATGACCCTCTTTATTACTGAAGAATTAAAATGTAACGTTTATGGCATGCCGCCAGACTTCGGACGTCAAAGTTAGGTAACATCAGAACTTTTAAAAGAACACCTTAAGCTTCAGCGATTAAACGCCACGCCATCATTTTCTCTTCAATCACAATTTTGTCCTCGAATGGCCAGGGACGAGTGACCACGCGCCGTACTCTGTCAGCAGGCAGAATATCTCCCTGATTAAAACGCACTATCCTCTGAGTATTAAGGCTATTGTAATCCCACCATTCCATTTCCCAATATCCACTCACGGGACACACCTCACCATTACGGCATGATAGCTTGATGGAATCATCACGAACAAAATGTGGTGACTCTGGTAATGGTTTGCCGGTAGCAGGATCGAGTTGTTTATCTCGTGCCATTTGGTTAATCAGTGCTTCACTGGGCTTTTCAGGTGGAATATTGGCTTCTCTTTCTTCCAGCCATTTCAATTTTCCATCCCAGGCGGGTAACGGTGCGGGTGGAAGTGGCACAATTTCATCTATTTCTGGAATGGAAGGGTTTGCATAAGAATAATCATTCAGAATTGTACTTATAATTTCATATCTTTTAGTACGTTCAGTATCTTTTTGTTGCCCTAAATAATTAATTTTTTCTGATATTGTCGGACCGTCAAAACCATGTTTTAGGAAGCTTGCAGATGCTGCATCACCTGCAGAAACGCCTAATTGGAATGCTTCAATGGCAGCCTCAAATTGCTTGTTTAATTGATAGTAAATCCCTAAGGAAAGCGCAGACCTTCCTTCTCCTTGCTCTGCTGCACAACGGCGGAGTTGTAAACCAATCTCAGGAGCAATATCTTTTGGTGCTAATTTATCACCAACATAAGCCTGCGCTTGTGGATTTCCTTCATCAGCAGCTTTACGCATATATCGTAAAGCCATCTCTTGGTCTTTCTGTAAACCTGCAACACCATGCTGAAGATAGATCGCAACAAAATAATACCCAGCACCAATGCCATGATTAATTAACTCCTGACTCATACGCAAACGCTCATCATCTTTTAAATAAAAATATCCTCTAAGTGAACCATTTTGTAAGTTTATGTTAGCTTTAGCATTACCATTCTCTGAAGCAATACGATAAAGGCGTTCTACTTGAGAGTACACGTTCTCATCTTGTTTAAGTTGATTATTTTTTTGCATCCAACGCGCATAGTTAAATATAACCTCTGCATCAGGCGATGACTCAATCATTTTTTGCCGGCTGCAAACAAACTCTTTTTTATAATTTAAATTTAACAATGAATCCATGGTGCCTTTACCTATCAATGAAGCATGTCCCCTGCTCTGATCGCAGGCAATAAGCAGTAAAATAAAACACAAAATATTTTTCATGATTAATCCAAATCGGTTAACTTTGTTTCAGCATAGTAAAACTCAATAAGAGAAACTTCTGGAGGGTGATGTTCACCTTCAAAAACCTTATTACTTTGAATTAATCTATCCCATTCTATGTATGCTTCCCCTGCATCATCCTGCCCACCTAAATTATTAGTATGCAAATTCCACAATCTCTTCCGCATCACCTTTGTTACTGATGTATTACAATGAGCAATATTCATTTCACTATCAACCTGCATGCTTCGAGTATTGATATTGGCCGACCCATGCGTGGTAAATACATCATTGATGATCATTAACTTAGAGTGAATATATACTGGCATCCAATCATTTGGATCAGAGTCAGGTGCAACTAAAGAGCAGACATGAATTTTTAACCCGGGATGTTCTACTGAAACAACCACACTATTATCAACTTCCTTTTCTTTTGCTCTGATTTCAGCTTTTTTCTTATCTCGCCCCTGAATATATTTTAATTTATCAGCGTAGGTTGCATCAATAGATGGTGGAGTTGGCATTTCATTCCACAACATCTCTTTACGTCTTAATTTGGTAATTCCAGGTATAGTATCAGCACGCCCCAAACTCTCGAGCATACGTTGCGTATTCACTTTGCCAGGCCCAATTCCCTGCTCACTCACATTGGTTGTAACAAAAAGATATAGTGATCCGTGTTTTCCTGGATCGCGTCCTTCACGAGTCTGATCTGCTGCGACTTTCTTGATCAATTCTGCCAGTGGAGGCCAGCGGAAATACTGGTTCTCAATATAGATAAACTGCGTTGCATTGTTTGTTGCCTGCAAATAGAGTTTCTCAATATCTCGCTTACCTTCCTGCGCCTGAGTGCGCAGCAATTGTGCCATTAATGGAGCACCAAGCGATCTTTGCGGCTTCATTTTTTTAGCCACTTCACTGGCGTGACGCTGCAACAAGAGATCCTGCCCGGTTTCTCTCTTCCATGCAGTCGCGAAATTATGATGCAAATGCTCTAGTATTGGTCCGGTTACCCGGCTGGAAATGTCCTGACGTGGCAGTGCACCAGTCGCACCTTTATTCGGTGGGAGTCTATTCTCACCTCGATTAGCAGCTGAATGCGCGTCTGTGTCCCAGTATTCATCCAGCATGTTGTGACCCATTACAAAACCAACCGCTCTCTCCGGCAGTTCATAATCCACTAACACTGTTTTTTGATGGTGTGTAACACTCGCTGCCATAGTAGCAGTGCTCATATTGCTCAGATTTTTATCAAGGCTATTGAACTTAATCTGATAAGCAATTTCCGCACGCTCATCTACATTAAAGCCACGGCTGACAAATTGTGGGAACTGCTGCAGTTTTTTTGGTGTAGTTCCTATTCCACGCGATATCTCTTTAATGGTGTTAGCAAGCGCATATTTTTCAAACCAATCCTGATCAAAAGAAAATTGATCATTAGTCGAGGTTTGACCCGCTCTATTTTTAACTCCAGTAATAAATTTACCCGGCAAATTAGCTTCACCACCAAATCCAGCGGTATTAAACGGCATTTCCCAACCTAGGATCCTCACTTCAATGTCACGCTTCTGTGCAAGATCTTCTAATAGTTGCCCAATACAGGGGGCTTGACCATCACGCACAAAATACATTGAAGGTTGAAAACCCCAGCAAATAATATCCACTGATTTTCGCGCATTTTCGATGGCATGATGCACCGCACCAAATGCTTCCTCACCATTAATCAGCGGAAAATAGGTCGCCGGTAAAGGTTGATATTCGCTGCCCTGTACAAACCACGGCGGTGTAATCACACATTGATGGGTTATATCAGTTGCAATAGGTGAAACGATATCTGACTGACTCATGCGTCTTTTACCCTGTCATTAATACCATCAAGTAATGCGGCATAGAGCGAACGGTGCCCGGTGTGCGAATCCGGAGCATTAATTTCTTCTGCAGGTTGCGAGTGATGATGATGAATGCCGCGATTCGCTAGAACACCTTGCTCTGGATTGCGATAAGTGGCGGCGACGGGAATCTGGTAGCTAACACCGTTTGCCATTACCAAGCGATAAGATTTCGTCACGGTTTGATGTTCAACCGGTAAATTGCCGGTGTTATCCAGCACGCCCTGTTTTATCGCTGCTCCATCGGCGTACAACGTATACGGCATGCCAGCCCAGCTTCCGGCTTCTGCATCAGGTGACATTGGTACTTTGAGATTCAATAATTGCTTAGCGGTGGATTGGATTTCGGGATATTCAGGATGTTCCGCCGTCATACTTGCCGGTCCGCTATAGGCGAAATCTGCTGATTTCACCGCAAAGTCACCATCGGTGCCCAACTCAATTTTGCACGGATCCAGCGTAATGTAGCTTCCCCCGGCATTCAGCACGATTTTCTTTTTAGCAATGATATGAATTTCTTCTTCGGTGCTGGTAATTTCCAGTCCTTGCCTTGCAAGCAATTGCAATTGATCGTTCTGCGCCTGAATCGAAACCGGCCCCTGATTTGCTAATAGCTTGATACCCATCCTGCGCACAAATACATTCAGTCCCTCGCCCACACCGATAAACATGCGTTTGACGATGCCAACATCAGCGTCTGCCTCTGCGGTGGCGATTAAGTTCTTTGCCGCTGCAAGCTGTAAATGTTTACCGCTGGTTAACGCGATTCCCTGCGGCGCACTAAGCAGTGCGACTGCTTGCTTGAGCTGTTCTAACTCTTCGCGCATGAAATTAAGTTGAGTTTCCACTTGCGCAGGTTCTGCGCCTGCGGCTTTTCCATCATCAGCTAACTGCTGCATTTGATTGCCTGCATTGTGCAAGCGGTTAAGTGCATCCTGCATCTCAAGCACTTCTGCACCAGCGCCAGGTTGCTTATCTGCACTTATAAAAATACCGCTTCCAGCACGAATCCCGCCCCACTTGTCCGTGCGCAGTTCAAAACCTTCACCGCGTTTGGCTCTCGAGGAATCCACCAGGTGCCCCAGGCTTAGCTGTGATTTACCACCATACTCGGTGCTGAGTTTGACGTGCTCTTCACCGCGCTTATCTTCCATGCGCAGTTTGTTTAAACCTGCGGTGCGGATAACGTTGCGTGTGCTGTTCTTTTCGGTGACGTGGTCGACATGGCGCGAATCATGAAGCGCGTGAGCAATATAAGGCTGGTCAGGATCACCTTCGCGGAAGGCTATCGCTACTTCCGTTCCCTGAATCAGTGGGAAGTGGAAGCCATACATATCGCCGCCATAAGGTTTGGCGAGTCGCACTGGCATGCTCTCCTGCCCGCGATCTTTGCTCTCTTCATCCGCATCAAACACCACACGATAAAGACCTGAAGCGTCCTGCCAGGCGTAGATATCATTATCTTTTGCGCTAGTGACTCGCGCTGTCATGGTGCCGCTGACTTTAGGGCGTACAAGCATTGCTGGACGCCAGCAAATTGTTTCACTGTATGGCACGGCGCCAATCGTCACTCGCATGGCTGATTCCCGACTGGCAACGAACTTCAACTTTATAATTAGCAGTGGGTTATGCAGCAACTCTGGCAAGGTTGAAGGAACACTATTGTCGGTTATTATCAGCGTTTGCCCAGCAGCCAGAGAGGGATCGGTGCTTATTGCTGTAATGGATGTTCGGCTAGCGAGGAAGCGTTCATGATCCAAACGTGCATAGAAGTTTGCGGTTTCTGCAGCTGGTGTGTACTTGTCACCAGATTGCGGATGGCGAGGTCGATAATGATAAACCTTGCCATAATTAGTTTCATCGCCATCGCCCCGTGTCATATCCGCTTCCGCAGACCGTAAAATATATTGCGCCTCACGATGGTTATAATCTTTAGCGGATACGCTAGCTTCCACAACCTGATGATTAAGATTTAGTTCCCAGATCGAATCTTTTCCGCCATCACCCATACCTGAAGGGCTGTTAAGCGGCAGCGATTTGACAGTATTAAATGACACCTGACTGTCACCAAAATGGATTACTTCAGTGCGCGCATCCTCCTGTAAGCGAAAGTAGAAAAAAATTCCTACTTCAGCCAGTAAACGTTGAATAAATTTTAGATCACTTTCCTGGTACTGATTAATTTGTTCGCGCTTTGGATAGCTTTGCTTCAGGCTAAATTGGTATTGCCAGGCTTCCAGACCATGTTCAGTAAGTATTTTCGTTACCACTTCAGGCACTGATTTATTGACGAAAAATCGATGACTGTGGAATTGTTTACCTAGCAGTGAAACAAATGGCTCAATAATAATTTCATAGCTTACTTGATCGCGTGAACCTTGCAATCGCCGAAAGTGAGTTATCACTCCGTGTATGACTTTAACGATTTTTTCAGGCAATACCGATTTCAGCTCATCTGAGGTAGCTTGCATATTTAACCAGACTTTTTTCCGCAGCATCTGCTGAGGCTGTATGTCGCCAGCATCGCTGGTGAAACGAACTGTGTAACGATACAGTTCGCTCATCTCCTCCTTTCCCTCAATCTCTTCAACATCAGTACTAAAGGTGCTGCCCGGTAAATCGAGATAATAGCGATTTAATGAGACCGACAAAACTTTCTGTAGAATACCGGATGTATTCATCATGTCCTCCATGACGTAAAGATACTAATAATTAAGTTTAATAGTGAATCTTAAAAATCTTACACAGAGCTCTAATTATTTATTCAGAGATAAACCGGATGCAGATGGAGCAAAGGCTTACTGCATAGGTATAATAAAAACAGACTTACAGGAAAGAAAAAAACACTTCCTATAAACAGGAAGCCAAACCACCAACCTGAGCGGCCAATATCGTGCATGCGTCGAATTCCCAGCGACATAAAAGAAAAATAATGATTACGCTGAAAAATGACATAACAGTCGCAAGACCAATTCCACAAAATATAACCACCCATAAATCAACCCAAATAAGAGCAATAAGAAGCACGGCGCCTGAGCATAAAGATGGGAGCGTGCTGACCAGAATAAATGACCAGAATTCCTTGCGCGTGGCGCAGTTTTTATAATCGAATGTTTTACGCCAGGCTCCGGCGTAACATTCCGCTAAGCGGTCGTTCATCATTTAATCCCTAACAGTTAACCCACCTATCGGATACGGCGCGCCAGCCCGGTCTATTTTGTCCTTCTTAGTGCTATCAGGTTGCGTGGCGGAAAATTCCTTAGCGGCATTATGCAGCTAGCGCATTTCGGTGTCGTAATAGCGCAGGGTGAGATCTTTCATTACGGCACTCTGATTGTTTTTTTATTGCGTTAATGTGGAAGCGGTGATGGCTCTACTGAGGCTTGCAGCACAGATATGTCAGGAAAAAAATAACGCTCAAATTCAATACCAGGCTTGCCCAAATCGATATAGAGAGTTCGATATCCCATGAAAAGTGATTTGCAATACTGTTGACCATAGCACCAAGAAATACAGGAATAATAAAAATATTGCTGAGTAGCAGGCTACTAAATCACCAGCCACTCCTGCCGATATCATGTATTCTTCTTACGCCTAAGGAGATTACAGGGATGATAAGGATGCATATAAATAACAGTTGAAGAGAAAAACCCATTGAAAGGAACAACAAGACATCAACTATGCCACTGCCGGTCAGAGTCAGCATTCCAGTTATTGCTGAATATAAATTCAAAGCTAATAAGTTTACCAAAATGAAAACCCAAAACTCTTTCCGACTTGCGCATCCATTATAATTAAATATGTTTCGCCCCCCACCGATGTAACATCTGATGATGCATCTAATCATCTCACCCTCTTATTAGATTGATGAATATCCCTATCCTATTACTACTTTGCAGTGAGTAGATATAGCGGAATAAAAACAACATCCCCAATTAACGTGACAGGTGTCAATGCAAGTTTTAAGGCTAACGAGCCACTGTCGAACTTATCGTAACGATATGATGAATAAAATCGCACCTGATAGCTTTCATCGAGTGATGTTGTCTGAGGGAAAGATGAACCTAACCTCATTCTATTGATAATGATGCCCTCAACGGTCACTGAACGCTGTAAATAACCGTCCACTGATGAAAACCGCTTATCCTCAAGCGCTTTCTTTTGTGATTGAGTTAATGCAGTTACAGGTTTTCGAGTTCTAACGCTCATTGTTTGTTGGAATTCTGCATTAGTGTTCTTACTGTAGTGGCCTTTGAGATTCATATCGATAAATTTATCATCATTGTTCATTCTTAATGGCACTTTCTTCATCAAATCGTTCAATGCCAATAATTCATTACCGTTAACCGTCACAAAATAGATATTATCGTCCCCAACGAATCCTACGCCTTCATCTGGAAGTCTGATAATGTCTTTTCCAGTGCCATTATCTTCTTCAGTCAGATTTACATTTTTATACTCAAACATCCCGCTAATTCGATCAGAGAAATTCATTTCTCGCACAGTTGTTGATCGGGTGTCACTTAAGCTCCATAAGTAATAAGTACAGCCTGTTAATGAAAAAACCATCATTACAATAATCGCGCGTAAAATCAGCATAATAAATCCCTTTTGTTTTAACCCAGTAACACCACAGCGCGTGCCGCATCGATATGAACCAGCCCAGCTAACAGTTGTTCCATTTCCGGCTGCACTCGCGCTTTATCCGCTTCACTGCGCCCAGCGCGGGCGCGCATTAATTTCAGCCTTCTTGATTTCACTTCAAACAGCAGTGACGGTTCCCACTGACCGAGCGTCATGTCATCTGCGCTGTTATCCAGCCCGCTAAGCAGGTGTAGCGCCATTTCCTGACGGCCAAACTGCTCGGCGACGCGCGCCATCAGCAGACGCAGCAGCCACTGCTGTCGCGGTAAAGCAGTTCCCGGCCGATGCTGCAGCCATGTCAGCGCCGTTTCGATACCTTCGCGATCGGCTAGCTCTACGGCTTCGCTTTCCAGTTGCAGAATGTCATCCTCATTGCTGGCACCGGGAGAAGCTGACGCCCCTTCGCCCCAACCGGGTTCGGTGTTCATGACCTGCTGCTGTATCCAGCCGAGCGTCACCTCATCGGCAAACGGCGTACGGGGATGATCAGGCTTGATCGGTGGCTAACGCAGACAGCTCGCTGCGCAGTTCGTCGCTGAGTGCCGGATCTTTCAGGATGGCTTCCAGCTCTTTGCGGAAAGTGACGTTATCCAGCAGGTTGGATTTAAGGTCGCGCAGCAGATTGCGCATCGCCAGCATGGCGCGCAGCTGAGGGATTTGGCGGGCAACCTGCTCCGGCTCGAAATCCTTCATGTCGCGGAAGTTAAGCTGAACGTTCTCTTCGCTGCCGTCACCGGCCAGGGTGTTCGGCACGGCAAATGACACCGTTGGCGCGATATCGGCCAGCACGCTGTTGAAGTTGTTTTTGTTGACGTTGATTTTTTCGCGTTCAGACAGCGGGCGGTCTTCCGCGCCGTTACTGAAATCGCCGGTCACCAGCAGCTTGAGAGGGAGCTCGGTTTTCTTCGCCGCTCCACCGGTGTGCAGGTCTAGCTTGAGGTTGATACGGGCTTTAGGGATTTCATTCTGGTAAGAGTTGCTCATGTTTACTCCTTGTAAAAATGGCGCGGAAAGCACGCGTAGGCACACTTTCCCTGTGTGTTACCGCGCGAATATATAGCTGGAATTTTAGGAAGGCAATAAAGCGAGATGATCTTTGCGGTCTGATTTATATAGGAAATTTCTTATGATTTGAGTTAAGCCCCTGATGAACCCTGATAAAGTGACTAGGATTGTTCTTAAAATTATTTTTGACCGGAAGTGCCATTTATCACCAAAAATACTTTTACAGGCATCAATAATACAATGGCGCTAATTGTTACCGCAGGGGGATGGTGTCGAGCCGAGGGGGGACACAATAAAAAAACCCGGCGCGCGCCGGGTTTTACTTAAGCTACATTCTCAATCAAACGGTTAACTGTAAGCGTGCAGCGTGCGTTGGCACAGCGCTGAACGGACGCAATCCTCTTTGCCGAAACGCACCACGCCGATCATTTCATCCTCTTCGAAGCGCGCTAACGCATCGGCAAGGCCAGACCTGGCGTGAGATGGCAGGTCGCACTGGGTAATATCGCCGTTGACGATAACCGTCACGTTTTCCCCCAAGCGAGTCAGGAACATCTTCATCTGTGCGGCGGTGACGTTTTGTGCCTCATCAAGGATCACCACCGCATTTTCAAAGGTACGTCCACGCATGTAGGCGAAGGGCGCGATCTCTACCTTGGCAATTTCGGGCCGCAGGCAGTATTGCATAAAGGAAGCGCCGAGACGTTTAACCAGAACGTCATAAACCGGTCGGAAATAAGGCGCGAATTTCTCGGAAATGTCTCCGGGGAGGAAACCGAGATCTTCATCCGCCTGCAGAACCGGGCGCGTTACGATAATCCTTTCGATATCCTTATTGATCAGGGCCTCAGCCGCTTTGGCTGCGCTAATCCAGGTTTTTCCGCAGCCGGCTTCACCAGTAGCGAAAATAAGCTGTTTCGTTTCTATGGCATGGAGATAGTGTGCCTGAGCTTCATTTCTGGCTTCAATCGGCCCGCGGTCACGTGCATCACGTGCCATACCAATCGAATCCAACCCACCCATTTGCACCAGCGAAGTGACCGATTCTTCTTCACGCTGACGGTGACTGCGAGAGTCGCTACGAATAACGCGTCTTGCTTCACGACGTGCTTTGATCACTGCTTTCTGTCTTCCCATAGTGGCACCTTACAGTTGGTTTCATTTATCGCGGCGGATCACCCGCGGCGATGACTTGAACGCTTTAGAGGTTTAGTTGGCTTCCTTGTAAGCCGTGTCGAGCCAGTGAGAATGGTGTGCATCAGCGCCGAGACGCAGGCGCGCACCGGTAAAGAAAATGAGATTGAACAAGAACGATGTTTGAAAAGTAGCGAGGTTACGTTGGAGGGAAGAAATCCCCCGCAGTGGACTGCGTGTGGTGAAACTATTTAACTGTCCCAAAGAGAGACGAATCATGCGCGAACTCCAGTGGCTTAGCCACACAACTGACAACGCTTATGAATAAAGTGCATCATATTTGCGGTGGTTTGCAACATTATTTTTACGTAGCAGTAAAGAAAAAAAGATAAGCGAAGCCTAAGGTGTTTTACCTTAAATTAAATTTCTCATATTTATCATATAGATGATTTATTAACGGGTAACATAACTTTTTAAGAACATTCGGAAGTGATTACTTCCAGCGAAAAGTTTAAGGAATACTTAACAAATGCGCCTGCGAAGAGGTGACCATCGCAGGCGCTGCACATTTATTAATCAGGCCTGCAATAAAGGTTGCCCGAGATAATGGTTTTTATCCGCCACGCCCGGCAGCGCGAAAAAGTATCCGCCGCCAATCGGGCGAATATATTCTTCCAGCGCTTCGCCATTGAGACGCTGCTGTACGGTAATAAAGCCCCTGGTTAAATCATGCTGGTAGCAAACAAACAATAAACCCATATCCAGCTGACCCGAGCCGGTAATACCGCTGGAATAGCTGTAACCGCGCCGCAGCATCAAGCTGCTGTCGGTTTCCGGCGTGCGTGGATTGGCGAGACGAATATGCGCATCCAGCGCAATCAAATCGCCATCGGGATCTTTGCTGTAATCCGGTACGTCATGCTCGTTTTTCATACCCAGCGGCGCGCCTGATAACTTCTCACGACCAAAGATGGTTTGCTGCTCGCCGAGCGGCGTACGGTCCCACATTTCTACGTGAAAACGGATGATACGCACCGCCTGATAGCTGCCGCCGTGCGTCCACGCCGGTTCCTGCTGTTCGTGCGTGACCCACAAGAGTTGATCCATCAATGCCGGATTATGCGTATCGGGATTAGCGGTACCATCTTTGAAGCCCAGCAGGTTGATCGGCGTTTCTTTGCCGTTGCTGCGCGCCGCGTGGTCGGCAATAAAACCGTCGCGACGCCAGCGCACCGCCAGCAGATCGGGTGTGCGTTTAATGATGTCGCGCAGCGCGTGAATCACCGTATCCTGGGTGTTAGCGCAAATCTGGAGCAGCAGGTCGCCATGGCACTGTTCCGCATCCAGCGAATCGTTGGGAAAACGCGTCATGGTTTGCAGCTGCGCAGGCTTGTGTTTGCTTAAGCCGAAGCGCTCATCAAACAGCGAGGTGCCAACCGATAACGTCATGGTGAGATTGTCGGGCGCGATATCGGCACCGAGAATTCCCGAATCCATCGGCGGCAGCTGCGGATTGGTGACCGCCGGCGCCGGTCCACCTTGCGTGAGAAAAGCGAAGCGATCGGTTAGCAAGCGGAACAGACGTTCAAGCTCGGCTTTGTCGCTCGCCAGCACATCAAACGCCACCAGCATCATGGATGCCTGCTGCGGCGTGACGATACCGGCCTGATGGGCGCCGTAAAAAGGTTGCGCCTGTTGGCGCAAGTTGGGTGCAACCGTGCCGGGAGAGAAGCTATCGGCGGCTGCGGTATGAAACGGACAACCGCCGCCGAGGGCGGCTGCGCCACCCAACATGCCTAATCCCTGCAATAATCGACGACGCGACGGCTGCGCCGCGTCATTTTTATCACTCATGATCAGTCGAGACCCAAGGTTCCACGCAACAGTGAGAGATCTTCCGCCAGCGTGGTAATCGGGCCTTTCAGCGCGTTACGGTCAGCGGTAGTCAGTTTTTCGTACGATTCAAAGCCATCTTTGGTGCGATATTTGCTGAGAATGCCGTCGACTTTCCTGAAGTTAGCATCCACTTTCGCCAGCAGCTGCGGGTTGTTTTTCTGCAGCAGCGGACGCAGCAGATCAACGATTTTCTGCGCGCCATCAATGTTGGCCTGGAAGTCGGAGAGATCGGTACGGCTGTAACGATCCTCTTCACCAGAGATCTTGCTGGAGGCCACTTCTTCAATCAGACCGGCTGCGCCGCCAACCACCTTCGCCGGTGGGAACGCCAGTTCGCTGATGCGGGTTTGCAGATCGAGCACATCCTGATTTAGCTTGCTGGCGAACTCTTCGGCACCTTTGGTGGTGTTATCGGCGAACAGGATTTTTTCCAGGCGGTGGAAACCGGTGAATTTCGGATCTTCATTTTTCTTCTCGAAGTCATCTTCACGCGCATCAATGCTGCCATCCAGATCTGAGAACAGCTCAGCAATAGGTTCAATACGCTCGTAATGCACGCGCGTAGGTGCGAATAGCGCTTTGGCTTTCTCAATGTCGCCGGCTTTCACCGCATCGGTAAACGCTTTGGTGCCCGCTACCAGCTCTTTCACTTCATTCATCACGTAGACTTTGTAGTCGGCGATCGGGCCAACCAGCTCCAGCACATCCGGTTTACCGTTTGCCGCTTTCTTCGCATCGCCGCTCACCACCAGCTTGCCTTTCGGGTTGCTGAGCAGGCCGCAGGTCATGTCATATTCGCCCGCTTCCAGATTGGCGGTGAGTTTCTGGCTGAAGCCAGGCGCGATGTTTTCACGCTCTTCCACCACCATCACCCCTTTCAGGATTTCCCACTCCAGCGCTTTCTGGCTGTTGTTTTTGATGATGAACTGGGTTTTACCGGCCTGCACGTTGAGCGACATCGGCTCACATTGTTTGTCCGTCACGGTGACCGTGACTTGCGGGACGGCAGCAGTAGCCGCACCGGAAAGCGCCAGCATAGCAACCAACAGCGCCTTGCGGCGGAAGCGAATCGTCATAGTGATATCCCTGTTACATGGAAGAACAGGCGCGCAATCGCGCCTGATTAAATTTCAGCGTGTGGTACGTGCCGCGTTGACTGCAGGCCGGGCCGGGAAGAAAAACAGCAGCAGCGCCGGGATGAGATAGGCAAGCCACACCGCCACTTCGCTGACGCTTGGCGTTTCCTGGTAACCTAAAATCCCTTCCAAAAGCGTGCCGAACACCGAGTGCGTTGAGAGCGTGTTGCTCATATCAAACGCTACATCCTGGAAGTGATTCCACAAACCGGCCTCATGGAAGGCGCGAATGGCGCCGGCGGACAACCCCGCTGCGACAAACAGAATGAACAAACTGGTCCAGCGGAAAAAGTGCGCCAGGTTCAGGCGAATGCCGCCGTAATAGAGCAAAAAGCCCAGCGCCACGGCGGTTGCAAGGCCGAGCACCGCGCCGAGCGGCGGCGCATAACCCACATCTTGCGTGAACGCGGCCAGCAGGAAGAACACCGATTCCAGCCCTTCACGCGCCACCGCCAGAAACACCATCAGCACCAGCGGGAAGCCGCTGCTGCCCTGCTTCTGCAACGCCTGATCGACCGATTTTTCCAGCGTGGCTTTGATATTGCGCGAAACTTTGCGCATCCAGAACACCATCGACGTCAGGATCACCACGGCAATCACCGCGACAATGCCTTCGAACAGCTCCTGCTGTTTCTGAGGAAACTCACCGGTAGTTTCATTAATAAAGATGCCCAACGCTAAGCAGAGCGCGGCAGCGATAAATACGCCGGCCCACATGGCGGGAAACCATTGGGTGCGCTGGGTTCGTTTGAGATAGCTGGCAATCAGGCTGACGATGAGCGCTGCTTCCAGACCTTCGCGCAGCATAATGAGAAAGGGAACGAACATCACCAACCTCTTGAATTTTAAGAAGGGTAAACCTTAGGTAAAAAAACGTAAAGTGCGAACGATAGTGATTATCATTACTGAAGAGAGAAATACAAGTCACTGCAGGAAATTAATTTTGTTTTGCGGATTGGGGGGCGGGTTTTAGAGGGTGCGCATTTCTACGCACCCGGGGGTTCATCAAACACGTCGCCATCAATGGCGATAGAGGTTATTTGCTGTGGTATTGGGCTTCGGCGGCGGCAAAGCGCTGCTGCGCCGCTTCTGATGGGCCGCGACCCAGCAAGCTAAATACCACAATCGCAATACTGGCGAACGCGAAGCCTGGGATGATTTCATACAGCTCTGCGTAGCCATAATCTTTCCACAGCAATACGGTCAGCGCGCCAATCACCATACCGGCCAACGCGCCGTTGCGCGTCATGCGTTTCCAGCACACGCCGAACAGCACCACCGGACCAAAGGCGGCACCGAAGCCAGCCCACGCATAGCTCACCAGACCTAACACGCGGTTTTCCGGGTTGGCAGCCAACGCGATAGCAATCAAGGCAATCAGCAGCACCATCAAGCGCCCTACCCACACCAGCTCTTTCTGGCTGGCGTTTTTACGCAGGAAGCCTTTATAGAGATCCTCGGTCAAGGCGCTGGAGCACACCAGCAGCTGGCAGCTTAAGGTCGACATCACCGCGGCGAGAATCGCTGAGAGCAAGATACCGGCAATCCACGGATTGAACAGAATACGCGCCAGTTCGATAAAGATACGCTCGCCATTCTGGCTTACGCCCGCCGCCTGATCGGGATGGTTCTCGAAGTAGGCGATACCAAAGAAGCCCACCGCCACCGCGCCACCCAGGCACAGGATCATCCAAATCATACCGATACGACGCGCGCTGCGGATGGTGTGATGCGAATCGGCCGCCATAAAGCGCGCCAGAATATGCGGCTGCCCAAAGTAGCCAAGTCCCCAACCGAGCAGCGAAATCACCGCGACAAAGTTCAGCCCTTTCAGCATATCGAGGTTTTCGAGGCTCTTCGCCCTGATCACCGCCAGTGAATCATCCAGGCCGCCGACGGCGACAATCACGATAATTGGCGTCAGAATTAGCGCAAAAATCATCAGGCTGGCCTGCACGGTATCGGTCCAGCTCACCGCGAGGAAACCGCCCACCAGCGTGTAGAGAATGGTGGCAGCGGCACCTGCCCACAGCGCGGTCTGGTAATCCATACCAAAGGTACTTTCAAACAGACGCGCACCGGCAACCACGCCAGACGCACAATAGATAGTGAAGAAGATCAGAATCACCACCGCCGAGATAACGCGCAGCAGTTTGCTGTTATCTTCGAAACGGCTGGAGAAGAAGTCTGGCAGGGTTAAGGCATTATCGTGATGCTCGGTCTGCACACGCAGACGGCCCGCCACGATGCGCCAGTTCAGCCAGGCGCCGATGATCAGGCCGATGGCGATCCAACTTTCGGAGATCCCGGACAGGAAAATGGCGCCCGGCAGGCCCATCAATAACCAGCCGCTCATATCGGAAGCACCCGCAGAGAGCGCGGTCACGACGCTCCCTAAACTGCGCCCGCCGAGAATATAGTCATCGAAGCTTTTGGTTGATCGCCAGGCGATGAAACCTATCAGCACCATCCCAAGGATATACACTACAAAGGTCACCAACATCGGTGTACTTACACTCATGAGTCTCTCCACTTATTATTTGATCCATCAAGAGAAATCTTTTTGATCAGCGCTGTCGGAACGGGACAGCAGCCTGGTTTCACCGCATCCAGAGAAAGCGATTTCTCTTAAGGCGCGGTATCCTGCCGCAAAGGGTCGGCGCGCACAATGCATTTAACACAGCTGTTACACCGGTTTCACCTTCCTTCGCTTTTTTAATGCCAGCAGGTTGCGCCTGCTCACAGTTTGAGTTGCACCTCATCGGGTTCAGGAACCGTCTTGTTGCTGGCGGTTGCAACATTGGCGAGTTTCTTGCAGCAATTTTCATGCCGCATTTATCGATTTAACACTTTCGGCGGTTCAAAGCGTGCAACCGAGGTCACATTTAACCTGGTTGCACAAAGTTGCAACATAGGTGATATTGCTGCCACGCAAGCGTTGAATCACTACTTTTGAGAACGAGGACATCATGGGAACGACTACCATGGGGGTGAAGCTGGATGAAGCCACCCGCGATCGCATTAAACTGGCGGCGCAGAAGCTTGACCGCACATCACACTGGCTGATCAAGCAGGCCATTTTTAATTATCTGGAGCAGCTGGAAGCCGGTGAATCCGTGCCGGAAATTCCGCAGTTGCTGATTGATGCCGCCGGTGATGAAAGCGTGCCCGACGAGGCGCTGCAGCCTTTCCTCGACTTCGCCGAACATATTTTACCGCAGTCAGTCAGCCGCTCAGCGATCACCGCCGCATGGCGTCGTCCGGAAACGGATGCGGTGCCAATGCTGCTGGAACAAGCGCGTCTCCCTGCCCCGCTGGCCGAGAAAACCCATCAGCTGGCTTACAGCCTTGCCGATAAATTGCGGCACCAGAAAGGTGCAACCGGCCGCGCCGGCATGGTGCAAAGCTTGCTGCAGGAGTTCTCACTCTCCTCGCAGGAAGGCGTGGCGCTGATGTGTCTGGCGGAAGCGCTACTGCGTATTCCGGATAAGCCGACGCGTGATGCGTTAATCCGCGACAAAATCAGCAATGGCAACTGGCAATCGCATCTTGGCCGCAGCCCGTCGATGTTTGTTAACGCCGCCACCTGGGGCTTGCTGTTTACCGGCCGTCTGGTCTCTACCCATAATGAGGCTAATCTGTCGCGCTCGCTCAATCGCATCATCGGTAAAAGCGGCGAACCGCTGATCCGTAAAGGCGTGGACATGGCGATGCGCCTGATGGGCGAGCAGTTTGTTACGGGTGAAACCATCGCCGAAGCGCTGGCCAATGCGCGCAAACTGGAAGAGAAAGGGTTCCGTTACTCATACGACATGCTGGGCGAAGCGGCGCTGACCGCCAGCGATGCCAAAGCCTATTTGATTTCCTATCAGCAGGCGATTCACGCCATCGGCAAGGCGTCGAACGGTCGCGGTATTTATGAAGGTCCGGGCATCTCCATCAAACTGTCAGCGCTGCATCCGCGCTACAGCCGCGCGCAGTATGAGCGCGTGATGGACGAACTCTACCCGATCCTCAAATCTCTGACGCTGCTGGCGCGCTCGTATGACATCGGTATTAACATCGATGCGGAAGAAGCCGATCGCCTTGAGCTGTCGCTCGATCTGCTGGAAAAACTTTGCTTTGAACCGGAGCTGGAAGGCTGGAACGGCATCGGCTTTGTGATTCAGGCGTATCAGAAGCGCTGTCCGTTCGTGATTGATTCGCTGATTGATTTGGCGCAGCGCAGCCGTCGCCGTCTGATGATCCGCCTGGTGAAAGGCGCGTATTGGGACAGCGAAATCAAACGCGCGCAGATTGAAGGTCTGGAAGGCTATCCGGTCTATACCCGCAAGGTGTACACCGACATCTCTTATCTGGCGTGCGCGCGCAAACTGCTCGCGGTGCCGAACCTGATCTATCCGCAGTTTGCTACCCACAACGCGCACACGCTGGCGGCGATCTACCAGCTGGCGGGCAATAACTATTATCCAGGCCAGTACGAATTCCAGTGCCTGCACGGCATGGGTGAACCGCTGTATGAGCAGGTTGTCGGTAAAGTGGCCGATGGCAAGCTGAACCGACCGTGTCGTATTTATGCGCCGGTCGGTACCCACGAAACGCTGCTGGCGTATCTGGTGCGTCGTCTGCTGGAGAACGGTGCCAATACCTCCTTCGTTAACCGCATCGCTGATAACACCTTGCCGCTGGATGAGCTGGTCGCCGATCCGGTTGCCGCCGTGGAGAAAATGGGCATTGCGGAAGGCGCGATTGGTTTACCGCATCCGAAAATCCCGCTGCCGCGCGATCTGTATGGCGCCAAACGCGCTAACTCCGCCGGTCTGGATATGGCCAACGAACATCGTCTGGCGTCGCTCTCCAGCGCCCTGCTCAACAGCGCCAGCCAGCCGTGGATTGCCCAGCCGCTGGTAGAAGGTGAATTGGGCGAAGGCGTCAGCCGCCCGGTGCTCAATCCTGCCGCGCCTGCGGATGTGGTGGGCAGCGTGCGTGAAGCTACCGAAGCCGAAGTCTCGGCTGCACTGGATGCGGCAGTCAATGCCGGTCCAATCTGGTTCGCGACGCCACCGCAGGAGCGTGCCGCGATTCTGGAGCGTGCCGCCGAAGCGATGGAAGGCCAGATGCAGCAGCTGATTGGCCTGCTGGTGCGTGAAGCCGGTAAAACCTACAACAACGCCATCGCCGAAGTGCGTGAAGCGGTTGATTTCCTCTACTACTACGCGGGCATGGTGCGCGACGATTTCGATAACGAAACCCATCGTCCGCTTGGTCCGGTGGTGTGCATTAGCCCGTGGAACTTCCCGCTGGCGATCTTTACCGGACAAGTTGCCGCAGCGCTGGCGGCGGGTAACAGCGTGCTGGCAAAACCGGCGGAGCAAACGCCGCTGATTGCCGCGCAGGCGGTGCACATCCTGCTGGATGCCGGCGTACCGGCTGGCGTGTTGCAACTGCTGCCGGGCCAGGGCGAAACCGTGGGTGCGCAACTGACCGGCGACGAGCGCGTGCGCGGTGTGATGTTCACCGGTTCAACCGCGGTGGCGACATTGCTGCAGCGTAATCTGGCTGGTCGTCTCGATCCTCAGGGTCGTCCGACGCCGCTGATTGCCGAAACCGGCGGCATGAACGCGATGATCGTGGATTCCTCAGCGCTCACCGAACAGGTGGTGGTGGATATCGTGGCTTCGGCCTTTGATAGTGCCGGTCAACGCTGCTCGGCGCTGCGTCTGCTGTGCGTGCAGGACGATGTGGCCGATCACACGCTGAAAATGCTGCGCGGTGCGATGGCCGAGTGCCGCATGGGCAACCCGGAACGTCTCTCGACCGACATTGGTCCGGTGATCGATGTCGAAGCGAAAGCCAATATCGAACGTCACATTCAGGCGCTGCGCAACAAGGACTTCACCGTCTATCAGGCGGCGCAGGAGAATCCGCAGGACAGCAAAGAGTGGAACAGCGGCACCTTTATCAAGCCGACGCTGATCGAGCTAGATCAGGTGAGCGATCTGGATAAAGAGGTGTTTGGTCCGGTGCTGCACGTGGTGCGTTTCTCGCGCAATAACTTGCCGCAGCTGGTGGAGCAGATTAACGCGTCGGGTTACGGCCTGACGCTCGGCGTGCATACGCGCATCGATGAAACCATCGCGCAGGTTACGGCGAGCGCTAAAGTCGGCAACCTGTATGTAAACCGCAATATGGTGGGTGCGGTCGTCGGCGTGCAGCCGTTCGGCGGCGAAGGCTTGTCGGGCACCGGTCCAAAAGCCGGTGGTCCGCTCTATCTCTATCGCCTGCTGGCCAACCGTCCAGATGGCGCGCTGCGTATCACCTTTGATCGTCAGGATGCCGAGCGCCCGGTGGATAGCACAGTGCGTGCCGAGCTGATGCGTGCGCATCAGGCATTGCAGCAGTGGGCGCAGGATAAGCCTGAGCTGCTGGCGCTGTGTCAGCGTTACGACGAGCTGGCGCAGGCCGGTACGGTGCGTCTGCTGCCGGGCCCAACCGGCGAGCGCAATACCTTCACCCTGCTGCCGCGCGAACATGTGCTGTGCATCGCCGATAACGCGGAAGACGCGCTGACGCAACTGGCGGCGGTGACCAGCGTCGGCAGTCAGGCCATCTGGCAGGATGATGAGCTGCATCGTGCGCTGCGTACGTCTTTGCCTGCTGCAGTGCAAGCGCACGTCAAGCTGGTGAAGGATGCGCTGGCGGCGGAGTTTGATGCGGTGATTTATCACGGTGATGCCGATCAGCTGCGCAGCCTGTGTGAGCAGGTCGCGGCACGCGATGGCGCGATTGTCTCGGTGCAGGGCTTCGCCCGCGGCGAAACCAATCTGCTGCTGGAGCGTTTGCTCATTGAGCGTTCACTCAGCGTCAATACCGCCGCTGCGGGCGGTAATGCGAGTTTGATGACCATCGGTTAAAACGCGCAATAAAGTGCGCCGCTACAGTCAGTGCATGACTTCGTAGCGGCGCGATTCATCGCGAGAATTTTCAGGCCGCAGACTTATTCCGCTTCAATCCGATCAGCGTTGGAAACACAAACAGCGACTGCCCCAATCCACGATTCGTCACCTGCCACACCGCCACCGAACACAGCGAACAGATGCCAACAATCGCCAGCGGATAGAAACAGGCCCACATAATGGAGAACCATGCTTGCTCAAACAGTTGATGGCGCTGGGCGAACAGAATCGCCGACATACCGAAGAACTCAATGAAGATGCGGTGAATCACGTAAATTTGCAGCGTGTTGCGCCCAACCCAATTCAAGTAACTCATCTTGAAACGCGCGTTCAACCAGCGACACGCCGCCACGCTACCCAGCACCGCAAGGATGCACAGGAACAGGCTCTTATCCAGACCAAAGATGATATGCAGGCCCGAGACCGCCGCCAATATCGCCCAAGGCACAATATTGTCACGACGCCATTCACTGAGACGCAGCATCATCGGGCTCCAGAATGCCCCCAGCAGGAAGAACAGGAAATACTGCGCCACGCTTTGTGGCCCCCAATACGGAATGATCTTCTCCACCGCCAGATAGTTGAGCGCAATCGCCACCACCAGCAACGCCACTTTCTGCTGTTTAAAGATCTTGGCGCACAGGAAATAGAGCGCCAGGCCGTAGAGATACCACGAGGTGCTCATGGCGAGGAATGTCAGCTTTAAGAACTCCAGCAGCGAACCGGCATACGCCGCGTTGAGGTTCTGTGAAATACGCTGCCCGGTGATCTCGGTGGAGATGCCTACAATCGACCACCACTGAATAAAGCCCCACAAAATATAGAGATAAAACAGGTTGGTGATGCGACTGGTAAACACCTGTTTCCACGGCCGATTTAAAATACCGTTAGTGGCTAATAAGCCCGAAACAAAGAAAAACGCCGGCATACGCAGCGGCGACAATACGGTATTAAACTGCACCCATATTTCTGCCGGGATCCAACCTGCCGTCAATAATTTCACCGTACCTTCAAATCCAGGTAATACGGTGTGATACAACACCACCAGTAATATGCAGGCTCCCTTTAGGGTATTTATCCATGCGATATCTTCTTTCCTGGCGTTATTCATATGATGACTCCCGCTGCTGTTGCTGTGTAGGTCTTAAAGAAGAAGGATGAGGAAATAAGCGTTGTAGCATTTATGATTATTAAACGATTATTCAACAGGCGGGGCGGGCATGATGTAGCGAAAGTCCTAAATGTTTTTTTGTGGTCCTGATATAACAATACTTTACACATCCAGACAAAAATAGAACCCTGAGCAGGCTAAGGAAATTTGTCTTAATTTGAGTCACTAAAAGATAATTGAGTAAAATAAGTGTGATCGTTGTCGCGCAGGGAAATTAAGAACAATCCACCCTTTCTTATGCCAGACTAAATTCAAATTCTAAATGTGGATTTATTTAATGTGGCAAATGGATAAGCAGGAATATTAGCGTTGTGCTAAGCGATTTATTACCGCGCATTCCGTAGCGTCGTGATTTATCGCACAATGAATTGCGCCGCTACGGAATGTAGCGGCGCTTGACCAACAAAATCATTGCAGCGGTGCGCTTTTGCTTTCGAGCGCAGGTTTGCGCAGCAGGCGCGGATAGAGAAACAGCATGCGGCCCGGACCACGGTTGAGCAGCGTCCACACCAGCAGCGAAATACTGGTACACAACGCAACGCCGGTAATCGGCATCAGCAGCGCCCATGCCCAGCTAAAGACGGTATGGTCAAACCAGCCATAATGCACCGCCAGCACAATCGCACTCAGCCCCAGCAGCTCAATAAAGATACGGTGCAGCACGTAGATTTGCAGCGTGTTACGGCCAATCCAGTTAAGCCACGCCATATTGAAATGTTCATTGAGCAAGCGGCACAGCACAATGCCAAACACAATGGTCAGCAAGCTGTAGAACGGATTCTTATAGATGCCGCCGACATGGTGCAGCAGGCCAATCAGCGCAATGCCGCCCAGCATCAACCAGTGCTGACGCTTCAGTTCGCTCAACTCGATCAACGCCTGGCTGAAGAACACGCCGAGCAGGAAATAGAGATAGTTCTGCGCCACGCTGGCGGGTCCCCAGCCGGGAATCAGGCTAAACTGCGCGGCGTAAGTCGCGACAATCGCCAGCGCCATCAAGGCCATCTTCTGTTTGTGGAACAGCTTGGTGAACAGGAAGAATCCGGCCAGCGCGTAGAGATACCACAGGCTCGTCATCGAGGTCATCAGCAGCTTAACGAACTCAAACGGCGTGTCCGCATAGGCGGCGTTTTTGCTGCTGGAGAGCCGTTCCCCGAGATGGGTGGAGATGTAGTGAATGCTCAGCCACTGAATGACGCCCCACAGCAGGTAGAGATAGACGATGTTGCTGAACTTCTTGGTGAACACCTCTTTCCAGCTCTTTTTGGTGATTGAACTGGCAGCCAGCAAACCGGAGACAAAAAAGAAGGCCGGCATGCGCAGCGGCGACAGATAGGTGTTAAACGCCACCCACCAGTGCGCTGGCAGCAGCCCAGCCGTGAGATGATGCAGTGAAGGCGCGAACGTGGTGATGATGGAGTGGTGTAATACCACCATCAAAATGCAGCCCCCTTTGAGCGTGTTGATCCACAGGACCTCTTTCCTGGCAGTTGTCATTGCTATGTCCTAATTGCGCCATGAATTTGTAAAGAATTATTTATATTTACAAAGATGTCTCAATCGGGACTTTCCTAATAAGAAATCACCCTAAGTCGCGCAGGATGCTGCTGAAATTTAAACGTTAAAATTCATAAAGTTATTAAAGTCAGATAAATTAACTTTAGGAAAATACTGAGAAGAAAAATACCGGGAGAGATAAGAAAAGCGTCGCCCTTATCAGGCGACGCTGAAGATTATTGGTTAAGAAACTTGTCGAGAAATTGCCGGGTACGTGCCTGTTGAGGATTGCTGAACAGCGCTTTTGCTGCGCCCTGCTCCACGATGCGTCCCTGATCCATAAAGATGGCGCGATCCGCGACGTCGCGCGCAAAGCTCATCTCATGGGTGACGATCACCATGGTGCGTTTCTCCTGCGCCAGCGCGCGAATGGTGTTGAGCACCTCGCCCACCAGCTCAGGATCAAGCGCCGAGGTCGGCTCATCAAACAGAATCACTTCCGGACGCATCGCCAGCGCGCGAGCAATCGCCACACGCTGTTGCTGTCCGCCGGAGAGACGACGCGGAAAACTCTCTTCCTTGCCGTGCAATCCCACTTTTTCCAGCAGACTGCGCGCACGCGCGATGGCTTCCGCCTTCGGCTCGCCCTTGACGATCACCGGCCCTTCAATGATGTTCTCCAGCACCGAGCGGTGCGGGAACAGATTGAAGTTCTGGAACACAAAGCCAACCTGCTGACGCAACTGGCGCACCAGCTGCTTCTGCTTGTTGAGGCCGAGCGCCGCATCAATGGCAATATCGCCAACTTTGATACGTCCGCTTTCCGGCACTTCCAGCAAATTGATACTGCGCAGCAGCGTGGTTTTACCGGAGCCGCTCGGTCCGATAATGGCCACCACTTCGCCTGGTGCCACGTCGAGATCGATGCCGTGCAGCACCGTCTGGCCGTGAAACTGCTTCACCAGCTGACGGACTTCAATTGCACTCATTTGCCCTCCCGATCCTGTCGATTCACATGCGCTTCCAGGCGATTTTGCAACGCCGACAGCACGGTCGCCATCACCCAGTAAATCAGCGAGGCCGCCAGATACATGGTGAACACTTCCAGCGTACGTGAGGTGATCAGCTGCGCCTGACGGAACAGCTCCGGCACCTGAATGGTGGCGGCCAGCGAGGTATCTTTCACCAGGCTGATAAAGCTGTTGCCCAGCGGCGGCAGCGCGGTGCGCGCGGCCTGCGGCAGGATCACGCGACGCAGCGTTTGCCACGGCGTCATGCCGATGCTGGCAGCGGCTTCCCACTGCCCGCGCTCAATCGCGGCAATCGCACCACGCAGCGATTCAGAGGCGTAAGCGGCGGTATTCAGCGACAGACCAATCATCGCCGACGGAATCGGATCCAGCTCGATACCAAACTGCGGCAGTCCGTAATAGATCATAAACAGTTGGGCGATGAGCGGCGTGCCACGGAAAATCGACACGTAGATGCGTGCCAGCCAGTTGATCGGCCAGAAGTGTGACAGGCGCATCAACGCCAGCACGAAGCCGAGTATCAGGCCGAAGAACATCCCGCCGATACTCAACTGCAGCGTGAAGAGCGCGCCTTTCAGTAAAAATGGTGCTGAATCCAGCACCAGTTGTAAGCTTTCCTGCATTATTTAGTGACGTCCGCGCCGAACCATTTTTCAGACAGTTTGCTCAGCGAGCCATCTTTCTGCATGTCCGCGATGGCGGAGTCGATCGCTTTCAGCAGATCGTCGTTGCCTTTACGCAGCGCCACGCCCGATTCCAGACGGGAGAAGGCCGGACCCGCTACCGCCATGGTGTCTCCGGTTTTCTTCACCAGATCCAGTGCCGCCAGACGATCAACCAGAATGGCGTCTAAACGGCCTGAACGCAGATCCTGATACTTGGTTGGGTCATCATCATAGGTACGCACATCGGCTTTCGGCACGTTATCCTTCAGCCACTGCTCGTAGTTGGAGCCGAGACCGACGCCGACTTTCTTGCCGGCCAGATCGTCTGGCTTGGTGACGGTCGCTGCGTTTTTCTTCAGCGTCAGCGCCTGCACGCCAGAAATGGTGTACGGCGTAGAGAAGTCATACTTTTTCTTGCGCTCAGGGGAAATGGTGACCTGATTGATCACTACGTCGATGCGTTTGGAATCCAGCGACGCCAGCATGCCGTCCCATTTGGTCGGACGCAGATCGGCTTTCACGCCAAGGTGTTGAGCCAGCGCCTGCGCGAACTCCACTTCGAAGCCGGTCAACTGGCCTTTTTCATCCTGGAAGCTGAACGGCGGATAAGTGCCTTCCAGACCGACGCGCAGCTCGCCTTTACTCTTTACTTTTGCCAGCAAATCTTCAGCGGCAAAGGATTTAACGTTAACGCCCGCGACCAGCGCGACCGCCATCATGCCCATCACCATTTGGCGACGAATTGGAGAGAAAGTCATGTTTACCCCATTTATTGTGATGTGTTGTTGTGTGCTTAGTCAGGCCGCCCTCGACGGCGACCGTTTGAATAACCGCTGGATTATAAACCGTTTTTACGTTCTGTCTCAGACCGAAGGGTGATAAGCAAATAACGCCGGCGATCCCCCGGTATGCACGAACAGCAATGGACCTTCACGACGGAAGCGATTTTGCGCAATACCATCGATTAATCCCGCCATCGCTTTACCGGTGTAGACCGGATCGAGCATGATGCCTTCCAGGCGCGCCAGCAGTTTCACCGCCGCCATGCCCTCATCGTTTGGCTCGCCGTAACGCGGCGCGAAGTAATCATCCCACAAGGTGATCGGCGCTTTGGACTGCACTTCCAGCTGCTCAGCCAGCGCGCTGCGAATGCGCTCCACCACCGGCAACTGCGCCTCAACTTTGCGCGACACGGTGACGCCGACCAATTCGGTTTCGGGCAGCAGCTGTTCCAGACCCACCGCCAGGCCCGCGTGCGTGCCGGCGCTGCCGGAAGCGACCACCACCGCGGCAAAATCCACCACGCCTTCGCTTTGATGCGCAATCTCCTGCGCGCACTCAACGTAGCCGAGCGCACCGAGCGCATTGGAACCGCCGACCGGCACAATATACGGGCGGAATCCCTGCGCTTCGAGGTGTTCGGCCTGAGCGGCCAGCTGTTCAGTGGGATTGTGCAGCGCATCAACCATGACGATTTCCACATCCATCAAATCAAGCATCAGGCGATTGCCGTTGCTGAGGTAGTTTTCTGACGTGGTGCCAATCGGGTTTTCCAGCAGCGCCACGCACTTCAGGCCGAGCTTCGCCGCCACGGCGGCGGTTTGACGCACATGGTTAGATTGAATGGCGCCCGCCGTCAGCAGCACATCCGCGCCTTCGCGCAGCGCATCCGCAGCCAGGAATTCGAGTTTACGCAGTTTGTTACCGCCGAGGGCCACCGGCGTGAAGTCATCGCGCTTAATAAAGATATCGCGACCAAGATAGTCAGAAAGCCGGGGCAAATGCTCAAGCGGCGTTGGTGCACCGAGTAATTCAAGACGGGGGAACTGGTGCAGAAGATGTAAGGACAATGCAGCCTCCATTCGGGCAATGTGCAGTTATCCATACAGTGTTGCAGAAGATGAGAAAAGTCGCACCCGGAATTCACCGCGTGCTGCCCTTGTTGCTGTCATGCTCGACAACAACAAGGGTGGGATCTCCCTCAGCCCTGCTGCCAGCCTAAAAACTGGTCATATTTGCGCAGTGCGATGCGGTAATTGTTATTGCCCGCATCAGGCAGATCGTTCTCCAGACATTCATGCCAGCTATTGCCCCGTAAACGATCGGCCGGGAAATTTTTCGCCTTCAGCATGTCATCAAGCCGACGCAAACGTACCACATACTCACGTATGGTACTGTGGCTCATCTCGGTCTGCTCAAACAGGTATTGCTTAAACGCCATAATGTCGAAGTAATTCGGATGGGTATTACAAAATATATCGCTGCAGAAACGACACAAGGCGGTCAATTCTGGCTGGAGTTTCATCCACACCTGATCGTCAATCATTTGGTCCATGCGTGCGATGGCCTCTTTATTGATGATCTGGCCGCGAAAGACTAACGCCATACGATCTAAAACTTTGCCACAGTGTGAACAATTGCTTTGGCTGTGCTTATAGTCTTTAAGATAGCGACTTAACGGTCTGGCTTTAACTTTGGCTCCCATTGCTGAGTCCCCGGTTTTATTGTTTTTTTCGATCGCCAGGAACTGAGACTGTTAGCGCGCCCCCGATAATCGGGCACGCAGGCGTTTGATCGCCTGACTGTGCAGTTGACTGACGCGGGATTCCCCCACTTCCAGCACCGCGCCAATCTCCTTCAGGTTCAGTTCTTCCTGGTAGTACAGTGTGAGCACGAGTTTTTCACGTTCAGGCAAGGCCTCAATCGCTTCAATCACGCGGTCACGTAGGTTTCCTTCCAACAACTGATGAAGCGGGTTGGCTTCCTCATGCCCCTCCGTCACCAGCTCCGCACTGTCGCCGTGTTCTTCCCGATACTCGTCGTAGGAGAAGAGTTGGCTGTTGTTGGTATCGAGCAGAATCTGCCGATACTCCTCCAGCGAAACATTCAGTCGCTCAGCCACTTCCTGCTCAGTAGCCGAGCGCCCCAACGCTTGTTCTACCTGATGCATGGCACCTGCCACTTCGCGCGCATTTCTGCGTACGCTGCGTGGTGCCCAGTCGCGACTGCGCAGCTCATCCAGCATTGCTCCCCGGATACGCTGCACGGCGTAGGTAGTAAAGGCGGTGCCCTGTAGCGCATCGTAGCGCTCCACGGCATTTAATAAGCCAATGCCACCGGCCTGCAGCAGATCGTCAAGCTCAACGCTGGCTGGCAAACGAACCTGCAGGCGCAGCGCTTCATGCCGCACCAGAGGAACGTAGCGCTGCCAGAGCGAATGTTTATCCATCACGCCATCGGCGGTATAGAGATCGTTCACGTTGACTACCCTGCGTTAGTAAAGTTATCGGCATGATTATCCAATTCTGTAGGGGTTTTGATTGGCAGAATAGGCGGGCAAAAGCGAGGTTATTTCAAATTTGTTATGGATGGCGGTGGATCGCACCGCCATCCGCGCGGGCGTTAGCGCAAATTACGCAGTCTTTCCCGCGTGCCAGGCGGCACCGCGTCCCATAATGCGCAAACTTTGCCCTCAAGTGCCTGATAAAAAGGGGTAATCAACGCTTCAGTTTCCAGCGCAGGATTAAACAGCACCTGACCGGTTTCCGCGTTGATGCTTATCATTTTGTTGATAAACAGCCGCTGCAGGTCGCTGCGCAGGAATAAGCCGTTATCGGCGCTGTTATCCGCCAGAAAGCCCTCTTCGTTCTCTTGCGTGTCGATGTAGCAGGCTTCCACCCACGGCCAGCTGTGACGTTCGGTTAGCTGCGTGCCGGTGATAATGCAGGCGCCGTAGCGCGCTTTTACCGCCGAGGTAAACTCCGCCTGGCTGGAGCGCTGCAGCACTTTAGCTTTTACGCGGCGTCCGACTTCTGTGCCGGGCATCACGCCGCTCGGCACTTTGTATTGCGGCGTGCTCAACACCACCAGAAACTGGATTTTGCGCGACAGCGGGAAGCACGGATGCGCCTGCGCATCGAACAGCTGCCAATACTCATCCTCTTCGGTCTGCCGCATCAGCACCAGCTTAAAGCCCCGGCTGTTGAGCAGATTCTGTGCCGCTGCTGAATTGGGATCGAGCATGGCGAACACCTGGGTTTCGCCGACCACTTTCCAGCGCCCTTCTTTGCGCGCTTCGTCGTTGCGCCGGAAGTAGAGAAACGCCTGCTGGTTTTTCAGGTAGTGCTCAAAGCGACGCAGATAATTTTTGCGCTCGTTGTCGTCCGAGACAAACAGCAGATCCTCGATCGGGCTGTTGATCTCCTCCTGCGCGAACAGCGCGCGGATCACCAAATTGCGAAAGCTGGTCGATGGGCTCAGCAACCCGCGTGCGGTAAGCTCTTTCTCGTCGGGATGCTGCTGCGTGTAGCGCAGGGCAATCTCTTCGAAGGTCAGTAGCTCACCCGGTAACAAGTCATAATTGAAGCGCATAGACACCCCAGAAACGGAAAAATGTGGTTCAAAAATTGGAATGATTCTGAGGGGAGTTATCGGCAATCTGCGCGAGGACTGTAACAAGGTGGTTACTTTTCTGAGGAAGTAGTGCAGCAGCTAAAATCGTCCATTCCCCTGCGTATGAATTTGTTTTAGGTCAGCAGGATTTATCGCCCGAAAAAGCCCCGGTGAAAACCGGGGCTAAACATCATGCTGCTTTCAACCGTTGCAGACGCTTTTCACGGCGAATCTTACGCTCTTCAAATACCGCCACCATCGCCATTAAGGCGATACAGCCGATCGCGGCGGCATCCAGCGCCGCAAAGGTCCCGGCCCAACCGGTTAAGCCAAAGATGGGCGTGCCATCGGCGATCATTCCCAAGCCTAACTTGGCGAAGCTGTCACCAATCAGGTAAGCAAAGGTGCCTTTGATGCCATCGGCGGCGCCAATGGCTTTTTTCGGCACAAAGCCGACAGCGGCAACGCCAATTAACAGCTGCGGACCAAACACCAGGAAGCCCAAGGCAAACAGCGACGCCAGATAAACATACTGATTGCTGGCATGTTGATAGATACCAAGCGTGGCGATAATCAACGCCAGCGCCACGCATGCCACCAGCGCACGACGACCATTCGCCAGATCCGACAACCAGCCCCACAGCAGCGTGCCGACTAACGCACCGACTTCAAACAGCGTGAAGCCCTGAATCGCCACCTCTTTTGACAGTTTTAATTCCTGGAAGGCATACACCGTCGACCACTGATCGATACCAATGCGCACCACGTACAGGAAGATGTTGGCGAAGCACAGCAGCCAAATCACTTTGTTTTTCAGCACGTACTCGACAAAGATCTGCCATTTGGTCATCGCCTGATCTTCGGTCTCTTTGTCCTCTTCGCTGATCTCTTCGCCAAACAGTTCCTCGGCTTTACCCAGACCGTAAGATTCGGGTGAATCGCTGCCGTAGCGCAGACCGATAAAACCGACCACCAGCGCTATCAGTGACGGAAACACAAACATGCCGACCACATGCCCATCAAACAGGTAATTGGCACCAAACAGCGCCACACCCGCTGCACCTGCGCCGCCCAGGTTGTGCGAAATATTCCACATCCCCAGATAGCTGCCGCGTTTCCGGCGCGGCGTCCATTTGGTGATGGTGGAGTAGCTACAGGATCCGCCAGTACTTTGGAAGAAGCCGCTCAGCGCATAAAACGTGATCATCAGGAACAAACTCACCGAGCCCGCGCCCATGCTGGCGCTGAAGCCCAGCATGCAGATGGCCGAGAGGATCAGCATAAACGGCAGGAACTGCTTGGTATTTTTCCCATCGGCGTAATAGGAGACCAGCGTTTTACCGACGCCGTACGTAATGGAGAAGCCGAGGCCAATCATCCCCAACTGGGTCATGCTGAGTCCGTAGGTGGTGATCATGTCGTTCTGCGCAATGTTGAAATTTTTGCGGATCAGATACATGGTCAGGTAGCCGATAAAGACCACCAGATAGGACTGCATAAAGGGTTTGAACCACATCTTGCGCCGCTCTTCGAGCGACAGATTCAGGGTCGGCTTGCGCACCTGATTTAAGAAAGCCAGCATGGAGTGCTCCTGATTAATGACCTGCGTGATGGCAGGCATTGTAAAAATCAGCAGCGGTTTCGGCCTGAGACAACTGCCCGGCGCAACCGGGAAAATTTCTTAGTTTTGTCGATGTAAGGGTAAAAAGCGGGGATGCATCACACTTCCTCGCGCTGGCGCGGCGTTTGAGCATGCAGGAATGGCAACAGCAGCAAGGCCGATATGCCCGCCGCGCATGCGATGACCGCAAAGAAACCGTTCCAGTGCCAGACATCGATCACCCGCGCCAGCGGCCAGCCGGAGAGCGATGCGCCCAGATAGGCAAACAGGCCAACAAAGCCGGTCGCCGCGCCCGCCGCGTCTTTATGCGAACATTCCGCCGCCGCCATGCCAATCAACATCTGCGGGCCGAAGACAAAAAAGCCGATGGTAAAGAAACACGCAGCCTGCATCACGTAGCTGGCAAACGGCATCAGCCACAGCGATCCCACTGACAGCAAAATGCCAGCGGCAAAGATCAGGTTCATCGGCCCGCGATTGCCGTTGAACAATTTATCCGATCCCCATCCCGCCACTAAAGCGCCGCCGAAGCCACCGAGTTCAAACATGGTCACCGCCGAGTTGGCCGTCACCAGATTGACGCCCAGCGTCTCGGACATATAGAGATTGCCCCAGTCGTTAATCGCGGCACGCACCACGTAAACCAGCACGTAACACAACGACAGCAGCCAGATGTAAGGGTTGAGCAGCACATATTTGGCAAGGATCTGTTTGTGAGTCAGCCCTGCGCCCTCTTGCTGCTGGGCGATCTCCAGCGCATCGTGGCGCCAGTCACCGACCGGCGGTAAACCCACGGTTTGCGGGCGATCGCGCAGGCGCCAGCAGAGAAAAATACCGGCGACGATCGCCAGTCCGCCCGCGATCATCATGCCAGCGCGCCAGCCATAGTGCAGCGCGGCGGCACCGACGATCATCGGGATCAGCGCACCGCCAACGTTCTGTGCCGTGTTCCACAGCGCCCACCAGCCGCCGCGTTCGGTGCGGGAAAACCAGCTGGTCAGCAGACGCGCACAGACCGGCGATCCCCATCCCTGGAAAAAGGCATTTAACACCCACAACACGGCGAAAGCCCACAGCGATGTGGAGAAACCAAACAGAATATTCACCACGCCTGTCGCTATCAGCCCGATGCCCATGAAGTAGCGCGCGTTAGAGCGGTCGCTGACGATGCCAGAGAAAAACTTCGACAGGCCGTAAGTGATGTAAAACAGCGTCGCCAGCAGGCCGATGTCGGTGCGCGTCATCACGCCCGCCGCCAGAATTTCCGGCGACGCGGCGTTGAAGCTTTTACGGGTGAAATAGAACAGCGCATAGCCGAGCCAGATGGTGATCATGATATGGCGACGCCAGTAGCGATAGCGTGCATCAATGGCCGCTTTATCGCTGATCGGCTCCGCGCTGGCGGGCGCTTTGAGAAATCTGAACATCATATTGGTTATCCCTTGCGCAGCGGTAACGTGACGCTAACGCGCGTGCCGTGGGTGCAGGAGATCCCCAGCGAGCCGCCGAGTGCCGTCACGCGTTCGCGCATGCCGGCAAGGCCAAAACCGTGCTGCGGGGAACCCAGCGGTAAGCCGCAGCCGTCGTCTTCGATTACCAGCTGCAACCGCTCGTCCTGCAATGTGCCTTGCAGCGTCACCGCACGGGCGCTGGCGTGTTTCACCACGTTATTGAGTCCTTCCTGACAAACGCGAAACAGCGTGACGCGCTGCGCTTCACTCAGTCGCGCTTCATCAATCTGCCAGTCGAGATGGCTGATAATGCCGTGCCCTTCCAGCTCCATTTCCCGCATCAGCGAACGGATTGCCTGCTCGAGCGAAAGATCGTCCAACTGGCGCGGACGCAAGCGTCCCAGCAAACGGCGCACCGAATCGTAAATGCCCAGCGACAGCTGCTCAATCAACATGCCGCTCTGCTTCACGCCACTTTCCGGGCTGATGCGCTGCATGATCCCGGCTTGGGTACGAATCGCGGTGATGGTTTGGCCGATATCATCGTGCAGCTCGCGCGCCACTTCGCGTCTGACGCTCTCTTCGGTCTCCAGCAGGCGCTCCGTCAGACGGCGATTGCGCACCAACTCGGTTTGCAGCGACTGATTGAGCTCGCGTAAACGCTGAATACCCGCGCCGAGCAGCAGCCCGGTCAGGCTTTGCGCCAGCAGGGAGAGCAGCAGATCGACCGCGTGATCGTGCCAGGTCTGGCTGGCGATCAGCGCGATGGCGTTCATCAGTGTGGCAATCAGCGCGCCCTGCCAGCCGTAATGCCATGCCAGCGCAATGATCGGCAGCGCCAGACAAAACGGTGTGAAGCGCGACAGCTCTGCGGGCAGACCCAGCTGCAACCACAGGCTGACCATAAACAGCAGCACATAACCAAACAGATGGCGCACGCGCCAGTTAACCGGCTGACCGACCAGCGAAGGGCCAAGCGGCTGCCAGCGCGTGCTGGTGAGGTAATGCCAGATCACCAAACAGGTTGGTGCCACGGTCAGCGCGCCGGTGAGTGTGAGCAGCACCGCATTCAGTGCGGCGGGTTCTGCGATCCACGGCAACGCCTGCAGCAGCGCCGCGCACACCATCGCACCGCCCTGCCACAGCAAGGTGTGCCAGTCGCGTTGATGACGATAACGGGAGATCAGCGCCACCGGCAGCAGCGTCAGCACGCTACCCAGCATCAGCAGCGGCAGATGCGCCAGCGCCACTTCGCGCGACAGCCAATAAAGCAGCAACCCTTCGGCACCGAGCAGCACCGGCCAGTAGGCGCGCGGGCATTGCAACATCAGGCCAAGGCGCAGGCCAAAGGGAAACAGCAACACCGCCAGCTCAGGACGATCCGCCAGATGCAGGCTGATGCTCCACAGGCAAAACCACGCGGCAGAAAAGATACAAAAACTGGCGATGACGGCAATCAGCCGCGAAAAGAGTGGCTGCATTACCAGCCATCAAACATGCGGCGCGCCAGTTCAACGTCGTTACTGACGTTGAGCTTTTCCAGCAAATTGGCGCGATGAACGTGAACGGTTTTTGGCGACAGGCCCAGTTTGGCCGCGATCTCTTTTACCGCTAAACCTTGCGCCAGTTTTTCCGCCACCTGGCGTTCGCGTTTGGTGAGCGGGTCCTGACGTCCGGAGGCGAGCTTCAGGGCGATGTCGGGCGTCAGATAGCAGCCGCCTTTGGCCACGGTATGCACCGCGGCGATCAGTTCATCGGGGCTGCAACGTTTGGAGAGGAATCCGCGCGCGCCCGCATTCAGCGCCTGCTCCACCAGCGCCGGACTGTCGTGCACCGACAGCATAATGGTCGCCATGCCTTTCGGCAGTTGGCTCAATAACTCGAGCCCGGAAATATCCGGCATCGAGATATCGCAGATGCACACTTGTACGCCACGCCCCGGCAGCATATTGAGCGCTTCCCGCCCGGAACCGCACTCGGCAACAACCTGAAAATCCGGTTCCAGCCCCAACAATTGGGCAAAACCCGAACGGACGATCACATGGTCGTCGATGAGCGCAATGGTGGTCATGAGGTTTCCTGGCGGTGAAAAAACGCGCTTACCTTAGCGATAAGCGGGGGAAGCTTCAAGGGGAATGGGTGGGTTTGGGTCACGTAATTTGTTGCGCCTGCAAATATGCATATTATGAATATGCAGGTATAAAAAAACCCCGCCGAAGCGGGGTTTGATAAGCAAGAAGCTTTGAGCGATTAGCCCTGCAGCAGAGACAGAACCTGCTGTGGAACCTGGTTAGCTTTCGCCAACACTGAGTTACCCGCCTGCTGGATGATCTGTGCTTTAGACATGTTCGAAACTTCAGTTGCGTAGTCAGCATCCTGAATACGAGACTGTGCTTCAGACAGGTTAGTGGTGGTGTTGTTCAGGTTAGTTACCGCTGAATCCAGACGGTTCTGAATCGCACCCAGGCTTGAACGGAACTTATCGATGCTGCTGATAGCTGAGTCCAGAGCGGCCAGTGGATCGGTAGTTGCAGTACCAGCGCTGGTAGTTTCGGTGGTCAGTTTGCCAGCAGTGTTTACATAAGCCTGTGAGCCAACTTCAGCAGCGTATTTACCAGTTGCGCCAGCACCGTTTGAAGCAACAGTTACTGTACCTGTGTCTTTGTCAACGTTGTAGTTAACAGTATAAGCAGCAGTAGTAGTCAGCTCTTTATCACTATCGACGTAAGTGTTCAGTGCGTTGCCAGCACCGTTGGTGTTTGCGCCACCGAAGGTTGCAGCAAAAGTCTGCACGCCGCTGTTATAGTTAATGGTAGCGCCAGTTACTGCTGCGTTAGCAGTTGCAGCTGCATTGATGTCACTCAGGACAGCATCTTTGCTAACAGTTTTGGTATAAGTCAGACCTGAATCTGCTGTGCCAGCGAAGTTATAAGTAGTACCGCTGAGTTTGATTGAACCTGCTGAAGCAACATCACTTCCGCTCTGGAACATAGATCCCAAGGTAGCAGCAGTTGTGCCTGCACCAGCGTTGTTTGTTGTAAGGTTACCTTCAGTGGTCAGATAAGCAGCTTGGCCACCGATAGTTACAGCGCCGTTCGCATCTACATCGAAATCAACACTCCCAGTGCTACGAGTATAGGTACCTGAAGCTGTTGTACCTGCGGCTGGTTTAAGTGTGTTAGCAAAAGTAGTGGTGTTTGCATCAGTTACAGTCGCAGTAGTTGTGAAGTTGCCTTTGTCAGCATCATAAGTATAAGTAGCACCACTGGTACCAGTAGTTACGACGGTATCACCTGTTTTCAGACGAGAAAGTGCATCACTTGCAGTCAGAGAGGCATTAGTAGTGGTTACAGCATATGGGCCTGCACCAGTTACGTTTGCGCCAGCAGCAGACAGGTCGCTAATAGTCGCCGCTTTGTTAGCGATAGTACCTGAACCATTCACGTTAAAGCCGTTCAGACCCAGAGTAGAAGAGTCAATCTTCTTCAGGTCGATAGAGATGGTCTGGCCATCGTTCGCGCCAACCTGAATTTTCAGGGAGCCGTCTTTAGACAGTACGTTCACGCCGTTGAACTGAGTCTGACCCGATACGCGGTCAATTTCGTCCAGACGTGATTTGATTTCGTCCTGAATTGAGTCCAGGTCAGATTGGCTGTTGGTGCCGTTCTGAGACTGTACGGTCAGTTCACGAACACGTTGTAAGTTGTTGTTGATTTCTGACAGCGCGCCTTCAGTAGTCTGCGCAGCAGAGATACCGTCGTTGGCGTTACGCGCCGCCTGAGTCAGGCCGGTGATGTTAGACTGGAAGCGGTTAGCAATGGCCTGGCCCGCTGCGTCATCTTTAGCGCTGTTAATACGAAGACCAGAAGACAGACGCTCGATAGAGGTAGACAGAGCAGACTGGTTCTTGTTGATGTTGTTCTGAGTGATCAGCGAGAGGCTGTTGGTATTAATGACTTGGGCCATGATAATTTTCCTGTTAATCAAGTCTTTCGGTTAAGGTGTGGGCTTCAACCCGCCGGCTTCAGCGCCGTCAATGTTGTTATCGTCTGCCCTTAAACAACCTTTAGATTTTTTTTAGGACCAGGTGAAAATTTTTCCCTTCAACCTGTCACGTTTATCTTTATCGCCCTGCCCGCAGTGTTCTTTAGGCCAACCTGATCATTTTTCTAGCGTCCGAAATACCCTTCTCTATATACGCTATTCGCTTTATTACCCGCCGGTAAATAATTCTAAACTTTGCCCATAAAGAGCCGATAACCCGCGGTATTGATTCTCCGTGTCGACATAGAAAGGAAACAACATGACCACCATTTCTACCCTCGGTATCGGTTCAGGCCTCGATTTAAGTACCATCCTGGATAACTTGAGTACGGCTGAGAAAGCGTCTTTAACGCCTATCTCTAATCAGCAGACGGCTTATACCGCGAAGCTGAGCGCTTACGGCACCTTGTCGAGCGCGTTAACCACCTTCCAAACCGCCAACACGGCATTAAACAGCGCTGATTTGTTCACCGCAACCAGCGCAGCCAGCAGCACCACTGCGTTCAGCGCCACCACGTCTGGCAGTACCATTGCCGGTAAATACAGCATTAGCGTGACGCAACTGGCGCAGGCACAGACGCTAACTTCGGGCGTACAGACCAGCAACACCACTGCGCTGGGCAGCTCGGATGCCAGCCGCACGCTGTCGATCAAACTGGCCGACGGCACCAGTAAAGACATTACGCTGACCAGTGCACAAACCTCATTAACTGGCATGCGTGACGCGATTAACGGTGCCAATGCCGGTGTCAGCGCCAGTATTATCAAAACCGGTGATGGCGCTTATCGTCTGTCGCTAACCGCGTCGAAAACCGGAGAGGCCAATGCGGTTTCTTCCGTTACCGTGACTGGCGATGACACACTGCAAGGCATTGTCGGCTTTGATTCAACCAAAACCGATGCCGATAACCCGCTGGACGTCAGCGTTGCCGCACAAGATGCCGAGTTAACGGTCAATAACGTCGCCATCACCAGCAGCACCAACACCATTAGCGATGCGCTGGAAGGGATTACGCTGAATCTGAATGATGTCACCAGCGGTAATCAGACGTTGACCATCACGCAAGATACCTCTAAAGCCTCCACCGCAATTTCCAACTTTGTGGATGCCTACAACAATCTGCTGGATCAGTTCACTAGCCTGACTAAATACACCGCTGTGGATGTCGGCTCAGATACACAAGATTCCAGCAACGGTGCGCTAGTTGGCGATAGCACGCTGCGCGGTATTCAAACCCAGATTAAAAGTTTGCTGACCAACACGGCTAGCTCTTCAACCTACAAAACGCTGGCGCAAATCGGTATCACCACCGACCCGACCACCGGTGAGTTGTCGCTGGATTCCGACAAGCTGAAAACCGAGCTGACCAAAGATCCGGCGGGCGTGAAAGAGATGATTGTGGGTGACGGTAAAACCACCGGTATCACCACCAAACTGGCGACTAACCTGACCAGTTGGCTGTCATCTACCGGCAGCATTCAGTCCGCGAAAGATGGCGTCAGCAAGACGCTGAATAACCTGACTGAGCAGTACAACAACATGAACACGCGTATCAACGCCCTTATTGCGCGTTATAAGACGCAGTTCACGCAACTCGACGTCACCATGAGCTCGCTGAACAGCACCAGCGATTACCTGACACAGCAGTTCGATAGCATGACTTCGAGCAGCAGTTCTAAATAGTAAGGAGTGACCATGTACAGCGCTACAGGCACACAAGCCTACGCAAAAATCGGGGTGGAGAGCTCAGTGATGAGCGCCAATCAACAACAGCTGGTTACGCTGCTGTTTGACGGTGCGATCAGCGCACTGGTCCGCGCCCGCCTGTTTATGCAGGACAACAATATCCAGGGAAAAGGTAACTCGATTTCCAAGGCCATTAACATCATCGAGGGCGGACTCAAGCAGGGCCTCGATGAGCAATCAGGCGATGACCTGACCGATAACCTGTTAGGACTCTACTCCTACATGGTTCGCCGTCTGGTTCAGGCTAATCTGCGTAATGATGTCGAAGCCCTCGAAGAAGTTGAAGGTCTTCTGCGCAATATCTCTGATGCCTGGAAAGAAGTCGTACAATCCCAACACCTTCAGGACGCCGTTTAATGAATATTGCACCGTCACTTGTCACCGTTTACCAACAGTTACTCGACCTCAGCCACGGAATGCTGCGTTTGGCAGCAGACGGCGAATGGGATGATTTGATTACCAAGGAAGTGGACTATGTCAGTGCGGTGCAAAGACTGGCGCAAACAACCGAAGCCGCCGCACCGTCGCGCCAGCTGCAAGAGCAGTTGCGTCCGGTGTTACGCCATATTCTTGATAATGAGAGCGAAGTGAAACGTCTGCTGCAGTTGCGTATGGATGAATTGACGCAGCTGGTGGGCCAGTCATCGATGCAGAAATCGGTGATGAGCGCGTATGGTAGGCAAGGTAGCGTGTATTTGCCGCAGGGTTAAATTTAGGACTCTGCGCGCTGATGCCCTCACCCCGGCCCTCTCCCACAGGGAGAGGGAGATGTTGCAATATGTCAGATGGGCTCGATCTGTTCCCTCTCCCACTGGGAGAGGGTTAGGGTGAGGGAAAACTACTTCTGCGTCGCCGTTGAAACCGGGCGCATAATCTCTGGCTCGATATTCTGAATCACCGCCTCATTCGGACGCTTCGCCACTTCTTCCAGCGCCTGCTGGCACTCAACGGTTGGGCGATCCACTTTACGCAGTCTCAATCCATCGTAACGCAGCTCACCGTTCTCCAGCACCAGCGGCATCACGCGCACCTGACGCGTCACATTAACCCAGTCATCGCCCAGACGCGTTAATTTGCCCGGTTTGGCAATCACGCGCTGCCACTGACGGCAATCCAGCGTGTCGCCTTCGGCACCAATAATCAGGCTGCCCATCGCTTGCTTACTGATCAGCTTGCTTTGCGGCCCCACGGTTTGCCAGTTGCCCTGCAGCTCCAGCGGTGCCGGGGTTTTCACCGCCTGGTCATAATTGCTGATCTGCGCACAGCCACTCAGCGCCAGCGCGGCCACTATCATCCACTTTTTCATTCTCGGTCCCTACACTCGCATCAATGGCGGCTACGTTATAATTTTTCCCGCAGGTTGCGCAAGGTATCTGCTGCGCGCCACATGATTTTCCTCAAGCTGCTCACTTCTGCGCCGATAACTCTTCTGGAGTTAAAAGTGCCTGTAAAAACAATAATGACCGATTACACACTCACCTTCGTTACGGAGAATCCCGTTATGCGATTGACCCTTCGCGCGCGTCTGACATCGATTGTTGGCCTGCTGTGCATTTTACTGATTGTTGCCGCCATCTGGGGAATCATCGGCCTGCGCGCCGCCGACCAACGGGCGCAAAACGCCTATCAGAATGAGCTGTTACCGCTGCAATATTCATCCCGCCTGTACCGCATGGTGCAGGAACAATCCGCGACCCTGTTCGATGCCCTGCGCTACTGGACCGACAGCAGCGAAGTGGAAAAACGTCTGGCGCGCATCGCGCAGTACGGCGAGCAGATAGCCAAAGACCGCCAAACCTGGCAGCAGCTGTCGTTTGATGCGCAAACCAAACCGCTTAGCCAGAAATTCATCAGCCATCTCGATGGCTGGCAAACCGCGCTGAAAGATGCCGGTGAACTGCTAAAGGGCGGCAACCCGTCCGGCGCGCTGGTGGTGATTGAAACCCGCCTACGCAGCGGCAGTCAGCTGCTGCAACAGGACATCGATCAGCTTGATGCGTTAATGCGCCAGCATGCGGAACTCACCTATCAGCAGAGCAATAGCGATTACCAGCTGGCGCGTAACAGCCTGATTATCATTTTGCTGGTCGGGCTGAGCGTGGCGCTGGTGTTCGGCTGGCTGCTGATCCGCTCGATCAACCGCTCGATTGCTCAGGCGCGCGAGCTGGCCGAATCGATTGCGGCCGGTGAACTGAACCACGATATTGGCAGCGTTTCACGCGATGAGATGGGCGAACTGATGCAGTCGCTGCTGCGCATGGATGTACGTCTGGCGGAGATCGTGCGCGACGTGGGCGAAAGCGCCACTGCGCTGAGTGATGCGGCGCGTCAGATGGCCGATGGCAATGACGATCTCTCTGAACGCACCCATTCGCAGGCCAGCTCGCTGGAACAGACCGCCGCCAGCATGGAGCAGATGACCGCCACGGTGAAACACAACGCCGATAACGCTGCACAGGCCAACGAACTGGCCACCGACGTGCGTCATCAGGCCGAACGTGGCAGCAGCGTGCTGCGTGATGCGGTCAGCGCGATGGAGGAGATCGAATCTTCCAGCAAGCGCATCGCGGATATCAACCGGGTGATCGATGAGATCGCCTTCCAGACCAACCTGCTGGCGCTCAACGCAGCGGTTGAAGCGGCACGCGCCGGTGAACAGGGACGCGGCTTTGCCGTGGTGGCGTCCGAAGTGCGTCAGCTGGCGCAGCGGTCCGCCGGGGCCGCCCACGAGATCAAAGCGTTAATCGATGCCAGCGTGGGTAAAGTGGAAGCCGGCAGTGCGCTGGTGCAGCGTTCCGGCGCAATGCTCAATGACATCAATCAGGGCGTGGCGCGCGTGGTGGACATTGTCGGTGAAATTGCCGTGGCCAGCCGCCAGCAATCCAGCGGCATTGAGCAGGTCAACACCGCAGTGATTCAGATGGATGGCGCGACGCAGCAGAACGCCTCGCTGGTGCAGGAAGCCAGCGCCGCCAGCCAGACCGTTAGCGAACATGCCGGATTGCTGGTGGAGAAGATGGCCTTCTTCCGCCTGCAACAGCGCTAAGGAGCGAGATGATGCGTAAACTTCTCGCTATGTTGCTAGCCACGCCGCTGCTGAGCCACGCCGCGACCACGCTGAATATTGCCACCATCGCTAACGGCGATATGACCATCATGCAGCAGCTCGCCACGCGCTACGAACAGGAGCATCCTGACGTCAAACTGCAATGGCATGTGATGGACGATGGCGCGCTGCGTCAGGCGGTGCTGTCGGCGATGAATAGCGGCCAGGCGCAGTTCGATGTCATCACCGTCGGCACCTATGAAGCGCCGCTGTGGGGTGAAAAAGGCTGGCTGGCGCCGCTCAATAAGCTGCCCGCCGATTACGACAGCCAGGATCTCATCGCGCCAGTGCGCAAAGCGCTGTCGTTTCAGCAAACGCTTTACGCCCTGCCGTTCTACGGTGAAAGTAGCATGACCTACTACCGCAAAGATCTGTTTGCGCAAAAAGGGTTAACCATGCCCGATAATCCCGACTGGACCGATATCAAAAACTTCGCCGCCAAACTCACCGACCCGCAGAAAGGCATTTACGGTCTGTGCCTGCGTGGCCAGCCAGGCTGGGGCGATAACGTGGCGTTCATGACCACCATGGCGAATGCCTATGGCGCGCAGTGGTTCGATGAAACCTGGCAGCCGACGCTCAACTCGCCGGAGTGGCGCGAAGCGCTGGGTGATTATTTGCAGGTAGTGAAGCAGGATGGACCGCCGGATACGGTGAAAAACAGTTTCGGCCAGATTCTGCGCCTGACCGCGCAAGGTAAATGCGCGATGTGGATCGACAGTACGGTGGCAGCCGGTTTGCTAGTGAATCCGCAGATCTCATTAGTCGCCGATAAGCTGGCCTTTGCGCCTGCACCGGGCGGCATAACGCGTAACGGCTCCAATTGGTTATGGTCGTGGGCGCTGGCGGTACCGGCGAATACGCCGAATCGCGAGGCGGCGATTGCCTTTATTAGCTGGGCGACGTCAAAACAGTATATCCAGCAAGTGGCCGATACCGTCGGCTGGGGGGCGGTACCGCCGGGCAGCCGCAATTCGACGTATCAGCAGGCGAGCTATCAGCGCCTGGCGCCGTATGCCGCGCAGGTGCGTGCGGCGATTGATTCGGCCACCGTCGAGCAGCCGACGCTCAATCCGGTGCCTTATCAGGGCGTGCAGTACGTGAGTATTCCCGGGTTTGATCAGATGGGTAACGCCGTCGGGCAGAATCTGGCGGATATGCTGAGCGGTAAACTGACGCTGGATGAAACGCTGGCAAAGAACCAACAAGATGTGACGCGGATTTATCAGCAGATGCATTGATAGGCTGTGATCACAAGTTGCACATACCGTAGCGGCGCGCTTTATCGCGCAGTAAATTGCGCCGCTACGATGCCCATGTTCTGTAAGATCGGAAACTGACAAGGCCACATGCGCGCGTTACACTAGCGCGCAAGTTGATACGCAGGAACACCGAATGAAAACCCCAGAAGAGTATTACGCTCAGGCGCGCACGATGTTTTTCGCCGCTCACCCCGATTTCCAGTCTGCACTGGATGAACTCACCGAAAGCGATGCCCGCCAGGCGAACCTGTCATTAGCGCAGTTACGCGACTGGCATGCAGAACGTATTTATGCCGCTTTTTTGCGTCAGAAGAAGCTGGATGGCATGCTGTTTTCCATTCAACTCGCGGAACCCGATAAAGCCGTTGCCGCGGATGCCATTGAAAAGTATCTGAAATCTCACGCGGAAGCCTTAGGCATGACGTGGGAAGAGTTCTGCATCAAAAACGAGTTGTAATCGGCCACGCACTGTAACGGCATCAAAGATACATCGCCAACCACACAAAATGTTCAGGAAAAAGTTGTACAAGTTGAGAAAACTTGTATAACTTACTCATCACGACGTCAGTCGTAGATTGTCCTTGAACGAATGGTGCTGTTGCACCGCCTCTGGAAGTGTTGCTGGATTTCCACTTCCAGAGGTAATATTTTTTCTTACCCTTCCCGCTCAATCCCTTTTACTTCGATATAACTTGCCACCGCCAGCAGACGATTGACGTGGGTCAGCAGCAGATCAACATCGGACTGTAAAAACTCCTGCGATGCGCGCGAAGCGGTAACAATCGCCTCCTGCACCGTATCGGAAATAGTCAACGAGTTATTCTCTTTCGCCTGAATCAGCAACGCGGCAATCAATAACGACTGCGCCTCTACCTGCGCCACCAGCTCTTTTGCTTCCACATCCATTTTTGCCATTTTCAATAAGATATCGATAACCAGTTGGCGCATATTTACCCCTGTTTTTATTTACAGTACTATATCGCACCCGATCCAATGAATGGAACGACCCTGATGTTTGTGGAGTTGATTTACGATAAGCGTAACGTGGCCGGATTACCGGGTGCACGCGAGATGATTTTGCAGGAGTTGGAAAAGCGTGTACAGCGCGTCTTTCCCGATATTGAGGTGCGCGTCAAACCGATGGAGCGTAACGCGATAGATACTGATATGAGTAAGAACGATAAAGCGACAGTTGCGCGGATTGTTGAAGAGATGTTCGATGAGGCAGAAATGTGGCTGGTGGCCGATTAGGCCACCAGTGCGATAAACGCTTAGCTTTCCTGCTCGGCATGGTTGATGGCGATTTCGAGATCCTGAATCGCCTCATCAATGTCATCCAGCAGCTTGCCCTGCTTGTTCAGCAAGGTGTCGAAGCGTCCCGCGTATTCGGTGTCTTTATACTCACCCGCATCAAACGCCAGCCAGTGGGCAGATAGCGTCTCAGTGTTGGTCTGCGCGTAATGGCGCATCTCTTTAAGCTGGGAGGTGACATCACGCAAGTATTCAGTTTTGGTTTTTACAGTTTCTGTATCACTCATGCTATCTTCCTTTTCGCTTAATAAGACGATTTAAATAACGCTTGAATGATTAAAGGTAGTGCAAAATATCGAAGCTGCCTTAGGAATAATCGGAAGTGACTAAAACCTGTTAGTAAACAGGGGACATCCCGGTCCCCGATGCTGAGTCGTCAGGCATTACAGATACTTCCTCGCCAGATCAATCAGCTCATCCTTCGCGGCATCGCCCAGCTTGATTACGCCCTGCTCGACAAAGCTAAACGCTCTGACAAAATCCTTCACCCCTTCTGAGAACGCCTGAGTTCCGTCGTGGCTCTGCGCCGTTGCGGCGGCTGGCGGCGCATCGGCTGCAGCGGGAGCAGCGACTTCCGGTTCGCTGGGCGGCGCAACCTCGGCTGGAGCAGGCGTTACCGCCTCAGGCGCGGCAGTGGCCGCCGCCTCCGCGGGTGCAGCGGTTATCGCCTCGGGTGCCGTAGCCGGTGGAACTTCAGCCGGTGCCGCTGCCGCTACCACTGTGGGCGCAACTTCAGGAGGTGCTTCTGCTATTACAGCAGGCGTCGCTTCAGGTGCTGCGGTCGCCGTCGGTGCAGCAACGGGCGTGGCGACTTCGTTGGCAAAATCTTCCGCTGGTGACGATGCGATGGTGCTGGTTGGATTGATGACAGTTTGATCGCTCATAATGCTCTCCTTCTTACTGAATAAAGATCGCAGTCGGGCAAGACGGGCTGCAATCCACGGGGTAATTCGCATGATGCCCTCCTTAACGCTTGGGTTGAGGTGGCGACTTATCTCCTTCTGCCGGTTTCCCTTTGTCAGCCGGATTGCTGACCGGGTGTTTCACGGTGCCATCGAGCTTGTTCTGCAGCGCCACCAGCTGGCTGGTAAGCTCCGCCACGCGCGCTTCACGTCGTTCCGATATGGTTCGATATTGCTGTCGAATCTCTTCAACACGCTGATTGGCGCTGTTACTGACGAACAGGAATAGCACCGTCATCGCCACGCACATCAACGACAACATCAGCAAAAAGCCGCCGAAGAACAGTTGGCGCCGATGGTTTTTCACTACGTACTCACTGTTTATCTGCATCATCACGACTCTCCTCCAGAGTGGTAATCAGTTGGTTAACCTGGCTGCGAAACTTATCGCTGTGCTCGGCTTCCGTGGTGGCCAGCAAAATGCTCAGGGCGTTTTTTATCAGCCGCAGATCGGTTTCCAGCGAAGAGATACGCCGCAGGTTTTTGTCATGTCGGATGCGCAATTCATCGTTTTCCTGGCGCATCAAGGCGTGACCTTCTTTGAGCAGCATCACCTGTTCTTTGTAACTGGTGATGATCTCCCCACCGGCACGATTGCTGGTGACGATAGCGGCGATACCCGCCATTAACGGTTTCCAGAACACAGCTGCTGCGCCGCCGCCGAGAAGCAACGCACCTACGCTGGTGACTAAACTACTTTCCATGCTTCACCTCTCACCCCTGGCAAGGGATGTGCCCCATAAGCACGCTGACCACCCTTGCCAGCTTCGCGGTCAACGCCTGAATTTAAGTTTACTTTAACTTATGAATTTAAGTATACTTAAGTCGTTCCTTCAGGAGATGTCAAGATGATGAAAAAAGAATCTTCCGGTGAGCGCATCCGGGCACGACGTAAAGCTCTACAGTTGACGCAGCAGGCGCTGGCCAAAAGTATTGGGGTGTCGCATGTGGCTGTATCGCAGTGGGAAAAAGAGGAAACCGTACCGCGTGGCGAGAATTTGCTGCGGCTCGCGCAGTGGCTGCAATGCACGGCGGCATGGATTATCGACGGGGATGGCGAAGTGTTTGCCACCCACGCCAAAGCCGCACCGGTTGCGGCGGTGCCATTGATTAGCCTGGCGCAAGCGTCAGCGTGGTTGAGCGAAGAACGGTTGTTGCTCAAACAGCAGGCTGCGCACTTTCTCTACAGCGAGAGTCAGTTGGGCGATGGCGCGCTGGCGGTCACGATAGACGATCAGGCGATGCAGCCCGATTACCGGCCCGGTGACAAAGTGATCTTTGATCCTGACGTTCAGCCGCAGCCGGGCGATGTGGTGCTGGCGCTGGTGGATGGCGTGGCACGAGTGCGGATTTATCGCCTGCAAACGCAACAGCAGGATGAGCAGATCTTCACATTGCGCGCGTTGAATGATGATTTTCCGCAGCTGCATTCGGCGGAATCGGCGCTAGAAATTATCGGCACGCTGATGGAGTTGCGACGTTACCGAAGCGGCTAGCCGCTTCGCTTAAGCTGTTATAATAAAAAAAGTTTAGCCTGATCGCGGTAAGCTATGGACAGACCCCGCGGTAAGGCTGCTAATCTAGTCGCAAAATAATAAATTATCCGGACAATCTCGATGCTCACCACAATTATTTACCGCAGCCATCTGCACGATCACGTGCCAATCAAAACGCTCGAAGATATGGTTGCTAAAGCCAATAGCAAAAACAAAAACTTCGACGTTACTGGCATCCTGCTGTTCGACGGCCTGCACTTCTTCCAGTTGCTGGAAGGACCGCGTGAGTCCGTTCAGGGCATATACAAGCGTATTTGTCAGGACGCACGCCACCATAATCTGGTGGAGTTAATGCACGACTTCGCGCCTGAACGCCGTTTTGGCAAAGTCGGCATGGAGCTGTTCGATCTGCGCGAGCATGACAAGGACACTGTGCTGCAAGCCGTGCTGGATAAAGGCACCTCGCGTTATCAGCTCACCTACAAAGATCGCGCGCTGCAGTTTTTGCGTACCTTCGTGGTGGCGCGCGACAAAGAGAACTACTTCGAGATCCCGCCAGCCAATACCTGGGAATTTGTTCCGGATATTGAATGGCAGAACGATCTGGAGGGTATCGATCAGAGCCTGCAGGATTGCCGCTTTGCTTTTCAACCCATCATCGATCCCTTCGCGCGCCGCGTCACTTCGTTTGAAGCGCTGATCCGCACGCCTAACGGTGGTTCACCCGATGAGTATTTCTCCGCGTTTGGCGGCGAAGCGATTTATCACGCGGATATCAAATCGAAACGTCTGGCCTTTCGCGTGGCGAGCAAACTGGGGATTAGCGAGCATCGTCTGTCGATCAATCTGCTGCCGATGTCACTGGTGACGGTGCCAAACGCGGTGGAATTCCTGCTTACTGAGATCAACGCCAGCGGGCTGGTGCCGCAACAGGTGATCGTCGAAGTGACCGAAAATGAGATCATTTCGCGCTCGGATGAATTCGCTGCCGAAGTGAGAAAGTTGAAAGCGGCGGGTATCAGCCTGGCGCTGGACGATTTTGGTGCCGGTTTTGCTGGCTTGTCGCTGTTATCAAAATTCCAGCCGGACAAAATCAAAATCGATCGCGAGCTGATCCGCGATGTGCATAAAAGCGGACCGAAGCAGGCGATCATGCACGCCATTATTAAGTGCTGCGCATCGCTGGAGATTGCGGTGATCGCCGAAGGTGTCGAGCAAGCTGAAGAGTGGATGTGGCTGGAAGCCGCAGGCATTAGCCAGTTCCAGGGTTTCCTGTTTGCTTATCCGCTGCTGAATGGATTCCCGGCTGTGGCGTGGCCGGAGATTAAATAGTGTTGGTCGCCATGCATGGCGACCCCACCAATCAGTAATACGTTACCTCAATATTGCCATACTGCTTATCAATCACGTTGCCTGCCGCGTCAACGCTAATAATGTCGCAATAATAGGGAACATCGTGTTTGTATTTGCAGACATTACTGACGGTTTTAATTTGGTCATTTCGCTTCACCGTGGTGACCACGTCAGAGATCTTTTTCTTATCTTCTGCTCGCACCGCGGTAGCACGCGACACTTCCGTTCCGGCCTGGGTAATACTCAATACCGCCATTTCACCGGCGCTATTATAAGCGAGGTAAAACGCGGCATCGGAGGCAGGCGATGAGATCTGCTCAACCAAACCCTGTTTGTTATAGGCAATATCCACGGTCATGGTCGGCGTGACTTTCTTGACCATGGCGCAGTTCTTATCCAGCGTCACCACCACGTCCTGACCGTTTTCACTGCCTTTTAATTGGTCGCCATCGCGCGTGACATCAATCACTTCGCCCTGTTTGCGCACCGATTTCACGTGCGTCGGACAGCCGTTGCGGTCGAAATCGACATTCACTTCGAAGATCTGCTGGCCGTCGGCGGTAAACAGCGTTTGATGGGTCGTTTTGACGTTGCCGGGCAGCGCTTCGAATTGATACAGATAGGCAAAGTTTTTCATTTGCGGGTAGTAAGTCGCGTCATCCTTGTCACATCCCGTGAGCAGGACAATAGCGATTAAAAACAACAGGGTTTTCTTCACGTGAGAATCCTCTTCTCAAAATAAGGCAGCGCGTTTGGCGGTGTACTCACTGTGATGCAGCAACCTTCCCGCCTGATATAACACCATTACCGCGCTGGACTATACCCGAAAGAAATACCCGAAAGAAACTAAACCTGCATACTCATAATATCGGTATACGCCGACACCAGTTTGTTACGCACCTGCACGCCCATCTGCATGGAAATAGAGGATTTTTGCAGATCGACCATCACATCATTTAACTGGATGCCCGGTTTACCCATTTCGAAATCCTGTGCCTGAGCGCGGGCCGTAGTCTGGGTTTCACTGATCTTGTCGAGTGCTGCTTTCATGGTGGCACTGAAATCGACCTGATTAGTGGACTCCGCTTGCTTACCGCTGGCCTGCAGAGACGTCATCTGCAGCTGCTGCAGCACACCCTCAATCGCCTGAATTGACATTGCCTGACCCCTAATGAAGAAGTGATTAAATTTTCACGATGAGAAAGTTAACACACTGTCAATAGGACAAAGGCGCTAAATGACCGCAAAAAACCCGGCTTATCCACCCATCGATGTCGCGGCTTTCAACAAATAATGCCTGCCATTAAGTGGAATTTAATTTTTCTCCTCTCCCGATTTTAGGGGAGAAGTCTTCAGGGAGTACGTTTTGTCACCACAACACCACACCCGATCAATAATGTCAGGCAGGAATCGGTCATGAATGCGAGTGCAGCCGCTACACAGGATACAGCTAAGAAAGGCTTCAATGACCTTCTCGCCCGCCTGCGCGCCAACCCGCGTATTCCCTTAATTATCGCTGCTGCTGCGGTTATCGCGGTGGTGTTTGCGTTGGTGCTGTGGGCAAAAGCGCCAGACTATCGCGTGCTTTATAACAACCTCTCCGATGAGGATGGTGGCGCGATCGTCACGCAGCTGACGCAAATGAACATCCCTTACCAGTTCGCCGATAACGGTGGAGCACTGATGGTGCCCGCCGATAAAGTGCATGAGCTGCGTCTGCGTCTGGCACAACAAGGCTTACCGAAAGGCGGCAACGTTGGCTTCGAACTGATGGACAAAGAGAAGTTCGGGATCAGCCAGTTCAGCGAGCAGATCAACTATCAACGTGCGCTGGAAGGTGAACTGTCGCGCACCATCGAAACGCTCGGTCCGGTGAAGAGCGTACGCGTGCATCTGGCAATGCCGAAACCGACCTTATTCGTGCGTGAGCAGAAAGCCCCTTCCGCCTCGGTGACGCTGAACCTGCAGCCAGGCCGCGCATTAGATGAAGGCCAGATTCAGGCCATTCAGCATATGGTTTCCAGCAGCGTGGCCGGTTTACCGCCGGGCAACGTTACCGTTGTCGATCAGGCCGGTCGTCTGTTGACCCGCTCTGACAGCGAAGGTCGCGACCTGAATGACGCGCAACTGAAATATGCGTCTGAAGTGGAAGCGCGCTTCCAGCAGCGTATCGAAGCGATCCTCAATCCGATTGTCGGTCAGGGCAATGTGCATGCGCAGGTGACGGCGCAGATCAACTTCGACCGCAGCGAGCAGACCGACGAGAAATACCAGCCGAACGCCAATCCTAACAACAGCGCGGTGCGTTCACGCCAGACCAGCAACTCCGAACAGAATGGCAGCCCGTATCCAGGCGGCGTGCCGGGTGCATTGTCGAATCAGCCTGCGCCAGCCAATACCGCGCCGGTGACCAATCCGCCAACGAATAACAACAATAATGCCAACGGCCAAAACGCCAACGCGCAAACCGCCAATGCGCAGAATAACGGCAGCACCACCAGTACCGCACAGCCTTCTGGTCCGAGCAGCTCAACGCGCAACGACACGGTGAACTACGAGCTGGACCGCACCATTCGTCATACCAAGCTGAACGTCGGCGATGTGCAGCGCCTGTCGGTTGCCGTAGTGGTGAACTACCGCGACGACGGAAAAGGCAAAGCGGTGGCGCTTAACGAGCAGCAGATCAAGCAGATTGAAGATTTAACCCGTGAAGCGATGGGCTATTCACAAACCCGTGGCGACAGCGTCAACGTGGTGAACTCTCAGTTCAACATGACCGAGCCAAGCGGTGGCGACCTGCCATTCTGGCAGCAGCAATCGTTCTTCGATCAGTTGATGACTGCCGGTCGCTGGCTGCTGGTGGCGTTGGTTGGCTTCATCCTCTATCGCAAGCTGGTACGTCCACAGCTGGTGCGTAAGAAAGAGCAGGAGAAGGCAGCGGCTGAAGCGCTGGCGGCACGCTCTGCGGCCATGGAAGAAGAAGAAGCCTTTAACGTTCAGCTCAGCAAAGACGAGCTGGATCAGGAGCGTAAATCTACTAACCGCATGAGCGCCGAGGTGATGAGCCAGCGTATCCGCGACATGTCTGAAAACGATCCGCGCGTCGTCGCGCTGGTTATCCGCGAATGGATGAGTAAAGAACTATGAGTCTGACCGGTACAGAAAAAAGCGCCATTCTGATGATGACCATCGGCGAAGAGCGCGCGGCGGAGGTGTTCAAACACCTTAACCAGCGTGAAGTTCAGCACCTGAGTGGTGCCATGGCCAACATGCGCCAGGTTTCACACAAACAGCTGACCGAAGTGCTGCGCGAGTTCGAAGCCGATGCCGAACAGTTTGCGGCGCTGAGCCTCAACTCCAACGATTATCTGCGTTCGGTGCTGATCAAAGCGTTGGGCGAGGAGCGAGCGTCAAGTCTGCTGGAAGATATTCTCGAGAAAAACGAGACCACCAGCGGCATGGAAACGCTCAACTTCATGGAGCCACAGGCGGCGGCCGACCTTATTCGCGACGAGCATCCGCAGATTATCGCCACCATCCTTGTCCACCTCAAACGTGGCCAGGCGGCGGATATTCTGGCGCTGTTCGACGAGCGTCTGCGTCACGATGTGATGCTGCGTATCGCCACCTTCGGCGGTGTCCAGCCGGCGGCGCTGGCGGAGTTGACCGAAGTACTGAATGGCCTGCTCGACGGCACCAACCTCAAGCGCGCGAAGATGGGCGGCGTGAGAACCGCAGCAGAAATTATCAACCTGATGAAAACCCAGCAGGAAGAAGCGGTTATCGAAGCAGTACGCGACTTCGATGGCGAGCTGGCACAGAAGATCATCGACGAGATGTTCCTGTTCGAAAACCTGGTGGAAGTGGACGACCGCAGCATCCAGCGTCTGTTGCAGGAAGTGGAATCCGAACAGTTGCTGGTGGCATTGAAGGGTGCCGAACAGCCGCTGCGCGAGAAGTTCCTCAAGAACATGTCCGCCCGTGCGGCCGATATCCTGCGCGACGATCTGGCCAACCGGGGTCCGGTACGTATGTCGGCGGTGGAGAACGAGCAGAAGGCCATTCTTCTGGTGGTGCGCCGCTTAGCAGAATCCGGCGAGATGGTGATTGGTGGTGGCGAGGAAACCTATGTCTGATGCCTTTTCCGCCCGCGCGTGGCAGCGCTGGCAGCCTGATGATTTAGGCAGCCCGTTCGGTGCCGAACCGGAGCCTCAGTTAGAGGAGCCGGAGAACGATGTCGAACTGAGCGCCGAAGCGGAACAGCAGCAACAGCTGGAACGCATGCAGCAGCAGATGCGCAAAGATGCGCAGACGCAAGGCTACAGCGAAGGCTATCAGAAAGGTTTCGCCGAAGCGCAACAGAACGGTTATGACGCCGGTTTCCAGCAAGGCTTAGCCGATGCGCAGCAGCAGCAAGCGCCGCTGCAGGCACGCATGCAGCAGCTGGTGACCGAGTTCCATCACACGCTCGAAGCGCTCGACAGCGTGATCGCTTCACGTCTGATGCAGCTGGCGCTGGAAGCCGCGCGCACGGTGATTGGCCAGGCCACGCAGGTGGACGGCACCGCCCTGCTGCGTCAAATCCAGCAGCTGATTCAGCAGGAACCGATGTTCAGCGGCAAACCGCAGCTGCGCGTCCATCCGGACGATCTGCAACGCATCGAGCAGACGCTGGGTCCAACGCTCGATCTGCACGGCTGGCGCTTGCTGGCCGACAGCACGCTGCATCCTGGCGGCTGTAAGCTTAGCGCCGAAGATGGCGACCTTGATGCGAGCGTGGCAACACGCTGGCAGGAGCTGTGCCGCCTGGCCGCTCCGGGGACACTGTAATGACCTCCTCACGCCTTTCACGCTGGCTCGGCGCGCTCGACGCCTTCGAAGAACGCATTTCGCAGGTACAAACCGTGCGTCGTTACGGGCGCCTGACGCGCGCCACCGGCTTAGTGCTGGAAGCCACCGGCCTGCAGCTGCCGCTCGGTGCTACCTGCATTATTGAACGTACCGATGGCAGCAAGATCACTGAAGTTGAAAGTGAAGTGGTCGGCTTCAACGGGCAGAAACTGCTGATGATGCCGCTGGAAGAAGTCGACGGTATTTTACCGGGCGCACGCGTTTATGCGCGCGTCAGTGGCGACAGCGGGCACAGCGGCAAACAGATGTTGCTGGGCCCGGAACTGCTGGGTCGCGTGCTGGACGGCAGCGGCAAACCCCTCGACGGTTTACCCGCGCCGGAAACCGGCTATCGCGCCCCGCTGATCACCGCGCCATTCAACCCGCTGCAACGTACGCCGATTGAAGATGTGCTGGATACCGGCGTGCGCGCCATCAATGCCCTGCTCACCGTGGGTCGCGGTCAACGTATGGGCCTGTTCGCCGGTTCCGGCGTCGGTAAAAGCGTGCTGCTCGGCATGATGGCGCGCTACACCAAAGCCGACGTGATCGTGGTGGGGTTGATTGGTGAACGTGGCCGTGAAGTTAAAGAGTTCATTGAAAATATTCTCGGTGCCGAAGGCCGTGCGCGTTCGGTGGTGATCGCCGCGCCGGCGGACGTCTCGCCGCTGCTGCGTATGCAGGGTGCCGCCTATGCCACGCGTATCGCTGAAGATTTCCGCGATCGCGGCCAGCATGTGCTGCTGATTATGGATTCCCTCACCCGCTACGCCATGGCGCAACGTGAAATCGCATTGGCCATAGGTGAGCCGCCGGCGACCAAAGGTTATCCGCCTTCGGTGTTCGCCAAACTGCCCGCGCTGGTGGAACGCGCCGGTAACGGTACGCACGGCGGCGGTTCAATCACCGCCTTTTATACCGTGCTGACCGAAGGCGACGATCAGCAAGACCCGATTGCCGACTCGGCGCGTGCCATTCTCGACGGCCACATCGTGCTGTCGCGCCGTCTGGCGGAAGCCGGTCACTATCCGGCGATTGATATCGAAGCGTCAATCAGCCGCGCCATGACCTCATTAATTGATGAGACGCACTACGCGCGCGTGCGTCAGTTTAAACAGTTGCTCTCCAGCTTCCAGCGTAACCGCGATCTGGTGAGTGTGGGTGCGTATGCCGCAGGCAGCGATCCGATGCTGGACCGCGCCATCAAGCTCTATCCGGAGATGGAAGCCTTCCTGCATCAGGGCATTTTCGAACGCAGCGACTACGACGATGCCTGTTTGCATCTGCAGGCGATGTTCGGTTAACGCCAAACGAGGTTAAGTGATGAAAACGGCCAGTGCGATCAACAAGCTGCGCGATATGGCGGAGCAGGAACTGGAGAGTGCGGTGATTCACCTTGGCGATATGCGCCGGGGTGTGCAGCAGGCCGACGAACAACTCAGCATGCTGCTGGATTATCAGGATGAGTATCGCAACAAGCTCAATCAGGATATGTCCGGCGGCATCGCCAGCACGCGCTGGACCAATTATCACCAGTTTATTCAGACGCTGGAAAAAGCCATCGAACAGCATCGCCAACAGCTTTCCCAGTGGAATCAACGCCTCGACAGCGCGCTGAGCAACTGGCGTGAAAAGCATAAGCGGCTCAATGCTTATCAAACGCTGATTACGCGCGCTGAGGAAAACGCATTACGACAAGAAAACCGTCTCGATCAGAAACGGATGGATGAATTTGCCCAACGGGCCGCATTGAGGAAAGGCGAATGATTACGCTGCCAACAGTTGCTACGCAAACCTCGGTTTTGGGAGACGCTGACACTTCAGTTTCATCAGATGTTTTGCAGGGCGCGGAGTCGCTGCCGCAGGGATTTATTACTGAACTCGGCAACCGCTTGCTGACGCTGGTAAAGCAACAAGCTGTTAACACGCAATCGACTGATCTGACAGCAGAAGTTGATGAAAAAGACGTCAGTAAGGCTTCGCTAAGCGCGTTATTACAGGCGCTGGAGAAACCCGATGCGTTAAACGCACTTTTACAGCCGGAAAACACTAAAGCCACGCTGAAATCAGCCGATGATAAAGACAAGAGTGAGGCAAGTTCGTTAACTGCCAGCGACTTACAGAATGTGCAGGCGTTATTCGCCATGTTGCCGGTGGCGGTAGAGAACCGCACCAGCCCAACCAGCGTAAGTAGCAGCGCAGGCGAAGGGAAAACCGACACTCGCGCTTCGCTTAATACCGCACTGTTAAGGGGTTCCCTGGACGGTGCAGTAAAAGAAGAGCACGCGCAGCAGGATGGCGCACAGAAGAAATCCAGCGATGCTGTAACGCTCTTAACGCAAACGGCCAGCAGCACGCAGAGCAGCAGCGTCAGCACCACCGCCAGTAACAGCAGCGGGTTGACGCTGGATGAGAGTTTTAAGCAGGTGCTGAATGCGCTGAGTAAGCCGGAAGCGCGCAGCGCCGCGCAGAGCAGTGATGACCCGGTGACACCATTCACCAGCGCACCGCTCAGCGCCACCAGCTCGCTGGTAAGCAGCACCGCTTCGACAAGCACCACGCCGTCGACGCCCATGCTGAATGCGCAGCTCGGCAGCAGCGAGTGGCAGCAGGCGCTGAGTCAGCAGATTGTGATGTTTAGCCGCAACGGGCAGCAGAACGCCGAGTTGCGTCTACATCCGCAGGATCTGGGCGCTATCCAGATCAGCCTGACCCTTGATAAGGATCAGGCACAGTTAAATATGGTTTCCAGCCACAGCCAAGTGAGGGCCGCGCTGGAAGCGGCTCTTCCTCAGCTGCGTAGCGCGCTGGCGGAGAGCGGAATAAACCTGGGACAGAGTAACGTCAGCAGCGACGCCTTCGCACAGGGCCAGAGTTATCAGGGCCAGCAGGAAGGACGTCGTGACGGACAGCACGGCAGCTTTACCCTCTCCCAGGACAGTGACAACGAGATAACGCCTATTGCCGTCCCGGCAGCCCTTCAAGCGCGCGCGGCCGGTAACGGCGCTGTCGATATCTTTGCCTGATAGCCGCTAAACGCTGAAGGTAAGCGTAAAACCCGCGTCTTTTCTTCCCATTGTTTGACTTAAGACGCGGGATAATCTGTCCAGGTAAGCCGAGAGGCTTGCCCATAATTCACAGGAAGTAACTGCAAGATGTCTGATAACGCGAAAGCTAAAGGCCGCAAACGTTCACTACTACTACCGGTGTTACTGATTGTAACGCTGGCCGCTTGCAGCGTGGCAGGCTATGCAGTCTGGCGAATGATGAATAAACACGAAGGCAGCCAACCGGACGCGGCGAAAGTCGAGCCACCGGCTGCTCCCGTATTTTTTGCAATGGATACGTTTACAGTAAACCTGGTCAATCCTGACAACGATCCCGACCGTGTGCTGTACGTGGGGTTCACCCTGCGTCTGCCCGATGAGGATACCCGTCGTCGGTTGAACGATTACCTGCCGGAAGTGCGCAGCCGTCTGCTGTTACTGCTTTCGCGTCAAAGCGCGACGGCTCTGGCTACAGAGCAAGGCAAACAGGCCCTGGTTGAGCAGATCAAACAGGTGCTGGCGCCGCCGCTGGTAAAAGGCCAACCGGCTCAGGTTGTCAATGACGTGCTGTTTACCGCCTTCATTTTGAGGTGATTTAATGGGCGATAGCATTCTCTCCCAGGCTGAGATTGACGCGCTGCTTAATGGCGACAGTGACAGTGCGGAAGTAGAGAACAGTTCCAAAGGGACCGATGGCGATATCCGTCCCTATGATCCCAATACTCAGCGCCGCGTCGTACGTGAGCGTCTGCAGGCGCTGGAGATCATTAACGAGCGCTTTGCCCGTCATTTCCGTATGGCGCTGTTTAACCTGCTGCGCCGTAGCCCCGATATTAGTGTGGGTGCGATCAAGATTCAGCCGTACCACGAGTTCGCCCGCAACCTGCCGGTGCCAACCAACCTGAACCTGATTCACCTGAAGCCGCTGCGCGGCACGGCGCTGGTGGTGTTTTCACCGAGCCTGGTTTTTATTGCTGTCGATAACCTGTTTGGCGGCGACGGTCGTTTCCCGACCAAAGTTGAAGGACGTGAATTTACCCATACCGAACAGCGCGTGATTCGCCGCATGTTGAAATTGGCGCTGGATGGCTACAGCGACGCGTGGAAAGCGATTTATCCGCTGGAAGTGGAGTATGTGCGTTCCGAGATGCAGGTGAAGTTCACCAACATCACCACTTCACCGAATGACATCGTGGTGAACACGCCGTTCCAGGTAGAGATTGGAAACCTGGTCGGTGAATTCAATATCTGTATTCCGTTTTCGATGATTGAGCCGCTGCGCGAGCTGCTGGTCAATCCCCCACTGGAAAACTCACGCCGGGAAGATAATCACTGGCGCGACAATCTGGTGAAACAGGTGCAGCACTCGGAGCTGGAGCTGATTGCCCATTTCGCCGAAACATCGCTGCGCCTGTCACGTATTTTGCAGCTGAAACCCGGTGACGTCCTGCCCATTGAGAAGCCGGACCGCATCATCGCTCACGTCGATAGCGTGCCGGTGCTGACCAGCCAATACGGCACCATCAATGGCCAGTACGCGCTGCGTGTAGAACATTTGATTAACCCGATTTTGAATTCGCTGAACGAGGAACAGCCCGATGAGTGACAACAAGAAACCGTCCGACGACGACATCTCCGCGGACGATCTGTGGGCTGCAGCTATGAACGAACAAACCACCACCAGCGCGCCAGATCCAACTGAAAATGTGTTCAAGTCGCTGGAAAATCCTGGCATCAGCGGCTCGCTGCAGGATATCGATCTGATCATGGATATCCCGGTCAAACTGACCGTGGAACTGGGTCGCACCAAAATGACCATTAAAGAGCTGCTGCGCTTGACGCAGGGTTCGGTGGTGGCGCTGGATGGCCTGGCCGGGGAACCGCTGGATATTCTGATCAACGGTTATCTGATCGCGCAGGGTGAAGTGGTGGTGGTGAACGACAAATATGGCGTGCGCATCACCGACATCATTACCCCGTCTGAACGTATGCGTCGTCTGAGCCGTTAAGCATGTTAAAACACACGCAAGCCGAACAACCGGTACCCAGCCAGCCGGTGGTCTCAACCGGTTCGGTGATTGGCCAGGTCAGCAGCGTGCTGGCAGTAATTGTTCTGCTGATTCTCGGCTGCGGCTGGCTGGCCAAACGCCTTGGCTTTGCACCGAAAACGGTGACCGGCCAGGCGCTGAAAGTCAGCGCGACGGTGCAGGTTGGCCAGCGTGAGCGTGTGGTCATTGTCGATACCGCCGATGCGCGTCTGGTGTTGGGCGTGACCGCCCAGCAGATCACCCATCTGCATTCGTTACCGCCGCTGCCGCCGGAAGAACGGGCAAATCAAAGCGCTGCGCCACAGGATTTTCGTCAGCTGTTCCAGAACCTGGTTAAACGTCCCGGAAAACCACAATGATGCGTCGATTACTTCCTCTCTTGCCGCTGCTGTTGCTGGCACCGGTTGCGCATGCGCAGCTGCCAGGCTTAATCAGCCAGCCGCTGGCGAACGGTGGCCAGAGCTGGTCGCTGCCGGTACAGACGCTGGTGTTCATCACCTCGCTGACCTTTATTCCGGCGGTGCTGCTGATGATGACCAGCTTCACGCGCATCATTATTGTGTTTGGTTTGCTGCGTAACGCCCTCGGCACGCCGTCGGCGCCGCCAAACCAGGTGCTGCTCGGCCTGGCGCTGTTTCTGACCTTCTTTATCATGGCGCCGACCTTCGACAAGATTTACTCCGACGCCTATCTGCCGTTCAGCCAGGACAAAATCAGTATGGCGGACGCGATTGACAAAGGTGCTCAGCCGCTGCGTGAATTTATGCTGCGTCAAACGCGCGAAGCCGATTTAGCGCTGTTTGCCCGTCTGGCCAACACCGCACCGATTCAGGGTCCGGAAGCGGTTCCGATGCGTATTCTGCTGCCGGCGTATGTCACCAGTGAACTGAAAACCGCCTTCCAGATTGGTTTCACCGTGTTCATTCCGTTCCTGATCATCGATCTGGTGGTCGCCAGCGTACTGATGGCGCTGGGGATGATGATGGTGCCGCCGGCGACCATTTCCCTGCCGTTCAAGCTGATGCTGTTCGTGCTGGTGGATGGCTGGCAGCTGCTGGTGGGTTCACTGGCGCAAAGTTTCTACTCTTGAGTGGCGTTCGCCCTCACCTTTCTTTCTCGAGGAGTGCAGCATGACACCTGAATCAGTGATGGTTATGGGCCAGGAAGCAATGCGTGTAGCCCTGCTGATGGCCGCGCCGATGTTGCTGGTGGCGTTGATCAGCGGGTTGATCATCAGCGTGCTGCAAGCCGCGACCCAGATTAACGAACAAACGCTCTCCTTTATCCCCAAGATTCTGGCCGTCGCCGCTACGGCGGTAATCGCTGGTCCGTGGATGCTTAATCTGATGCTGGATTACATTCGCACGCTGTTTAGCAATCTGCCGTACATTATTGGCTAATGATTAACCTCGACAGCAGCCAGCTGATCCATTGGGTCGCACAATTCTTCTGGCCGATGGTGCGTATGCTGGCGCTGTTCGCCAGCGCGCCGGTGCTGAGCGAAAAATCGATTCCCAAACGCGTCAAGATTGGCCTCGCGGTATTGACCACCTGGATCATCCTGCCGGTGCTACCGCCGGTGGAGGCGACCCTGTTTACACCCGCGGGATTTTGGTTGCTACTGCAACAGCTGCTGATTGGCGTGAGCATCGGCCTGACCATGCAGTTCGCCTTTGCGGCGGTGCGCATGGCGGGGGAAGTGATTGGTTTGCAGATGGGATTGTCCTTCGCCACCTTCTTCGATCCGGGCAGCCGCCTGAACATGCCGGTGCTGGCTCGTTTTCTCGATATGCTGGCCATGCTGCTGTTTCTTACCTTCAACGGACATCTGTGGCTGATTTCACTGCTGGTGGACAGTTTTCATACGTTGCCAATCAGCGATCAGCCGCTCAACGCCAATGCTTTTATGGCGTTGGTGAAATCCGCGGGATTAATTTTCCTTAATGGCATGATGTTAGCGCTGCCCTTAATAGTTCTGCTCCTCACGCTAAACATGGCACTAGGTTTGTTAAACCGTGTTTCACCACAACTCTCTATTTTCGCGGTTGGCTTCCCGATTACCTTAACGGTGGGCATCCTCAGCGTAGGGTTGATGATGCCGCTGCTTGCTCCCTTCTGCGAACATCTGTTTAGCGAAGTCTTTGATTTACTCGCCCAGTTTGTGTCAGAACTTTCCCGCGCCCGTTGATTAACTATTCTGTAGACGCCCTTAAGTAATAGTTAAGCATTCAAAATCTGTTAGTGCATTTTCTGAACCATATTTCTCAGAAATCAACTGAGGAAATTCTGATAAGTGCGCATTTTTGGTGAAAATTATTCTTATTAAACCGCGCTTCGCGTATTTTAGTCAGACGATTCCTAAGGGGTTAAACCTGTTGAATCGGTTGATTAAATGCTCAAAGGGCTGTTTTTAAACAAAAAAAATTTCACAGCGATTTTTCTTGTCTAAATCCCTTTTTTCCGGCATTGTCAACGCTCGCTGAAGCGTCATACTTTCGCCACACAAATGTTTTTAAGATTTGTCCTATCAGATTTGTCTGTGATCTGCGCGATAGTGACAGGGCTCTCAAAACAGAGCGAATAAAACACTTAATGCAAATCCTTAGCCATTCCCACTATGGCTGAGATGAGAGTGACGTGGATGTACTATAAAAAAAACTTCGCAGCACGGTTCAGGGAAGAGTCATGATGGCGCATGGACAACTATCGCCAATCTGCTGAGCAGAATAAAAAAGTGTCTTTGGAAATTTCTCTCGTACCGCAAACGCGTATTCATCGTTGATTTAAACGGATAACAAATTGGTGAGGGTCGCTATAATGCCAACGATTATTATGGATTCATGTAATTACACACGCCTGGGTTTGTCTGACTATATGTCTGCGAAAGGAGTTAAAAAGAAAAATATTACTCCTGTCTCGGATATCGACCAATTGCAACAAAGATGTGAGCAAATTAAGCCGGGCGTTGTGTTTATCAACGAAGAGTGCTTTATTCACGAATCTGATTCCAGCGATCGTATTCGTGCTATTATCATGCAGCATCCTGATACCTTATTCTTTATTTTCATGGCGATCTCGAATATCCATTTTGAGGAATACCTCTACGTTCGTAAGAACCTGATTATTACATCAAAATCGATAAAAACTTCGACGTTGGATTCGTTGTTAGGCACCTATTTGCAAAAGAAACTCAACGCTTCGCCGCGTATTTCTGCCGGGCTCGACGTGCATCCACTGACATTAAGTCAGACTGAATCAAATATGCTGAAAATGTGGATGTCAGGTCATGACACCATTCAGATATCTGAGAACATGCAAATTAAAGCCAAAACCGTATCGTCACATAAAGGTAATATTAAACGTAAAATTAAAACCCATAATAAGCAGGTTATTTATCATGTCGTCCGTTTGACTGATAATGTCACCTCAGGGATTTATGTTAACGTGCGATAATTACCTATAGTGAATAAAAGGGCTGATCATCTGATTGGCCCTTTTCACGTTTTGAGAGTTTGATCCCACTTTCCTGCCTAATCCTTTCTCCCTGCCTGCCGATGCTTATTCTCATAACACCTACCTACATGAGAGCAAGGATATGAAAACAGCATCGATTGATGAGCAATATAAGCTCAGCATCTGGCAGAACCTGCGCCTGATGCCTTTGTTCAGTATGATCTTTGGTGGCATTCTGCTGCTTTTTGCCCTGTGCATTGGACTCGCCAGCTACTTTTTGATTCAGAGTAATAATTCCCTGAACGATGCCACCGAAGAAATTCAAATTCGTATGGGCATCTCTAACAGTTCTAACCATCTGCGTACTGCGCGACTCAATGTGCTGCAATCCGGTGCCGCCGCGCGTATTGGTGAAATGGATGGTTATCGTGCCGATTTAGCGCGCACCGAGACGCGTATTAAACAAGCGCGCGAAGGTTTTAAACTCTATATGGATCGCAAGGCGAAAACGCCGGCGGATATTGCACTCGATGAACCGCTGACCGCCAGCTTCAATGCTTATATTGATAAAGGTCTCAAGCCGATGATTGAATCGGCTAAACAGGGCAGCTTCGAAGGCATTGTGGCGCAGGAAACTGACGTCACGCGCAAACTGGATGATGCCTACAACGCCGTGCTGCTGAAGGCGATTAAAATCCGTACTGACCGCGCTGAAGCGATTAATGCCGAAGCCGCGCATCAATCACGCATTGGCTTTATTGCTATGGCGGTGGCGTTTGTTGCCGCCTTGCTGCTGGTGCTGCTGACCTTCGTGTTCCTGCGTCGCGTGGTGATCACCCCGCTACGTCAGTCCGTCGATCGCATCGAGCGTATCGCGCAAGGCGATCTCACCGTGCCGGAACAAGCCTATGGCCGCAGCGAGATTGGTAGCTTGCTGCATAACCTGCAGCTAATGCAGGCCTCGCTGGTGCGTACCGTTGGTACGGTGCGAGAAGGCGCGGTAGCGATTTATCAGGGTTCCAGCGAGATTTCCGCCGGTAACACCGATCTCTCATCACGTACTGAAGAGCAGGCCTCCGCGCTGGAGCAAACCGCCGCCAGCATGGAGCAGCTCACCGCCACGGTGAAACAGAACGCCGAGAACGCCCATCACGCCAGCCAGCTGGCCGCCGATGCCTCAGGCAAAGCGCGCAGCGGTGGCGATCTGGTGAGCGGCGTGGTGCAAACCATGAACAATATTTCTGGCAGCTCGAAAAAGATTGCCGAGATCACCAACGTCATCAACAGCATCGCCTTCCAGACCAATATTCTGGCGCTGAATGCTGCGGTGGAAGCGGCGCGTGCCGGTGAGCAAGGCCGTGGTTTTGCCGTGGTGGCCAGCGAAGTGCGTAACCTGGCGCAACGCAGTGCGCAGGCGGCGAAAGAGATTGAAACGCTGATTGCTGAATCGGTAGGGTTGATCACCAACGGTTCACGCCAGGTCGGTGAAGCCGGTAATACCATGAGCGAGATTGTTGAAGCGGTGCGGCGCGTGACGGACATTATGGCGGAGATTGCCGCCGCGTCGGATGAGCAGAGCCGTGGCATCCAGCAGGTGAGCCTGGCGGTGACCGAGATGGATAACGTGACGCAGCAGAACGCCTCGCTGGTTGAGGAAGCCTCTTCGGCAGCGGCTTCGCTGGAAGATCAGGCCGGCAGATTGACGCAAGCGGTGGCGGTGTTCCGTTTGAATGACGCGCCGGTGGCGCACGTGGCTAAAGCGGCGCAGTCTGCGTTGCGTACGCCAAATCTGGCGCCACGTCCTGCATTGGCGACGTCAGGGAATGATAACTGGGAAACGTTTTGATTTGAGGTAGTGCGCGTTGTCCCTCACCCGGCCCTCTCCCACATATTGGCAAAGGAGTGGATGGTGCGCCGATCTTTCCCCTCTCCCGCTTGCGGGAGAGGGGAAAGGTGAGGGAAAAATCAATCAAGCCTCTTCATACGGCTCCACAAAAACCCCTTCAGCATGATCGCTTTCATTAAAGAACCAAATCCCCAGCGGGTAATCTTCTAACGCCACCAGATACATGATGCCTTCATTGAATGCTTCCACTGCCAGCACCGTACCCACACGGCGCGGGCCGCCGTCGGTTTTAACCGTAACGCGATCGTTAACCTTCATTGATTACTCTCCACAAATTGTCCTGCGACACAGTTTAACGGAAGATAATCAACACTGCCTGATCGCGATCAGCGTCGGGCGATAACCCACACCGCATGCACGATGCCTGGAATGTAGCCGCACAACGTCAGCAGAATATTGAGCCAGAAAGCCCCACCAAAACCGACTTGCAAGAATACGCCCAGTGGCGGAACCAAGATGGCGATGACAATACGTAAAAAGTCCATATTCACTCCCTGATATCACTTAACAATCAATCGCTAAGCATAGTCGCTGTTACGCACTGTGCACTTAAAGGCAGGTAAAACTCTGTCAAGATGCGCTTTTTCGCTTTCTTAACGTTTCGCAGAGAGACTTTTGACGCAGCCTGCTCGTACACTTCTCGGTACTGCACCAACCCCAAAGGCGCAGTCAACCTAAAAGTAACAAGGATTTTTGCCCGCGCAGCGCGGGCTTTTTTTTGCCTGCCATTTGCCCTCCGCGCCCTCTTTTCACCAACGACTATACTGGTGTAGATCCGATTGCCTCCGGGAGGCCGCCATGACCACTGCAAAAGAGTACAGCGAGACAGTTCAGCGCGAAGTGAATGTCGATGTTGATGCGTTGCTGGAAGCGATTCAGAAGAGAACGTCGGGCGAGGTAAAAGAGTTTATGGAAGCCGAAGACGCGCATCGCGTTACGGTAAATGGCGCAGCCTATGACTCTTACTCCGAGCTAGCGGAAGCCTTCGAACTCGACATTCGCGACTTCGCCAGCAGCGAAGTGAACCGCTGAAATCGATTTCAAAAAAATACCCGGCGGGATGGCCGGGTAAAGTAAATCAGTAAGTTCGTTACACCAGGGAATTCTTAACACCCTGTCAGATTACGCCTTAGTCTGATTAAGACAAGACTCATCCCTGCATGTAAATCGAACAATTTTGTATAAGCATTCATGTGAATCGTCCTACGCGCCGCGTCACTGCTGGTTTCAGCTGTGCACGAAATGTGCATCGCGCCTTCCGTCACGTTTGCCATTTAAGAATTATCCTGGATGTCGCTGGCCGGGTCGCGGGAAAAAGTGTGATCGCGATTCCGCTATTATACTGATTACTCTTCGCTTTACGGATGCCACTGGCGTAAGGAGTGTGATGATGCTGAGTCTTAACTCTTCCCTGATGATCATTACCGATCTTGATGGCTCATTGCTGGATCATCATGACTATAACTGGGATGCGGCCAGTGAATGGCTGGCGCGTCTGCAACAACATCAGATTCCGCTGGTGATTTGTTCCAGCAAAACGGCGGCCGAGATTATTCCGCTACAAAAGAAGTTAGGCATTGTCGGTGCGCCCTTTATTGCTGAAAACGGTGCGCGCGTGGTGTTGGGCGGTGAACACACGCCGCCGATCGAAACCAGCGCCAGCTATCATGCGCTGTGCCAGACGCTGCAGGCGTTGCAGGCACGATTTCGCTTCAACGGCTTTCATGAATTTAGTGATGCCGAAGTCGCACGTTTTACCGGTTTAACCCTTACCGAAGCCAGCCAAAGCCGCCTGCGCGAAGCGTCGGAAGTGGTGTTGTGGCGCGATGACGAACAGCGTTTACCGGAATTCCGCGCGGCGCTGGCAGAACACAATCTGGCGTTAACCCAGGGCGGGCGTTTCTGGCATGTGATGCCCGCCGGCACCGGCAAAGGTATCGCGCTGGCGGACATTCAGCAGCATCTCGCCGCGCAGGAAGGAGAAGCGCGCACCACAATCGGCTTGGGCGATGGTCCTAACGATGTGCCGATGCTGGAGCGCGTTGATTATGCCGTGGTGATAAAAGGCTTCAGTAAAACGCCGGTGGAGTTGCAACGCACCGATACTGAGAACGTTTACCACACCGCGCACGTCGGTCCGCAGGGCTGGCGTGAAGGTCTGGACTATTTTCTTGCGCCGAATGAGTAACGGCCTTTAACCAAAAGGATGAGACGATGAGTGATTTTTACCAGAATGGTGTCATTACTAATTTCCATAATCTCACCCACCGCAGCGTCGAATCGCTGGAAAAAGAGATGGTGCGCTTCTCACGCAAACGCAAAATGGGGCTGATATTGCCGTCGCTGTTCTCGGAACTGGAAGGCCCGGCGCTGGATAATATCGTTAACGAACTGGCGAAGGTACCTTACCTGGAGGAGATTGTGATTGGCCTCGACCGCGCCGATCGCGACCAGTTTCTGTTTGCGCGTGAGTTCTTCTCCCGCCTGCCGCAGCGCCATCGCATTTTATGGAATGACGGGCCGCGCCTGAAAGCGTTGGATGCCGAACTGGATAAAGAGGGTTTATCGCCGAGCCAACCCGGCAAAGGGCGCAATGTGTGGTTCTGTACTGGCTACACGCTGGCTTCCGACCGCACTCAGTGCGTGGCGCTGCACGACTGCGATATCGTCACCTATGAACGCGGCATGCTGGCGCGTTTACTCTATCCGCTGGCCAATCCGTCGTTTCAGTATGAGTTCTGCAAAGGTTTTTATGCGCGCGTCGCCGACGGCAAGCTGAATGGCCGCGTCGGTCGTTTGCTGGTCGGTCCGCTGCTGCGCTCCTTGCAGAAAGTCTACGGTCACTCGGAATATCTTGATTACCTCACCAGCTTCCGCTATCCGCTCTCTGGCGAGTTTGCCATGCGCACGCATGTGCTCAACGGCATCAAGATTCCCGGCGATTGGGGATTAGAGATTGGCGTGCTGTCGGAGATTTATCGTAACTACACCACGCGTCAGACCTGCCAGGTTGAGATCGCCGATAACTACGACCACAAGCATCAGCCGCTGGCCGAAGATGATGGTACCGGCGGATTGAAACGCATGAGCAATGACATTGTGCAGTCGCTGCTGCGTAAGCTGGCCACCATGGGCGTGCCGCTCACCAGCGATTCGTTCCGGGTGTTGAAAGCCACTTACTACCGTAATGCGCTGGACATGATGGAGATCTACAACCACGAAGCCACCATGAACGGCCTCAAGTTTGATCAGCACATTGAGGAAGCGGCGGTAGAGATGTTCACTCAGGCGATTCTCGATGCCGGACAAGCCTTTATTGAGCGTCCGAATGAGAAACCCTTTATTCCCAGCTGGAGTCGCGTGCAATCGGCTTTCCCGGATATTCTGCAGCGGATTTATCAGGCGGTGGAAGAGGATAACGACGGTAAGGTGTAATGCAGGGTTGAACCACATTCGGGACGACAGGCATCGTCCCGAATGTGTTTAACTGGCCAGCTGTTGCGCGCTCGATACGTGACTGAGTTCATCACTGCGAAACGCCTCACGTCGCACGCTGTAACCATCATACCAACGACACTCTACCATTCCGCTGGCATAGCCGGTGACCACCATGGTGGGTCCGCCCTGTTTGTGCTGAACTTCGTCACTGATTGCAAAGATCATACCGCACCTCCCTCTTTCATCGTTAAATGACCGAATTTAGGTATAGCAGCTGTGACCGATTTTTTCCTATACGATTAATCTATTACTGCTACTAAATCAGAATAAGCAGTTAAAAACTCTGTAAATAAAAAAAGCCGACAAAATTTATTGTCGGCTTTGATAGCACGTCCTGGACAGGAAAATTAGATTTTGCAGCCTTCGCAATCCGCTTCGTCGCTGATATCCGCAGGCACTTCGTTGGCTTTTTCTGCCGCTTTGGCTTCAGCCTGTTCCAGCTGTGCATCGATATCAAATTCAAACATATCGTCGTTCATCATCGTTCTCCTGACCGTGATTAAAAATTTACAGCGCTTTATAACTGCTAGCCGCGCAGCTTAGCAATCAGATTTACGCCCAACAGCACGATCGACCCAATGATAAAGCCGATCACCAAATTGGCGCCGTTGCTCAGCAGTGCCGAGACCAAACCGTTGAATCCGGCGCTGTATTCCGTAATGGCGTGATGCAGCGGCGTGATGCCGTGCACCACAATGCCGCCACCAACCAAAAACATCGCCAGCGTGCCGACTAACGTTAAGGCTTTCATCAACCAGGGGGCAAAGGCCAGCAATACGCCGCCAATGGCCTGCGCGACCGTGGAAGATTTCTCTTTTAACCAAAAGCCCAAATCGTCAATTTTAACAATCATCGCCACGATGCCGTACACGCCAATGGTCACCAGAATGGCGACACCGGCGAGAATCAGCACCTGATTCAGCAGCGGCGCCTCTGAGACGATGCCCAGCGTGATGGCGACAATCTCCGCCGAGAGGATAAAGTCAGTGCGCACTGCGCCTTTTACTTTGTCCTTTTCAAACGCCCGCGGATCCTGCTGCGCCAGTTTGTCGAGACGCTGCTGACGCGCCTCCGGACTCTGCTCAGCCTTATCGTGATTGAGGCTATGCAGCACTTTCTCCACGCCTTCGTAGCAGAGATAGGCACCGCCAATCATCAGCAGCGGCGTAATCAGCCAGGGCGCAAACGCCGAGATCAATAACGCCAGCGGCACCAGAATGAATTTATTAAGAAAGGAGCCTTTTGCAACGCTCCATACAACGGGCAATTCACGGTTGGCTTTGACACCGCTAACCTGCTGCGCATTCAGCGACAGATCGTCACCCAAAACGCCTGCGGTCTTCTTTGCCGCAACTTTGCCCATGACCGAGATATCGTCGAGCAGTGTTGCAATATCATCCAGAAGGGTGAGTAAACTGGTTCCTGCCAAAGTGGTATTCCTTATTATTCAGGTTCGTGATCCTGACAACAGGGGCAACGCTCAATCGCCGTCACTGACATATCGGCGATGCCCGCACAGTCCCATTCGACGCGTAACGGCCCCGTCAGATCCCCGGCGTGCAAATACTTGCTCACCGGACTTTCCGTCATGCCGCTGATCTCTTCGGTGGCTACCAGCCGGTCGCCAAGATAAATGCGCGCCGTGGCTTGGGTTGTCACCATCCGCTCATCGCGGAGTTGATACAGGCGCTTAACGGTAAGTTTGATGCTGCTCATGGCTCAATTCCGCGTCCCAGAGAAAAGGGAGATCTAAACTGTTATAGCGGCTAAAAGCAACAATCTCGCACTATTCAACGCGATAGTGATGCAAGCCCTGATGGTCGATTTCGCTGCTGTCGGTTGCGGCCAGCAGCCACTCTTCTAAACGTTCAATCAGCGCGCTGTCCTGCAGCTGCAGTTTGCCGCGCAGCGCGCACTCCCAAACAATCAGTACTTTCCAACCTCCTTCGCGCAGTTGTTCGACGTAACGTCGGTCGCGCTCAACGTTACTGTTAATTTTGCCACTCCAGAATTCGGTGCGCGTGGCCGGCATTTTGAATAAATAACAGTGATGACGATGCCAGAAGCAGCCATGAACAAAGATGATCGCTTTCTCGGCGGGCAGGACAAAATCCGGGCGGCCCGGTAGCGCTTTATCCTGTACGCGATAGGTGAAGCCGCGATCTTTGAGAATCAACGCAATACGCTGTTCAATCGCGGTATCCTGATTGCGAATCGCGCGCATGTTTTTGCTGCGAATGGCTTGCGAGTGAACGTCTGCCATGGCGTCTCCTTGTATTAGCGCTTCTACAACTTTAGCGGTTTAAGCCAAAAGCGAAAGCACACCGCACGCCAATTTCCTCGTTGCGTGATGAGTGTTAGCATAGCCGCTTCACTGTTAAGGAAAAACGCATGCTCGCTATCGACCCCGTCTCGCCCTCCCCGTTAACCGCCGATCAGGATGACGCGACGTCGCTGTTACTGCAGGTGCTCGATATCTATGCCGCACGCGATGTGGTTATCACCTTAACTGAAGCCGGTGGCCGCGACTGGAGCGTGCCGCGTTTGAATCGCATCCGCGCCGGTAAAAGTGCCGCGCCGGCGCTCTCCAGCCGCGAAGTGGCCAGCCTGCAGGCCTTGCTGCCGCAGCGTCCGGCGCACTATGACGACGCCAAATTCCAGTTTGTCGATCTGTTTGCCGGTATCGGCGGCATTCGCCGTGGCTTCGAGCAGATTGGCGGTCAATGCGTGTTCACCAGCGAATGGAATAAAGAAGCGGTGCGCACCTATAAAGCCAATCTGTATAGCGATCCACAGTTGCACCACTTCAACAGTGATATTCGTCTGGTAACGCAGCCCGCGGGCATCAGCGATGAGCAGGCAATTTATCAGCATATCGATCGCACCATTCCCGATCATCAGGTGCTGCTGGCCGGTTTTCCTTGCCAGCCCTTCTCGCTGGCGGGCGTGAGCAAAAAGAATGCGTTGGGTCGCGCGCACGGTTTTGAGTGCGAAGCGCAAGGCACGCTGTTCTTCGATGTGGCGCGCATTCTCGCCGCCAAGAAGCCGCCGTTCTTCGTGCTGGAGAACGTGAAAAACCTCAAGAGTCACGATAAAGGCCGCACCTTCGCCATCATCATGGCCACGCTGGATGAACTCGGTTATGACGTGGCCGATGCCAATGACGGTGGTTTGCCGGATGCGAAAATTATCGATGCGCGCCATTTCCTGCCGCAGCATCGTGAGCGCATCGTGCTGGTGGGCATTCGCCGTGATAGCGGGCTCAGTAACGGTTTTTCGTTGCGCGCCCTGCCCGCGCTCTATCCGCAAAAGGTGCCGTCGTTACACAGCCTGCTGGAACCCGAGCCAGAAGCAAAATATACGCTGTCGCCAACGCTGTGGAACTATCTGTATCAATACGCGAAAAAGCATAAAGCCAAAGGTAACGGCTTCGGCTTTGGCCTTAACGATCCGCGTAATCTGAACATTTGCGTGCGTACTTTATCGGCGCGCTACTACAAAGATGGTTCGGAAATCCTCATCGATCGCGGCTGGGACCACGCGCAAGGCGAAGCGGATTTCCAGCAGGCGGAGAATATGGCGCGCCGTCCGCGTCGTTTAACCCCGCGAGAATGTGCCCGCCTGATGGGTTTTGAAGCGCCGGGCGAGGCCAAACTGCGCATTCCGGTTTCCGATACGCAGGCCTACAAACAGTTCGGCAACTCGGTGGTGGTGCCGGTATTTGCTGCGGTGGCGCAACTGTTATTGCCGCTGATTGAACAGTACGCCGCGCAAAAGGCGTAGCGATTCAGGACCACAATTTTATTTAGGGCCGCGCTTTATGCTGTTTTCCGCCTAATCGCGCCCGCTGTCACCAAACTGTCACGCGTGCTGCCAATACTCCTGTTTTATTTTTTGGAGGCGTGTGATGTCACTTCTGTCTGTTATCACTCTGCCGTTGCGGTTACGCGCGCGGTTCTCCCCGCGTATTCCGCTGTGGCTCACCAGTTTACGTAGCCAGTTTTTGCTGTTCATTGCGCTGTTCTGCTTGCTGCAGTTTGCCGGCGTGCTGCTACTGAATACCCACGTTAACCAGACGCAAACCTCGTTGCAGCAGGCGAATCAACTGCGCGAACGTCTGGCCCTGCTGGATAAAGCGCGCATCGAACTGCTCACCGCCAGTGATAACAGCCATCGCGCCGGTATTTATCTGATGCAGGATCAACAAAGTGGCTCGGTGGATAGCTGGAAAAGTCTGGCGGCGGCAGCCGATGACTCGTTGAAACAGGCGCAACAACAGTTCGCCGCCTACCACGCCCATGTGGATAGCCCGCTGGCGCAAGGTTTTACCATGCTAGCGGCAGGATTGCAGGAGCAGCTGAAAGGATTAGCGGCCAACGACATCAACGCCTTTTTTATGGTGCCGATGCAGGCATTTCAGCAGCAGTTTAATGATGCCTGGTTCAGTGAAATCGAGCAGGCCAATCAGCAGCTCAGCAGCGTGAATCAAAACACCCTCAGCACGTTGAAGCAGAGCCGCAATCTGTCGCTGATGGTCAGCGCGGTGCTGATGGCGCTGTTAGTGCTGGCCTCCAGCCTGCTGATGCGCGGCGTATTGTTGCCGCTGCGTCGCGCCAATGCGCAGCTGGAACAGATCGCCACCGGTGATCTGGTCGATGCGCAAAACCTTCCGCGTCGTCAGTCGCTGGAAACGCGCCAGCTGTTCCAGTCAATTGAGACCATGCGACGCGGCTTGCAGCAGATTGTGCGCGACATCAACACGGTGGCGGTCAGCGTGGCCGCCGGCGCAGAAGATATGCAGCAGCACAATGAGAAAGTGATGCAGCAACACCAGCAGCAAAATGCCAGCTTCCATCATCTGTCGCAGCGCTTAGATCGCGTTTCTGAAGAGGTGGAGATTGGTGCCCAGTTCTCGCAGCAGGCGACGCAGGAAGCGCAATCTGCCGATGCGTTGATGCGTAACTGCGCACTGGAAGTCGATAAGATGGAAATCCAGATGCAGCAAATTGTCACCGCGTCGGATGATATCGCCGGGATTGTTGGCATGCTGGATGACTTGTCGATGCAGACGCGTTTGTTATCGCTAAATGCCGCAATTGAGTCGGCACATGCCGGCGCTTACGGCCGCAGCTTCTCGGTGGTCGCCAAAGAGATGGGTTTGCTCTCGCAGCAAAGCGGTGCCTCGACGCGCCAGATTGACGGATTGATTCAGCATACGCAGCAACATGTGCATGCTGGCTTCGATAAGGTGAAAGCGCTGGAGGTGCTGTTCGCGCAGATCAGCAGCGCGGTGTCTGGCGTGGTGACGCAGTTGAACGAGCTACAGCACAACAGTGCTGCGCAGAGTCATCGGGTGAAAAAGATTGCGCTGGAAGTGGTGGAGATGAGCGGACAGCTGCAGCAGAACGAAGCGCTTAACGCCCATCAGGTGCAATCGGCAGTGCAATTGCGCGCCTTATCGGACCGCCTGGCGCAGCGCGCGCAGCAGTTCCGTATTTAATCTGCAGGCATAAAAAAACCCGTCAGTGACGGGTTTTCTGCTTATTTCTTCTTCTTACTTTTCTTCAGCAGTGCACGAATCTGCTTCAGTTCCGCAGCGGAGAGCTGATCTTCCACCGCTTCCTGAGTATCCAGACTGTCAATGGCCGGTTGCGCACCCGCATCTAAACTGGCCTGCAGGCGATTAACGATCTCCTGACTCATGGAGATTTGGTTATCGGCGGCTAACTGTTTGATGTGCTCTTTCAGTGCCGGGTCAATTTTGATGGTTAAGTTAACTGTCTCGGTCATTTTCATACTCCCTTTTGATTTACAACAACGTAGCGGAAGCAGATGAAACTTAACAGACTGTCATAAAAATTTAATATTACGAGTGTATAGGGCTGAAATCTCTTAACACCGACTCATCGATGGAGGTCAAATTGCCCTGCAGCTCGGCGCAAAGTTTGCCCATGTAGTGGACGAGAAAATCGGCGTTATGTTCCGCCAACAGGCGTCCAGCTTCGGTTTGCATGGTTTGCGGTAAACCCAATAGCTTTTTCTGGAAGTGATCCAAGGTCCACTTCACATCATCCAGTTCGCGATCCTTTCCTAACGGATCTTCGCTATCAAACAGCGGACGACCTAACGCGCCCGCCGTATAGAAAACGCGCGCCAGGCCGATAGCACCTAATGATTCGAGACGATCGGCATCCTGCACGATTTTCGCTTCCAGCGTTTGCGGCGCGATACGCGCACTAAAGCTGTGAGCCTGCACCGCGTGCGCAACGGCATCCAGCCGTTCGAACGGGAAGTCGGGGAAATCTTGCTGCAGTATGCGGCGCGTCTCTTGCGCGGCATAAGTTGACGCTAAATGACGTTCGGGATGGTTTTTCGGCAGGTTGACCACATCGTGAAAATAGCAGGCGGTCATCACGACCATAGGATCGGCGTCACTGTGCTGCATGATGCGCTTAGCACTCATCCAGACGCGGCGCAGGTGCGCGATATCGTGGGCTTTGTCGTCGTGCAGCCAGTTGAGCTGCAGCCAATTCTCGTAGCGTTGTTGCCAGTGAGTAAGTGACATCGTGCTTCTCCTGTTATTGCTGTTATCTACGTTCCTGCGGACATCATAGCGGCCTGGTCATGACACTTTATTTACATCCGTCCAGGCGGTGCCAGGCGTAAAAATGAGATCCCGATCTTGTTATAACGCTGTTAACGCCGCTTGCACAGCAGCCATTGCGATTTCGGTATTTCCTTAGTGCGTTTTAGTTAAATAACTCTGTTCAATAGGTTTAATATATTCGCGTCATCAACAAATTTCGCTTTAGGGATAAATTCTAGTTATCTGTGCTGATAAATGGGGCTTCTTAGAGGCAGATCAACACGGCATAATCTGAAAAGGTTCCCATAATGGCCTTTATAACGTACTGTATCTGGAAAATTTATGGCTTCTGATCCCTTGCAAAGTCCTTTTCAGCACACATTTTGCTTATGAACCATTTTTTACATCTAAAATTGCCAGAATAGCCTGATACTAAGTCGACAAATTATTAAGCAAACTGATTCAAACCCATTATGCTAGCTCTCACATCTACGGATGTTAGGGGATTCTTCGCAGTTTCCGGGTTTGTGACACATTAAGAGGTATGCAATGAAAGAACGGCCGATTCTTTTTTCCGAACAGCGGGTACGCGCCCTGCTGGTTGGCCAGCAAACGCAGACCCGGCGCATTATGAAAACTCAAGCCTTTGGTCCGGGTCAGGATCATCATGAAGGGGTACACGCATTTGATGTCAGCGCCAATCATCTGCACGGCTATAAATTGATGTCGATGACCGATGTCAGTTCGCACTGCCCATTTGGTCAGGCGGGCGATGGTTTGTGGGTACGTGAAACCTGGCGCGGCCCGATCGTGCCGGAGGCGATGCTGGCGGATTACGAACGCGATCCACTGCCGTTCCGCAATGCGGCTTACTGCCAATATCGCGCTGACAGCAATGAATTAGGACAGCTGGATGAGAATATGCAGAATGCCGAGCAGTTTGGCTGGCAAACCGCGATTCACATGCCGCGCTGGGCCAGCCGCATCGACCTGCAAATCACCTCGGTGCGAGCCGAGAAGATTCAGGACATTAGTGAAGATGACATCATGGCGGAAGGCGTGCAGACCGATTCGCACTTCCTGAATAACTTTTTCACCATGAATATGAATTCCGAATCGCCAAAAGAAGCGTACCGCAAAGCGTGGCAGAAACAGTACGGCGCCACCAGCTGGGAAGTGAACCCGTGGGTTTGGGTGATCGCGTTCCAGCGGGTTGAACGATAAAACGTCTCCTCCCCTTAACCCTCTCCCGCAAGCGGGCGAGGGAACCGTTTTTAGCGATGTAGAAGTTTGGGGAGCACGTGAAGATTTGCACAGTAAGCTCCCTCTCACGCCTGCGTGTGAGGGTTGGGGTGAGGGCAAACTTACTTTCCCGCTTTGCCACGCCAATCACAGACAAATCCCCCATTAACTGGTTGAATCTTCGGCTTTGATTACGCGCTGGTAATTTCCCCTTTGCCGCGCCAGGATACTGTTTTCGTCTGAAGAGTGAGTGAGGCAATGTTCAAATGGCCGTGGCATGCGCAAATAGAGACTTCAGTACTGGCGCTACCCTGGCAACAGGCGCTGGCGCAGCCGATCTTTTCACTGCTCGATCCTGATGAAAAAACCGCGTTGGTTACGCTGGCGCAACGCTTCCTGCAGCAGAAAAAAATCTCGCCGCTGCAAGGCCTGCAACTCGATGAACTGTTACTGACGCGTCTGGCGCTGCTATTCTGTTTGCCAGTGTTGAAGCTCGGTCTCGAATGGCTTGATGGCTTTCATGAAGTGCTGATCTATCCTGAACCTTTCAATGTCGACGATCGCTGGGAAGATGATAACGGCCTGGTACATCACGCGCCGGCGGTGCACGCTGGACAAAGCTGGACGCAAGGTCCGGTGGTGTTAAATGCGCTGGATATTCAGGATTCGCTCGATCTCTCCGGTTTTAACCTGGTGATCCACGAAGTGGCGCATAAACTTGATGCGCGCGGCAGCGGCTATACCAGCGGCATTCCGGTGATGGCGCTGCGCGATGTCGCCAGCTGGGAGAAAGACCTGCTGCAGGCAATGGCGGAGATTGAAGCGGAAGTTGAGTTAGTCGGTGAACAGGCGGCGACCATCGATCCTTACGCCGCCAGCGATGCGGCTGAATGTTTTGCGGTGCTGTCGGAGTATTTCTTCAGCGCACCGGATTTACTGGCTAACCGTTTCCCGGCGATGTATCGCCATCTGCAGCAGTTCTATCGTCAGGATCCCCTGGCGCGATTGGCGATGCTAACAGCAGAACCTGCTTAAATCGCGATCGCTTTGTACTAATGCTAGCCAGTTGAATACAAATGTGTTTTAAGCTGTTGACACCTGCAAGGGGCGCCATTAATATTCGCCTCGTTCACACGATTCCTCTGTAGTTCAGTCGGTAGAACGGCGGACTGTTAATCCGTATGTCACTGGTTCGAGTCCAGTCAGAGGAGCCATATTTAGAGAAGCCCGCTTAGGAAACTAAGCGGGCTTTTTGCTTTTACACTTCCGTCCAGCCGCGCAGCAGGTTGTGATACATGTTCAGCAGCGACAACAGCTCTGGGCTATCACCGTGACGCGCTTTGAGGCTTTGAATATTGCGATCCAGCTCGAACAGCATGGCGCGCTGTTTATCGTCGCGCACCATCGACTGAATCCACAGGAATGAAGCGACGCGCGCACCCTGGGTAACCGGCGTGACGCAATGCAGGCTGCTCGACGGATACAGCACCAGATGGCCCGCTGGCAGTTTCACCTTGTGCTGACCATACGTGTCTTCAATCACCAACTCGCCACCTTGGTAGCTTTCAGGTTCGCTGAGGAACAGCGTGGCGGAGAGATCGGTTCGCATCCAGCCCGCCGCGCCGTTATGGCGTACCGCGCCATCGACATGAAAACCGTAGGTTTCGCCCTGCTCATAACGGTTAAACAGCGGTGTGGAAATCGATCGTGGTAATGCAGCGGAAAAGAACAGCGGGTTGTTGTTCAGCGCCTGCATCACCGCGGTTTGCAGCTGATCGTACAGTGGCGTGCGGGTATCGATCTGCTGATTGTTTTTCACCGTCGCGCCCTGGCTGCCGACCGTCGCCCTTCCGTCGATCCATTCGGCCTGTTGCAGCAGCGTGCTAAAACTCGCTACCTCTTCCGGCGTCAGTACAGCAGGAATGTGATACATCATCGCGTTGTTCTCTCAAAAATTGTGGGGCGCGCACGCCCCACGACGTTAACTTAGAAATGCACGTTTGCCGTCAGCAGGAAAGTCCGTGGCTCGCCTGGATGGTAGCGATAACCGCTCTTATTGATTGACGCAACATAGTTGGTATCAAACAGGTTGTACACGTTGAGTTGCAGATCGAGGTTGTTGTTCACCTTGTAGCCCAATTTGGCATCGGCGACCCAATAACCTTCGGTGTGATCCGGCGTACCGACCGCACCATCGCTGCCGCGACGCAGGCTGCCCACATAACGCGCACCGGCACCGACTGAAATCGCATCGGTTGCCTGATAGTTGGTCCACAGCGTAAAGGCGTGCTTCGGCGTGTAAGCCAGCGCAGAAGATCCATCCTGCGATACGCTATCCCCTTCGGTCACTGACGCATGCTGCAGGGTATAGCCGGCGATCACTTCCCAATCTGGCGTGATGTTACCGGTGGCTGAGAGCTCATAACCTTCCACACGTTTTTTACCGGCTTGCGAATAGGTGCCGTCGTCGTTAGCGGTGACTTCATTTTCAATATCGGTACGGAACAGCGCCGCATTCAGCAACAGACGTTTATCCAGCACCTGCCATTTGGTGCCCACTTCGCTGGACTTGGCTTTCTGCGGTTTGAAGTCGGTGCGGTTGGCGCTGTTGCCGGTGCCACCTGCGGCCAGTGCAAAGCTGCTGCCACCTGGCGGTTGCTGAGAAATGGCATAGTTAACATAGACGTTGCCCTGCTCGGTCAGACGATAAAGCGCACCGGCTTTCCAGTTCACAAGATTGCCCGATTTCGCGGTATCCACGGTAGTAACCGGCGTATTGCGCGGCACGCCAACTGGGCACGTCAACGCACCGCGTCCGGTGCCGCCACAGGCGGTCGCGCTGTCATACTCGGTGTGATAGTTATCGAGACGAATGCCGCCGTTCAGCTCAAAACTGTTGGTAATCGCGAGCGTATCAAAGGCGTAAATGCCTGCGGTATCGGTTTGCCCGTTAGCATTGGCACCATTCCTGTCCAATCCACCCACCGAAATGCTGCTGATAGGATGGTAAATATTAACCGATGGCGGGGTGATCGCATTGACGCCGTAGTTGGTTTGATTTTCACGCGTAAACTCCACGCCCGCGCTGACATCGTGCCCAACCGCACCGGTGTAAAACTTCGAGGTGATGTTGGTCTGGTTGGAGAGAATGCGGTTGCTGATGTCTTTGGTGTTCGCCAGGCGCGACCAGCTCCAGCTATTCACATCGTTCCGGTTTGGCGCAGTGATATTGGTGGCGCCGCCCATCACCGCCGTCAGCAGATATTCCTGCTTCACCCGTGACCAACGCGTGGTGTTGCGGATGGTGGTGCTGTCGTTGATATCGTGCTCGAAGCGTATGGTGGCGCTGTCGGTGGTCGATTTATCAAAGTCAGAATCGGTGCCGTAATAGTTACTGGTCGCGACTTTGCCAGAATTGTTCAGTGCCGATGTCGCCGCATTCGGCGCCGAATAGCCCGGCAGGCCAATGGTTGGAATGCCGCCATCGGGCGTATTGTTTTGATGCACATGCAGATAGTTGAGGTACAAGCGCGTTGCAGTATCCAGACCCAACGCCAGCGATGGCGCCACGCCATAACGCTCGTTCTGCACGTTATCACGCGCCGCATCGTGAGTTTTCTCACCCATCAGATTGAGGCGGAACGCGGCGTTGTCGTTGATCGCCTGGTTGTAATCCAGCGTGCCGCGACGCATCCACGCGCTGCCAACGCTGACTGAGGCGTCGAGCCCGCTATCGAGGCGCGGCTGTTTGCTGATCATATTAATCGAACCTGACGGCGCGCTGCGTCCGTAATCGGTGCCCGATGGCCCTTTAATCACTTCAACCTGCTGAGTGTTGAAGGTATCGCGCGTCACGCTACCAATATCGCGAATACCATCAACGTAAATGCTGTTGGAGGTATCAATGCCGCGCATATACACCGCATCACCGGTAGTAGAACTGCCGTTTTCCCCCGCATAGAACGCGCCCACGCCCGGCACGTTTTTCAGCGCGTCGGTAAGATTGGTTACGCCCTGATCTTTAATCACCTGATCCGGAATCACCGTCATGGTGCGGGTGGTATCCACCAGCGGACGATTGAATTTCGGATCGGCAGATGCGTTGGGGGCATACAGCGATGGCGTATGCGCTTCAACCACTAAGGTATCGTCAGATTTTTTGTTGGCATTTTCTGCCGCTAATGCGGCAGCAGGAGAAATACCAATGCAAAGCCCGGTGAAAAGGGTCAACGAATTGAAGCTGCCAAACGGCAGGTTGCGATTTTTATCCATTTTTAAGGGAGTGAGTTTCTTGTAATGATTGACGCGCACATCACATCAGCGGATGGCCTGGCGCAGAAGCATTCCGGCGGCAAGGCGTTGAGCTGGCGTGACACCTAAATGATAACGCCAATGGTTATCATTTACTTTTCTATCTTACACGCACGCCGCGAGTTAGGAATACATTTCTTTACGAGAAAATTACGGAATCAAGACAATTGATAGAGAGTGTAAAAATATGATGAATTTTTTTGAATGAAGGGTCAAATTTCAGGCATAAAAAAACCCGCTGGCTAAAGCGGGTTCTTTATTCAACAGCGCACAGCTCATTCCAGTAGCTGTAGCGAATCACATGGTGCAGGCGCTCATCTCTCATAGTAACGATACACCGAAGGATGGAACTCAACACCGTACAGCTGGCTGATGGGAATCAGCAGGTCGATATGATTACTGAGATCGAATTCGCGCTCTTCTGCGGGTCCAGTCTCGCCATTGATCAGTTGGTTAAACCACTGCTGCAAGAGGTGTTTCATTGTCAGCTTCTCCACAAATGATTGACGCTGACAGTAAACCGTATTCTCTCCTATAACCAAACCGATTAGTTGTGCGCTTCATTGCCAATTAATGCATATACGTAGAGCCCACAATGGGCACCAGCCAATGCCCTATCCACTGCTCTTCGCCATCATCTTGCGGTAATTGTTCAGCCATTTGCCGCTGTTGAGTCGCCACCAGAAAAATACGCCGCGCACCGTCCAGTCGAGGAACATGCCGAGCCACACGCCTATCACGCCCATTCCCAACACAATCCCAAGGAAATAACCTGCTACGACGCGGGCGCCCCACATGCTAAACATTGACACATACATGGTGTAACGCGCATCGCGCGCGCCTTTCAGGCTGGCGGGTAGCACCCATGAAGCGGTCCAGATCGGCATAAAGGCGGCATTCAGCCAAATCAAATGCTTGGTAACTGAAATGACTTCCGGATCGCGGCTGTAAAACTGCGCGAGTGTTCCGGCAAGCGGCACGGTGATCAGCGCCAGCGAACATAATCCAATCATCGCCAGCCAGAACACGTGTTTGATTTGGCGTTCAGCCTGCATCACCTGATTCAGCCCCAGCCTGCGGCCGGTAATAATGGTCGACGCCGAACCCAGCGCATTACCCGGCAGGTTAATCAGCGAAGCAATCGAGAAGGCGATAAAGTTACCGGCGATCTCATTGGTACCCATGCCAGCAACAAAAATCTGCGTCAGCAGCTTACCGCCGTTAAACAGCACCGATTCAATACTGGCGGGCACCCCAATGCCCAACACTTCCATCAGAATATTGCGATCCCAGCGCCGGAAATAGCTGGCGATGGAGATTTTCAGGGCTGGCGTAATGCCGCGATACAGCACATAAATCGCCGCCGCCGCACCAATATAGCGCGAAATGGTTAAGCCCAATCCGGCACCAACAAAACCCATACCTTCCCAACCGAGGCAGCCGTAAATCAGCACGCTACTGATCACGATGTTGAGAATGTTCATGCCGCCGTTGATCAGCATCGGGATTTTAGTATTGCCCGCGCCACGCAGCGCGCCGCTGCCAATCAGCGCAATTGCCGCTGCAGGATAGCTCCACGCCGAGGTTTGCAGATAGCTCAGCGCCAGCTCTTTCACTTTGGGATCGGCGCTGCCGGCAATCACATCAATGATCAGATGCCCCCAAAACTCGATGGCGATCACCAGCACAAACGCCAGCGCGGTCATCAATCCCAGCGACTGTCTGGTGGCGGCTCGCGCCCGTTTGCCGTTGCGTTTCGCCAGGCTGAACGCCACCACCACCGTGGTGCCGAGATCGATGGCGGCAAAGAAGGAGATGATCACCATGTTGAAGCTGTCGGCCAAACCGACGCCCGCCATCGCTTCTTTACCCAGCCAGCTCACCAAAAAGGTACTGAGGACGCCCATCAGCATCACGCAGAGGTTTTCGATAAAGATGGGCACGGCTAATGGGGTGATTTCTCGCCAGAACAACGTACGGTAAGCGCGGCGCTTGGGATACCACGCCGTGTTTCTGACCGCCCGCATCACTGCTACGCCAGGATTTTGCAAGGGATTACCAAATCACTTTGGAGAGGAAGAAGAGTAATAATGATGATAGGCCACTAAGAATTATGCAAAGTGTTTCCCCTCACCATTTAATCATTATTACAAACTTTTTGTCGCCACCACCGCAGGATCGGCTGCGCCGCCCAAATAGGCGCTGCGCACGTCGTCATTATTGAGCAGCTCTGCGCCGCTGCCGCTCAGGCGAATCTCACCGTTCACCATCACATAGCCGCGATCGGCTAGCTGCAATGCATGGCGGGCATTCTGCTCCACCAGAAACAGCGTCATGCCTTGCTGGGTCAACTCGCGCAGAATGCCAAAGATCTGCTTCACCACGATCGGCGCGAGGCCAAGACTGGGTTCGTCGAGCAGCAACAGTTTAGGTCGACTCATCAGCGCGCGGGCAATCGCCAGCATCTGCTGCTCGCCGCCGGAGAGCGTCATGGCGCGCTGCTTACGCCGCTCCAGCAGGCGCGGAAACAGCTGATACATGCGATCTTTGTCCTGTTTAACAAAACGTTCGCCGATAGCGATGGTGCCCATCAGCAGGTTCTCTTCCACCGTCATATCAGGAAAGATGCGTCGTCCTTCCGGAGCCTGCGCAATGCCGCTGGCGGCGATGAAGTGCGTCGAACGCTGGCTGATCGCTTCGCCGCGCAAACGTATCTCGCCGCTGGCAATGCGCGGCTGACCAAAGATCGACATCAGCAGCGTGGATTTTCCCGCGCCGTTAGCACCAATCAGCGCCACGGTTTCGCCCTGATTCACCGTCAACGACACCTGTTTCAACGCCTGCAAAGGACCGTAAAACACATCGACTTGCTCAAAAGCCAGCATCGGTTCAGCCATGATCGCTCTCCTCTTCTGCGCCGAGATAGGCGGCAATCACTTTGGGATCGTGTCGAATTTGCTGCGGCGTGCCCTGGGCAATCACATCGCCATGATCGAGCACTACGATGTGATCGGAAATGCGCATCACCATTGGCATGTCGTGTTCAATCAGCAACACGCTGATGCGATGGTCGGCGCGCAGACGATGTAAAATCGCGCTCAACGCCTCGGTTTCCACCGGATTCAGCCCAGCCGCCGGTTCATCCAGACAAATCAGTTCCGGTCGCGTACACATGGCGCGCGCGATCTCCAGCCGCCGTTGCTGACCGTAAGAGAGCGTGCCCGCCAGGCGGTTGGCGCTGGCGACCAAATCGACGTTCTCCAGCCAGTAAAAAGCGCGATCCAGCGCGCGATTTTCTGCTTCGCGGTAGCCGCGTGTGTTCAGCACGCCCGCCAGCAGCTGACGATTGACCTGCATATGCTGTGCCACCAGCAGATTCTCAATCACCGACATTTCGCGGAACAGCCGGATATTTTGAAAGGTACGCGCCAGCCCGGCGCGGTTCACCAGATGCGCGCCGCCAAACATCTTATACCAGAGCCGCGAGCCGAGCCGTGTAGGATTGATCCAGTCACCTGCGTGAATTTTTTGCCCCAACACCTGAATCACATCGGTGCTGCGCTGATTGGCGTTGAGCACAATGCGTCCGCCGCTGGCGCGATAAAAACCGGTCAGGCAGTTGAACACCGTGGTTTTACCCGCGCCGTTAGGACCAATTAATGAGGTCACCGAACCGCGCTCCACCGCCAGGCTGACGTCATTCAGCGCCTTGATGCCGCCAAAGCGCATCATCAGGTTGTCCACTTGCAGGATGGCATCACTCATGGCGCACTCCTTTTCGCAGCGGCACGCCAACGCGTGCGGTGCGCACCAGCCCACGTGGCCGCCAGATCATCATCAGCACCATTAGCATGCCGAACAGCAGCACGCGGTATTCGGCAAAGCTGCGCAGCAGTTCCGGTGCCACCGTCAGCACAAACGCTGCCAGCACCACGCCGAGCGTCGATCCCATCCCACCAAGCACCACAATGGCGAGAATCAGCGCTGACTCAAAAAAGGTAAACGAGGTGGGATTAACGAAGCCCTGATAGCTGGCAAAAAACACCCCGGCGATGCCCGCCGTTGACGCGCCCAACATAAAGGCTGAAAGCTTCACCAACACATGGTTAAGCCCCATCGCGCGGCAGGCAATCTCATCTTCACGCAGCGCTTCCCAGGCGCGGCCAATCGGCATACGCGTCAGGCGATGCTTGATCCACAGCACCAGCAACACCACCAGAACCAGCACAACATAGATAAAGATAAATTTCATATTCGGGTTGTAAGTGACGTGCAGAAACTCGTGATACGGCACGCCGCCATCGCGCGCGCGGCGGGCAAACTCGAGGCCAAAGAAGGTCGGCGACGGCACGGAAACCCCGTTCGGGCCGCCGGTAAAGGCGACCCAATTGGTCAGCACCAGACGAATGATTTCACCAAAGCCGAGCGTAACGATCGCCAGATAATCGCCGTGCATGCGCAGCACCGGGAACCCGAGCAGCGCGCCAGCAAAAGCGGCCAGCAGCGCCGCCAGCGGCAGCATGCTCCAGAAACCCAATCCGAGATATTGATAGCCAAGCGCCAGGCCGTACGCACCGATGGCATAAAAAGCCACGTAGCCGAGATCAAGTAATCCGGCGAGCCCAACCACAATATTCAAGCCCAACCCGAGCAGCACATAAATCAGGCCGAGAATCGCCACCGTCAGCAGATATTTACTGGAGAGAAACGGAAAGGCCAGCGCCACGATCAGCAGCAGCGGCAATATCCAGCGCAAACGCGAACGATAGCCGGGCTCGCGCACGTAAACCCCGTCATCGCTGCTGGCAAACTTGCGCATGATGCGCTGACCAACAGGCGCGTGCAGAAACAAACTGAACAGCAAACGCCCCGCCATCACCACCGCCACCAGCAGCGCCACGCGCTGTGGCGACAGTTTGAAGCTGTAACCGTCGAGCACCACGCCAACAATCGGACCAAATACCACCAGCGCTACTAACCCCGCCAGCAGCGTATCGAGCAGCGCCTGGCGCACAGGATTTTGCGTCATTGCATTCATCGGGGCTTCCTCACACTTTAGCGACCAGCGGTCGTCCCAGCAGTCCTTGCGGGCGGAAGATCAAAATCACCACCAGCAGCGAAAACGAGAACACATCTTTATAGTCAGAATTCACCATCCCGGCGAACTGCGCTTCCGCGACGCCCAGCAATAATCCGCCAAGCATCGCGCCCGGCAGTGAACCGATGCCGCCGAGCACTGCGGCGGTGAACGCTTTGATGCCAATGATAAATCCGGCGTAAAAATCAAAGGTGCCGTAATTCATGGTCACCAGCACGCCAGCTAATCCCGCCATCGCCGCACCAATCACAAACACCAGCGAGATAACGCGATCGGTATTGATGCCGAGAATGGAAGCCATGCGCCGATCCTGCTGCACTGCACGGCAAATACGCCCGAGTTTGGTGTACTGGATAATCCAGGTCAGCAGCGCCATGCCGCAAAACGCCGCGATCAGGATGAAGATTTTGGTCCAGGTGATTTGCACCACGCCACCATCAAATTCCATGCGCAACACGCCGGTCAGCAACGTCGGAATGCCCTGCTGATTTGGCCCCTGACTGAGTTGCACATAGTTCTGCAAAATCAGTGACATGCCGATCGCTGAAATCAGCGGCGCAAGGCGCGTCGAGTTGCGCAGCGGTCGATAGGCGATGCGCTCAATCGCCCAGCCGTAAGCCGAGGTGACGATAATGGTGAAGATTAAGGTGCCGAATATCAGTAGCGGGAAGGAGTGAATGCCAAAAAAGCTGAGTAGCGATAAGCCAATGGCACACAGATAGGCGGAGATCATATACACCTCGCCGTGGGCGAAGTTGATCATGCCGATAATGCCGTAAACCATGGTGTAACCGATGGCGATCAGGCCATACACGGCACCGAGCGTTAAACCGTTGATCAGCTGCTGTAAGAAAAAGGCGTCCATAATGTCGTCTCGTACTCAATGGGAGCGCACACCTCGCGCTCAATCGCGAATGGCCCCGCACTGTACGGGGCCGCGTGGCACATTACAGCTGGTGATACTTGCCTTTGTCGTCCCATTGATACACGACGTAATCCGACACCTTGAGATCGCCTTTACTGTCCCAGGCTTTTTTGCCCATGACGGTATCGACGCTGTTGGCTTTCAGCCAGTCGCTGGCCTTGGCGTTGTCTTTACCGGCTGCTTTGTAAGCGGCGGCCAGCGTCTGCACGGAGGCGTAGGCATACAGGGTGTAACCTTCTGGCTCAAATCCGCCGGCGCGGAATTTGTCGATAACCGCTTTGCCATCGGCGATGGTGCGCGGATCGTTGCCGAAGGTCATGTAGACGCCTTTGGTGTATTGCGGGCCGCCTGCTGCCGTCACCATCTCTTCCGTCACAATGCAGTCACCGGAGAAGAAAGCCGCATTAACGCCCTGCTCACGCATCTGACGCACCAGCGGACCGGCTTCCGGATGACAGCCGCCGAAATAGACCACGTCCGGTTTCAGCGCGCCGATCTTGGTTACCAGCGCATTAAAATCTTTCTCGCCGCGCGACAACCCTTCATACAGCACTTCTTTCACGCCGCGCTTTTCAAGTGAGGCTTTGGTGGCATCCGCCAAACCCTGGCCGTAAGTGTCTTTGTCATGAATGATGACCACTTTCTTCGCTTTCAGCTTGTCGATGATGTAATCCGCGGCGATGGCGCCTTGCTGGTCATCACGACCACACATGCGGAATAGGGTTTTCATGCCGCGTTCGGTAATTTTTGGGTTGGTGGATCCGGGCGTGATCGCTAAAACGCCGGCCTCATCATAGACTTCCGAGGCGGGCATGGTGGATGAGGAGCAGAAGTGGCCGACCACCGCCATCACTTTATCCTGATCGACCAGTCGGTTAGCGACGGATACCGCCTGCTTCGGTTCACACGCGTCGTCGCCCTGCACCAGCACGATTTTCTCGCCGTTGATGCCGCCTGACGCATTGATATCCTCCGCGGCCTGGCTTGCGCCTTTCCAGTATTGCGCGCCGTACGTCGCATTAGGCCCAGAGAACGGACCCGCCACACCAATTTTAATATCTGCCTGAGCGTAAAAGGCCACGCTTAAACAACCTGCAATCGCCACATTCATTGGGTGTTTTATGAATTTCAAAGACATGCTTTCAATCCTCAACGGGTCAGGAACTGAGCCATAACACGGCCTGGGAGAAATCAATTTCTGAAACTTCGGCAGAACAGAGTGCGGCCTCCAACACCCGAAGAGTCGCCATTTATGGCAACCTGCTTTTAGAACCGGATGGATTCATTAAGGCCACGGTTGAAAACTAAGCAATAAGCTCGCCAATACCGCGAAGGTGGACGATTTATTACTCGGGCATCGCTCCAGAACAGGAGACACGCGATGTAACATCCCTGCTGATCATAAACATAGCCGCGGTTACGCCACGCACCAGCACCGTGATGGTGCAGAATGCGGTCGATCACAGATTCTTCATCGTAGCGAAGGGTTTATCCGCTATGCTCTGGTGAAAACGGTCCATGTTTCTGAAGGAGAACCCATGAATACACAACGGAACGGATTGAGCAGCCAGCAAGCGCTGGACGAACTAGAACGCCTGTACGATGCAGCCGTTGACGCGCTGCGCAACGCCATTCGCGATTTCACTGCCACCGGACAGTTGCCGGATGAGGCCGCGCGTCAGCAAGGGCTGTTTGTTTATCCGCAGCTGCGCATCACCTGGCTGGGTGAAGGTCCGCAGCAAAATCGCACCCGCGCGTGGGGACGTTTTACCCATACCGGCAGCTACAGCACCACCATCACGCGCCCGGCGCTGCTGCGCCACTATCTCAGCGAGCAGCTGCAGATGCTGGAGAAGGAGTACGACGTACTGATTGAGGTCGCGCCTTCGCAGCAGGAAATTCCTTATCCTTATGTGATTGACGGCTTGTCACTGGACCGCTCAATGAGCGCCAGCATCGCACGCCATTTCCCCACCACCGAACTGTCGCAAATCGGTGATGAAACCGCCGACGGCCTGTTCCACGCCAATGCGATTTTCCCGCTGTCGCACTTTGACGCCCTGCGCACCGATTTCTCACTGGCACGCCTGCGCCACTACACCGGCACGAGCGTAGAGCACTTTCAGCCGTTCGTGCTGTTTACCAACTACACGCGCTACGTCGATGAGTTCGTGCGCTGGGCGATTGAGCAGGTGCAGGATCCCACCACGCCTTACGACAGCCTGGCCTGCGCCGGTGAAGTGGTGATCACCGCCGATACGCAAGACCCGACGGCGATGATGTCCGATCTGGCGTGGAAGAAGCACCAAATGCCGGCATGGCACCTGACATCACCGAATCGTCGCGGCATTACGCTGGTGAACATCGGCGTGGGGCCATCCAATGCCAAAACCATCTGTGACCACCTGGCGGTGATTCGTCCGCACGCCTGGCTGATGATTGGCCACTGCGGTGGACTGCGCGAAAGCCAGACCATCGGCGACTATGTGCTGGCGCATGCCTACCTGCGCGACGACCACGTACTGGATAGCGTACTGCCGCCAGATATCCCAATCCCCAGCATCGCCGAAGTGCAGCGCGCACTGTATGACGCCACCAAAGCGGTCAGCGGCATGCCCGGCGAAGAAGTTAAACAGCGCCTGCGCACCGGCACCGTGGTCACCACCGATGACCGTAACTGGGAGCTGCGCTACTCCGCTTCGGCGCTGCGCTTCAACCTGAGCCGCGCCGTTGCGGTTGATATGGAGAGCGCCACCATCGCCGCGCAGGGTTACCGCTTCCGCGTGCCTTACGGCACCTTGCTGTGCGTATCCGATAAACCGCTGCATGGCGAGATCAAGCTACCGGGCCAGGCAAACCGCTTCTATGAGGGCGCAATCTCTGAGCACCTGCAGATTGGCATCTGCGCGGTAGAACTGCTGCGAGCTGAAGGCGACAAGCTGCATTCGAGGAAGCTGAGAACCTTTAACGAGCCGCCGTTTAGGTAATCATGATGAGTTCCGGCCCATGAAGGGCCGGAACCGTGCAGTAAAGCGCGTCATGACATTTTCAAAACGATATTCTGCACAAACCACGCCAGCACCAGAAGGCCGGTCGGGATCATGATTTTCCAGGTTATGCTGTTATTGAAGGCAGATATTTTATCCTCCAGCTGGTTAAATCTTTGGTCAATTCTTTCAAATCTTTGGTCAATTCTTTCAAATATTAGATCAATTTTGTCGAACTTCGGGTTGAGTTGATCCTCCATCCGCTCTAACTTTTTATCGATACGTTGTTCAAGCGCCCCCAGCTCACCCAAAATCTCTACCCGCATGACACCCTGCTCAGCCCTGACCTTTTCGATATCCGCTTTAGTAGCAAAATGTTCTGAACGCGCCGTTAGCACAGCAACATCCGTCTGAATCTGCTGCGTGGTTTTTTCCAGCTGTTCAACCCGTTTGGTGAGTTGTTCCATTTGATGATCTCCTTTGTTACCAACGTCAAAAATACGCGGTGGGAACACACGAGTTGCCGTACTAATGGGGTAATCCATCACCGAATCCTCTTCCATCGCGCTGCTCAATCTTTCCACCACACCGTTAGTGAAACAGATTTGCGCAGCGTTAACATTCCACGATCCCGCCATTCGCAGCACATTTTTTGCGGGCAGGTTTAAACAACACGCACAGCCTGGGCCGTTTTGAGATGGAAGGAAAGTGAGCATCAAAAAGGATTGCGAGGTGTCTCGCAGAAAATAAGCGAAGGAATGCAACAGCAGACACGGAAGCCCGAGCGGGCTTCCGTTAAGTGAGATTTACGCGCTCAGCCAGCCCAGTTTGATGACAAACAGAATCGACAGAATGATCAGCGCCGGGTTGACCTCTTTGGTGCGGCCGCTCAGCAGTTTCACCACCGTCCAGGTGATGAAGCCGAACGCAATACCGTTAGCGATCGAGTAGGTCAGCGGCATGGTCAGCGCAGTCACGGTTACCGGCGCGGCGGTGGTGATGTCTTTCCAGTCAATATCCGCCAGGCCAGATGCCATCAGCACCGCAACAAACAGCAGTGCTGGCGCGGTGGCATAAATCGGTACGCTGCCCGCGAGCGGCGAGAAGAACAGGCTCAGCAGGAACAGAATCGCCACCACAATCGCCGTCAGGCCGGTGCGGCCACCGGCGCTGACGCCGGCAGCAGATTCCACATAGCTGGTGGTGGTCGAAGTACCAAGCAGCGAGCCGAACAGCGCGGCGGCGCTATCTGCAATCAACGCACGGCCCATTTTCGGCACGTTGCCCTGCTCATCTGCCAGACCGGCGCGCTTGGTCACACCCAGCAAGGTGCCGGTGTTATCGAACACGTCCACGAACAGGAAGGCGAAGATTACGCTCACCAAACCGACGTTAAAGGCACCGGCGATATCCAGCTGCATAAAGGTTGGCGCGATAGAGGGCGGAGCGGAGAACACGCCACCAAACGGCGTCAGGCCAATGCCCATAGAAATGAAGGTCACCACCAGAATGCCGATCAGCACCGCACCGGTAACGCGACGCGCTTCCAGCACCACAATGATGAAGAAGCCGAGCAGCGCCAGCAGCGGACCCGGTTTAGTCAGGTCGCCCAGGCCAACCAGCGTTGCTGGGTTATCCACCACGATACCCGCGCCTTCCAGCGCGATAATCGCCAGGAACAGACCGATACCGGCACCAATACCGGCACGCAGCGGCAGCGGAATGCTGTTAATAATCCACTCACGAATTTTGAAAAGCGACATGGCGAAGAAGATCACCGCCGACAAGAACACCGCGCCCAGCGCGACTTGCCAGGTGTAACCCATATGCAGCACCACGGTGTAGGTGAAGAAGGCGTTGAGGCCCATGCCCGGTGCAAGTGCAATCGGATAGTTAGCGATCAGGCCCATTAACACACAGCCAATCGCCGCCGCCAGACAGGTCGCCACGAAGACCGCACCTTTATCCATGCCGGTTGCGCCGAGAATGCTCGGGTTAACAAACAGGATGTAAGCCATTGCCAGGAAGGTGGTGATACCCGCAATGATTTCGGTGCGAACCGTGGTGTTGTGCGCTTTTAGTTTGAAGAGTTTTTCTAACATCATCATCTCTCATGAGCGGAGTCGGCACGAATGCGCGCGCTCCTTGCCAATGTGGTTTACATGCTTATTGTTGTTTTGAAAGCGAAGCAAACTGGACAACAGGTTGTGAAACCTTGCGCTTTCCCCTGTCCATATAGCAATAGCTATGCCACTCCCCTACGCAATCGATTACGTTTTCATTTGCGGCTGCGGCTAAGATTATTCTGAACCAGAATGAGGCGCGATTATGGTGCATTGCACCAGCGCCGCGCAATCGTTTTCCTACCTGACGATGGTTTGGCAAAAAGAGTGCGGCACTGCACGCTTCCGCACTCTGCCAGGCGATGGCGCTCACGTTTCTGTTGCCTTAATCAGCAGGTAAAAAACATCGGGTTACACTGCTTTTAACCCTTTCGTAACAAAAGAGGCGCATCCATGAAGCCCGCGATTCTGGTGGTCGATGATGATCGTGCAGTGTGCGAATTGCTGCACGATGTGTTGAATGAACATGTATTTACCGTTTATTGCTGCCATCAGGGTAAAGATGCGCTAGCCCTGCTCACGCTACACCCGGAAATTTCACTGGTGATGCTGGATATGATGCTGCCAGACACCAACGGCTTGCTGGTGCTGCAACAGATGCAGCGGCAGCGTCCCGATCTGCTAGTGATCATGTTGACCGGCATGGGTTCGGAAGCGGATATGGTGGTGGGGCTGGAGATGGGCGCGGATGATTACATCGCTAAACCGTTCAATCCGCGCGTGGTAGTGGCTCGGGCACGCGCGGCGCTGCGACGCTGCGGACGGCTGGCGCAGCCGGAAGCGTTAGCAGATGAAGGTTGGCAATTTAACGGCTGGCGCCTCGACGATGCGCGCTGCCAACTGTTCAATCCGCAGCGTGAAAGCGTGCCGCTAACGCAAGGTGAATACACGCTGCTGCGCGCACTGGTGGCGCATGCGCGCAAAGTATTAACCCGCGATCAACTGCTCGAACTGACGCACAGCGAAAGCCTTGAGGTGTTTGATCGCACTATTGATGTACTGATTATGCGGCTTCGACGCAAGATAGAAATCAATCCGCATCAACCGAGCCTGATCCGCACCATTCGCGGTCTCGGCTATGTTTTCTCCGCCGACGTGATGCGTCCTGCCTCTTCGGCACGCGAAACGCAAATCGCCTGATCCATCCAGCGCTGCATCTCGGCTAATGGCCGCGTGCCGTCCAGCGCGTTGGCGGCATGCAGATTAAAACAGGCGCAGGTGTGCGCCAGCTTCAGCGTTTCCGTCAGCGACCAGCCTTCATGGCTGGCATAGAGCACACCGGCGCAAAACGCATCGCCTGCCCCCACGCTGCCAACGATCTCTTCTGGCGCTAAGCACCACGCCGGTTGCCACCGCTCTTCGCCGTCCGCTTGCTGGCCCCACGCGCCTTCGGGTGCGTGGATCACCACCCGCTGACGTACGCCTTGCTGCATTAGCCAGGTCGCCGCCTCGGCAAAAGCTTCGGGGGCGGCAAGCCCGTGCGGCGTGCGCAAACTGATGCCGGTGAGTGATTGCGCCTCCAGTTCGTTGATCACCAGATAATCGAGCCAGCGCAGCGCAGGCACCACCAGCGGTCGATATTCGCCCACGCGCGACACCAAATCGAGGGAGGTGAGATAGCCGCGCTGCTGCATCTGCGCCAGCAGCCGTGCGCTGCGCGTGCCGTATTGATCGTCCGGCACATCAAGGCTATCCAGCAGCAGTAAATACCCGAGATGGAAGATGCGATGGGACGTGAAGACGTCGGCGAAGTGCGCCAGATCGAGCTTGCCATTGGCGCCGCGCGCATGGAAGAAGGTGCGCTGGCCATCCGGCGTGGTCATCACCTGCGTCATCGCCGTATTGATGCTTGCGATGCGCTGCACAAACTGGCGGTCAATGTGATGCTCATCCAGCAGTTGCAGGATGTAATCGCCGTCGCTGTCCTCGCCTACTATGCCGACGCCCGCCAGCGGCAGATTCAGCTGCATGCGCGCCAGCGTAAACAGCACATTGAGCGCCGCGCCGCCGCTGCACTTCTCGCTGTGCTGAATCTCGGTTAGCCAGCCTTGTTCCGGCCAATGGCTGATGCGCTGCACGTGATCCACCAGCATGCTGCCGGCACCGATGATTCCGTTACGCACCATGCGATTATGCCCTCCCGGCGCTGCCGAATACCTGCATCTGCTGCGCCACCACGTTGGCGATGTCGCGCTCTACCGCCATCAACAACTCAGCAAAGGCGTCGTAGCGCGCATCGCGTTGGGCGATCTGCGCTTCAATCGCCCCGAGCGCCGCCTGCGACATGCCGGTATAGAAATTGATTTTGTTGATGCCAAGGCTGACGGCGCGGCGGAAATCCGCGTCGCTAATGCCGGAACCGCCATGCAGCACCAGCGGAATGCCGGCCGTCGAGCGAATCGCTGCCAGCCGGTCGAAGTCGAGTTTGGGTTCGCCTTTGTATTTGCCGTGCGCATTGCCAATCGCCACCGCCAGGCAATCAATGCCGGTGGAGTGCACAAAATCAGCGGCCTGCGCCGGATCGGTAAATTTATCGCTGTCGGCCTCGCCAAACAGCGCACCGCCTTCATCGCCGCCCACCGCACCGAGTTCGGCCTCCACCGACACGCCGAGCGCGTGACACATCTTCACCACCTCGCGCGTCTGGCGCACGTTCTCCTCATAGCTGAGCGTCGAGCCATCGAACATGACCGAGGTGAAGCCAAGGCGAATCGCCTGCATCACCGCCTCAAAATGCAGGCCATGATCGAGATGCAGCACCACCGGAATAGCGTGCAGCGCCGCTTCGGTGCGCACCGCGGCGACCAAATGCTCGAGGCTGACATACTTAAAATGCACTTCAGCGATGCTGATAATAAACGGCGAGCGCTGCCGCTCAGCGGCCTGATAGAGCGCGCGCAGGAAATGGGTGTCGAGGACGTTAAACGCGCCAAGCGCGTAGCCGTTCTGTTGCGCATGGGCCAAACCCTGCGCCAGTGAAATCAGTGCCATATCAGGCTCCTTTAGGCCAGCCAGCGGTGATATTCGTTACACAGCAGCCAGCGCGGTGCTTCATCTTCATCCAGCGGATTGAAGCGCGCCAGCGGCGTGAGAAACACATTGTCATGTTCGTCGTCATTGGGCATCGAGACTTCACCCACCAGCACATCGCCGTAGCCCTCTTCGCCCCAAAAGCTGTGCCAGATGCCCGGCAACAAGGTAACGCTTTCGCCCGGCGATAAACGCAGCTGCGAACCGGCGGCGTGGGTTTGGCGGATGCCATCGAGTGTGACGTTAACCGCCGTATCAGCCAGCTGATTGCCCGCACGGTTATGCAGCGTGACGATCAGATTGCCGCCGCCGCGATTGATAATGTCTTCCATCTTTTGCGGGTGATAATGCAGCGGCGTGACCTGCCCTTCGCGCACATGCATGATTTTTTCGGCATAAGGTTTGGCCCACGGCTGGCCACCCCGCGAACCGTTGCGCAGTGTGAACAGGGTTAAACCGGTTTGATTGAAATCGTCAGCGCCGAAGCTGGTGACATCCCAGCCAAGATGCAGCGCCAGCAGTTCATCGGCGTCATGTTTATCGAGCGCGCGCCACTGGCTGAGGCCGTAATCGGCCCACGGCGGCAGATGCACATCCTGACGCATAAAGAATTCGCGGGTGCGTTGTAGGATCGCATTCACTTCTGAGCGTTGCATCTTCACCTCCTTTCCACGCTGGCCCTCACCCCAGCCTTCTCCCGCAAGCAGGAGAGGGCGCTATTTGTCCCCTCTCCCATTTATGGGAGAGGGTTAGGGTGAGGGACAGCGGCTGCTTACTTCACCGTCCAGCCCTTGTAGCTGCTGACGCTGTTACGATCGATCATCGTCACCGGAATCAGCACCGGCTTATCCGGCGCGGGCTTGCCCTGCAGGATGTCATAGCCGATCTCCACCGCTTTCGCCGCCATCACCTGCGGGTCCTGCGCTGGCGTGGCCACGAACAGCGAGCCTTTGCGTTTTAGCGCCTCTTCACCGTCTGGCGATCCATCGACGCCGACAATAAAGAACTCATTGCGCTGCGCCTGTTTCGCCGCCAGATCGGCACCAATCGCCGTTGGGTCGTTAATCGCGAACACTGCATCAATCTTCGGATTGGCCGACAGCAGGCCGGTCATCACTTCGAGGCCACCTTCGCGGCTGCCTTTGGCGTTCTGGTTGTAGGAGAGCAGCTTGATGTCCGGATGGGTTTTCAGCTCAGTCATGCAGCCTTCGACTCGGTTCTGCACCGCAGAAACCGGCGGTCCATTGATGATCACCACGTTGCCTTTGGCCTTCAGGCGGTCGGAGATGTATTTACACGCCATCGCGCCGGCGGCGGTGTTATCGGAGGTGATAGTGGCGTTAGCGCCGTCTGCTGCCACGTCGACCGCCACCACCACAATCCCGGCATCACGCGCACGTTTTACCGCGGGCGCGATACCTTTGGAATCGGCGGCGTTAAGGATGATCATGTCCACTTTAGCGGCGATGAAGTTGTCAATCTGCCCCACCTGCTGGCCGAGATCGTAGCCGCTGGAGACCAGCGTTACGTTGACCTTGTCGCCCGCCAGTTCACGCGCCTTCAGCTCCGCACCTTTGGTGATCTGCACGAAGAACGGGTTGGCGAGATCGCCGACGGTCACACCAATGGATTTCAGCTCTTTGGCCTGCACCAATGGCGCGCTCAGAAGCGTAGCCGCCAGCAGTCCGGTTAGAATCGGATTAAAACGCATAGTCGATGTTCTCCTGCTTTTTGGTTTTTATGATTAGTGCTCGCTGTCCCCCTCCTCGGTCCTCCCCCACAAGTGGGGGAGGAAGATGCTGCAAAATGTGAGTGTGGAAGCTGCATGTGGCAGCATCTCCTTCCCCCATTTATGGGGGAAGGCCGGGATGGGGGACAGCAAGCACGATATAACTCAACCCACGTGATGCCGCGTCCGGTACTTATCGATCAACACCGCGATAATGATCACCGCGCCCTTAATCACTAACTGCCAGAAATAGGAGACGCCCATCAGCGTCATCCCGTTATTCAGCGTGGCGATAATCAGCGCACCAATCAGCGTGCCGGTGATGGTGCCGATGCCGCCGACAAAGCTGGTACCACCGAGGATCACCGCCGCTATCGCATCCAGCTCGTAACCGACGCCAAGGTTGCCGTTGGCGCTGTAGAGCCGCGAGGCGCTCATCAATCCAGCCAGCCCCGATAGCAAGCCGCTCATGGCGTAGACAAACAGCAGCACCACGCTGACTTTGATGCCGGTCAGGCGCGCCGCCTGCACGTTGCCGCCGACGGCATAAATGTGCACACCTAAGGTAGTGCGGCGCAGAATGAACCAGCACAGCGCGATCACCGCAAAAGCGATGATGATCAGCCACGGCACCGGCCCGAGATAGCCGTTGCCTATCCATTCAAAGTTGATGTCGGAGTTGATCACCGTGGTGCCGTTGGCCAGCAGATAAGCCGCGCCGCGCATCGCGGTGTAGGTACCAAGCGTGACAATAAAGGGCGGCAGCCCCGCCCACGCCACCAGAACGCCGTTGAACAACCCCATAATCAGCCCGGCACCTAACGCCGCCGGGATCGTCAGTGACGCAAATGCCGGATCGAGCGACACCGCCATCGCCACCACCGCCGTGGTGCCGAGCATCGAGCCGACCGACAAATCAATGCCGCCAGTGAGAATGACAAAGGTCATGCCCGCCGCCAGCACGATGTTGATCGAGGCCTGACGCGTAATGTTGAGCAGATTGCCCTCGGTGAAGAAGTTCGGCGTGACAAAGCCGAACACCGCCACGATCAGGATCAGAATCGGCAGGATGCCGACGGTTTGCAGCAGGTCACTCATTAACGCGCGCTTGAGGGTGGGACTTTTTACGCGTGCGGATTCACTGGTCATTGCGCTCTCCTCAGGCCTGAACCGGCTGCGCGCCGGTGGCCAGTGTCATAATGTTTTCCTGGCTAATCTCTGCCCCACTCAACTCACCGGCGATGGCGCCTTCACGCATCACATAAACGCGGTCGCTCATGCCCACCACTTCCGGTAACTCGCTGGAGATCATCAAAATCGCCACGCCCTGCTGCGCCATCTGCTGCATCATGCGGTAGATTTCGCTCTTGGCGCCGACATCAACGCCGCGCGTCGGCTCATCGAGAATCAGGATGCGCGGCGCAATTGCCACCCAGCGTGAAATCAGCAGCTTTTGCTGATTACCGCCGGACAAGCCGCCCGCGCGCACCTGGGCATGCGGCACGCGGATGTTCAGCGCATCAATCGCCTCGCTGGCGATCTTCTGCCCTTTGCGCCGATTAAGCAGGCCGTAGCTGGCATCGCGCTCCAGCGTCGCCATCACAATGTTGTCCTGCGCCGCCAGTTCAAGGAACAAGCCCTGCTCTTTGCGGTTCTCGGTGAGAAAACCGATGCCGCGTGCGATGGCGTCGCGCGGCGAGTGAATCTGCACTTTCACGCCGTCGATCCAGATCTCACCGCCGCTCGGTTGATGCACGCCAAAAATCAGCTGCGCCAGTTCGCTGCGCCCGGCGCCGACCAGCCCCGCCAGCCCGACAATCTCGCCAGCACGCACCGACAGGCTGCTGGGACGCACTTTGTGTTTGTCGCACAGGTGATTGACGGCGAGACGGATGTCGCCGAGCGGAATATCGCGGTCTTTGTTAAACAGATCGCTGAGCGGCCGCCCGACCATCATGCGCACCAGCTCGCTGGCGTTGAGCTGCTCGCGCGTCAGGCTGCCGACGTACTGCCCGTCGCGCAGCACGCTCACGCGATCCGACAGCTCATACACTTCCGCCATGCGATGGCTGATGTAGATAATCGCCATGCCTTCGCTGCGCAGCCGTTTAATCAGCGCAAACAGCTGCTCGGTTTCACGGTTGGAGAGCGCGGCAGTCGGCTCATCCATCACCAGAATGCGGCTGTTGCGGTGCAGCGCGCGGGCGATTTCCACCTGCTGCTGCTCGGCAATACTCAGGCGGCTCACCAGATCGGTGGCGCTGAACTGCGCACCCAGGCGATCAATCACCCGCTGCGCCTCTTCCGCCATCTGGCGACGCTTCACCAGGCCTCCACGCGTGATTTCACTGCCGAGAAAGATGTTCTCCGCCACCGTCAAATTGGGTGCCAGATTGATCTCCTGATAAATCAGGGTAATGCCCGCCGCCAACGCCTCTTTTGGGCCTTTTATGACATACGGCTGGCCGTCGATAAGAATTTCCCCGCTGCTGGCGGTATAGGCGCCGGCCAGAATTTTCATCAAAGTACTTTTGCCCGCGCCGTTTTCGCCCATCAGCGCATGCACTTCACCGGGCCAGACCGTGAGATCCACGCCCTTGAGCGCATAGAAGTTGCCGAAGCGTCGGGTGATTCCCCGCATGGAGAGTATCGGTGTGGCATCCATTTACAGACTCCTGCTGGCAAAGGTTGCAGCGAGTAAAACCTGCTTAGATAAATGGAAAATGTCAGCGGCCATTCATATTTGTCATATTTCGCCCCGATCGCGCTTCTATACTCGCCAGCAGTTGAGCGGTAAGGAGTGGCAGCTATGAGTCACAGTCTGCACTGGCACGCGGGCGCGCGTAGCCGTCTGCTGCTGTTTAATCTGCTGGTGATGTCGGTGACGCTGGCGGTGAGCCTGGTCGCGATTTTTGGATTTCGCCACGCAGGTCACATTCAGGAACAGGCGCAGGCACAAACGCTGGCCGATATGAACGGCAGCCTGGCGCTGGCGCGCGACACCGCCAATGTGGCCATTGCGGCGGTGCGGTTATCGCAGGTGGTCGGCGCGCTGGAGTATCAGAGCGAATCGGCGCGCCTGCAGCAAACGCAGCGGGAACTGCAGCAGTCGCTGAGCTTGCTGGCAAGTGCGCCGCTGGCGGCGCAGCAGCCGCAGCTGCTAGCGCGTATTCGTGAGCGCAGCCAGACGCTGGAACAAACCATCAATCAGTTGCTGCGCGCCGGGCATCAGCGCCATCTGCAGCGCAACGTGATGCTGAGCGGCTTGTGGCAATCGCAGCTGTTACTCAATCGCATTGACCTGCTAACGCGCACCGATTCCCCTTCTGCCGCGCTGCGCCAGCAAACCCACAGCTTATTCAGCGTGGCGATTCAATCCAGCGCGCCGCAGGCCGCAGTGCAGCAATTACCTTCGGTGCTGCGCCAGTGGCAAGCGTTAAGGCTTAACGGCGCGCTGAATACTCAGGTGCAGCGGCTGATCGCCACCAGCACGGATTTGCAGCCGGTGGCGCAGCAGCTGGAGCAGAGTGATATCGCTATTGCCTACGCTACCTATCGCATCAAAGCGCTGGTGGCGATGCTCAACGACGACATCACCCATTACGTGCAGCTGGTGGCGCAACAGAGTGACGCTCGCAGCGCGGTGACGCATGAAGAGTTGGATTCGATCATCGGCTTTATCGGCCTGTTTATGCTGCTGGCGCTGCTGATCACCGGGTACGCCGGTTACTACATTTACCGCAATCTCGGTTCGAGTCTGACCGCCATCGCCCACGCCATGACGCGGCTGGCGCAGGGTGAAAAGAGCGTCAACGTGCCGGGCCTGGCGCGGCGCGATGAGCTGGGCGATCTGGCGCGCGCCTTTAACGTGTTTGCGCGCAATACCGCCTCGCTGGCGCACACTTCGCGCCTGCTAAAAGAGAAAAGCAACCAGCTGGAATCGACCTTTCTTGCCATGCGCGACGGCTTTGCGCTGTTCGATAACAGCGGTCAGCTGGTGGTATGGAATGCGCAATATGCCGAGCTGCTCGGCATCGCACCGCGTGAACTGCATCGCGGTTTGCACTATCAGCAGCTACTCAAACGCGTCGATGTCGAGCTCAACGGAATAGCCGATGCGCAGGAAGTGCGGCTGGCGGATGGTCGCACGCTGGAGCTGCGCTTCAGCCCGGTGCCACGGCGCGGCATGGTGAATACCGTGCTGGAACGCACCACGCGCAAGGCGCTGGAGGAAGCGCTGCTGCACAGCCAGAAGATGAAAGCGGTGGGACAGCTGACCGGCGGACTGGCGCACGACTTCAATAATCTGCTGGCGGTGATCATCGGCAGCCTGGCGTTAACCGTCGATCAGCTGCCGCCCGGCACGCTCGCCAGCCGCATCGAACGCGCGCGTCAGGCCGCCGACCGTGCGGCGCAGCTGACGCAGCGCTTGCTGGCCTTCTCACGTAAGCAGGCGCTCTATCCGCGCGCGGTGTCGGTGGTGGAGCTGGTGGATAATCTGCATTCGCTGCTGCAGCACGCGCTGCTGCCCGGCCAGCAACTGGTGATCGATGCGCAGCGACCCGGCTGGCCAGCGTGGATCGATGCCGGACAGCTGGAGAACGCGCTGATCAATCTGGTGGTCAACGCGCGCGATGCCATGGCTCAGCAGAGCGGCGAAATCCGCCTGCGTATCTGGAATCAGCGTAAACAGGAAGCCGACGGCAAGCGCGATCGCGTTACCATTGAAGTGATCGATCACGGCTGCGGCATGTCGGCCGAGGTGCGTGAACAGGTGTTTGAGCCGTTCTTCACCACCAAAGCCATCGGCAGCGGCAGCGGTTTGGGCTTATCAATGGTGTATGGCTTTGTGCGGCAATCCGGCGGCCAGATTGAGCTGGAAACCGCGCCAGGACAAGGCACCACCGTGCGGCTGTTATTACCGCGCGCGCCCGAAGCGGCGCAACCGCTCAGCGTGCCGCCGCCGCTGGTACCGCAGGCCAGCAACGATCGGCTGGTGTTGGTGCTGGATGATGAACCGACGGTGCGACAAACGCTGTGCGAACATCTGCATCAACTGGGTTATCTGACGCTGGAGTGTGGCGACGGCGAAAGCGCGCTGAGGCTGCTGCGACAGACGCCGGATATCGATCTGTTAATCAGTGATTTGATGCTGCCGGGCGGCATTAACGGCGCGGATGTGATTCGCCAGGCGCAGGCGCAGTGGCCGCATCTGGCAACGGTGTTGATCAGCGGCCAGGATCTGCGCCAGACGCAGGTGACGCTGCCGCTGTGTGAGCGGCTGGCGAAACCCTGGCATCAGGCGCAGCTGGTGCAGGCGCTGGAACGCGCCTGGCAGCGCAGTGAACGGCTCAGTCGCGCGCGGCAGGCTGCCACAACGGCACCCCTTTCCCCGTGATGTAACGTTTACGCAGCTTGCTGGAGACCACATCCATGATCATCACCACCGCCACCAGAATCAGGGTCAGGAACATCACCACATCCCAGTTCCATAAACGCATGTTCTCGGCATACACCAGGCCGACGCCGCCCGCGCCAACAAAGCCCAGCACCGCTGCGGAGCGGGTGTTGGACTCAATCTGATACAGGCTGAGCGCGAGGAAGGTCGGGAACGATTGGGTGAAAATGCCGTAGCGATGTTTTTGCAGGCTGTTCGCGCCCACTGCGCTAAGGCCGCGACTCGGCGAACGCTCCACCGCTTCGTGCCCTTCGGCGTAGAGTTTGCCGAGCAGGCCGACATCCTGCATCACGATCGCCAGCACGCCGGCCAGCGGTCCCATGCCGACGGCACGCACGAAGATCAGCCCCCAAATCGCCATATCGATGCCGCGCAGCACATCCAGTACGCGACGCACCACCAGCGCAATCGGACGCATCAGCGGATCGTGCATCACGTTGCGCGCCGCCAGGAACGAGACCGGCAAGGCGATCAGTGACGCGGTCAACGTGCCGGAAAACACAATCGCCAGCGTAATCCCGACCTGCGTGAAGTAGTAAGCAAACGGCCAGTTGAGGAAATCCTGCCAGACAAACATACGCAGGAAATAGCGGCTGAGCTGCTGGCAGCCAATGAGAAAACGGCTCCACTCAATGCCAAAAAACTCGAAAAAGAACAGGTAATAGAGCGCGATGGCCAGCGCCACCAGCGCGACGCGGCGCAGATAGCGGTTTTGCGCGGCAAACAGGGCGGCATGCTCCTGCTTGAGTTTGGCGACGTCCGGCGCTAGGGCGATCATGATACGTCTCCTTCCACTACGCGGCGACGCAGCCAGCCGGACAGCGTATCCAGCAACGACACCACCACAATAATCAGCAACAGCGTGATGCTGACCTGATCGTAACGATCGAGTTTGATATTGGTCATCAGCTCTTGCCCGATACCGCCCGCGCCCACCAACCCGAGGATGGTGGAGGAGCGGAAGTTGATCTCCAGACGCATAAAGCTGTAGGAGAGAAACGTCGGTTTGACCTGCGGCCAAAAGGCAAAGCGCATGCGCTGCAGTTTGCTGGCGCCGCACGCCGCGAGGCCGCGCACCGGTTTATCCGAGGCGCTCTCAATCGCTTCGTAGAACAGTTTGGTCAGGCTGCCGACGGTGTGCAGCGCCAGCGCGAGGAAGCCAGGAATGGCGCCAATGCCAAACGCCATCACGAACATCACCGCCCACGCCAGTTCGGGCATGGTGCGCAGGAAGGCGACAAACGCGCGGATCGCCATGCGCAGGCTGCGCGGTGTTTGGGTGTTGTCGGCGGCGAAGAACGCCAGCACGCCAGCCACCGCCACCGCTATGATGGTGGACGACAGCGCCAGCTGGAGCGTTTCCCAGATCAGCGGCAGCTGGTAGTGCAGGCGATAGCCCCAATAGGCCAGCGAACCCTCGGTTTTGCCATCGGCGAACAGCAGCGGGAGATGCAGCACCGGCAGCGTTTCGCCAATGTAATCGAAAAAGTGTGGCATCGACTGCCAGACGGTGAGCAGGTTAAATTCCGCCATCTTGCCCGCGGCCAGATAGAGCGCCAGTAACAGCAGCGACCACAGCAGCGAGTCGCGCTTTTGCTGGCGGCGGATGCGTTGGTAGTAGTGTTCGAAATCGGTCAAGGGGGGATTCCTGTTGGTTGGGGACTTGCTGGATTGTGCTCGCTGTCCCCCTCCTCGGTCCTCCCCCATTAATGGGGGAGAAAGATGCTGCAAAATGCAGCTCCGAAGTCGCATGTGGCAGCATCTCCTTCCCCCACTTGTGGGGGAAGGCCGGGATGGGGGACAGCAAGCACCCCAACTAAATTAACCGCGCGTACCCTTCATCAAATCACGCTTCATATCGATGATATTCTGGTAATCCGCTACGGTAGCCGGGCCGATGTGCTGGGCACCGCCAACCGCTTTAACAAAGCAGCCGTGATCTTCTTTATCCAGTTTCTTGATGGTGGCCACCACTTTCGCTTTGAAGTCAGCGGGCAGATTGTTGCTCACCAGAATCGGACCGTTCGGGATCAGCGGCGACTGCCAGATAATGCGGATCTGCTTCATCAGATCCGGATGATCCATACGAATCAAACGACCAAAGGCACCCGAGGTATAACCGGTTTCGCGGTCGCCAATCAGCGACGTCCAGGTCACCGCGCCGTCGAACTGGCCGTTCAGCACGCCGAGGATGTCCTGCTCGTGACCGCCGGAGAAGGTGACGCTGGAGAAGGTGTTGTTGTACTTATCGTCCACCGTGCCGCCAAACTCTTTCTTGAACGCCTGGTTCGGCATCAGGAAGCCGGAAGTGGAATCCGGATCGGCCATGCCGAACGATTTGCCTTTCAGGTCTTCCAGCTTTTGGTACGGGCTGTCGGCTTTCACGATCACCACCGAGTGATAACCCTGCGAACCGTCTTTGTCGTCCACCACGATGCCCACCACATCCACCGCTTTCGGGTTCTGCAGGTAAACCGAGGCAAACGAGGCTGGCGACATGCTCAGCACCAGGTCGATTTTGTTACCCAGCAAGCCCTGAATCACGCCTGAATAGTCAGACGAGTTGCGCAGTTTGGTATCCACCTGCAGCTCTTTATCGAAGAAATCTTTCACGCATTGGTTATCACCAATCTGCTGCGTGGCGTTCTGGCCGCCAAGAATCCCGAGGTTCAACTCTTTTGGTGCATCCGCTGCGTTTGCGCCAAATGCCATCGCAATAGTCAGTAAAGCTAAAGAAGTCAGTTTCATTCTTAGGTTTTCTCTTGCTGTGGGAGTTAGTGGAGCTGGTTAATTTCGTCGCCGTACAGCTCATGCATCAGGCCGTCGGTCAACCGGGAAGGATGTCCATCAAACAGCACTTTGCCACGCTGAATACCGATGACGCGGGTGCAGTAGCTTTTTACCAATTCAATCGAGTGCAGGTTCACCATTACGCTGATGCCCTGCTCGCTCACCTGACGCAGCACGTCCATGATGCGCTTGGTGTTTTTCGGATCGAGTGACGCCACCGGTTCGTCGGCCAGCAAAATGCGCGGGTTCTGCATCAGCGCCCGGCAAATCGCCACGCGCTGCATCTGACCGCCAGAGAGATTTTCCGCACGCTGCAGCGCCTGCGGCAGCATGTTCATCCACTGCAGCAGTTCGATAGCGCGAGCGCGGTCGGTTTCGGAGAAGACTTTGAAGAACGATTTCAGCGTCGAGGTTTGGCTTAAACGACCGAGCAGCACGTTGGTCAGCACGTCGAGGCGCGGCACCAGACAGAAGTCCTGGAAGATCATGCCGCATTCGCTGCGCCATTCACGCATCTGGCGGCTGTTCAGCGTCACCACATCGCGATCCACTTCGCCGTGGCGATTGCTGAGGATCGCGCCCTGTGAAGCGGTGATGGTGCCGTTGAGCATGTGTAACAGTGTCGATTTGCCTGCGCCCGAGCGGCCAATCACCGCCACCAGCTCGCCCGCATGCAGATCGAAGCTGACGTTATCCAGCACCTGGTTGGCGCCGTACGCTTTGCACAATCCCTGCACCGAAAGCACCTTGTTGCCCTGCCCAGTAACGTGCGGGAAGGGATTGTCGACAACGGTTTTCAGTAATGCCTGTGCCATGTTGCACTCCATCTCTTCTGAGCTGTTGATTGCACGCTATTACGGGCAAAACGGATGAAAGCTTGATGACAGTAAAATGATTAAACGGTGACAGCGGCTGGATCGGTCAGCAACTGGCGCAGCGTTAGCAGTGTTTCGCTCAACGCACCATCATTATTCAACGCATAACAGTGCGCGGGCAGCGGTTCGGCGGCACGCGCCAGCCGTTGCGCGATCTCCGCTTCTGACTCGCGCCCACGCTGCCGCAAACGCGCTTCCAGCACCGCTGGCGAAACCTGTAACACCAGCGGCAGCAGCTGCGTGCCGTAATGCTGCTGCACCATCGGCAGATGCAGGCGCGAACCGTTCACCAGCACGTTCATTCCGCGCGCCAGCCACAGATCGATCTCCTTGCCCAGCCCGTAATACATGCCGTGCGCCTGCCAGCTGACGGCGAACAAACCCAGCGCCTCACGCCGTCGAAACTCGGCTTCGCTTAGCGCCACATGGTTCTCGCCGCCCGCATCGGCGGCGCGCGTAATGTAGCGATGGGCGATCAGCAGATTCTCCGGCGGCGCTTCGCGCAGCGCGTTCAGCAGGCTGTCTTTGCCCGCGCCCGAAGGCCCGGTAAGCCAGATCAGGCGCGCCATCAGAACACCCGCTTGCCTTGCGACCAGACGTGACGAATGTGCGAATGACCATGATCGGTATGCACCAGCACCAAATCGGCACGCAGTCCTTCGGCGATGCGCCCGCGATCCTGCAGGCCAATCGCCCGCGCCGGATTGTGGGTCACCAGCGCGGCCGCCTGCGGCAGCGTCAGCGTGTTGCGCTCATCGGCCACCAGCCGGAACACCGCGTCGAGCAAGCTGGCGGGATAATAGTCGGAGGAGAGAATATCCAGCAGGCCATGGCTGGCGAGTTCTGCCGCCGCCACGTTGCCGGAGTGCGAACCGCCGCGCACGATGTTGGGCGCGCCCATCAGCACCTGCATGCCGCAGTTGCGTGATGCGCGTGCCGCCTCCAGCGTGGTGGGAAATTCGGCGATGGCGCTGCCGACCTCATGCGATTCGGCAACGTGCGCCGCCGTGGCATCATCGTGGCTGGCCAGCGGAATGCCGCGTGAACGGCACAAGCTGGCGATGGCGTTGCGGTTAGGCGTGGAGAACTCGGCGGCCAGCGCCAGCTGCTCACGCTCAAACTGATCCATCTGCTCGTCGTTGAGCTGATATTTGCCCTGATAATAGGTGCGATACATCTCCAGCGAGGCGTACTGGCGCTGGCCCGGCGAGTGATCCATCAGCGACACCAGCGACAGCTCCGGGGTGTTGATCAGCGCTTCAAACAGCGGCAGCGTGGTGTTGTGCGGCAGCTCGCAGCGCAGATGCAAATGGTGATCGGCGCGGTTAATGCCTTTGCGATTGCTGTCCTGAATCGCGTCGATCATTTTGGTGAGATTATCCAGACGATGGCCGCCATCGCGGACGTCGCCGACGCCAATCGCATCCAGCACCGTGGTGATGCCGCTGGCGGCCATCAGCGCATCGTGGCTGCTCATAGCCGAATAGGCTGGCCAATCCACCTTCGGACGTGGCGCAAAGAACTTGTCGAGGTTATCGGTGTGCAGCTCCACCAAACCCGGCAGCAGGAAGGCGTTTTCGCCATCCAGCGCGCCCGGCTGTTGGCTGACGCTGTCGCTAAAGCTGGCGATGCGCCCGTCACGGATTTCCAGCGATCCCGTTACCACTTCGTTTTCCAGCACCAGCTGGACGTTGTTGACGATCATGCTTCTGCTCCTGCTTGCATTGGCTGCATGACGTGCAGGCGATCGGCCACGCGTGCGCGCACCGCTTCGTCATGGAAAATTCCGACAATGGCGGCACCGCGGGCGCGCGCCTGTTCAATCAGTTCCACCACCGCAGCGCTGTTGGCGCTGTCGAGCGAGGCGGTTGGCTCATCCAGCAGCAGCACCGGATAGTCGGCGATAAAGCCGCGTGCGATGTTGACGCGCTGCTGTTCGCCGCCGGAGAAAGTGGACGGCGCCAGTGACCATAAACGCTCCGGCACGTTGAGGCGCGTCAGCAGCTCTTTGGCACGCTTTTCGCAGAAGGCGCGCTCGGTGCCGCGCTCCAGCAGCGGCTGCATGACGATCTCCAGCGTGGGCACGCGCGGGATGACGCGCAAAAACTGGCTGACCCAGCCAACGGTGTGGCGGCGAATCGCCAGAATCTGGCGGGCGGGCGCGTTGGCCATGTCGATCCATTCGCCCTGATGTTGCAGCCAGATGTGACCGCTGTTGGCCTGATAGTTGCCGTACAGCGCGCGCAGCAGCGTGGATTTGCCGCTGCCGGAGCGGCCATGCAGCACCACGCATTCGCCGCTGCTGACGTCAAGATTGGCGTCCTGCAATACCGGCAGCGTGGCGCCGCTTTGGTTGTGCAGCACAAAGGTTTTGCTCAGATGCTCTACGCGCAGTAAAGGTTGCATAGTGATGTCCGCCATTAGTTAAGCACCGATGAAACCAGCAGCTGCGTATACGGATGATGTGGATCGTCCAGCACCCGGTCGGTCAACCCGCTCTCCACCACGCGCCCCTGCTTCATCACCAGCAGGCGATGCGCCAGTAACCGCGCCACGCCGAGATCGTGCGTCACAATCACCACCGCCAGATTCAGCTCACGTACCAGCGTGCGCAGCAGATCCAGCAGACGCGCCTGCACCGACACATCCAGCCCGCCGGTTGGCTCATCCATAAATACCAGCGTCGGCTGCGTCACCAGGTTGCGGGCAATCTGTAAACGCTGCTGCATGCCGCCGGAAAAGGTGGTGGGCAGATCATCGATGCGATTGGCGGGGATCTCCACATCCTGCAGCCAGCGCATCGCCTCTTGACGAATATCACCGTAATGCCGCTGGCCCACCGCCATCAGCCGCTCGCCGATGTTGCCGCCCGCCGTGACCTGCGGACGCAAACCATCCAGCGGATGCTGATGCACCACGCCCCATTCGGTGCGCAGCAAGCGGCGGCGATCGCTCTCGCTCAGTTGATAGAGATCCTGCGCGCGATAAAGAATGTTGCCCTGCTGCGGCGCTAAGCGTGCCGACAGGCTGCGCAGCAAGGTGGTTTTACCCGATCCGGATTCCCCAACAATGCCTAACACTTCGCCAGGATAGAGTTCAAAACTCACCTCTTCAAACCCTTTGCCGGGCGCGTAAAGGTGGGTGAGATGGTTGACCGCAAGCAGCGGCTGTTCACTGTGCATGCTGTTGTTCCTGCTGCTGGTGGCAAAAATCGGTATCGGAGCAGACAAACATGCGCGTACCGGCGTCATCCATCACCACCTCGTCGAGGTAGCTGTGGCGCGAACCGCACAGCGCGCAGGGTTCTTCCCACTGCTGAACGCTGAACGGGTGATCGTCGAAGTCGAGGCTTTCCACTTTGGTGTACGGCGGCAGCGCATAGATGCGTTTCTCACGTCCGGCACCAAACAGCTGCAGCGCCGGCATCATGTGCATTTTGGGGTTGTCGAATTTGGGGATCGGCGATGGATCCATCACGTAGCGATCGTTGACCTTCACCGGATAGGCATAGGTGGTGGCGATATGGCCGTAGCGGGCGATATCTTCATACAGCTTCACCTGCATGATGCCGTACTCCTCCAGCGCGTGCATGGTGCGGGTTTCGGTCTCGCGCGGCTCGATAAAGCGCAGCGGCTCGGGGATCGGCACCTGGAAAATCAGGATTTGATCTTCTTCCAACGGCGTTTCCGGAATGCGGTGGCGCGTCTGGATCAGCGTGGCATCACGGGTCGCTTCGGTGGTGGCCGCGCCGCTGACGCGCTGGAAGAAGCGACGAATAGATACCGCGTTGGTGGTGTCATCCGCGCCCTGATCGATCACTTTCAGCACATCGGCATCGCCAATAATACTGGCGGTGATCTGAATGCCGCCGGTGCCCCAACCATAAGGCATCGGCATTTCGCGTCCGGCGAACGGCACCTGATAACCGGGAATCGCCACTGCCTTCAGAATGGCGCGGCGGATGGTGCGTTTGGTCTGCTCATCCAGATAACCGTTGTTGTAGCCGGTTAACTCACTCATGGTTCTGCTCCTGATGCGGTTGGCGCAGTTGTTTCAGCAGCTCAAGCTCCGCCTGGAAATCGACGTAGTGCGGCAGTTTCAGATGCGAGACAAAGCCCGCCGCTTCGACGTTGTCGGCATGCGACAGCACAAACTCCTCATCCTGCGCCGGACCGGCAATGCGTTCGTGGTACTCCGGCGCCTGCAACGCGCGATCCACCAGCGCCATCGCCATCGCTTTACGCTCGGAACGGCCAAACACCAGGCCGTAACCGCGCGTAAAGTGCGGCGCGCTGTCAGTTTCGGTGGTGAAGCCGTTCACCATCTCGCATTCGGTCAGCAGGATTTCGCCAATCTCAATCTCAAATCCCAACTCTTCCGGGCAGATTGACACGCTGAGATAACCGGTACGAATTTCACCGGCGAACGGATGGTTGCGGCCGTAGCCGCGCTGCGTCGAGTAGCCGAGCGCCAGCAGAAAACCTTCGTCGCCGCGCACCAGCTGTTGCAGCCGTGCGGCGCGCGTAGCCGGATAGCCTGGCGGTTCACGCGTGATGTCGCACGGCTCGCAGCCGTCATCCTCTTCGCGTGCCGCCAATCCTTCCGCCGTCATCATGCTGAACACGTGCGGACAGCGTTGTGGCAGCGCCTGATCGTCACGCGGCGCGGCAGGCGTTTCGCCATTCGCCAGCAGGGTGAAATCGAGCAGACGATGGCTGTAATCGTAGGTTGGGCCGAGCACCTGGCCGCCCGGCAAATCCTTGTAAACTGCTGAGATACGGCGTTCGAGGCGCATCTCATCTGTTGCCAGCGCCAGGCTATCGGCGAGACGTGGCAGCGTGGTGCGATAGGCGCGTAGCAGGAAGATCGCTTCCACCAGATCGCCGCTCGCCTGTTTAATTGCTAAAGCCGCCAGCTGCGGATCGTAGATGCCGCCTTCGGTCATCACGCGATCGACCGCTAAACCCAACTGCTGCGCCACCTGATCGCAGCCCAATTCGGCGACCTCGCGATCGCCACGACGCAGATCGGCCTGCAGCTGATGGGCGCTGGCTATCGCCTTTTCGCCCCCTTTGACCGCAACGTACATCAGCACACCTCCACGTCGGTGGTGCGTGGTAGCGCCATCATCGCTTCACCGCAGGTGAAAATCAGATCCACACCTTGCGGGAACGGATGTGGGCGCTCACGCAGATAGTGCAGAATCGCCTCCGGCAGCTGCGGCGCAACGGCGCGCGGCTCACGTAAGCCGGGACCGGACAGGCGCAGCGTCAAGCCACCGCTCAGTGACGGCACTTCCACAATCAGCGTGGTGCTTTTTTCCGGGGACATGTTGTCGCCAGAAGCAAACAGCGCCGGATCCGGATTGGCCGCCGCGTGCGTCAGCGCAAAAGGAGCATCGCGTTCATCGACAATCGGCACGCCGGTGTGGAAACGCAGGTTGCTGCGCACCACGTCATTATCGATACGGCCATCCAGCCACAGCGCGCTCTCCTGATCGACCAGCGTCAGCAGCACCGCCGTGGCCGCCGGCGAGAGATCGCCCCAGCCCTGTTGCAGCGGCAGCGATACCATCACGCCCGGCTCGCTCATCGCTTTGAGGATGCGGCGAAAAGCACGTTGGGCATCGGCCACCGGATGGGTAAAACTTGCCAGTAAAGTCATCAGTTATCTCCGCGAACCAGCGTAAAGAAATCCACTTTGGAGCTGGCGATTTCACGCGCACGCAGCTGTCGCTGCTCTTCACGCAGAGCCGCCAGCGGGGCAATCAATTTTTCCTGCAACAGCGCCTGGGTTTCCGGCTGTTGCAGCAGCGCATCAATCAGCGCGCAGCGTTCGGCGTGCGCTTTGTCGCGCCCCAGCACGTAGCTAAAGCCGAGCGTACCGTCGTGCAGCTTCACCACCGCACGCGTCACCGTGGCATCGCCCATCACGAAGCGCTTACCGCGGCCGCCCATGCGCGCCTGCAGGCGGGTTAAGCCGGTTTCTGCCGGACGGATGCGTTCAAAATCAGTATTGATATGTAACGGCTGCCAGTGCGCTTCAAGCTGGCTGGCTTCACTGTGCGCCAGCACCGAGAGCCAATGCTGGCGGGCGGTTTGCTGTGTCATTCGTGCTCCAGAGTCAGTTCAATCATGTCGCCACGCGTCAGACTGACGGAGTATTCCGCTACCTGACCGTCGCTGTGTTTATTCAGGGTGCGCACACACAGCAGCGGCGACTGCAGCGCAATCTCCAGCTGCTTGCACTCTTTGGCTTGTGCGCGACGGGTGCTGATACGGGTTTGGCTGCGCGTCAGGCTCAGGCCAAGCTGTTGCTGCATAAAGTCGTGCAGTGAACCGCTGTGGAACTGTTGCAGCGCCGGCCACCAACTGAGTTGCGCCAGGAAGTGGTTAATGACGCACACCGCCACGCCATTGACGCGGCGCAGCGTGCGCAAGTGGATAACGTTGTCGCCTTCGTTGACGCCCAGCGCGCTCGCCACATCGCTGCTCGCCGGACGCAACACCGCCAGCAGACGCTCGCTGGTGGGATGGCTGCCCTGCTCCATCAGGTTCTGGCTGAAGCGCGCCTGCGCATGCAGCGGATAATCGTACGGCCGCATCAGCACCAAAATGCCCACGCCGTGACGCCGTTGCAGCAGGCCTTTGTTGACCAGCTCATCCACCGCGCGCCGCAAGGTGTGACGATTCACTGCGTAGTGATCGGCCAGCTGCTGTTCAGAAGGCAGATAATCACCGCAGCGATAGCGCTCCTGCAGCGCCTGCTCCAGCTGGGCGGCAACGGCCTGATAAACAGTGGTCGGATGTCTGGATATCTCCATCACGCTCAATACCTCATTCGCATTGGTTGAGGAACGCAGCGGGCTTGCTGCGGGATGGCGATTACATTGCGCATGTCAGATGACAGCGCCGTGACGGCTCAATGACGGGCGGATGAATTTGTTTTAGGGCAGCAGAATTGCAGCGAAACGGACGGCATTTTTAATAAATTATTTTTAACTGTTCTGTTTGTGACAGCATTCAAAAAATTAACGCTAATTTACATCACGCTTTCACCTCCCCTACAGAATACAGCCTGCGGATGTTCTGCTAGGTTAAAGGATGAACCCTTCTTGTCAGGCCAACTTTTAAAATGATTAACGCAATAAAACTATCGGATGGTTTTCGCCGCAACTTTGTGCGTGAAGTTATTTTGCCGCTGCTGGCAATTTTGCTTCTTACCTTTGTCGGCGCGGGCGTGGGTCTGTTCTGGGGCACAGCGTTAAGCAATAACGAAGCGCGCGATCAGCAACAGCGCATGATCCAGGCTTCGTTTACCCAGAGCCTGACGGAACATCTGCGCCAGCTGCGCAGCCTGACGCGCTGGTCACCGCTGGCCGATCAGCTGGCGTCGTCACATCCCGATCAACGCTGGCTGACGCAAAATGTCGGCGGCTGGCTCTATGACATGTTTGATCACCAGTTGGTGGTGCTGCTGGACCGCGACAACCAGCTGATCAACGTGTGGCGCAACGGCCAGCCGGTGCCGGACAAGCGCATCGGCCCTTATCTGCAGGACATGCTGAACAGTCCGCTGGTGCAAAACAGCGATGTGGTGGCGGGCCCCACCGATCACGCCGATTTCGTGCGCATCGGTCAACGCGCCGCCGCGCTGGCGGTGGGCGATATCAGCAGTACTAAACAGGCCGGGCGCTATCGTCTGGTGAGCATTAAGTTTCTCGATGATGGCTATCTGCGCAACCTCGCCGATCGCAGCCAGCTGCGTCAGTTGCATTTCAGCGACAGCGAGCCAGCGGGGAAAACCAAAGCGCGCTATCTGCTGAATTCACAACAGGGCGAACCGGTCGGTTATCTCAGCTGGAATCCCGATAAGCCCGGCGCTCAGATGTTACGCACCCTCGGCCCGTCTACCTTGCTGTCGGTGATCCTGATTACCGTGCTGTGTTTGGTGATGGTGCGCCGCATCTGGACCTCGTCACTCAAGCTGTCGCAGTCGCTGCTGAAACTCGGTGCCAGTGAAGCGCAGGCGCAGCATCTGGCCTTTCATGATGTGTTAACCGGTTTGCCCAATCGTTCCCTGGTGGAAGATCGCTTAACCCAGGCGCTGGCTCTGGCCGGACGCCACGATCAGCGCGTGGCGCTGCTGCTGCTGGATCTTGATCGCTTCAAAAATATCAATGATACCTACGGCCATCACGCCGGCGATGAGTTGATTATTGAGGTGGCGCGCCGCCTCAATGAGATTGTGCGCACCAGCGACACCGTGGGCCGCATCGGCGGCGACGAGTTCATCATCGTGATGCCGGAGGTGGAGAATATTGGTCAGGTGCAATCGTTGGCGAAACGCATTATCAGCCGCCTGAGCGAGCCGTATCAGCTGGTGGGCAGCGAGCTGTGGGTGGGCGTCAGCATCGGTCTGGCGCTGGCGCCAAAAGACGGCATTGATCGGCTGGAGCTGATGCGCAAAGCGGATATCGCGCTTTATGATGCCAAAAACCACGGACGCGGCCAGTATCGCCAGTTCGAAAAAGTGATGGATGAATCGCTGCGCACCCGTCAGCAGATGGCGGCGGATTTGCGTCAGGCGCTGGTGAAGTTTGACGGGTTAGCGGTGTGGTATCAGCCGCTAATGGATATTAGCGGCCAGCAGGTGGTGGGCCTGGAGGCGCTGCTGCGCTGGCATCACGCCATGCGCGGCGACGTTTCACCGGGTGATTTCATCGCCATCGCCGAAGAGACCGGCATGATCATCCCGCTCGGCGAATGGGTGGTGCGCGAAGCCTGTAAAACGTCGCTCAAGCTGCCGGATATTGTGGTGGCGGTGAACGTCTCGCCAGTGCAGTTCCGCGCGGTGAATTTTGTTGAGCGCATCATCCATATCGTGCAGGAAGAAGGTGCCGATCCGCAGCGCATGGAGCTGGAGATCACCGAAGGCGTGCTGATCGAAGATGAACACGAGGCGCGCAACAGCATCATTGCGCTGCGCGAAGCCGGCTTCCGGATTGCGCTGGATGATTTCGGTACCGGCTATTCAAGCCTTAATTACCTCAGCAGCTTCCCGGTGGACAAAATCAAGATTGATCGTTCGTTTACTCAGTCGCTGGGCGTGGCGCAGAACTCTACCGCGATTGTGGAATCGGTGGTGCGGCTGGGTCACGCGATGGGCTTAACGGTGACCGCCGAAGGCGTGGAAACCGAAGGCCAGAAAAACGCGCTGGCCGATGCAGGCTGTAATCAGCTGCAAGGCTATTTATTTAGCCACGCGGTGCCGCTGGATGACATTTTAACCATGTTGCCGCCCGCTTCCCGCCCTTAACGCCCCCGCGCGGCGGCCGCCGACTGCCGCGCTTTTCTCGCTAACGCATTGAAAAGCCACATGCGCATCGGGACCATTCTCGTACCCTGATTAACGCGTTTAACCCACTCTCTCGTCTGTGCGCCTGCTAAGCAGGCGTCGATCCCTTCTTTTACTCTGTTAAGGAACCACAGATGAAACCACGCTATCCGGATTACACCCTCGACACCGACCGCGCGTCGCGTGAAAACGGTTCAACCGCCTATATCGCGCTCGATAATTCAACTTATGTGATTGAGCAAACCGCTACCAAATCCCTGAGCAGTTTCCCTGAAAGCCTCGTCAGTGACACACCGGTAAGCTACGCGCACCAGCCTTCGTCCTACGCTTACGGCGTAAAAGCCGTCACCCCGGTTATTCGCTATGCCTGGGATGACGTTGGACAAGAGCAAGGCATGCGCGCCAGCGGCAACCGCACCGACGATGCCGCCCCGACTCTGCGCGGCACCGGCCCAGCGAACACTTACATGGACATTATGTTCACCAACGGCAGCGTAACCCGCTACAACGGCATCACCACCGACGCTGACGGTAACTGGAGCTGGACGCCACGCGCCGATTTGGCCGACGGTACCTGGACGTTTACCGTCCAGGCCGACGGCCAGGAGACGTGGAGCAATGCGTTCACGCTGGTCATCGACACCCCGGCGGCACCGGACGCGCTGATCACCCACATCTACGATAACGTGGGCAGCGAGCAAGGCGAACGTTTCAGCGGCAGCATTACCGATGATGCGATGCCGACCCTGCACGGCACCGGACCGGCTAACACGCTGATTGATATCCTGTATACCGATGGCGGCAGGGTGCGCACTAACAGCACCTTCACCGACAACGAGGGCAACTGGAGCTGGACGCCCTGGCAGAATCTAAATGACGGCTACTGGACGTTCCAGGTGCAGGTTGAAGGCGCACCGAGCTGGAGCCAGAGCTTCGCGATCACCATTGATACGCCGGAAGGCCGTATCGCGCTGCGCGATGCCGAGATCACCCATATCACCGATAACGTCGGCAGCGATCAGGGCGACCGCTTCAGCGGCAGCATCACCGACGACGCGCTGCCAACCCTGCACGGCACCGGTCCGGCGAATACGCTGATCGATATTCTGTATACCGATGGCGGCAAGGTGCGCACCAACAGCACCTTCACCGACAACGAGGGCAACTGGAGCTGGACGCCCTGGCAGAATCTGAAAGACGGCTATTGGACATTCCAGGTGCAGGTGGAGGACGCACCGAGCTGGAGCCAGAGCTTCGCGATCACCATTGATACCTCGGCTGATACGGCAAGCAGTGATGACGCGTTCAGCAACGGGTTTACGTCACTGAGTTTTGGCGACCTGTTATCGGTTGTTGATAGTGACGTTTTGATTGATAACGGTAAAACGCAGTACATGCTGGACAACGACGCCAGTAACGTGGTGAAGCTGGAGGATATTTTATCCGGCAACGATATTGACGGCTGGCAACAGCAGCAAGGCACCCTCACCGTGGCGGGTGTTCAATATGATGTTTACCACTACACAGATGAGACAGAATTACTGGTGCAACACGCCGTTTAATCGGCATTAAGTGAGAGCCGTACTAACCAAGCCATGCCGCCTTTGCTGCATGGCTTTTTTGTTTTTGGGCGGCGTTAAATTAAGTGCGCGTGAGTAGGGTTTAATGCCGATCAGTTAAGCGCCGTAGGAAATCACCGTACCTTCCGTTGCGGCGCGATTCATCGCGCATGCTTACGGCCGCACCGCGCCCCGCGCGGCACTGCGCCGCGCCAGGAATTTTCCTCCTTTGCAGACGGTTCTTGATACGGGCCCGTTACGCGCTGCTCTACCATTCCCGCCGCCGTGCGATGTCGTGTAAACCGCGCCGCACCTCCTTTGACAACACAATTATGGACGATACCTATGAATGATTTACTAGCCCGCAGCCCGGTGTTCTATCGCGAAAGCGCCGACGGCAGACTGGTGTTCGGTAACAAAACCGCGCTCGAGCCCGGCGGCTTTATCGAGCTGGTGATTGGCACCGACACCTTCCGCGTCCCGGTGGACGACAAAGGCTTTTACCGCTGGGAGGCGCCGACGCCCTACGCCGACGGCGAGTACAGCTTCTCCATCCGCCACTTTGACGCCGCCGGCAACCGCAGCACGCCGACGCTCGGCACCGTGATTGTCGACACCACCGCGCCGGCCGCGCCCAAACTGTTTAACCTCTACGACGACCAGGGCGCAGTGACCGGCAGCTTTGACGCCGGCCAAACTACCGACGACAAACGCCCGACGCTGACCGGCATCGCGCAGAAAGGCAGCACCGTTTACCTGCTCAACGACAAAAATGAAAAAATCGGCAGCGCGGTGGCGGACAAGGTCACCGGCCAATGGGTGATGGAGCCGGCGCAGGACCTGAAAGACGGCGTTAACAGCCTGCGCCTGATGGCTGAAGAGACCTTCGGCGGCAAGCTGCGCGCCGGCGCGCCTTCTGAGGTGTTTGACATCGTGATTGCCGGCGACGACGTCAAGGTTACGATCACCGATGCGCTTGACGACGCGGGCAGCTTCACCGGGTCACTCGGCAACGGCGCGCTCACCGACGACACTACCCCAACCCTGCGCGGCAGCGGCCCGGCGAACAGCACCATCACGCTGCGCTATAAGCTGGACGGCGGCAGCTACGCCTCCACCACGGTGAACGTGGACAATGCAGGCAAGTGGACGTGGACGCCGTCCGCGCTGGCGAAGGGAAACTGGACCTTCGAGGTGCAGAAGGCCGGACAGAGCGGCTGGAGCAGCTTCACGCTCACCATCGATCCGGCGCTGGACCTGAAGCCGACCATCGACGGCGCCTGGGACGACGTCGGCGCGGTCACCGGCAGCCTGAAGAGCGGCGATACCACCGACGACAGCACGCCGACCCTGCGCGGGCGCGGCATGGCCGGCAGCGTGATTTACTTCCAGAGCGGCACGTGGGACGGCTCGTGGTACGACGTGGGCAGCACCGTGGTGAAAGCCGATGGCAGCTGGGAGTGGACCTCGCCGGCGCTGAGCCAAAGCAACACCTGGGAGTTCCGCGCGTTAGCCAGACACGACGGCGCTGAGAGCGACTGGAGCGGGAAGTTTGTGCTGGAGTACAAAACACCGGCACCGGCCATTACTGATGCTTTTGATGATTTTGGTGCCGAAACCGGCAGCCTCGCCAGTGGCGACACCACCGATGACAACACGCCAACCCTGCGCGGCACCGCACCGGCGAATAGCATGGTGATGATTCGTGCACAGCATGAATCGGGCGAGAAAACTTACAGCGTGAAGGCGGATGCTTATGGTAAGTGGAGCTGGACGCCGAATAAGGCGTTGGCGAAGGGTGGCTGGGATTTCCAGGTTAAAACAAGCGACTCAGATAATTGGGGAGACAAATTTGAACTTAATTTAAATCAATATCCAAGTTCAAGATACACCTTGGATTTTGAAACTACTGTTCTAGGCCCTATGGGTGGGATGCAAAAGTATCTTGATGATACTAATGTCGCATTAATTTTCCTTGGTGCCACGAATCCAGGTGAGGTTGTAAGTAAACCAAATGATGTTCCCGAATCTTTTAACGATCGATGCTTAAGACTAAAAAATATAAATACAATTGAAATTTATCTAGTTAATAAAAATTATGTCAGCAATCCGTTTTTTAAAGATGTAGGCTTTCAGATATGGAATTCTAATAATTTTGATATAACAATCGTATTAAAACCGTACTATAATCGAGGTTACATGCCAGTTAGTACTACTAAGATCATTAAAGCTGGAGAAGTAGTCGACATATCTTGCAAAGATTATTTAGAAGCTAATAACGCGGATAAACTTAGCCTTCTCGACATATCAATTAACTCTGGGTTACAAGGAGTTTACATTGACAACCTATATGTAGATGTTGTTAGACCTGAATCTACTCAGACTTTAGATATTTCCGATGAAAATATCGTCCACTTCCTCGACGGCGTCGACCAATTAACCGATCACCCCATCACCGGCAGTGAAACCCAGGTTGATACTCTGCAATTAACCGGCAAAGATCAGCTGCTCGATTTATCTCAGCATAAAGCAGAGATTCAATCGGTGGAGATCTTTGATATTCGCGGCAGCGGGGATAATACGCTGAAAATCGATCTGGATGCGCTGCTGCATTACGGCGAAAAAGATCTGTTTATCGAAGACGGTAAAACCCAGCTGATGGTGAACGGTGATGCCGGCGACGTGGTGCAGCTGAAAGATATTCTGCCGGAAGGCAGCGATATCAGCGAATGGCAGCATCAGCAGGGCACGGTGACGGTCGCGGGCGTGGAGTATGAGGTTTACAGCCACGGCGATGACGCGGAACTGCTGGTGCAGCAGGGGGTGAAAACCGAGCTGATTTAACGGTTAGTTCGCTGCAGGTTTGTCTGAAAAGCCACCGAAATTCGGTGGCTTTTTTTTGTTGTTTGTCAGCACGTTCAGGGGTTTTGGCATTGTGCCCCCGCCCGCCGCTGCGCCGCTCCAGGAATTTTCCTCCTTTGCAGACGGTTCTTGATACGGGCCCGTTACGCGCTGCTCTACCATTCCCGCCGCCGTGCGATGTCGCGTTGACCGCGCCGCACCACCTTTGACAACATATTAAGGACAATACCTATGAATGATTTACTAGCCCGCAGCCCGGTGTTCTATCGCGAAAGCGCCGACGGCAGACTGGTGTTCGGCAACAAAACCGCGCTGGAGCCCGGCGGCTTTATCGAGCTGGTGATTGGCACCGACACCTTCCGCGTCCCGGTGGACGACAAGGGCTTTTACCGCTGGGAGGCGCCGACGCCCTACGCCGACGGCGAGTACAGCTTCTCCATCCGCCACTTTGACGCCGCCGGCAACCGCAGCACGCCAACGCTCGGCACCGTGATTGTCGACACCACCCCGCCATCCGCGCCCGACCTGATTAACCTCTACGACGACCAGGGCGCCGTGACCGGCAGCTTCGACGCCGGCAAAGCCACCGACGACAAACGCCCGACGCTGACCGGCATCGCGCAGAAAGGCAGCACCGTTTACCTGCTCAACGACAAAAATGAAAAAATCGGCAGCGCGGTGGCGGACAAGGTCTCCGGCAAGTGGGTGATAGAGCCATCGCAGGACCTGAAAGACGGCGTTAACAGCCTGCGCCTGATGGCCGAAGAGACCTTCGGCGGCAAGCTGCGCGCCGGCACGCCTTCTCAGGCGTTTGACATCGTGATTGCCGGCGACGACGTCAAGGTTACCATCACCGACGCGCTTGACGACGCGGGCAGCTTCACCGGCTCGCTCGGCCACGGCGCGCTCACCGACGACGCCACCCCGACCCTGCGCGGCGAAGTCTCCGCCGGCAGCACCGTTATCGTCTATTACCGCCTCGCCGGCAGCCCGACCTGGGCCGGCAGCGCCACCGCCACCGTCAGCGGCGAGACCTGGAGCTGGACGCCGGGCAGCAACCTGCCCGACGGCCGCTATGAGTTCCAGGCCAGCACCGGCGAGGTCGCCTCGGTGCTGTTTGAGCTGGAAATCGCCGGCACCGCCGGCATCGCCCAGCGCACCCGCATTGAGTCCGTGACGGACGACTTCGGCCCCGTCACCGGCCCGCTGGCAAACGGCGCGATGACCGATGACGCCACGCCGACCTTCCAGGGCCGCGCGGAGGCCAACAGCCAGGTGTTGATTCGCTACACGCTGGCGGGCGGCGCGGCCGCTTCCGTCACGGTTAACGCCGACAGCACCGGCCACTGGCGCTGGACGCCGGGCAACGACCTGGCCACCGGTCAGTGGACGTTTGACGTGAAGTCGCAGGGCCAGTCCGGCTGGAACGACAGCTTCACGCTGACCATCAACCCGGACGCCGACCGCAACGCCACCATCGACAGCGCACTGGACGACTTCGGCCCGGTGACCGGCAGCCTGAGCAGCGGCAGCAGCACCGACGACAGCACGCCAACCCTGCGCGGCAGCGGCCCGGCGAACAGCAGCATTACGCTGCGCTATAAGCTGGACGGCGGCAGCTACGCCTCCACCACGGTGAACGTGGACAGTGCAGGCAAGTGGACGTGGACGCCGTCCGCGCTGGCGAAAGGCAGCTGGACCTTCGAGGTGCAGAAGGCCGGCCAGAGCGGCTGGAGCAGCTTTACGCTCACCGTCGATCCCACGCTGGACCGTAACGCGACCATTAACGGCGCCTACGATGATTTTGGAACCGTTAAGGGCATTATCGCTAACGGCGGCATCACCGACGACGCCACCCCAACCCTGAACGGCAGCGGACCGGCAAACAGCGTGATTTCGCTGCGCTACAAGCTCGGCAGCGGCGGCTACGCCTCCACCACCGTGAACGTGGATGCGGCCGGCAACTGGACCTGGACGCCGTCCGCGCTGGCCAGCGGCAAGTGGACCTTTGAGGTGCAGAAGCCCGGCCAGAGCGGCTGGAGCAGCTTCACGCTGACCATCGATCCGACCGTGGACCGTAAACCGACCATCGACAGCGCCTGGGATGACGTGGGCCCCACCACCGGCCTCATCAGCAACGGCGGCACCACCGACGACAGCACGCCAACCCTGCGCGGCACCGGCCCGGCGAACAGCACCCTCATGCTGCGCTACTTCCGCCTGGCCACTATGTTTGATGGCACCATCAAAGTGGACGCCAGCGGCAACTGGACGTGGACCGCGCCGGAGCTTACCGACGGCAACTGGACCTTTGAGGTGAAAAAAGAGGGTCAGTACGAGTGGAGCAGCTATGAGCTGAACATTGACTCCAGCGCCGACCGCTACCCGACCATCGACAGCGCCTGGGATGACGCGGGCCCGGTCACCGGCAGCCTGAGCAGCGGCAGCAGCACCGACGACGCCACGCCAACCCTGCGCGGCAGCGGCCCGGCGAACAGCACCATCACGCTGCGCTATAAGCTGGACGGCGGCAGCTACGCCTCCACCACCGTGAACGTGGACAGTGCAGGCAAGTGGACGTGGACCCCGTCCGCGCTCGCCAAAGGCAGCTGGACCTTTGAAGTACAGAAGGCCGGCCAGAGCGGCTGGAGCAGCTTCACGCTGATCGTCGATCCGGCGCTGGACCTGAAACCGACCATTGACAGCGCCTGGGACGATTTTGGCGCGGTAACCGGCAGCCTGAAGAGCGGTGACACCACCGACGACAGCACGCCGACCCTGCGCGGGCGCGGCGTGGCCGGGAGCGTGATTTACTTCCAGAGCGGCACGTGGGACGGCGCCTGGGAAAACGCCGGCAGCACCGTGGTGAAAGCCGACGGCAGCTGGGAGTGGACCTCGCCAGCGCTGAGCCATAACACCACCTGGGAGTTCCGGGCGATGGCCAGACTCGACGGCGCTGAGAGCGACTGGAGTGGCAAGTTTGTGCTGGAGTACAACAACCCGGCGCCGACCATTACCGACGCGTTTGATGATTTTGGTGCCGAGACCGGCAGCCTCGCCAGCGGCGACACCACCGATGACAACACGCCAACCCTGCGCGGCACCGCGCCGGCCGACAGCGTGGTGATGATCCGTGCGCAGCATTCGTCGGGTGAGACAACTTACAGCGTTAAGGCGGATGCTGATGGGAAATGGAGCTGGACGCCGGATAAGGGTCTGGCGAAAGGGGACTGGGATTTTCAAGTCAAAAATGCTGGTTCAGAACGCTGGGGAGATATATTCGAGTTGAATATAACGAAAGAGTATTTGGGGGGGGTCGGAATTTATGATTTTGAAAATAAACAATTAGGCCCAGCCCCAGTTAGGGTAGTTGAACTTATGGAAGGTAATAAAACATTTATAGAGTTTTATTATTTACATAAAAATAAATTTGAAAGCTCAGGAAACATCGTTACTAGACCTGATGGTGCTCCAGAAGGTTGGGGGGATAAATCATTTGTATTTACAAAGCCTGGAAAGATTTATTTTTATTCCTCTCAACAACCTGGTGTTCCTGAAGGCAGCGGCGGCATTACCGAATTAGGCTTTGACATTTGGAATAGCAGCAAGGAAGATATAACCTTTTCACATTATGATGGATCCAGTAATAACTATGTTGAAATAACTGTCAGAGCTGGAGAAAAATTCACCTTTAGTTCATTGGACTATTTAGATCCTAATTATCCAAAAAACCCCATCAATTATATTGAACTTAAGGAATATGTGCCGGGAGTTTATATTGACAACATATATACCGTCGTGGTGACTGCAGATGACAAACGATTTTTATCTGACCAACCCGAAAACATCGTCCACTTTTTAGACGGTGTTGACGAATTAACCGACCACGCCATCACCGGCAGTGAGACCCAGGTGGATACCCTGCAGTTAACCGGTAAAGATCAGCTGCTCGATTTATCTCAGCATCAGGCAGAGATTAAATCGGTGGAGATCTTTGATATTCGCGGCAGCGGGGATAATACGCTGAAAATCGATCTGGATGCGCTGCTGCATTACGGTGAGAAAGATCTGTTTATCGAAGACGGTAAAACTCAGTTGATGGTCAACGGTGATGCCGGCGACGTAGTGCAGCTGAAAGATATTCTGCCGGAAGGCAGCGATATCAGCGAATGGCAGCATCAGCAAGGCACGGTGACGGTCGCGGGCGTGGAGTATGAGGTGTACAGCCACGGCGATGACGCGGAACTGCTGGTGCAGCAGGGGGTGAAAACTGAGCTGATTTAACAATTAGATCCTTTATCATCTGTCTGAAAAGCCACCGAAATTCGGTGGCTTTTTTTTGTTGTTTGTCAGCACGTTCAGGGGTTTTGGCATTGTGCCCCGCCCGGCACTGCGCCGCTCCAGGAATTTTCCTCCTTTGCAGACGGTTCTTGATACGGGCCCGTTACGCGCTGCTCTACCATTCCCGCCGCCGTGCGATGTCGCGCAGTCCGCGCCGCACCACCTTTGATAACACAATTATGGACGATACCTATGAATGACTTATTAGCCCGCAGCCCGGTGTTCTATCGCGAAAGCGCCGACGGCAGACTGGTGTTCGGCAACAAAACCGCGCTCGAGCCCGGCGGCTTTATCGAGCTGGTGATCGGCACCGACACCTTCCGCGTCCCGGTGGACGACAAAGGCTTTTACCGCTGGGAGGCGCCGACGCCCTACGCCGACGGCGAGTACAGCTTCTCCATCCGCCACTTTGACGCCGCCGGTAACCGCAGCACGCCAACGCTCGGCACCGTGATTGTCGACACCACCCCGCCATCCGCGCCGGACCTGATTAACCTCTACGACGACCAGGGCGCCGTGACCGGCAGCTTCGACGCCGGCAAAGCCACCGACGACAAACGCCCGACGCTGACCGGCATCGCGCAGAAAGGCAGCACCGTTTACCTGCTCAACGACAAAAATGAAAAAATCGGCAGCGCGGTGGCGGACAAGGTCACCGGCAAGTGGGTGATGGAGCCGTCTCAGGACCTGAACGACGGCGTTAACAGCCTGCGCCTGATGGCCGAAGAGACCTTCGGCGGCAAGCTGCGCGCCGGCGCGCCTTCCGAGGCGTTTGACATCGTGATTGCCGGCGAGGACGTCAAAGTCACCATCACCGACGCGCTTGACGACGCGGGCAGCTTCACCGGGTCGCTGGGCAACGGCGCGCTCACCGACGATGCCACCCCGACTCTGCGCGGCGAGGTCTCCGCCGGCAGCACCGTTATCGTCTATTACCGCCTCGCCGGCAGCCCGACCTGGGCCGGCAGCGCCACCGCCACCGTCAGCGGCGAGACCTGGAGCTGGACGCCGGGCAGCAACCTGCCCGACGGCCGCTATGAGTTCCAGGCCAGCACCGGCGAGGTCGCCTCGGTGCTGTTCGAGCTGGAAATCGCCGGCACCGCCGGCATCGCCCAGCGCACCCGCATTGAGTCCGTGACGGACGACTTCGGCCCCGTCACCGGTACGCTGGCAAACGGCGCCATGACCGATGACGCCACGCCGACCTTCCAGGGCCGCGCGGAGGCCAACAGCCAGGTGGTGATCCGCTACACGCTGGCGGGCGGCGCGGCCGCTTCCGTCACGGTTAACGCCGACAGCACCGGCCACTGGAACTGGACGCCGGGCGTCAGCCTGGCCACCGGTCAGTGGACGTTTGACGTGAAGTCGCAGGGCCAGTCCGGCTGGAACGACAGCTTCACGCTGACCATCAACCCGGACGCCGACCGCAACGCCACCATCGACAGCGCCTGGGATGACGCGGGCCCCAACACCGGCAGCCTGAGCAGCGGCAGCAGCACCGACGACACCACGCCGACCCTGCGCGGCAGCGGCCCGGCGAACGGCGCCATCACGCTGCGCTATAAGCTGGGTTCGGGCGAGTACGCCTCTACCACGGTGAACGTGGACAATACAGGCCACTGGACGTGGACGCCGTCCGCGCTCGCCAAAGGCAGCTGGACCTTCGAGGTGCAGAAGGCCGGCCAGAGCGGCTGGAGCAGCTTCACGCTCACCGTCGATCCGGCGCTGGACCTGAAGCCGAGCATCGACAGCGCCTGGGACGATTTTGGTGCGGTCACCGGTAGCCTGAAGAGCGGTGACAGCACCGACGACAGCACGCCGACCCTGCGCGGCAAGGGCGTGGCCGGCAGCGTGATTTACTTCCAGAGCGGCACGGCGGGCGGCGCCTGGTACGACGCGGGCAGCACCGTGGTGAAAGCCGACGGCAGCTGGGAGTGGACCTCGCCGGCGCTGAGCAGAAACGGCACCTGGGAGTTCCGCGCGAAGGCGCAGAACGGTGACGTCATCAGCGGCTGGACCGGCAAGTTCATCCTTAAATACACCGCCGCGGAGGCGCCGGCCATCACCGACGCGCTGGACAACGCCGGCCCGGTGACCGGCAGCCTGAGCAGCGGCAGCAGCACCGACGACACCACGCCAACCCTGCGCGGCAGCGGCCCGGCGAACAGCACCATCACGCTGCGCTACAAGCTGGACGGCGGCAGCTACGCCTCCACCACGGTGAACGTGGACAGCACCGGCCACTGGACGTGGACCCCGTCCGCGCTGGCGAAAGGCAACTGGACCTTTGAGGTGCAGAATGCCGGCCAGAGCGGCTGGAACAGCTTCACGCTGACCATCGACCCGGACCTGGACCTGAAGCCGACCATCGACAGCGCCTGGGACGATGCCGGCGCGGTAACCGGCAGCCTGGCGAGCGGCAGCAGCACCGACGACACCACGCCAACCCTGCGCGGCAGCGGCCCGGCGAACGGCGAGATTACGCTGCGCTATAAGCTGGGTTCGGGCGAGTACGCCTCCATCACGGTGAACGTGGACAGCAGCGGCCACTGGACCTGGACCCCGTCCGCGCTGGCGAAGGGCAGCTGGACCTTTGAGGTGCAGAAGACCGGCCAGAGCGACTGGAGCAGCTTTACGCTCACCGTCGATCCCACGCTGGACCGTAACGCGACCATTAACGGCGCCTACGATGATTTTGGAACCGTTAAGGGCATTATCGCTAACGGCGGCATCACCGACGACGCCACCCCAACCCTGAACGGCAGCGGCCCGGCGAACAGCGTGATTTCGCTGCGCTATAAGCTCGGCAGCGGCGGCTACGCCTCCACCACCGTAAACGTGGATGCGGCCGGCAACTGGACCTGGACGCCGTCCGCGCTGGCCAGCGGCAAATGGACCTTTGAGGTGCAGAAGCCCGGCCAGAGCGGCTGGAGCAGCTTCACGCTGACCATCGACCCGACCGTGGACCGTAAACCGACCATCGACAGCGCCTGGGATGACGCCGGCCCCACCACCGGCCTCATCAGCAACGGCGGCACCACCGACGACAGCACGCCAACCCTGCGCGGCACCGGCCCGGCGAACAGCACCCTCATGCTGCGCTACTTCCGCCTGGCCACCCTGGTTGAAGGCACCATTAAAGTGGACGCCAGCGGCAACTGGACGTGGACCGCGCCGGAGCTTACCGACGGCAACTGGACCTTTGAGGTGAAAAAAGAGGGTCAGTACGAGTGGAGCAGCTATGAGCTGAACATTGACTCCGGCGCCGACCGCTACCCGACCATCGACGGCGCATGGGATGACGCGGGCCCCAACACCGGCAGCCTCAGCAGCGGCAGCAGCACCGACGACACCACGCCGACCCTGCGCGGCAGCGGCCCGGCGAACAGCAGCATTACGCTGCGCTATAAGCTGGACGGCGGCAGCTACGCCTCCACCACGGTGAACGTGGACAGTGCAGGCAAGTGGACGTGGACCCCGTCAGCGCTGGCAAAGGGCAACTGGACCTTCGAAGTGCAGAAGGCCGGACAGAGCGGCTGGAGCAGCTTCCAGCTGACCGTCGACCCGGCGATGGACCTCAAGCCGACCATCGACAGCGCCTGGGACGATTTTGGTGCGGTGACCGGCAGCCTGAAGAGCGGTGATATCACCGACGACAGCACGCCGACCCTGCGCGGGCGCGGCGTGGCCGGCAGCGTGATTTACTTCCAGAGCGGCACGTGGGACGGCGCGTGGGAAAACGCCGGCAGCACCGTGGTGAAAGCCGACGGCAGCTGGGAGTGGACCTCGCCGGCGCTGAGCCATAACACCACCTGGGAGTTCCGGGCGTTAGCCAGACTCGACGGCGCCGAGAGCGACTGGAGCGGGAAATTTGTGCTGGAGTACAACAACCCCGCGCCGACCATTACCGACGCGTTTGATGATTTTGGTGCCGAGACCGGCAGCCTCGCCAGCGGCGACACCACCGATGACCAGACGCCAACCCTGCGCGGCACCGCGCCGGCCGACAGCGTGGTGATGATCCGTGCGCAGCATTCGTCGGGTGAGACAACTTACAGCGTTAAGGCGGATGCGGATGGAAAGTGGAGCTGGACGCCAGACAAGGCGCTAGCGAGGGGGGACTGGGATTTCCAGGTAAAAAATTCTGAAGCTGAAAACTGGAGTCAGGCATTCGAGTTGAATATTACAAAAGAATATTCAGGTTCAAAAGGAATGTTAGACTTCGAAAATAAAAATATTGGCGCACTTTACGCAACTGGTTATCGCTTCGAAGGCAATATAACTGATTTTGGTTTTGGTGTATTGAATCCATATATACCAAATGGTTACATCGCATCTAAACCTGAAGGAGCACCTGATTTCTTTGGAGATCGTTGTTTCATTTCAAATTACGTGAGAGCTACTATTGCAGTAGGTGGTAAGCATAGGTTAGTGGATTGTGGATTTGATGTCTTTAATAATGGGAAGAATGATGCAACTTTCTCAATAGAGGTTAAGGGGTTTACAACGCAATTTATTATAAAGCCTGGAGAAACAATTAGAATTAGCAGAGATATTTATAAGCATAACTTTGACGAAGAAGTGAATAATAGCCTTTACATATCTTTTCAAGAAGGAATGTCTGATTTATATTTAGATAATATATATAACATTATAGAGCCTCGTGTTTCTCAAAATGAAATTATAGATGCCCACGAAAACATCGTCCACTTCCTCGACGGCGTCGACGAGTTAATCGATCACCCCATCACCGGCAGTGAAACCCAGGTGGATACCCTGCAATTAACCGGTAAAGATCAGCTGCTCGATTTATCTCAGCATAAAGCAGAGATTCAGTCGGTAGAGATCTTTGATATTCGCGGTAGCGGGGATAATAAGCTGAAAATTGATCTTGATGCGCTGCTGCATTACGGCGAAAAAGATCTGTTTATCGAAGACGGTAAAACCCAGCTGATGGTGAACGGCGATGCCGGCGACGTGGTGCAGCTGAAAGATATTCTGCCGGAAGGCAGCGATATCAGCGAATGGCAGCATCAGCAGGGCACGGTGACGGTCGCGGGCGTGGAGTACGAGGTGTACAGCCACGGCGATGACGCGGAACTGCTGGTGCAGCAGGGGGTGAAAACCGAGCTGATTTAACGGTTAGTTCGTTGCAGGTTTGTCTGGAAAGCCACCGAAATTCGGTGGCTTTTTTTGTTGTTTACCCACTCAGAACCTTCGGGCATCGCGCACCGGCTGGCATTGCGCGATAAATCGCGCCGCTACGTTGTGCGGCGATCACGGCACACATCTTCCGCCGCGACGGCCGCGGCAGCGATCCCCTCTTCATCCGGCATCATCCCATCGCCTGCGTCATCAACCCATAAGCCTGCATCGCGCCGGCCTGTGGCATCCACGGCGTGCCGCGCACCATGATGGTGGGCGCATCCACCTGCTCCAGACCCAGGGTTTTAAGCCATTGCGCCAGCGGTAACGCGGCATCGGTATCGATGCGCACAAACTCGCCGCGCAGCATCTGCATCAGGGCGGCAATCAAGGTTTGCGCGCTCGACAGATTCAGCGCAATCACCGGGCCAATCGACCAGCCGTGACCAAACCGGCGCAGGCTGGCAAAGCCCTGCACGCGCTGCTGCGCATCCCGCAATATGCGGGTTTGTGTATTGGCAATCAGGTGAGTGATTAACGCGGGGCGCCACAGGCCGTGCGCCTGGTGATCGAGGGCGGTCAACGGTTGTGCCTCTGCGGGCAGCGCGGGACGCAGCGTGAAACCGGCTGGCACCGTCAACGCTGACACCGCCGCCAGCGCGCGCGTTTGATGCTGCAGAATCTGGCCCGTCACCGCAAAACCGACTTTCTGATAAAGCGGTTTGCCACTCTCGGTGGCGTGCAGCCGCAGCCGGTAATCAGGAAATTGTTCCAGCAGCGCCAGCATCAATTGTTTGCCGATGCCCTGCCCTTGCCAGAGTGGGCTGACGATGACGAGCCCGATGGTGGCTGCCTGCTCGCCCCAGCGAAACCCCAGCGCGCTGCCAGCGTAGTCGCCCTGATGTTCAGCCACCGTGCCTGCGCCGAACGTCAGCGCCTGCTGCCAGTCTTCGCGGCGATGCGGCCAGTGCAGTTGCTGCGTGAGGGCAACGCCGGAATCGATGTCGCGTGGCGTCATAGCGCGTAGCCTGATCATGTTTGCTCCTGATGTGCGGGAAATGCCCTTGTCTTTAGCACATTTCAGGGCGGGGATGAAAGCGGGAACGCGGTTGCGTGGCGGTGCGGCTGGGTTGCGCCGCACCGTGCTGGCTTAGATCTGGAAGTCGATGGCCGGTTCGTTTTCGGTTTCGTAGGATAGCGCCTGACGCTTGATCTCCTCCAGCGACAGGTTGGCATTACAGAGTTCGAGGAACTGCCAAACGTAATTGCGTTGCAGCTGGCCGCGCTTCAGGCCGAGCCACACGGTATTGGCATCGAACAGATGATGGGTGTCGATTTTTACCAGATCTTCGCCTTCGTAAATATCGCACGCCTGATCGGCGAGAATCCCCACGCCAAGACCGAGTTCCACGTAGGTTTTCACCACGTCAGAATCCTGCGCGCTGAGCACGATATCCGGGCACAGACCGGCGGCCTGGAATGCCCGATCCACCCGCGAACGGCCGGTAATGCCCTGACGATAGGTGATTAACGGATAGCGGCTCAGGCTGGCGAGCGTAATGGGCTGCTGCTGTAACAGTTCATGATCGTGCGGCACCAGCAGCGAGTGATGCCAGCTGAACCACGGGAATGCCGCAAGACTGCTGTTATTCACTAACTGCTCAGAGGCGATACCGATATCGGCTTCACCGGCCAGCAGCATGGCGACGATCTCCTGCGGCGATCCCTGATTGAGCTCAAGGCGCACGTTGGGATAGAGCTGGCGAAACGCTTTGATCACGCGCGGCAGGCTGTAGCGCGCCTGGGTGTGCGTGGTGGCGATGGTCAGCACGCCGCTGGTTTCATTGGTAAACACATCCGCTAAGCGGCGCACTTTGCCCGCTTCATCAAGGATGCGCTCAGCAATGGTCAACAGCGCCTTGCCCGGTTCGGTCATGCCTAACAGTCGCTTGCCACGACGAATAAAGATTTCCACGCCCAGTTCATCTTCCAGATCGCGAATATGGCGGCTGACTCCGGATTGGGAGGTAAACAGCGTATTCGCCACTTCGGTCAGGTTGAACTCGCAACGGGCCGCTTCACGTATAATTTTAAGTTGCTGGAAATTCACACCCTTTTCTCCTGGTTCCTGCCCCTGTTTCGTCCATGTTATGAAGTTGATGTCATCGCAACAAATAATAAAAAACCGTGTGTTATGCGGAATAGTAATAAGGGGTAGTTTGAAGGACGCCCTCACCCCCGCCCTCTCCCGCAAGCGGGCGAGGGAGCTGATCGAGCGGTTGGTTGGTAAGGTGATTTATTTGGCTAATATCGGCGGGATCGGTCCCCTCTCCCATTAATGGGAGAGGGTTAGGGTGAGGGAAAAAGTGCGCTTAACTCATCCCACCAGCATCAATTCACGGTCCTCTACCGCTGGCTTATTCAGCAGCGACAGCAAAATATTCTTCACGGCCTGCGCCGATGGCGACAGCGGCAGACGCGCCGAGATGTTCAGCGACAGCGGCAGATTGAGTGACGGACTGTTAATGCGCGCCATCCACGCATGGGTTGAACTCACCAGCGCCCGCGCCGCAGATTCTGGCAGCACCGTCACGCCCATACCGCTGGACACCGCCGCCGTCAGCGTCGAAATGGATTCGATTTCGCCAATAATGCGCGCGCTCAGACGGCGCAGCGAGAACGCTTCATCGACACGTTTACGCACCGCGCTGTAATCGCGTGGCAGGAACAGGCTCATCTGCGCCACATCGGCCAGATCGACCGTGGCACCCGGGCACGCTGTTGCGCCCACCAGATAGAGCTCTTCTTTCATTAAAGGAATGCTGTTGATGCCCGCCGTTGGCGCACGGTCGTACAGCACTGCCATATCCAGCTGGCCGTTCATCACTTTTTCATTGAGCGAGGTGCCGCTGTTTTCATGCAGATACACCAGCACATCCGGGAACTGCTCACGCACCGTGTGCAGCAGCGGCATGGTGAGCGAAGATGCGGCGGTGCCCGGCGCTAAACCAATCGAAACCTGGCCGTTCAGTGCCTGGCCGGCGTTGATCACCGCCGTTTGCGCCTGTTCACACTGGCGCAGAATGGTGCGAGCGTGGGCATACAGAATTTTTCCGGCTTCAGTGGGCGTTACGCCGCGCTTGGTGCGGATCAGCAATTGCTGATCGAGTTCATTTTCCAGCGTCGCCACCTGCTGGCTAAGCGCAGGCTGCGCGATGTGCAGCACTTCTGCTGCCTGAGTCAGGCTGCCGATATCGACGATTTTTACAAAATACTTGAGTCGTCTTAAATTCATGTTGCCTCCGTCAATCCCCGAATACCCAGTTGGGTGTTTCAGCCTGCTGGCTTGTGGGAATGAAGTTGCAATATGCAGGCCAGGTTTGTTCGCGATGCAAAATTGCGTTGCCAGATTTTTCCTAACGGCACGGAAAATAAGCGTTTGTGATTACCTCGAAGGAGTTAATAAGCGTGGGCGATGACGTGATTCGCGTGAGCGTTAAACAATATGCACCGCCGTGGGGCAGAAAATGCGAGTCAGGCGTGCAAAAAAGTGATGACCGGATGGGCTGGTTTGGTGCAGAAAACACAGAAAGTGAACAGAAACGGCGGGAATGGAAAAAAACGAGCGGGAAAGAATGGGGTTAGCCAGTTGGAAAACTTATGTGGGCGGCGGTGCGCGTTGTCCCTCACCCGAACCCTCTCCCGCGCGCGGGAGAGGGAACCGACCGTGCACAATGTCACTACGCAAAATAATTCGCGCTGTAGCAAGGCGGCAAGAAAATTCAGCCCCGGGAGCATAGTTAACTATGTGACCGGGGGGAATTTTCGCAGCCAACGCCGCTACAGCGTGAAGTATGAAGCGTATTATCTTTTTTTACGGTTTCTGTGCATATCAATAGAAACCGCTGCGACGATGATGATGCCTTTGATGATGTCCTGCACGTAAGCATCAACACCGACAAAGGTGAAGCCGCTCTTGATCAGGCCAAGAATCACTGCACCAATCAGCGTACCGGTGATGCGCCCCACGCCGCCCATTAGGCTGCTGCCGCCGATAACCGCTGCGGCGATGGCATCCAGTTCGTACGCCATCCCCATGCTGGACTGGCCGCTACTGACGCGCGCCGCCAGCACCACACCCGCCAGGCCAGAGAGCGCACCGGCGATGGTGTAGACGATGATCAGGTACTTATTAACGTTGATACCAGACACTTTGGCGGAGGTCATGTTGCCGCCAATCGCGTAGACATATTTGCCGTAGCGAGTGTGTTTTAGTGCGATGTGGAACAGGAACGCCACCACCAGGAAGATAATGACTGGCATCGCGCCCTGGCCGATGGAGGTGAAGCCATCTGACAGGAAGCTAATCGGGTTACCCTGCGTGTAGTACTGCGCCAGACCGCGTGCCGACACCATCATGCCGAGCGTGGCGATAAACGGCGGAATACCGGTTTTGGTGATCAGCACGCCATTCATTACACCGCACAGCAGCCCTACGCCAATCCCGGCGACGATGGGAATCACCGCAGGCAGGTTCACCAGCGAGGGATACATCGGTGACAGGCTGTCTGAAGTTTGCGCCAGACTGGCCGCCACCACCGCGGTGAGGGCAATAACCGAACCGGATGACAGGTCAATACCGGTGGTGATGATGACCTGGGTCACGCCCACTGCGATAATACCGATGATCGCCACCTGCAGAATAATCAGCACCAGGCGGTTGGTGTTCATCAGGAAAGATTGGTCACGTACATACCAACCGGCAATTTCAAAAATCAGGGCAATGCCTACCATCACGACAAAAATACCGGTGTCTTTTGGCAACTTGTGACGCAAATTGCCAAAGAAAGAACTCTGTTCTGCGGCCTGCGGGGCCGTAATTTTTACGTTACTCATAGGTGTCTCACGCCTCACTCGGATGCCAACGACAAAATGGATTCCTGATTGGCCTCTTCTTTATCGAGGATGCCGGTTATACGTCCGCCGTGCATAACCATCACGCGGTCGCTCATGCCGAGAATTTCTGGCAGTTCGGACGACACCATGATGATGGCCACGCCGCGATTCGCCAGTTCACTGATTAAGCGATAAATCTCTGCTTTTGCCCCCACGTCGATACCGCGCGTGGGTTCGTCAAGAATCAGGATCTTCGGTTGCGCCAGCAGCCAGCGGGCAATCAGCACCTTCTGCTGGTTACCGCCGCTGAGGTTATTGATGATCTGATCCATGGTGGGGGTTTTAATGTTCAGCTTGCGAATTTGATCCATGCAGTCCTGCGCCATTTTGATGTGGCTGACAAAACCGCTTTTATGGGTGTAATCGGGCATGTTGACGATGCTCATGTTCTCCATCACCGACAACACCAGGAACAGCCCCGACTTTTTACGGTCTTCGGTCAGGAACGCCATGCCCTTCTCTATCGCCGTTGACGGCGAATCGATCTTGACCGGCACGCCATCAATCAGGATTTCACCGCTGTCGAAACTCTCCATGCCGAACAGGCTTTCCATCACTTCGCTGCGTCCGGCACCCACCAATCCCGCTACGCCGAGGATTTCGCCCTTGCGCACCGTGAAGTTGATGTCGGTGAAGCGATCTTTGCAGGTGAGATTGCGCACCGTCAGCACATCCCCACCGATTTCACCGTTGAATTTCGGGAACAGCTGGGTTAATTCACGGCCCACCATTTGCGTAATCAGTGACTGACGCGTGTATTCGCTGGTGCTGTTGCTGCCGACCCACGATCCGTCACGGAAAATACTGATCTCATCGGTAATGGTGAAAATCTCATCCATCTTATGGCTGATATAGATGATGGCTTTGCCCTGCTCACGCAGGTCGCGGATGATCGTGAACAGGTGCGCCACTTCGGTTTCCGTCAGTGCGGAGGTCGGTTCATCCATAATCACGATGTCCGAATTCCATGACACCGCTTTCGCGATTTCCACCATCTGCTGCGACGCAATACTCAACTCGCCAACCAGACGATCGGCTTTTAAACGGATATTGAGCTTGTTCAGCAGTTCCTGCGTCTGTTTGTTCAGCTTGCCATGGTCAACAAAGCCGTACTTCATCGGTTCGCGGCCGAGCCAGATATTCTCGGCCACGGTCATGTAAGGCACCAGATTGAGTTCCTGGTGAATCATGGAGATGCCGGAACGCAGCGCATCCATGGTGTCCTGAAACTGCACCGGCTCCCCTTTAATGCGAATGGTACCCTTATCGGGACGATACATCCCGATAAGGCATTTCATTAAAGTGGATTTGCCCGCGCCATTTTCACCCATCAGGGCATGTACCGACCCCGGTTTAATACGCAGTGAGACATTGTCGAGTGCCTTCACTCCGGGGAAGAACTTGCTGATGCCTTCGGCTTCAAGCGCAAAAGCGGTCATACATCACCTCCGTACGGCTGAGTCGGTTACGGTTTATTTCTGATTCTGACTGGCGAATTTTTCGTAGTTATCTTTGGTAATCAGCTGGAACGGGATATCGACCACTTTCTGCACTTTCTCGCCGTTAATCAGCTTGACCGCCGTTTGTACCGCGCCTTCGCCCTGACCTTTCGCATCCTGGAAGACCGTGGCGACCATTTTGTCGTTCTTGATCATCTGCAGTGCGTCCGGCGTACCATCCACACCCGCGACGAGGATGTGATTCGGGTTTTTACCCAGCGCCTGCAGCGCACCGATTGCCATTTCATCGTTGTTAGAGGCAATCGCCTGAATGTCATCGCCCGCGGTCAGCCAGTTACTCACCACGTCCACCGCATCATTACGGGTGAATTTAGCAGTTTGTTTCTGCACAACTTTAATGCCCGGATATTTGGCGACCACCGCTTCCACACCTTTGGTGCGTTCACGGGTGGATTCGTTAGCCAGGTCACCCAGCAGAATCGCCACGTTGCCTTTACCGTTCATCTTTTTAGCTAGCGCTTCCATTTGCAGACGGCCCGCCAGTTCAGAATCCGAACCGACAAACGCCATTTTGTCTTTCAACTCGCCTGCCGGTTTACGGTTGACGAACACCAGCGGCACGCCGGCTTTCGCTGCGGCATCCACCAGCGGTTTCACCGCGTTGGTATCCACTGGGTTAACAATGATGGCGTCAACGCCCTGACCAATGAAGTTCTGCACCTGCTGCAGCTGCTGTGCCACGTCGCCTTTGGCGTCTTCAACCTGGCCTTTGATGTTGTCTTTTTGCATCTCTTTCTGCATTGCGTTGCGCAGAATAGTGAGGAAGTTGTCGTCGAACAGCGCCATAGAAACGCCTACCTGAAGGTCTTTTGCCATCACGGCGGCAGGTAACATGCAAACTAACAGGGAAGTTAATAACGCTTTTTTGAATTTCATAGGTAACCCTTCTTATTCGTTAACATGCTCAGGTTGGCTGAGACCGCGAATGAAAAATATCTTTTACATTCACCCAACGTCGCTGGCGTTTTTTTTGTGGTTGTAGAGGTAAGGCTTCTGGTCTAACGCTATCGGTTTACTGCATCTTTTCTGTGTAACCCGCTACTAATCAGCCAGTTATTTTCGAAATGCCGTTTCAGATGAAGCAACTCATTTCGCCGGTGATGATTAGCAGTTCATTTATTTCATCTAACTTGCATTTGAAACTTTCATCATAAAAGCACTGAAATGATTGTTTTAAAATCGGCAAATAACAAAACTTTGACATGCATCTAACATCTCAAAGGAATTGCGTTTAAAGTGAGATCTTGCTGGCAGTTTAGAATCTGATCATTCAAGGCAGAAAAGCAGCATTCCGCTGCTTTTACGCGCACTTAAACCAAAAGTGTGCAGTCGGGCTTTGACAACGGGGATCGGCATCGCTAATATGCGCCTCGTTCACACGATTCCTCTGTAGTTCAGTCGGTAGAACGGCGGACTGTTAATCCGTATGTCACTGGTTCGAGTCCAGTCAGAGGAGCCAAATTTAGAGAAGCCCGCTTAGGAAACTAAGCGGGCTTTTTGCTTTTTATGCGCCGGGGCGGTCGCTGTTGAGGTGTGGTGGGGCTTCGGTTGTGCTCTCTGAGCAGCGGCCCGCCTTAGCGGGTCATCCCCCGGATCGTCCTGATTCCCCTCTGGTATCGGTTCATGTTCTCCTTTTTGGTTAAATGGCCTGAAAAGGCGGTGTCAGGATCCAGCCGTGAGCTGGCGCAGTTGAGTTTTCTGGTGCAGGTCGAAAAGGCTGCGTGCGTCACTTCCCGCTCTGCGCGGTTAAAGTGGCGCACTGGACTGGTGCAGTGTCTGAAAATTTATTGTTGGTGCAGTTTTACGACCACGCAGCAGGAAAGCCTTGCGGCAATGCAGGCCGCAGTCCGTAAGGTAAAAGGCGCTGAGGGTACAGGTTAGCCAGGAGAATTCCGGCACGGTGCAAATTCAGACTAGCAGGCTGGCGCAGTAAAGGACGTATCGTGTTAAAACTCGGGCCTTCGTCGCGATGTTCTGCGACCCGGTGTTTGCAGAGGTCTGCACCGGTAAACGGATCAAGCGTCCTGATAACAGGCGGTTCTTTCAGGTTGTGAAGCGTTGGGCGCTGTCTACGACAGCATAGAGCAAGGGGGAGACTACGCCAGTGCCGCTGGCGGGGAAAGGAGAAACTGTTTTTACCAGCAAAAGATTTTTTAATCACTTGTTGTTATAAAAAATGAGGGCGCTGTATGTGACAGCGCCCTCGTTCAGGTTACATAAAAAATATCAGCTCAGAATGGCTTCCAGTCGAGCCAGCACCTCATTCACGACAGCGTCGGGTATGCGCTCCAGTCGCTTACCATTTCGGGCTCCCATATCAATGGTTCTGGGCTGGTCGCAGCGGATCACGCCCGTTGTTTTTGTTCCCGCCCCGTCCAGTGAAACGGTGAAACCGGCTTCGCGAGCAAAGTTTCCGCCGCTGGTCACAGGGACAACAACGGGCAACCGGGTGAGCGTGTTAAATGATGCCTTCGATACGATAAGCACCGGACGTTTTCCGCTTTGCTCGTGGCCGGCAATCGGATCCAGTGAAACAAGCCAGATTTCCCCTCTGTCCATTTACAGGATCTCCTTGCCCACCGCAGGCGCATCAATCCATTCACGATCCTCTTCACTCATTTCGGCGTGCGGATCGCACTGCGCCAGCAGTTCCTCAAGCGAATAACGGGGCCGTTTCTGGGGTTCAATAATCAGGCAGCCATTATCAATAGTCATACCCACTTCGCTGCCCATCGACAGCTCCAGCGTTTTCAGCACGGCGGGGGGAACCGCCAGCATGATGGATCCGCCGACCTTTTTAAGGCGAGTTGTATACATAGAGCACCTCCTGATATTATATTTTAATATAACATCTACAGCAGGCGATGCACAATTATTCATCTGATTCATTGTGATTTCCTTAGCGTAATAAAGCGTGAAGAAAGCCTTAATCCATCGAAGGACAGATTCAGCCGTTTTCAAAGGCGGCGTTGCCGATAAAACGGCGACCATCCTGATACATAAGGCGCTTCTTTCAGGTCATGAAGCATTTTGTACAGGCGGGAGCTTAGTGCGTAACAAAGAAGGCCGATAATAGAAAACTGTTTTTGCAGTTCAAAGGATTATGACGGATCGGATAAACAAAATGCGGCGCAGCTTCCGTAACCTTGCTTGCAGTGACTGAGCTTTAACTTGAAATGGCGCTTCGTATGGCGACCGCCAACCAGATGCGCATAAGCGCGCACCTGGTTTGGGTTAATCGATAGCGTTTGGTAGCGGAGCCAGCTCCAGACTGCTGCGGAAATCGTTGCCGACATAATCGGTATCGATCAGCTGGCGGCGACGCAGTTCTGGCAGCAGGCCGTTGAGCAGCAAATCATGCTGATCGGGCTGGCCGAGTCCATGCAGCGAAATCACATCCAGCACGCCGGCGCGGTAGCGCTGTTCGATGGCATCGGCCAGGGTTTCTGGCGTGCCGGCAACAAACCAGTGGCCGGTCTCTTCGGCTTTGATGATCAGCTCGCGCAGGGTTAATCCTTCCAACGCATAGCCACGGAAAATGGCGGCGCGCCCCTGACGACGATGCACCTGCGCCAGTTCGGGAATCAACGCGGCGGGCAGCGGTTGGTCGAGCGGCACATCGCGCAGATCTACCTCGCCGCCCAGCATATCGGCCACGCGTAATCTGCCCTGTTCATAGTTGATGCGTTCATGCTTATCGCGCAGACGGCGCGCCACATCGGCGTCGCTGTCGCCAATGATGGCGTGGAACGAGTTCATGATCAGCGGCGGATTATGTTCGCGGCCAAAACGTCGCGCCCGCTGCTGCACATCAGCCACGAAGGTTTGCGCCGCATCAAACGTGGGCTGCGAGGTGTAAATCACCTCGGCATAACGTGCGCCGAGCGTGACGCCCGCGTCGGATTGGCCCGCCTGGAACTGCACCGGACGGCGCTGTGGCGGCGGCGGCACGTTAAGCGGTCCCGCCACCTGGAAATAGTCGCCGCGATAGTGAATCGGATGCAGTTTGCTGTGGTCGAGACGAATACCGCCGCTGGCGGTGCGCTGCGCTGCCGCGCGTTCGTTGGCGTCATACAGCGCGTTCATCACTTCAATAAATTCTGTGGCGCGCGCGTAGCGCTCCTGCGGTGGCGGCAGCTGGCTTTCACCGAAGTTCTCCTCGCCGACCGATGACGTTACCGCGTTCCAGCCCGCGCGACCGCCGCTGATGTGATCGAGCGTGCCGACCTGACGCGCCAGATTATACGGATGCAGCCAGCTGGTGCTGACGGTAGCGATTAAACCGATGTGCGAAGTGACCTGGCTCAATGCCGCCAGCGCAATCAGCGGATCTTGCGTGCCGGTGGTGCCCGCTAATCCGGCCGCATCGGCCTGCAGCAAATCGGCGGTGAACAGGCCGGTGATTTTTTCGCGCTCGGCAATTTTCGCCAGTTCGATGGCGCGCGTGATGCCCAAGCCAGGCTGGCTGTCATTGGCGGCGGAAATCACACTGCTGGCGCCGACCAGCGTTTTCAGTTTTCTGCGATAGGTTTGCGACACAACACTCTCCTTTATGGTTGTCGCGCGAAATCCGCTTTGACATGGTTTAAGGCGTCCGCATCGGTCAGCAGACGTAAGCCGGTGCGAGCCAGCACGCGCGCGCCAATCAGCAGCGCCTGATAGCCGCGCGCTGAGTTGGCCGCTTCACGGAAGGGCACGGTATGGAAAATCAGATCGTCGGGGCCGATTTTCAGCCACGGATGCGCCGTCGGCACCGCGTGGCTGATGTCGCCAGCATCGGTGGAGACTTTGTTCTGCTGCGGCGAGAGATCAACCTGCTCGCCTGCCGCGGTGAACTCTTCCAGCAGCAAGGCATCCAGCGCTGCGTTGAGTTTGAAATCGCGCGGGCCAATCTGATGGTCAATCTCGACGCGCGCGCCGGTCGCCAGCGCCACGCCTTCAGCAATGGCACGCAGACGCGGCTCAAGGGATTCCACCACTTCGCGGCTGTCCGCGCGGATGTAGTAATGCGCCGACGCGTATTCCGGGATCACGTTCGGGGCCTGGCCGCCGTTGGTGATAATGCCGTGCACGCGCACGCCATCCGGCAGTTGCTGACGCAACACGCTGATGCCGTTGTAGAGCAGCACCAGCGCATCCAGCGCGTTGATCCCTTCATGGGGCGCGCTGGCGGCGTGCGACGGCTTGCCGTAGAAGTGGAAATAGAGATGATTATTGGCGAGCGTCGATTCAGTCAGGCGGGTTTTGCCCGAAGGATGCACCATCAGCGCCACGTCGACATCTTTGAGGTAGCCGGCTTCGACAAAGCGCTTTTTCACGTTGCCTTTGGGTCCGCCCGGTCCGCCCAATCCGCCCTCTTCCGCTGGCGTGCCTAATACCACTACGCGCCCGCCGGTTTGATCCAGCACCTGCGCGAGCGTGATGGCCGCCGCCACGCTGGTGGTGCCAATCAGGTTATGACCGCAGGCGTGACCGATGCCGATCAGCGCGTCATATTCCGCGAGAAAAGCGATGGTGGGGCCCGGTTTGTCGCTGGCCTTCACCGCGTAGAACGCGGTTTCATGTCCGGCGACGTTGCGCGTGACCGCAAAGCCCTCAGCGCTAAGTAGTTGCGTGAGTCGCTCACTGGCAAAATATTCGTTGTTGCCAGTTTCAGGATTTTGGAATATCGCCTGCGATACCTTGAGATAAGCGGCGCTGTGTTGTTCGAGGCTGTTTTCGAGCGTGAGCTGAAGTGGATTCAGCGACATGAGCATTCTCCTTTGGCAAAACAATGCGCAATAGATTGCGCCGCTACCGTAGATGCACCTATTCGTAGCGGCGCGATTTATCGCGCATCAGTGATAATCAATGGCGCTTATCAATACGCTGCACTAACCGGTCGCCGAGCCACTGAATGCCGCACACCAGCACAATCAGCACCGCGATCACCGCGATCATCACTGAGGTTTCAAAACGCTGATAGCCATAACGGATCGCCAAATCGCCCAGTCCGCCTGCGCCAATCGCGCCGGCCATGGCCGAAGCACCAATTAGCGCCACCAGCGTAACCACAAACCCCGACAAGATGCCGGGCAGCGCTTCCGGGATCAGCACGTCCCAGACAATGCGCAGCTTGCTGGCGCCCATGGCGCGCACCGCATCAATCAGGCCGCGATCGACATCACGCAGCGACACTTCCGCCACGCGCGCGAAGTACGGCGTGGCGGTGATCGACAGCGGTACAATCGCGGCCCAGGTGCCGAGCGAGGTGCCGACCAGAAAACGGGTAAAGGGAATCAGCGCCACCAGCAGAATGATGAACGGCAGCGAGCGGAAGCTGTTGATGATCAGGCCCAGCACGCGATTAACGCCGCGATGTTCGGCGATGCCGCCGGGGCTGGTCATCACCAGAATCAGGCCGAGCGGCAAGCCCGCCACCAGCGAAAACAGGCCGGAAATCACCGTCATTAATACCGTTTCGCCTAACGCATTGAGTAAAAGATCAATCATGACTGGCGACATAACCCACCAACTCCACTTGAGCCTGCTGCGCCTGCAGCCAGCTGAGAATCTGCTGCTCGTCGGCCGCGTTGGCTGCCGGGAGCGCAATAAAGAAACGCACCACCGCGTAGTGCTGGATGTGATCGATGCCGCCCTGCAGCAGGCGGAATTTGCCCGGCAGCGCACCGGCAAAGCGGGTGAGCAGATCGCCCTGCGCATCGTCACCGGCAAAGTGCACGCTGTAGATGGCGTCGCCTTGCTTGTCATCGCTGAGGCGCGCTGCAATATTTTCCGGCAGCTGCGGCAGCAAACCGCGCAGCAGCGTGCGCGTCAGGGCCGATTGCGGATGCGCAAACACCTGCCAAACCGGACCTTGTTCAATGATTTCACCGGCATCAATCACCGCCACGCGATGCGCCACGGATTTGATCACTTCCATCTCATGAGTAATCAGCAAAATGGTGATGCCGAGTTTTTGATTCAGGGATTTGAGCAGCGCCAGAATCGAGCGCGTGGTTTCCGGATCGAGCGCCGAGGTGGCTTCGTCACACAGCAGCAGCGCCGGGCTGGCCGCCAGCGCTCGGGCAATGCCAACCCGCTGTTTTTGGCCGCCGGATAACGCCGCCGGATAGCTTTGCGCTTTGTCCGCCAATCCCACCAGCGCCAGCAGTTCCGCCACGCGCTGCTGGCGTTGCGCTTTTTCCATGCCGGCGATTTTCAGCGGCAGCGCGACGTTCTGCGCCACCGTTTTTGCTGATAACAGATTGAAGTGCTGGAACACCATGCCAACGCGGCTGCGCACCGTTTGCAGCTGTTTTTCTGACAGGCCGGTGATGTTACGGCCTTCGATTTCAATGACGCCTTCATCAGGTTGTTCCAGCCCGTTGAGACAGCGGATCAGCGTGGATTTCCCCGCGCCGCTGCGTCCGATCAGGCCAAGGATTTCGCCTTTCTGCACCGTCAACGAGATGTCGCGCAGCGCTTGGGTTTGTCCAAAACGACGTGACACACCTTGCAGGCGCACCACGCTGCCGCTGTCGCGAAACTTCACCTGCGCCTCGTCATGGGCACTTTCCGCCACGCCGCGTTTCACGGCGGTAAAGGGCGTTTCGGCTGCTGAGAATAACGTCATCTTTATCGTTCCTTACCAGGCCGTTTCGCCCGTGCCTTTGTAGACCTTGTCAAACACGGTCTTCACGGCATCGTTCTGATAAGAAGCCACCAGCGTTTTCACCCACGGCGCGCTGACGTTCTCTTTCTTCACCGCAATAAAGTTGTTGTACGGGTTATCTTTTACCGGCTCCTGCGCAATGCGATCTTCGGCGGTCAGGCCACTTTTCAGCGCCCAATCGGTGTTGACCACGGCGGCATCGAGGTCAGGAACGGAGCGGCCGATGATGCCGGAATCCAGCTCTTTGATTTTCAGATGATGCGGATTGGCGGTGATATCGGCGGTGGTGGCCGCGATGCCAACGCCCGGCTTCAGTTTGATCAGGCCTTGTTGCTCAAGCAGCACCAGACCGCGCGCTTCGTTAGAGGGATCGTTTGGCACGCCAATCACCGCGCCCTCTTTCAGCGCTTTGGCGCTTTTGACTTTCTTCGAGTAGAGACCAATCGGCCACACGGCGGTATCGCCGACGCGTACGATGTCGTAGTGATTGACCTTGATTTGGTTATTGAGGAACGGCTGATGCTGGAAGGCGTTGGCATCCACTTCGCCGTTTTGCAGCGCTTCGTTCGGCTGGTTGTAATCGTTGAAAATGACGGTTTTCACCGTTAAGCCTTTCGCCGCCGCTTGTTTGATCACTTCGCGCCAGACGTCTTCATCTTCGCCGCTCATAATGCCGACTTTTACCGAGGTTTTGTCCGCCGCGTGCGCGATGGACAGCGGCGACAGCGCCGCGCTGGCCAGCAGCAAGGCGCCAGCCGTTAACAGGAATTTATTTTTTACTGCTGACAGACGTGTGTGCATAAAGTGCTTCCTAATCGTTATAATTGCGCGAGTCAAAATTAGCTGTCGTAACGACAGTTGACCGCAGTATACGCAGATGCTTATTCCTGCATTATGATTTATTCAGGAATGCTATTCCTGAAAAGCATAAAGCCGCCGCGCCGCTCGCATCGCCACACGCGAGAAAGGGCTGTGCTATCCTCCCCCTTTTGATGGACTTGTTACTATAAGCGCTATGTCGAACACCACACCTAAACGAAAAAATGACCCTGAAGGGCTTAAGAAGCGCATTCTTGCTGGTGCGCTGAAAATGTTCGCCGAGTTCGGTATGCAGGGCGCGCGGCTGGAGCAGATCGCTGAGCACGCGCATACCACTAAACGCATGGTGGTGTATCACTTCGGCAATAAAGAGCAGCTCTATATTGAGGTGCTGGAGCAGGTGTATCAGGCGATTCGGCAGCATGAAACCGGCCTTAATCTCGCCGAGATGGCACCGGAACTGGCGATGACCAAACTGGTGGAAGCCAGCTTTGATTACCACGTTTCGCACCCGGATTTTATGCGGCTGGTGTGTACCGAAAACCTGCTGCGCGGGCGCTACATCATGCAATCCGAACGCATCAAGGCGTTGAACAAAAGTGCACTCGATGTGCTGGATGACATTCTGACGCGCGGCCAGCAGCAAGGGCTGTTTATTGCTGGGTTGGATACCGTAGATGTGCACCGCTTGCTGAGCAGCATTTGTGTGCATCACGTCTCCAATCGCTACACCTTTCACACGCTGTTCACGCCGAACGATAGCGAGGAAGACAGCATCCGTCGCAACCGCCAGTTAGCCGTCACCGCCACGCTGCGTTATGTGCGCAAAGCCCCGTAGGCTGCGGCTGCGCGCTGATGGTCTACGCTTTTAAATTTGGGACCGTCACAGACCACAGACTAAGGAACGCCGTAGTGAACAAAGATCCCCACCTTTATCCCTTACGCCATACGCAGAATACCGATCGGGACAGCGCACTGTGGAACTGGGCGCAAAACTCGGTGGTTGGTCAGCGTAGTCAGTTACAACAGCCGCAAACTGAAGCGGAGTTGCAACAACTGCTGCGCACCGCCAGCGGCAAAGTGCGCGTGCTGGGCAACCGCTTGTCGCCGGGCCGCATGCTGGGCGTTGATGAGCAGGATTTGCTGCTGGATCTCAGCGCGTTCAACGGCGTGATCGCCCATGACGAAGAGAGCGTCACCTTTGCCGCCGGTACGCCGCTGGAGCAGGTTTACAGCACCTTAACCGAGATGGATCGCATGCTGGCCTCGTCGCCGGGGGTGATTGCGGTGCAGACGCTGGCGGGCGCGATGGCCACCGGCACGCACGGCCAGGGTTTAGCACAAAGCTCCATCGCCGATGAAGCGCTGCGCATCCGCATGGTGTTAGCTGACGGTAGCGTGCGTGAATTTGTGCGCGGTGAGCCCGATTTCGCTGCCGCACAGGTTTCGCTCGGCAGCCTGGGCATTGTGACGGCCGTGACGCTGCGTACCCGCCCTTTCCGCCTGTTTACCTGCCACAAATTCGCCGTCTCCGCCGATACGCTGGAGAACGATCTGATCGAATGGAACCAGCAGTATGAGATGAGCAAAGCCTGGTGGTTTGTCGATGACAACCTGATGCACGTGTGGAACGCGCACGAAGCCAGCGCTGAAGATTCGCAGGCATGGCACGCCAATCAGCGCGAGGTGATTGAGCATGGCGATGACACCGACAGCAGCCTGAATGACACCATCGACCAGACGCTGGCGCAGATGCATCGCGATACGCAGATTCACGGCAAAGGCGGCAAACAGTTCCGCACCGTGACGCGCTTCCGCGATTTCACCGACATCAGCGGCGATATCTATCAGCTATTTTGTCGCGGCATTGCCGTGCCGCAGATCAACGTCGAGATCGGCGTGCCGCTGGAGAAAACGCCGCAGATTATCAGCAAGATCAAAGCGTGGTATGCCGAGAATCATCCGCACATGCACTATCCGATCATTCTGCGCTGTACCGGCGCGTCTGAAGGCTGGCTCAGCCCGGCGTATCAGCACGCCACCTGCTTCTTTGGCTTTGTGGTTTATTACGCTGATGACGGTTCGCTGTCGCAGGATGGCCTGCATTTTCTCACTGAAGTCGAGAAGCTGCTGGCGGCCGAAGGCGGACGTCCGCACTGGGGCAAATATTACGATCCGCAGCGCTATCAGTGGCGCGATATCTATCCGCAATGGGACGCTTTCCGCGCGGTGCGCGACCAGCTCGATCCACAACGCCGTTTTAGCAATGACTATGTCACTGCTTTGTTTGATTAAGTTTGAAGGGGAGAAACCATGTTTGCATGGGTAACGCTGTTAACGCAGCCGGACTATTTCATTGGCGTGAAGGCGCTGCACCGCTCGCTGAAGCGCAGCGAAACCCGCTGGCCGCTGATTGTCATGGTCACCGACGCCATCGATCTGGAGACGCGTGAAGCGTTGCAGGCGCTGGGCTGCGTGATCCATCCGGTGGATCCGCTGATGCCAAACGCCGAACTGGAGCAGCATTACGCCTCGGCGCAGTTCGGAGAAGTGTGGAGCAAGCTGCGCGCGTGGGAGCTGGTTGATTGTGAGCGCGTAGTATTTCTCGATGCCGACATGCTGGTGCTGCGCAACATGGATGAGCTGTTTACGCTCGATCTGGGCAAGCATGCGCTGGCAGCGTGCCACGCCTGTCGCTGCAATCCCAACAAGATCGCCAGTTATCCCGCCAGCTGGCAGCCAGAGAATTGTCACTATACCTGGCAGGATCGCGGCGAACCGGCACCGTCCACGCTCGATCGCTACCTGAACGGCGGTTTTTTGGTGCTGAAGCCGGATCTGGCGGTGTTTGCGTGGCTGCAGGAGAAAGTGGCGGGGATTACCGATCTGCGCCGCTATCCGTTCTCCGAGCAGGATTTGCTTAATGAAGTGTTCGAGGATCGCTGGCTGCCGCTTTCGTACAAATACAATGCGCTGAAAACCTTGCCGTTCCAGCACAGTAAGATGTGGCGCGAAGATGAAGTGAAGAACCTGCACTTTATTCTGGCGAAGCCGTGGAAACGCGACCTGAATCAGCCTGAATCGGAACGCGACCGCTACTACGCGCTGGATAAGCTATGGTGGGAGTTAGCGGCGGAATAAAAAAAACAGCGCGATTCGTCGCGCTGTTTCATATGAATTGCCCGTTACTGCGGGCCAGTTCGCCGCGAATGGGTTTCCTACGAAGCTTATGAACGGGTCTTCGCAATGCGCTCAAGCGCGACCTGCGCCAAAAAACCTGAACGGGTTTTGAATTCGGGATGCGTTGCTACGCAGCGGTCAATACGGTCAATCAGCAGTTTTGGCAAGGTTACGTTGATTTTCTCGGACCCGCCCAAAATGCGAGTGACATCCACATCGATAAGTACCCAAACATAACCTGCATATTGCGGATCTTTCATCAACGATTTCAATTCAGAAACCGCCGGGATGTCCTGCTCTAATTCTACCAGCAGCTCCAGATGGCCGATAATCGCCTCTTTGGCATTTGTTACCGCCGCTTCCAGCGTATCTCCAGCAGAAAAACAGCCCGGCAAATCCGGCACCGTGACGCCAAATGCCGTGCTTTGGTCACCCGCCTCAATCGCGATGGGATAAAACATACGTCACCTCTTTCAAATTAATGGACAGTCAGTCCGGCTTGTTTCCTGATACTTTTCACCGTTTTGATCGGCAAATCCTTTTTGGGGTGCGGTATCGTCACCAGCCCTTTTTTTACCGGATGGACAAAATGGTGATGGCTACCGTTTACACGTATCAGTTCCCAGCCATCGGCCTTGATCTCGGCCATTAATGATCTGCTATCCATGCCATTGCCTTACCGCGTCCTGAAAGCATAAAAAGATAACCCCAATAACTCTAAATCGCAAGAAGAGTTATTGGGGTTATCTTTTTCCCAAATAAAAAGGTCGTCATAAATGACGACCTCAAGATGAGTGGTGAATGGAAATTTATTGCGCTTTTGGCTCGCCCATCGCTTTCAACTTCTTCGACAGCTCGCGACGCTCTTTGGAGAGGTCAGCGTTTTTGATGATGTACTCATCAACGCGGTCTTCATAGTCTACACGCATGCTGGCGATAATTTCCTGCACCGCCTCGATGCTCATGCCGGGTTTGATGTATTCACTCAGGTTGTCCAGCAGCAGCACACGTTTCTGGTTATCACGGACTTTCTTCTCGTTATCCACGATTTCGCGCTGCAGTTTGTTTTTACGACGGAACATACGCACAAACTCCAGTACGTCCTGAAATGATTGCTTGGCATTTTCCATGTTGGCACCTTTCTTGAGGCCTGCGTCGGCAGGCGGAATAGTCATAACGTTTAGCTTAGCGGCTTGGCCGCCAGGGTTGCAATTCTCACCGCTAAATTCGGACTGGCGCTTATCTTAGCGCAAAGAAAGGGTGATTCACATTAAGTCCTTGCCTGAGAAAACTATTTACGCAGCGCCAGACGCACTAAATCAGTCATACGCTCCAGCTGACGCGCCTGTTCGAGGCTCAGCCAAACGTAGCCGTAAATCGCCGTGGTTTCGGAACGTCCGCTGCGATTAGCAATCAGCTGCTCCAGTTCCTGGGTGATCTCCTCCAGCGCGTGGCTGTTGGCGGTGATCTGCTCGGTTTCGCCTTTCACCATCAGCGTGGCCAGCGCATTCAGCGTGTCTTCCGTCATCTGCTGGGTGCGGCGCAGCGCAGGCGCGTTGAGCATAATCAAGTGGCTTTCACGCGACGACCACCATGCATCAATTTGCATCTGCATGGTGTTGACCAGATTGCGATTGATGGTTTGGATCGCCTCAAACACCGATTTCGGAATGCGCGTCTCTTTACTCGCCGGCTCCAGCAGCGCGCGCATTTTGATTACGCTGCTCAGCAATTTCTGAAAAGGTTTATTCAGCCGCGGCTTCTCCAGCAGATTGGCGGAGAAGCCGGTGTGATGCAGTTTGGCCATGGCGATAAACGCATCCGATAACTGGATGCGCCAATGGGTGTAGGCGCGCTGCGCCCAGATGGCGCTAAACAGCAGCGCCATCAGTGAACCGAGAATCACATCGCCCCCGCGCCACATGGCGATGGTGAAATCCCCGGCCGGTGCGCCAACCACCACGCCGAGCGTGATGCCGATCAGCAGCGCCATGTAGGGATGTTTTCCCAGCGTCAGATAGCCACAGACCACCATCACAACGGCGCACCACACCAGCATCACCGGCAGTGAAAACAGCTCAAGCTTGAGCGCGATCAGGCCAGAAATCAGACCGGCAAAGGTGCCGCTAATGCGCTGCACCACGCGCGGCAGCACGTTGCCCCAGGTGGAAATCGGCCCCATCACGACCACCAGCGTAATCAGAGGCCAGGTGCCTTCGGGAATGTCGGTGAGCCGCACAAACAGGAAACACAGCACAAAGGCGATAGCGATACGCACGCCGTGTACGGTGCGATAGTGGCGGTAGAACCAGAACTCAATCTGCGAGATGGGCTTGTCAGCGCGTAACATGGTTGTCCGGGAACGCTAAAAATTTGCGCGCTATGTTACCCTGGGCACGGCTGCATCATCAGGGTCGAACGCAATTATTTTTCAGGTTTTGCTGAAATACAACATGGACGTTACATCAGGTTTTCTCAATAGAAACATTGATGTAACGCAGCGTGTTTGGTGCGTGCATTAAAACGGTTGCCATGAATGGCGATCGGAAAATCATGTCATCGTACACCAGCACACCTTTCTGGTCTGCAACGCCAACAGCGATTGTGTCATCATCGCCGCATCACGGCGACGATGATGACGCGGAAAGACGCGACAGATTACAGTTTCTGTTTCACGTAATCGCTGATGCGCGTAATGATGCCTGCCTCTTCCACCGCTTGCAGCGCGTAGAGCGGATAGCTGGCCAACTGCTTATCTTTGTCCATCACCTGAATTTCGCCAATCTGCTCGCCCGCTTTCAGCGGCGCTTCCAGATCTTTGCGATCAATAACGTATTTCGCCATCACGTTGGCCACTTCGGTGCGCGGCAGCGACAGGTAGATATCCTGCGTGGTGCCGACATCGACCTTATGCGGATTGCCGTACCAGACGTTTTCGCTACCGATTTTTTTGCCTGCGTGGAACAGTTGCACGGTATCAAAGCTGTTTTGGCCCCACACCAGCAGCTTGCGCGCCTGATCTTCACGCCCTTTCGGGCTCTTGCCGCCCATGATCACCGCAATCAGGCGATGACGTCCGACGACGTTGGAAGCGATGATGTTAAAACCGGCGCTTTCGGTGTGGCCGGTTTTCAGCCCATCGACGTGCAGATTTTGATCCCACAGCAAGCCGTTGCGGTTGTTTTGGGTGATGCCGTTCCACGTCAGGGTTTTCTCCCCGTACATGGCGTAGAAATCGGGCTCGCCGCTGATGATGGCGCGCGACAGCACCGCCAGATCGCGTGCGGTGGTGTGCTGGCCCGGCGCATCGAGGCCGTGCACGGTTTCAAAATGGGTGTGCGACAGGCCGAGTTTCTGCACGTAGCTGTTCATCATGGTGACGAAGCTGCTTTCGCTGCCGGCCACGTGGTCCGCCAGCGCTACGCAGGCATCGTTACCAGAATCGATGATCACGCCGCGCATCAGGTCGCGCACCGTGACCTGATCGCCCGGCTTGAGGAACATCAGCGAGGAGCCTTTGAACACCGGATTGCCTGCGCCCCACGCATCTTTGCCGATAGTGACTTTGTCATCGCGGCTGATTTTATTCTGATCGATAGCGCGATCCACGACATAGCCGGTCATCAGTTTGGTCAGGCTGGCCGGGTTACGCTCTTCATCCGGATTGCCAGCGGTGAGAATTTGTCCGGTGGTGGCGTCCATCAACACCCATGAAGCCGCATCAATCGGCGGGGGTGTCAGGGGAAATGGCATGCTGTCGTCAGCCTGCGCCCACGATGCCCAAATAATTATTCCAGATACAGTTACCAGCAGACGCCTTTTCAACACTTCTTCCTCAAAATCAAAAAATGAATTTACCGCCGCACGTTTTACGGCAAATAGCGCTTACAGATCTGAATAAATTGAAAAAAAGTATGAACTGCGCATAAATGCTGCGCGCCTGCTCGCAGCGAGGATGATCGAGGTTGTACTGCTACCCATGGACGACTATCCTGTGCGTTGATTCTCCATTGCCAGGATAACGCCGTGCCCGCCTCTGAGTTCACCTTCTTATTCCACGATTATGAAACCTTCGGTAAAAGCCCGTCGCTGGACCGTCCGGCGCAGTTCGCGGGCCTGCGTACCGATAAAGAATTCAATGCAGTAGGTGAACCGCAGGTGTTTTATTGCCAGCCAGCCGACGATTATCTGCCGCAGCCGGAAGCGGTGATGATCACCGGCATTACGCCGCAAACCGCCAAAGCGCGCGGCGTGACCGAGGCGGCGTTTGCCGAACGCATTCATGGCCTGTTTAGCGAGCCGCAAACCTGTGTGATTGGTTACAACAATGTGCGTTTTGATGATGAAGTGACGCGCAATATCTTCTATCGCAACTTCTTTGATCCTTATGGCTGGAGCTGGCAGAACGGCAATTCGCGCTGGGATTTACTCGATGTGATGCGCGCCTGCTACGCGCTGCGTCCGGAAGGCATTGAGTGGCCGGAGAATGACGATGGCTTCCCCAGCTTCAAGCTGGAGCATCTCACTAAGGCCAACGGCGTAGCGCACGAACAGGCGCACGATGCGATGTCCGACGTTTATGCCACGCTGGCGATGGCAAAACTGGTAAAAGAGAAGCAGCCGAAGCTGTTTGAGTTTCTGTTTACCCATCGCAACAAACAGAAACTGATGACGCTGATTGATATCCCGCAGATGAAACCGCTGGTGCACGTCTCCGGCATGTTCGGTGCGGCGCGCGGTAACACCAGCTGGATTGTGCCGCTGGCGTGGCATCCGGATAACCGTAACGCGCTGATTGTTGCCGATTTGGCCGGTGATATGTCGCCGCTGCTGACGCTGGAATCTGACGAACTGCGCGAGCGTTTATATACCCGCCACAGCGATTTGGGCGATCTGCCTGCGGTGCCGATCAAGCTGGTGCACATTAATAAGTGTCCGGTGCTGGCGCCTGCCAGCACGCTGCGTCCGGAAGATGCCGCGCGCCTCAACATCGATCGTCAGCAGTGCCTTGCAAACCTCAAGCTGCTGCGTGACCACGCGGAAGTGCGTGAGAAAGTGGTGGCGCTTTTTGCCGACGCCGAGCCGTTTACCCCGTCAGATGATGTTGACGCGCAGTTGTATGACGGTTTCTTTAGCGATGCCGATCGCGCTGGCATGAATATCATCCGCCAGACGCCGCCGCAGAATTTACCGGCGCTGGATTTGACCTTCGACGATAAGCGCATTGCTAAATTGTTGTTCCGCTACCGTGCGCGCAACTTCCCCGGCACCCTGGATGACGCCGAACAGCAGCGCTGGTTGCAGCATCGCCGCGAAGCGCTGAATGCCGAGCGCGTGCAGGCGTTCCTGTTGGAGCTGGAGTCGCTGGCGAGTTTGCATGAGGGAAATACGGAGAAGATGGCGCAGCTGAAGGCGCTGTATTTGTATGCGCAGGAGCTGGTGTCTTAGTCCTCTGCGATTTGATGCCCTCACCCCGGCCCTCTCCCTGTACAGTCCGGGGACATGGTAGACAGGTGTTCGGGGACATGGTGAACACTTTTTAACATCCTTTACCCATGGTGATCGACTTTTTCTTCAGGTC